>NC_010628.1:2724000-3420500 GCF_000020025.1 Nostoc punctiforme PCC 73102 | reverse complement strand
TGTACGACTGGCGAATAAATAAATAACAGGCGTTTTTGCACTCCCACCAAGTCTACGATTTGGTGGTCTTCAATACGCTCTTTACGAGACGCTATCAGTCGCGGGTTTGAATCGCCTACAGATTGATTCTGACCAAAGGTGGAGTGTCTTTGGCTTTGCTCCTGAATTCTGAATTTTTCTTCAAATTATTCCCTTGATACGAGCCACCACCAAAAAACTACACGTGGGGACGTAGCGCGATTGGTAAAGATGCTCATCAATTGCCAATCTCAGCCACGAAATGAAGACAGCAAGAAGACTCCAGAGGAGGTTACGCGCAGATCATGCAACCCTTTGAACTGCCAGAATTTTACATGCCTTGGCCCGCGCGGCTGAATCCAAACCTGGAAGCGGCGCGATCGCATTCCAAAGCCTGGGCTTACCAGATGGGGATACTTGGCTCAAAAGAGGAAGCGGAAAGCTCGGTTATCTGGGACGAGCGCACATTCGATGCTCACGACTACGCCTTGCTTTGCTCGTATACCCATCCAGATGCACCAGGAACGGAGCTTGACCTAGTGACCGACTGGTATGTTTGGGTGTTCTTCTTCGACGATCACTTCCTTGAAATCTATAAGCGTACCCAAGACATGGCTGGGGCGAAGGAGTATCTCGGCAGATTACCAATGTTCATGCCAATTTACCCCACTGAAACCCCCCCAGTACCTACCAACCCCGTGGAGTGCGGCTTGGCCGACCTGTGGTCTCGCACCGCATTTACTAAATCTGTGGACTGGCGACTTCGATTCTTCGAGAGTACCAAGAACCTCCTGGAAGAGTCTCTGTGGGAACTCGCCAATATCAACCAGGATCGAGTCGCTAACCCCATCGAATACATCGAAATGCGCCGCAAGGTTGGTGGCGCTCCGTGGTCAGCGGATCTCGTCGAACACGCCGTGTTTATAGAGATTCCGGCTGACATTGCCTCGACTCGGCCAATGCGTGTGCTAAAAGACACGTTTGCCGATGGAGTGCATTTACGCAACGACCTCTTCTCCTACCAGAGAGAAGTGGAAGATGAAGGCGAAAATGCCAACTGTGTGTTGGTCTTGGAGCGCTTCTTAAATGTGAGTACCCAGGAGGCAGCTAACCTCACCAACGAACTGCTGACCTCGCGGTTATACCAGTTTGATAACACTGCCGTCACCGAGTTGCCCCCCCTCTTTGAGGAGTATGGACTAGACCCAGTGGCTCGTGTGAACGTTCTCCTTTATATCAAAGGACTTCAGGACTGGCAGTCGGGCGGTCACGAGTGGCACATGCGATCAAGCCGTTACATGAACAAGGGAGGAGACAATTCTCCAACATCTACGGTTCTGGGAGGACCCACAGGGCTAGGCACATCGGCTGCGCGGATTGAATCGTTATATGCGGCCTTGGGTTTAGGAAGAATTAAAAGCTTCACTCACGTTCCATACCAGCCTGTGGGACCAGTGACCCTGCCGAAGTTTTACATGCCGTTCACTACAAGTTTGAATCCTCATCTCAATGCCGCACGGAAGCATTCTAAGGAATGGGCGCGCCAGATGGGGATGCTGGAATCACTACCTGGGATTCCTGATGCCGTCATCTGGGATGACCACAAGTTTGATGTTGCCGACGTAGCTCTCTGCGGTGCGTTGATCCATCCGAATGGGTCTGGTCTTGAACTGAATCTGACAGCGTGCTGGCTTGTTTGGGGAACCTATGCCGACGATTACTTCCCGGCGCTCTACGGGAATAACCGCAACATGGCTGGTGCGAAAGTATTCAACGCTCGACTGTCGGCGTTCATGCCTCTGGATGACTCCACCCCCAGCGAGGTTCCGACCAATCCAGTGGAAGCGGGCTTGGCAGATATTTGGTCTCGCACAGCTGGTCCCATGTCTGCCAACGCACGGACTCAGTTCCGCCGCGCAATCCAGGATATGACTGACAGTTGGGTGTGGGAACTCGCCAACCAGATCCAAAATCGAATTCCTGACCCGATAGATTATGTTGAGATGCGCCGTAAGACCTTTGGCTCGGATCTGACCATGAGCCTGTCGCGACTAGCTCAGGGGAGCGAGATCCCGCAGGAGATTTACCGCACCCGAACGATGCGATCGCTCGATAATTCGGCCGCCGACTTCGCCTGTTTAACCAACGATATCTTTTCCTATCAGAAAGAAATCGAATTCGAGGGCGAAATCCATAACTGTGTGCTGGTCGTTCAGAATTTCCTCAACTGCGATTTGCCGCAGGCCGTCGAAGTTGTCAACAACCTGATGACCTCTAGGGCGCTCCAGTTTCAACTCATCGTCGCCACCGAACTGCCAGTTCTTTTCGATGATTTCGACCTGGATGCAAGTACCCGCGAGAAACTGCTCGGATACGTCAAGAAACTAGAGCAGTGGATGTGCGGCGTCCTCAAGTGGCATATAACGGTAGACCGCTATAAGGAATTTGAATTGCGTAATTCGTTAGCAGGGCGGCTACTTAGCGGTCCCAGAGGGCTGGGTACTTCAGCTAGGCGTATTGGATCGTTGATCGGTCAGGGGAGTCTCAAGTCATTACTCGGTCAATGAAGTCAGGTTTTTTTGTCGGTGACTAAAGTTTTCAAGGTCAGTATGCGATCGCGTGAGATCGATTTTTTTAGTAACTAAAAAGTGGAGGATTAAGTTGTGACGTATTCTAACGACCCCAATTTGAATGTAGAAGATCAGCAGCCCCATTTAACCTTGAGTACAGCAGCGGCGCGTAATTTGGCGACAACGGCCAAATCTGCACCGCAAACCCAGGAAATTACATCGCGCTGGTTATTGAAGTTATTGCCGTGGGTGCAAACAAAAGGTGGCGCTTATCGGGTCAACCGTCGGTTGAGTTATTCCGTGGGTGATGGACGGGTGACTTTCACCAACACTGGAGCTGCGGTGCAGGTGATTCCCCTGGAACTTACTGAGTTGCCCTTGCTGCGAGGGTTTAACAACCTTGACGTATTGACCGGGTTAGCAAACCAGTTTGTTCAGCAGGAGTACGCTCCAGATGATGTAATCGTCGAACTTGGCCAGCCTGCCGATCGCGTCATTCTGATTGCTCGTGGCAAGGTAAACAAAATTGGTGTTGGCAAGTATGGCGAGCAGATCGTGTTCGATGTGCTCGCCGACGGCGACCATTTCGGCGATGAAACTGTGGTGCAGTCCGACGACACCTGGCAGTATACCCTCAAGGCAATTACCAGAACCATAGTTTTGTCGCTACCCCAAGAGGTGTTTGAGAGGGCGATCGATCAGTCCGAGGCCTTGCGAACTCATGTTGAACAGTTCCGCGTTCGCCTGAGCCAGCCACAGACTCCCCAAGGTGAAGCCGCTATTGAGCTGGCGGCTAATCATCCCCAAGAGGCTGAGTTGCCGGGAACCTTCGCTGATTACGAACTCAAACCCAGAGAATATGAGTTGAGCATTGCTCAAACGGTGTTGCGAGTAAGTACGCGGGTAGCCGATCTGTACAATGAACCATACAACCAGACAGAAGAACAACTGCGGCTGACTATCGAGGCATTGCGGGAACGTCAAGAACACGAGTTGCTCAACAATCGCGAATTCGGGTTGCTGCACAACGCCGACCTCAAGCAGCGGATCTATAGCAGTAGCGGTGCACCTACCCCCGACGACTTGGACGAGCTGTTAGCGACGGTATGGAAGGAGCCGGGATTCTTCCTGGCTCACCCCCGCACGATCGCTGCTTTCGGTCGTGAGGCCAACCGCCTTGGTCTCTATCCACAAAGCGTAGATGTAAACGGCGTTCAGGTCACATCTTGGCGCGGCGTACCTATCTTTCCTTCCAATAAGATCCCCATCACCAATAACCGCACCAGTTCTATCCTTTTGCTCCGCACTGGTGTAGAAAAACAAGGGGTGATCGGCTTACATCAAACTGGTATCCCCGATGAATACCAACCCAGCTTGTCTGTTCGATTCATGGGCATCAGCGAAAAGGCGATCATCTCTTACCTCGTTACCGCCTACTACTCCGCAGCCGTCCTCACTCCTGACGCACTTGGCATCCTCGAAGATGTTGAGATCGGGCGCTAAATATTCGTGAAAGGACTTACGCAACTGGCACATGGAACTAATTTGGCTCTAATGCTGATAAATCAAAGCTTACAAGCATTACAGGAATTTTCAGTTAATTGAACCACAAATATTGGTAAGGGCACAGCAATGCTGTGCCCCTACTGCGTGGTCTATTTACCTGCAAAAGGCTGTATGCAATTGAAGTATATGTGGCAGTTGACGCACTTTTATTAGTAACTAGAGGATGAGGTGATGACGGATTTTATTGAATCAAATTTAAATGTTGAGAGTGGACAACCTCAACAACTGAGTTTGAGTAAAGATGCTGCGCGTAATTTGTCCACGACCACCAAATCTGCACCGCAGACGCAGGAAATTACCTCACGGTGGTTGTTGAAGATGTTGCCGTGGGTGCAGACGAAGGGTGGCACTTATCGGCTGAACCGTCGGTTGACCTATACCGTGGGTGATGGGCGGTTGAGTTTCTCCAACACCGGAGCCGAGGTGCAGGTGATTCCCCAAGAACTTGGTGAGTTGCCCTTGCTGCGAGGATTTGACGATACCGAGGTGCTAAGGGCGTTGGCAAGTCGGTTTGTTCAGCAGGAGTTCGCACCTGGTGATATCATAGTCCAGTCAGGTCAGCCAGCCAATCAGCTTTTCTTGATCGCACATGGCAAGGTAAACAAGATTGCTATTGGCAAGTATGACGAGCAGCCTCTATTGGATATGCTAGCTGACGGTGATTATTTTGGCGATCGCGTGTTGGTGGAGTCAGAAAGCAATTGGAAGTTCACAGTCCAAGCTGTGACCCGATGCACCGTATTAGCACTACCACAACAGGCATTTCGGGAACTGCTCAACCAGTCGCAGGCCTTACAGGCTCAACTTGAGCAGTTTCGGATTCGTGCAGAACTTCCACAAAACAAGTATGGAGAAGCTGCGATCGCATTGTCAACCAGTCATAGCACTGAGACGACATTACCGGGAACATTTGTTGACTACGAACTTTCACCCCGCGAATATCAGTTAAGCATTGCTCAGACTATGTTGCGAGTGAATACTCGTGTTGCGGATCTGTACAATCAACCGTACAACCAGACGGAAGAACAATTGCGGCTGACAATTGAGGCATTGCGGGAACGTCAAGAATACGAGTTGATCAACAACCGCGAATTTGGATTGTTACACAACGCCGATCTCAAACAGCGCATCTACACCCGCAGCGGTCCCCCCAATCCTGATGACTTGGATGAATTAGTCACTCGTCGGCGGAAGTCGAGGTTCTTCCTAGCTCATCCCCGCACTATTGCAGCCTTCGGTCGCCAGTGCAACCGTCAAGGCATTTATCCAGACACCATCGACATGGATGGGAGCAAAATAATCACATGGCGCAATGTACCGATTCTGCCCTGTAACAAGATCCCGATTACCAAAAACCAGACCAGTTCTATCCTTATACTCCGCACTGGTGAAAAAGATCAGGGCGTGATTGGCCTACACCAAACAGGTATCCCGGACGAATACCAACCTAGTTTGTCCGTCCGATTCATGGGCATCAACGAAAAGGCTATCATCTCCTACCTCGTCACCGCCTACTACTCCGCAACCGTTCTTGTCCCCGACGCACTCGGCATCCTCGAAGATGTCGAAATCGGTCGCTGAGGGGAATCAAGCATCTGGACACTAAGGAGATGATCAAAAACCAATTAGCATCGAAGGTGCTGGCTTAAAACCTTAACATAATTAATTTCAGCTTTCGGAGAGCATCCAATTTTTCCAAAAATCACTTGATTGACGCAAAAATCCTTTACAAAACTCTTACCTTTGCGTTCTTCTCTAACGAGACGCTGCGCGAATGTGGTTCGTTTGTTCATTCTCTCATTTTTGTTTGAAGGCAACACAATAAACTTCTTGCAGAAGTCGGGAAAAGGGGAAGAGGAAAGGGGGAAAGGTTTTGTATTTTCCCTTCCCCTTTAACATGAGTCCCTTTTCCCACCTCTTGCTAAAAGCACTTTTGCAAGAGGTCTAATAAACCTGCATTGAAAATAAAACGGTTGGGATACTCCCGCCTTTCGTGCGACAATTGAAAGATAAATAAAGGTATAGGCAACTTTTGAAGTTGCTTATACCCTCAGATATATAAACTAAGTTTTTGTAGTCGCGTATGAGTCTAAGTTAGCGCTTGAGCAATTGCTGCCGAAAGTGACTCGTTTGCTGCTTGCTTCAACAATTCGGCTTTATCGGTCTGTTCCCAAGGCAAGTCTAAATCAGCCCGCCCAAAATGACCGTAAGCCGCGACGTCCTGATAAAAACGTCCGCCTCGTTCACTTGGTAAGTTGCGTAAGTTGAAGGTATGGATAATCCCTGCTGGACGCAGTTCAAAGTGTTGGTTGATTAATTCGAGTAAGGTTTCTTCATCCACCTTGCCAGTACCAAAGGTATCTACCAAAATGCTTGTTGGTCGCGCTACACCAATAGCATAAGATAGCTGGATTTCAACTTTTTCTGCTAACCCAGCAGCGACAATGTTTTTCGCCACATAGCGAGCCGCATAAGCCGCAGAACGGTCTACCTTCGTGGGGTCTTTGCCAGAAAAAGCGCCGCCACCATGTCGTGAATAACCACCGTAGGTATCAACGATTATTTTCCGTCCTGTCAGACCAGAGTCTCCTTGAGGACCACCAACGACAAATTTGCCAGTGGGGTTGACTAAAAAACGCGTCTGATCGTTAGGTTTAACGTCAATATCGCCAAAAACAGGTTCGACTACTGCTGACCAGAGGTCTTGTTTGATTTTGGCTTGTACAGCCGCCTCATCCGTAATTTCCCCAATCGTAGCTGTATGCTGGGTGGAAATTAGAATAGTATCAATACCTACTGGCCGCCCATCTTCGTAGACCACAGTTACTTGGGTTTTACCGTCAGGACGCAGGTATGACAATTCACCTGTTTTACGAACTGCTGCCAATCGGCGAGCAATACGGTGGGCGAGACTGATGGGTAAGGGCATCAGTTCTGGTGTTTCGTTACTGGCAAAACCGAACATTATACCTTGATCGCCTGCACCAATTTTGTCGAATAGCTCATCACTATCTTGCTGGCGAGTTTCTTGAGCGGTGTTAACACCTTGGGCAATATCGGGTGATTGTTCGTCTAAAGCCAGCAGAACGCTGGTGCTGTTAGCAGAAAAGCCATTATCAGCATTGGTATAGCCAATTTCGGCAATTTTTTTGCGGGCGAGATTGACGAAATTCACATTTGCTTTGGTGGTTATTTCACCAGTGATTAGCACCAAACCAGTGTTAACTACTACTTCAGCAGCGACACGGCTGCTGGGGTCTTGTGTCAGTAGGGCATCCAGAATGGTATCAGAAATCTGATCGCAGATTTTATCTGGATGACCTTCGGTGACTGACTCGGAGGTAAATAAATATCGACGAGACAAAGCAAATTCCTCCTGACTTGAGTTTTTTTGCTGACTAAATGTGGTATTTAGTTCAACTACCTAATTTAACGTGAGCTTCCAACGAACGGCATTCGCTATGCCTTGAGAGAAACAATTTAGTTTCCTAGGAGCCATCAAACTCACATTAATTTATGAAATCATAACAATATTTATACTTCAGTAGTTAGTATCTTGTTGATATTGATAAAAACCACTAACTATAAGGTAAGTATCTGTAAAAAAAATAAATTTATGGTAATTATTTTGTGGGCAGAATGTATTTAATAACACAAAAAAAGGGGACACCCGGAAGCGTCCCCACAAACTTTGACACAAGTACTGCTGCTTTTAAACCTGAACCGCTAACTTTGCTTCCGTAGCTGTTAAACGCTCATAGGCAGCACGCATTTTTAAACCTGTAAGTACTTGGAAGAAACCAGTACCATTATTGGAACCTGGATACTCACGGTGCTGGAGTAACAAATGAGTCAATTCACCCTGATATTTGGTGGATGTATTGCTGAGATGGGTTTCGATATAAATTACTTCTTCCAAGTTGTCAAATTGACCATCTACCTCTAGTACTGAGACATAGCGACCGTAGTAAACATCTGAACCGTAGTATAGTTGCATACCAGGATAAGAACAGGTCAGCTTACGTCCACAGGGAGTCCAATTAATTGTTGAGCCTTCATCAAATAGGTAGGTTGGATCAAAGCCTTCCTTACCTTCCCGTTGGAGCATACGTACTCGTAGGACTCGGCGCTCTGTGTCGTTTTTGATCAAGTTAGTGGGTAATACTTGGAGAACCACATCGGCAAATTCTCTTTGTGGTTCGATAAACTTTTCAAAGTCAGGTTTGCGGGAATTGATTTGCGCTAAGACATCTTCGTAGCGATGACCGCGTTCAGCCATATCTCGCTGGATTTTCCAGGCGATTTTGACTTCATCGCTAATATCAAAATAAACACTGAAGTCGATTAGCGATCGCACCCGCTCATCATATAAAGGATGCAGTCCTTCAACAACTATAATGTGATTCGGCTCTACTCGCTCTGGCGGGTCAATCAAGCCAGTTTCGTGGTTGTAAATCGGCTTATCAATCGCTTGACCACTTTTGAGCGTTTTAATTTGCTCATACATCAGGTCAAAATTGTTCGCTCTGGGGTCTAGTGCCGTTATCCCAGTTTCTTTACGCTGTTTGCGATCCAAGGAGTGATAATCATCTAAGCAGATGACTGTCATCAAATCTTCACCAAACAAATCTATCAAACGACGCAAAAACGTAGATTTCCCGCACCCAGAGTCTCCGGCTACTCCAATCAGTACCACACGTTCCGGCTTACTTGTCATAAATCCCCTCTAAAATACTAAAATTGTGTCAATATTTTTTCACACAGCAGATTCTGAAGCCAGGAGTTTACCCCTTTGGTTTATCCTGCGTTCTTGCTACCTAGCACATCTATAAGACACCAAGCGGGTAGGCAACAAAGTAATTAAGTTGCTACTCGTCGGACTAGCCTGAATGTTGGTGCCGGTAAGTATTTAATCCTAGTGGTATATTTGATTTTAACAGAAGGGGGTATCCCATACAAGATTACTGTCAAGAAGAATTAGCGTGGTTCATGAATCATTTTTAGGTGATTTAGTTGTTAATTTAAAAATGGGGATCAGCACCGCCCATCAGCGTTGCAACTTTATCAGACTGCTACTTCTGACTCTATACAATCAAGACTATAAGGTATAATTTATTATTATTGCCGCGAATTTCCTAATCTTCTTAAATTGTAATTCCTACTTGACAATCATTAAGATATTCAAAGCAAAAATCTACCCAACGAATGAGCCAACAACTTGCATTAGTCAAATTATTGGCTGTAAATTTATGTATATGGTCAAATACAAGCGTTTGGGTTATGGCAAAGTACTGACTAGAGGTTGACAGATTTTTCACATCAAGTGAAACTGGTTATACGTGCTAAAATCACAGTTCTCTCTATTGTTATGTTTGTAGCTGAAGTTGTAATAGTCATGTAGTTATCCATAAACAGTTCATAAAATATAGCTAACAATATTTCGAGAGAGCAGTAGATTTGGTGAAGCAAAACCAATGGGAAGAAAATCTTCTGGTATTGGTATTCTCCGATTTAAGTCCTCGAAGTAAGTAAGCACAACGGCAAATTTTGGAGGTAAACTGAACGGTAGCTTCCAGCAATCAAACTAGTTCTCCTATCAATATCTGCTATTGTGAGTTGCTCGTTGCCTAGTCAAGTAAAAAACTATCTCGTTGATGCGGGTGGTAGTTAACAAAAAAAAGATTAAATTGACTCATTATTAACATTCTCCATAAGACTTATCATTTACCTTAGAAGGTGAACAGGTGTGTTTTTTGCTATGCCTGCATGTCTTTGGTGAGTGTACTTAGCAAGGCATTAATTTAATGATGCCGTTTTTCCTTGAGAGCCAGTTTTGTGAAACGAAAATCCGGTAAACTAAAGCTGGCATGGGATAGGAATAGTTTTTTTTGAAAAACGGTTAAGTAAATTATCGGAGTGGTAGAACGAATGTACAATCAAGGTGCTGTTGAGGGTGCTGCCAACATAGAATTAGGTAGCCGCATCTTCGTTTATGAAGTAGTGGGTTTGCGTCAGGGGGAAGAAACCGATCAAACTAACTACCCAATTCGGAAAAGTGGCAGTGTGTTCATCAGAGTGCCTTACAACCGCATGAATCAAGAAATGCGACGTATCACTCGTCTAGGCGGCACAATTGTTAGCATCCAACCTATAACTGCTCTAGAACCAGTTAATGGTAAAGCCTCATTTGGGAATGCTACAAGCGTTGTCAGCGAATTAGCTAAATCTGGGGAAACTGCTAACAGTGAAGGGAATGGTAAAGCCACACCTGTAAATGCTCATAGTGCTGAAGAACAGAACAAGGACAAGAAAGGCAACACCATGACTCAAGCGAAAGCCAAAAAAGACCACGGTGACGTTCCTGTTAACACTTACCGTCCCAATGCTCCATTTATTGGCAAGGTAATATCTAATGAACCATTAGTCAAAGAAGGTGGTATTGGTATTGTTCAACACCTTAAATTTGACCTATCTGGTGGGGATTTGAAGTATATAGAAGGTCAAAGTATTGGCATTATTCCGCCAGGTTTAGACAAGAACGGCAAGCCTGAAAAACTCAGACTATATTCCATCGCCTCAACTCGTCATGGTGATGATGTAGATGATAAGACAGTATCACTGTGCGTCCGCCAGTTGGAGTACAAGCACCCAGAAACTGGCGAAACAGTCTACGGTGTTTGCTCTACGCACCTGTGTTTCCTCAAGCCAGGGGAAGAGGTAAAAATTACAGGGCCTGTGGGTAAGGAAATGTTGTTACCCAATGACCCTGATGCTAATGTTATCATGATGGCTACTGGAACAGGTATTGCGCCGATGCGGGCTTACTTGTGGCGTCAGTTTAAAGATGCGGAAAGAGCGGCTAACCCAGAATACCAATTTAAAGGATTCTCTTGGCTAATATTTGGCGTACCTACAACTCCAAACCTTTTATATAAGGAAGAACTGGAAGAGATTCAACAAAAATATCCTGAGAACTTCCGCCTAACTGCTGCCATCAGCCGCGAACAGAAAAATCCCCAAGGCGGTAGAATGTATATTCAAGACCGCGTAGCAGAACATGCTGATGAATTGTGGCAGTTGATTAAAAATGAAAAAACCCACACTTACATTTGCGGTTTGCGCGGTATGGAAGAAGGTATTGATGCAGCCTTAACTGCTGCTGCTGCTAAGGAAGGCGTAACCTGGAGTGATTACCAGAAGCAACTCAAGAAAGCCGGTCGCTGGCACGTAGAAACTTACTAATTTAGTCATTGGTCATTAGTCACTTGTACTGAGCGACTCGTGCCGAGCGGAGCCGAGGTAAGTCGAAGTATTAGTTTTAGACAAAGAACGAAGGACGAAGGACAAATGGCAAAGGAAGCAGGATAATCATCAGTAGGTAGGGCAAACGCTCTACCTACAATTGTTCTTGGTGAAATTGGGTGCAAAAATTGTGGGTGTGAAATTAGGAATACTCGGATTAGGCACTGTGGGAACGGGGACAGTGCAGTTGTTGCAAGATAAGGCTGGACGGCACCCGTTGTTACAAGAGATAGAAATCTATCGGGTGGGAGTAAAATCGCTCGATAAACCCCGTGCAGTAGAATTATCTACAGAAGTAGTAACGACAGATTTAGAATCAATTGTCAACGATCCGGCGGTAGATATAGTTGTCGAGGTGATGGGCGGACTGGAGCCGGCGCGATCGCTAATTCTCAAAGCTTTGAGTAATGGCAAACACGTAGTCACCGCCAACAAAGCAGCGATCGCTCGGTTTGGGGCGGAAATTTTCACAACTGCCAATCAAGCTGGCGTATACGTCATGCTAGAAGCTGCCGTGGGTGGTGGTATTCCGGTAATTCAACCCCTAAAGCAGTCTTTGAGTGTTAATCGCATTCACACTGTCACAGGCATCGTGAACGGTACAACTAACTACATCCTGACGCGGATGCAAACAGAAGGCAGCAACTTTAGCGATGTCTTAGCTGATGCCCAACGTTTGGGTTATGCTGAGGCTGACCCTACAGCCGATGTCGATGGCTTAGACGCAGCCGATAAAATTGCCATCCTGGCATCATTAGGCTTTGGTGGACGCATCAACCTACAAGATGTTTATACTGAGGGGATTCGGCAAGTCAGCAAAACAGATATTGCCTACGCCGAAAAATTAGGATTTGTGATTAAATTGTTAGCGATCGCTAAACGTGATACTCCCTCATCACCACTTTCCGTTAGAGTTCATCCGACTTTAGTGCCCCAAGCTCACCCTTTGGCTAGTATCAACGGCGTTTACAACGCCATTCTCGTCGAAGGAGAACCAATTGGGCAAGTAATGTTTTTCGGCCCTGGTGCTGGTGCTGGTGCAACCGCCAGTGCTGTGACATCAGATATCTTAAATCTAGTTGCTGTCCTCAAAACCAATACAGCAGTTGCAAATCCATTAATAGCTTGTGGACATCAAGAATACTGCCAAATTGCGCCGATGGCAGAACTGATAACTCGGTTTTATGCCCGTTTCCTTACCAATGACCAACCGGGAGTTATCGGGAAATTGGGGACTTGCTTTGGTAATTATGGCGTTAGCTTAGAGTCAATTGTCCAAACTGGCTTTCAAGGGGAACTAGCAGAGATTGTGGTTGTTACCCATGATGTGCCAGAAGGCAATTTTAGGCAAGCTTTGGCAGAAATTCAGAATTTGGAAGCGATTGAAAGCATTCCCAGCTTACTGCGTGTACTTTGAGATTAGTGGGGAGCGAGGCTCGTCAAGTCACTTTATTTCAAGCTTTTTACGGCATTTATCAAATGAATAAAGCCAGTGTGAAAATGTACCACATTATTGAAGGGAAATATCAATTGTTACCAGCAAATGAGTGGAAAGATTATCCTATTACGCCTTTGGGAGTTGAGCTAGGCTTATGGCAAGGAATTTATCAGAATGCGGAATTACTCTGGCTGCGCTGGTGGTATTTGCAAGGTAATTTGTTATTGAGTGGTGAGGAAAGAGCAGAACAGGAAAGCTAAAGAGCGGAATTAGAACGACAAAGAATCGATCGCTTAACAGCCCAATTGTGTAGACAGGGAGCGGCTTGTCGTTAGACATCGCTCAGTGTTGAAGCAGAGTTTTAAGTATAACTAACGTAGCTTGGGCAATTGTATACTAGCCCTACCTGTGATAGATTATTTCAGATAAAGTAATCACACTTTGCCAGCCAAGTTTATCAACTGCTTCAAATTCACAAGATAAGTAATGTTATTGGCGCTATCAATTTTGATCCACCCTTTTTCATGAAGCTTTTCCATGATTTTGGTGGTTTCTTCAACGCCGATTTCTGTCACCTCTGCTAAATCTTTAAAGGGAATGTTAAAAACTTCTCTTCCTAAGTCTGATTCCTGACCATAGCTTTCACCTAAAGTTACTAGGGTATGAGCGAGTTTGACTGCTGGTGGTGAAGACCGCATTTGTAATCGCTGGTTAATTTGCCGCAATCGCCGCACCATCAGTTGCAGCATCCGGTGATGTAACTGCGGGTCTTTAAACAATATTTGAATAAAACGCTCTCTGGAGATACTAAGCAACTTCACGGGTGAAAGGGCAATGACATCAGTTGAGCGTGGAGATTCATCTAAAATTGCCATCTCTCCAAAAAAATCGCCACGACCAAAAATTGCCAAAGCTACTGAATCGTCCCCGACAGTACGCCGGACTTTGACCCAACCAGAAACCACGAAGTAAACGGCGTTACCCCAGGCATCTTCCATCACAACGGCTCGCCCCGATGGGTATTCATGTTCAATTGCAACGTTGAGTAGCCATTCTAAGGTCTGTGGGTTGGCTGTACTCATCAAGGGGAAAAGTTCACTAAAAACCTCAGTTAGCATGAAATATTTGCAACAAATGGATTCAAGAGCGGGAAACTAACTTTGATACTATAAAGTTTGTTTAAATCGTAATCTTACTCAGAGTACGATCGCAAAATTTGTATTTATTTGAGATGAACTTTATAAGGTTGATCGGTCTAAAGTCCGATTACAACATAACAATTATGTACGCGATCGAAATCAGCGCTTTCACTGACAGACTTATAATTTGCTGTCTGTTGGTGGATTGCTATGTATTGCCAGTATTTTGATCTGTTGGTCTAAATTTTTCACTAATTGATTCAGTGTAGCTAAAGCCTCTGATTGCTGAGAGTCAAGGCTGGGATTCAACAAAAGCCGTTCTTGTAGTTCATGTAATTTGAAACTTAGTTGCTGAGAAATTCCTAAAGCATCACGTCCCAGACGCATTAATTGCTGTTGTTGATAGAACTTTAATGCTGCTCCCCGCAAGACTTGGAGTGTTGCCTCTTCACCGTAGGTTCCCGGCATAACTCGCAAGCGTAATAACAAGCGGTTTTTTTGATATACGTATTCCTTCTCTACCTGTTTTGGTTCCGCAAGCGTGGTGAGAGGCATGGAGGCAAACCGCTTTAATTCATTCAGTACTCCTTGGAAAACATAGAGCGGCAGTTTGTCTAATACAGACTGCAATATTCCATTATCACTCCACAGTATCCTGCCTTCGTAAGCTTGTCTTTCTAAATACAGCCGACCAATTCCCCCACTTAGAATTCGCCCTAGTAATTCCTCTAGTAATTTTTTAGGTGGTAGTGTTGGCAGCAACTCAATGGAAGTAAGTAATTCAGGAACTTGTGTAGGCAAAATAGGTAAATTGTTTGCTGCTGCAACGGATGTCTCGCCCTCTTGTCTCCTTAAAGTTTGAGATGATTGATCTAGCTCTGGGATAGGAGGCAAGTCTACACGCTGTCCAGAATGTTGACGCTTTTGTGTCTGAAACGCCATCAATATTGGGTGCTGATTTGATTCTGAGTCGACATTTAGTGAGGGAATAGGTTTGTCAGTATTTTGTTGGGGAAAGTCCTCTGTTGACTCATGCACAAGTTTTGCATCTAGCTGAGATGTATTCTTATGGTTGAGGTAGGCTGATAATATTCTGCGGTGAGAGTCGCTTGCGATCGCCTCAATCACCATTGTGCAATTGATATAAGACAAAATGCGACCAACATAATCTAGTGCCTCACTGTCTTGGGGATAAACCATACCTAGCAAGAGGTTTTTGTCCTCTAATCCCAAGGGCAAAATCTGATGGTAGAGGCAAGCTTCAAAGGATAAAAGATTATCAATCAGTTGGAACATTTGCTCGCGTTCCCCTCCTTCCTCCCATCTAGTTTGAGTAGCAGTTAGGATTTTCTGTAGATTTGCTGCGGTATCATTTAGTTCGCCCTCGGAAGACAGCATAGGTTTGATTGCGTGGTGTTTATTTATATTTTGCCTCTAATTGAGTAGGTAGTTAATAAAGATACTTTGTTTGATTGTTAAAATTTCAATTATATATACTTAAGTAGACGTAACTAGAAGATGAATTTTAGATGATGGATTGGGGATAATACTGAGGATTGGGCATTGGGCATTGGGCAAATAATTAATACTTCTTCTTACCCTAATCCCCTACTTTCCCTACTCCTCCACTTCGCCACTCTCCATTTGCCTTGTCTCACTCCCCCTAAATTGGCTACTCTTGGGTTCTTAAAGCTTGGGCTGCAAGATAAATTTTTGTCCATTCGCCTAACACTTGATGGGTTTTGAGCTTTAACTGTTGAGCTATTGTTTCTATTGAGTTACCTGCTTTCCGCAAATCTAGAATCTGCCGCCCCAGAGGAGTCAATTTTTCATCAAGTTGTTGCCATTGGTTTTGCGTTAACCCTAAGTTATGTTCTTGTAAGGAAATTGAGAGCCAGCTGTCTACTAGCTCTGGTTTACCTTTGAGGGCAAAAACACGCACAGCATGGTAACTAATTTTTTCTCGCAGACGGTAGACTTCTTTAGTCTGCTTATCTAGTTTCTGGGCGATCTCTTCTTGGGACTTACCTTGCAGATAGAGTCGTAGCCATTCTACTGCGTCTTTTCCCAGATTTTCTTGTAAATAATTTTCAAATTCTTTTTGGACGGACTGACGTAGGGCCTGTTGTTCTTCTAGTTGTTGTGTTTCTTGATATTCTGCGATCGCCTGACTATCCACTAAGTTAACTCGATTGTCATTGTCGTCGGTGAGGACTTCTTCTGACACCAGTTTAATCATGTCACGACCAGGCACTTGGGTTAAGCCACCGCGCTGAGTGCGACGCAAGTAATTTACAAACCGATAAGCTAATAGGGGTTGATTGCGTACTGGCCGCAAACAATATTCTTCTACAGTGGCAAATAGCAGAGCATCAGCCAATCGCCTATCGCTTGTATATTTGGCAAGATCGGCCATTTGTTGTTGCATATAGGCATCAGTTTGCAGTAATTCTTGGAGTACTTCTTGCAATACATCCATCACACTGCGCTGGCGATCGCGGCTGAGGGAAACCCAAGTCTGAATCTTATTCCGTAATGTCACTAAACTCCCTAGTCGCGTTATCAAGTTGCGATAAGCACGTTCTCGCCCAAATCCCAAATAACGTTGACGTAAAATCCTCCAGCGATATTCCATCGCTTGTTTGGCGATCTCAAGTTCCTTCGGGTTCAACAGATCAAAGCGTTTTGAGTCAGATCCAAATAGCCAGAGAATAATACTTTGCCTAGCAGCTTCATTCTGCTCTGGACATTCAACAGCCAAGCGCTTTTGCCAATCTAAAGCCAGTTTTTCCATATCTGTTGTCATACTGAGATTGCATTCCTCGAAACTCAATTTTGAAGTTTGCATCACAACCCCCATTTGTCCCACCTAATTGTTAACTGGCAGCTGCCCCAGATTTCATGAGTTTCATGAAAATAGCTCAGTGTTTCTACTCTTATTACGTCCTAATTCACTAGAATTATGCAGAAATTTCTACATTGATGTTTTTCTCTCAATCCCAAAATGCCCAAAACCCTTGTAAATGAAGCATTTAGAGCAACTCTGTGAATTTAAGCTTTTTGTAAAGTTATATTTTTTAACTGAGAACAGAAATCTGCCTAGAGTGGTGGGGATACACCTTTGCACGAGATAGGATCGGGGATATCTGATATTTTGTAACAGTATAGAAGGAACCAATCTAATTTAACTCAATCTCAGACGTTATTTCACCCGTATAAGTTTCACCCCTCTACAATCCCATACGTAGTAAAATACTTAGTTAAATCTTAATACGCTTGGTGTTCATCAGATTTTGCCCTATAACATTCCTTCAACCCTCTTAAAATAGCTTAATTCCCTCTTTTCTAAGGGGAATTACGCAAGAGGATCGAGCCTTAACTGAATTGTATTAAGTTAAATTTCTTAATATATTTTTATTTTATCTAAATGTATATACGTAAATTAGTGTTTCAGAGGAGTTTAATAAGCTGTTATATAAAACGTTTACATTCGTAAAAATGAATAGTCAACAGTCAATATGGATTTTGACTATTGACTCTGATTGTTGCTTCCCTCTGCTTCAAAATTCAACTTCTGCAAAATCTAAAAACAGAAAGAATGCAACCCTCAAAAGCTTTAATGGTCAGAAGCCTTAAAATAGACTTCTCAATAAATTCATTTGTAGGGATTCTTCGTTTTGAATTCCCCCGCAGGAGGTTGAATCTATCGATTGTTCGATCTGACAATGGGATTTTCTACAGATTCTCGATACCCTTGGACTTGTTCTGTATAAGCAATTGGTAGAACAGCTTCGACGTTTTCATGAGGACGAGGAATAATCACCCAGGATTCTAGGGTACCACCATATACATTCTCTGCGGCTTCAACACCAGCAGCCATAGCCGCTTTTACCTCAGAAACATCGCCACGAATATTAACTGTAAAACGGGCGCTACCCACTCTGATATATCCAACAAGGGTGACTCGACCAGCTTTTACCATAGCATCTGCTGCTGCTAGCACCGCCGGGAAACCTTTCGTTTCAAGTGCTCCAACTGCCTGTAATGACATTATTAATCTCCTGTATGAATAAACGATATGGGGGCTACAAGTTAATTGTACGAAGCTTCGCTACAGATTTTGATAGCAAAATTGCTTAGAACATGCGGAAAGGTTCTGATTCTTCAGTGAAATGGATTGGTAATATGGTTTCCACATTTTCGGGAGGATTAGGAACGATATAGTGGGTGATTACTGTACCAACCTTGACTTGCTCTCCAGCTTCGATTCCGGCTTCAACAGCTCTATTGACTTCAGAAACGTGTCCCCGGACAGCGACTAACAAACGAGCGCTTTCGGCTTGACCATAATACACAATCGTGACTGCGGCAGCTTTGACCATTGCATCTGCTGCGGCTAAAACACTAGGAAAACCTAAAGTTTCAATTACGCCAACCGCCATTGGCATGGCATTAGCTCCTGGAATAAGGGATAGGCGATATCAATTGTACGTGGCTTTAGTCCCAATTTTGACATTTTGCAAAATTTTCTTTAGTGGTGGGAATTAGGAGAGACGCGATTAATCGCGTCTTTACAAGAGTTAGAATATTTTGATTAGCCGCTAAACTATGTTTTATGTATTACAAATAATACTTGAGCATATTAGTTTGTGTAATTTTGTTGTTTAACAAAATCAGCGATGCACCAAAGCAAGCTAATACGATAAACTGAAATTTATGTTTCCGAATTTTCTTCCTCAAGCAGTTGGGCAACTGACAGAATCTGCCTCGATCGCACTAGCTCAGAATATTCAAACTGCTGCGATCGCTACTCCTTTAATTAATCAACCAGTTACCACAACTTATGTTAAGCAAGGGAGTGGTGGAACTCCTATTTTATTAATTCACGGCTTTGACAGTTCTGTATTAGAATTTCGGCGGCTTTTGCCACTACTCTCTAGAGATAATGAAACGTGGGCTGTGGATTTGTTGGGTTTTGGGTTTACAGATAGACTCTCAGGAATTGCTTATAGCCCAACTGCGATTAAAACCCATCTTTATTATTTCTGGAAAAGCTTAATTAACCAACCTGTTATTTTAGTGGGCGCTTCGATGGGGGGTGCGACGGCGATTGATTTTACGCTGACTTACCCGGAAGTTGTAAAAAAGCTGGTGTTGATTGATAGTGCGGGGTTAGCTGGTGGTTCACCGTTAAGTAAATTCATGTTTCCCCCATTGGATTATTTCGCAACTCAATTTTTGAGTAATCTAAAGGTGCGCGATCGCGTTTCTCGCATTGGATATAAAAATCAAAGTCTTGCTTCTGTGGATGCTTTATGTTGTGGCGCATTACATCTTCAAATGCCCAGTTGGAATCAAGCTTTGATTGCTTTTACTAAAAGTGGTGGTTACAGTGCTTTTAGATTTAAAAAAATATCACAAATTCTGCAACAAACGCTAATTTTATGGGGCGATTCTGATAAAATTTTGGGTACTAAGGATGCGATGAGATTTAAAAGAGCAATTCCCCACAGTACCCTCTTCTGGATTCAAGATTGTGGTCATCTTCCGCATCTGGAACAACCACAAATTACTGCACAGCATATTTTAGACTTTCGAGTTTAATTGTAGTTAAAACCCAAGAAGTCTGCTGCATCTCTTGCACTTTATTTGGATGTATTTAGAGAGAACGTTTTAAAAAAATACTCTATTTTACGCTGTCGGAAGTTTGCCTTTAACAAGGGGCATAATCCCCCTTGTTAAAGTTAGCTTGATTTGCGCCAAGCTGTACTAGTCAAGTAACCACATCTCATTAGAACTTTCAGGATACTCTACTGGTTGATTTTGTGGTTGATTTTGAGCTAATGTTTCCGATGAACGATGTGATTTTTTGTAGTTAAGTGGATTGTAATGATCTTTGACTGGTTTAATAGCAGTACTTTCTTTGACAACAAGTTTTTTAGAATTATCTTCTGCTGTTTGTTTTAAAGCATTAATTTCTTCTATAAGCTTGGAATTTGCTTCTGCAAGTTGCAGTGCTGTTTTTTTAGTTTCTTCAAGTTCTTTTGTTAGTTGTTCTAGTAATGATTTTTGTTCTGATACAAATGTTTTTTGTTTAGATAATTTTGATTGCAAATCAGCAACTTCTTGTCCAAGAGATGCTTCTTTTTTGTGGCTTGTTTCTAAATTACTTGTCAACTCTTTAACAGTCGCTTCTAAATCAGCTTTAGTTGGGCTTGTACGCTTAGTAGAATTTGGCTCAGATGTTTGTGCTGAGGATTCTTCATCAGATGAAGCCTGTTCTTCGGTAATTGCTTTTGCTGTAACCTCGATCGCAGATTCACCTTCTGGGGGTGTAAATTTTTGTGCCTCTTCTTGTAGTAAGTCAGAGAGACTTTGTTTCCTAGCCATTATTATTTTCTCCAATCACGCTGTAATTCATCAGCTGCACGACGGTAGTCTAACTCCGCCTCTCGTGCATTACTTCCTCGCCATTGAGCGATCGCTACACCCTCAAGCGCCGCTCGTTCATGAGCCTTATAAGCACGGATAAAGGTATTAAAAGCAGGAATACCTAATCTAGTGAGAGTGTTTTTTGCTTCTAGCGCTTCCCCAATACTGCGCGTATCGACTTTAGTTAGCAGTACCCGATGGGGGGTTCCCACGGGGATGACGGCTTCCTTAACTGTTTCCACGAGGATAGCTAAATCCATTGCGGATGGGGGTGTAGGCAAAACTAGATAATCTGCGATCGCAACTACCGCTACTAATGCTTCAGAGCGCAGCGCGGGAGGCGTATCCACCACTACTAAATCGTAACCTGTTATCTTTCCTAAATCACTTAAAAGCTTGGGATCTGTTTCTTGAGATAAATCAAATCCCATTCCTTGCTGACTGCGCCCAAACCACCAACTGGCAGAACCTTGAATATCTGCATCAATCAGCAACACCTTTTTTTTCTTCGCAAAGTTTGCAGCCAGATTGACTGCGGTAGTCGTTTTGCCGACTCCTCCTTTACCGTTGAGAATAGCGATGATTTTTGGCACTGCTTGCTTCCGATGCTGCCTCTTGAGTGCTGAGTTAGGAGTGCTGAGTTAGGAATAGAGACGCGATGAATCGCGTCTGTACAAGAGTTTTTATTATTCTCTTTTCAGTTCTCAGTCTCCAGTCTCTAGTCCCCAATCATGAATATACCGCTTTCTGTAACCCTAAGTAACATGAAAAGTCGTAACAATAAAATTCAGAAGCCATCAAATTTACAAACTCCTATGACAGCAACTTACAATCTGCCTGATGGGCCTCAAATGCCGCGCTGGTTGCGAACGATCAAGTTTATTAGTCAGCCAGTGAAATATGTCGATGATTTTGCCAAAACCTATGGTGACACTTTCACAATCAGGAGTAGTCGGTCTGATAACCATATTGTGTACTTTAGTCAACCTCAAGCGCTTGAGGAGATTTTTACTGCTGATTCGAGGCATTTTGAGGTTGGAAGGGGAAACACAGGACTAAGATTTTTACTTGGCGATCGCTCCTTTATGTTAGTGGATGGCGATCGCCACCAGCGCCAACGGCAACTATTAGCTCCCCCCTTTCATGGCGAAAGGATGCGGGCTTATGGTGAGGATATTCGGAAAATAACCCAACAGGTGAGCCATGAATGGAAAATTGGCAAGCCTTTTAATATCCGTGAGTCGATGCAAGAAATTACTTTGCGTGTTATCTTACGGGTTGTCTTTGGTTTGAATGAGGGAGAGCTTTTTGAAGAACTAAGGCGATCGCTAAGTGACTTACTAGACTTCATCAGTTCGCCCATAATGTCCAGCGCCTTCTTTTTCCGTTTCATACAAAAAGATTTTGGTGCGTGGAGTCCGTGGGGTAGGATTCTGCTACAACGGCAAAAAGTTGATCTACTTATCTATACTTTGCTTCGGGAACGTCGCGCCCAAACCGATCAAAATCGCCAAGACATCCTAAGTTTGATGATGGCTGCTCGTTACGACGATGGTCAAGGGATGTCAGACGAAGAATTACACGACGAGTTAATGACGCTGCTAGTAGCGGGACATGAAACTACTGCTTCTGCATTGACATGGGCTTTTTACTGGATTGACCATTTGCCAGAGGTGCGGGAGAAGTTGCTACAGGAACTCAACACCATTGGAGTTAACCCCGATTTGAGTAGTGTGGCTAAATTGCCCTATTTGACAGCAGTTTGCCAAGAAACATTGCGAATTTACCCAATTGCCATGACTGCTTTCGTGCGGATTGTGAAAACTCCAATTACAATTATGGGCTACGAGCTGCGAGAGGGAACGGCAATAGTCCCCAGTATTTATTTAGCGCATCATCGCGAAGAAGTTTATCCACAATCCAAACAGTTTAAGCCAGAACGCTTTTTAGAAAGACAATATTCACCTTATGAATATTTACCCTTTGGTGGCGGTAATCGTCGTTGTATTGGGATGGCATTTGCCCAGTATGAAATGAAAATTGTCTTAGCAACTGTTCTATCTGAATTTCAAGTATCGCTAGTTAATAAACGTCCTGTGCATCCTGTGCGCCGTGGATTAACTGTCGCTACACCGGCCGGAATGCGGATGGTTGCTACACCTCAAGTCAAGCGTGCAAATACGCCAGCCCTAGTTTAGGCAAGTAGGGTGGGGATTAAAATTCCCACCCTACTATCGTGTAATTATGAGATATCCTGATTCTCTTGCTTGTTAGCGAGTTTTTCATAATGTTCCTTGTCGCGGTATTTAATTGTTCTCATCGGTTGATTTCCAACAATTGCTAAAGGTTCAACATTCGCAGTTACAACAGTACCAGCCGCCACAATTGCACCATCTCCAATAGTAACTCCCGGAATAATTAGAACATTTCCGCCAATCCAAACATTGCGGCCAATGACAACAGGTTTATGAATGTAGACATTATGTTCATAAGGCAAATCATTACTTTGATAGTCGTGGTTTGCAGAGAGAATAATAACATTAAATCCGAGTGTGGTATTGTCGCCAATTGTGATTCCACCACGTCCATCTAAGAAGACATCCGGGCCGATATAGACTTTATTTCCCAGAGACACATTTTGCGGATGGTCAATTTTAATATCTCGCTTAAATCGTAGACCTGAGCCAGAAAATTTTAATTTACTCTTGAGTTCTTGATGCTTGTAGCGCCTAATTTTAGTTTCTAGATATTCTCCCCAGCGTACTAGACGAGGTACTAACCATTGTTCCAATAATCGCTCTAATTTATTTGTAATTTTATTTTTGATCTCTTTCATAAAACCTCACAAAAGTTTAGGAATCCTCTGGCTTTCAACCAAGGATACTCATTGCGTCCAGACTTGACAACAAGCCAACTGATGTAGCAAAATTCATTTAAGTCCCTTTCGTCCCACATCTCGAAGTGGGTAGGAGGCAATGCATGATTGGCAGTATTTCTTTAACCACGATCGCAGCGATTTAAATCAAGGCATTTACCGCATCTTTGAGCCGGAGTGGAAAGCAGAGATTGTCCACTGGTTCAGCCAAAAGGATGTAGCTAAGGAGCAAAAAGAAGATTTTATCCAAGCTTTAATAGATTGTGATGACGGTTGCGGCGATTTTTATCGTTATCGCGCCTATTTTTTGGCGGCTGAGGCTTTATCCCAGTTCCCAGAATGTAGTTTGGGTGATGCAATTGTAGAACAGTTACTCAAATGGAGTTATGCCTATTTTCGGCAAGATAAGCGAGATTGGCAGATATTACCAAAACCATTGGTGAAGACAGCTAGAAAAACGCTGGAATTAACCGACAGAAAACGGGTTATTGCTGCTTTTGTCCATTTGGTTCATACTACTGAAAGTCGTTCAATTCTTAGAGTTGCAGCCGAGAAATTAGGAACACTCGATCCTGGTAATAAAAGTGCGATCAAGGTTCTTTTCTTTGGATTATAGCTTCTATTACTTCTTTCTTTACAGAAATCATTCTACTAATAAAAGCATCATATTCTTCTTTTGGATAATATGGATTTTGCTGTGTAAAATATGTATTTTCCAAAAAGTTCAAAGCCAAAGCTGAACCAGGTTTATTCTTTTGTATCATTGAATATAGTTCTTTTAATTGAGCAAGGTGTTCAGCTAGAGACATTTCTGTAGTAGAGGAATATGTCGTTTCTACTCTACGATTTAAAATATCTTGCAAATGTTCATATTCAGCAGTGATAGTGCTAGTGTTGTGTCTAATAAATATGTGATAACGCTTAATTTTATCACTATCTTTCTTAGGCAAAAAGGGAATATATCGTGGATTATATTCTATAATCACAACCCGGAATAGTTTCCCTTTTAGTTTTGAATATTCTGATTCTTCGTATGAAAAATCTATAACATCAAAATTTAACTGAGACGGAATATATTTTTCGACTTTATTTTTAAAATCAGTTTTATCATTTAAATCAGGCAATCCCTTAGAATAAAAGCTGTTATCTTGTTTGTTTTCCTCAACACCAAAAATAATTACACCACCGGATTTATTAGCCATGCCAAGAATATTCTTGGCGATTTCATCTTCCGAAACAAGTTCACTTTTAAAGTCTAGATCATCATACTCTCCTGTATGGTTGCGGAGTAATTCACGAAAAGTTTCTCGACTTGGAGATTCAAAAAATTGAGCATAATCTTCTTTCCAGCTTTTAATTTTCTTTATGTTTGAGGACATAGAAAAATCGACCTGTATAGATAGCATCAAAGTTTAATTATGAAAATAATATTCATCAAGTTATTAGCTTGAAAAATACTCACTCATCCTCTGCTCCAAAACTTCCAATAACCCATCCACATCCTTCCCAACTTGCTCAAAACAAATCGGTGGTGCTGGTTCCGGTGCAAACTGAATCAACTTAATTTCCCCCTTTCCAATCCCAATCATCACAACTTCCACTTCCGGCTTGTGATTCTCGACAATTCCCAAAATTTCTTGCAGCCGATTTTCAACTCTATTATTTAAATTCTCTATCTGCTCTTTCGGACAATAAACAAAATGCGGCGTTGGTTGCAAATCAATACCAACAGTACCCTGACTGTCACCATTTGCTAACCACAATCCCCAAAACAGCGCCGCCAACTCTTGCTGATTTGCTTTGACAAACTTATCCAACTGGCGACGCCACTTAGTATCACCTGATTCTGGTTGACTATTACCAAAAAACATAAATAATTCGTAATGAAGACACAGACAATAGGCGAAACTTATCTCAAACCTGACTGTACACGCCAGAGGCCGGAATAAATCCCGTCTTTCTCCAGCAATTGCTCATGGGTTCCTGACTCTACTAATTTCCCATGTTCCATGACATAAATGCAATCGGCATTGCGGATGGTGGATAGACGATGAGCGATCGCAATTGTAGTTCTATCTACTGTAATCCGTTCGAGCGATCGCTGGATTGCAGCTTCTGTCTCATTATCCACTGCCGAGGTAGCTTCGTCTAAAATCAGAATGGGTGGATTTTTTAAGACTGCACGGGCGATCGCAATCCGTTGTCTTTGTCCACCAGATAACTTTTGTCCTCTTTCCCCCACAATTGTCTCATAACCTTCGGGCAATTCAACAATAAATTCGTGCGCCTCGGCTATCTTCGCCGCCGTGATGATTTCTTGCTCTGTAGTCTCAAAGCTACCGTAAGCAATATTCTCTGCTACAGTGCCATGAAATAGAAAAACATCTTGACTCACCAAACCAATACAGCGCCGTAAATCTTGCAAATTTAAACTTTGCAAATCAATACCATCGAGAGTAATGTTTCCTGTTTGCACTTCGTATAACCGCAACAAAAGCTTGACTAAAGTGCTTTTACCAGAACCTGTTGAACCGACAATTGCAATGGTTTTTCCAGCCGGAATATCCAAAGACAGATTTTTAATTACTGGAAATCTATCTTTATAGGCAAAATAAACATTTTTAAATTGCACTTCACCGCGCACTTCATTCACAGGTAACGCCACATTTCCTGTATGAATGGCGATAGGAGTATCTAACAAATTCATGACTCGATTAGTAGAAGCCATTGCTCGTTGATATTGGTCAAAAGTTTCGCCTAATCTTGTTAAAGGCCATAGCAAGCGCTGGATTAAAAACACTAATACACTGTAAGTACCTACAGACATTTGTCCAGAAACTGCTGCCATGCCACCATATAAGAGTAATGCTGTGAAACCCACTAAAATCAGCATCCGAATTAACGGTACAAAAGCAGCAGAAAGAGTAATTGCCTTGGAGTTACTGCGGCGATAAGCTTCACTATCTAATTCCAAACGAGAGGCTTCATAAGTTTCGGCAGTGAAACTTTTAATGGTAGTTATTCCACTAATATTGTTTGACAAACGCGAATTTAGGAAACCAACCTTTTCCCGGACATCGGCGTAGCGAGGCGCAAGCAGTCGTTGGTAAGCAAAAGAACCCCAGAGGATAAATGGCATCGGTGACAAAGCCATCCACGCGACACTAGGAGCCAAAATAAAGAAAGCAGCGCCAATAATTAGAACAGTTGCAGAAACTTGAATAATATCATTTGCTCCTCCATCCAAAAAACGCTCTAATTGGTTAATATCATCACTGAGGATAGACATTAAGCCGCCAGTGCTGCGTTCTTCAAAATAAGCCAATTCCAACTCTTGCAAATGTTTGTAGGCATCTAAACGCAAGTCATGCTGAATATTCTGAGCTAAATTCCGCCAAAGTCGAGCGTAGGCGTATTCAAAAACAGATTCTAGTATCCAAATGATGACAGTGAGAAAAGAAATAATCAAAAATTGTCCAAAGACATCGCGTACCCCTAACTGGGCAATTATAGAATCCTGTTGCTTGACTACTACATCCACAGCCACGCCAATTAAGCCTGGTGGTGCCAAGTCGAAAAATTTATTGAGGATAGAATAAGTAGTCGCTAGCCAAATTTGTTTACGATACTGATGTCCATACTCAAGCAAGCGCTGGAGAGGATGCGTTGAATGTTTACGCCTTCTTGATATCTGATGAGATTTTAATCCAGTAGCCACGGCTTTTTGCGGTTTCGTGCAGTTGATATTACCACATAACAAAGTCTCGAGTCCTGAATCTGAAGATTGAAGGCTTAATTCAGACAGATTGATGAGAGGATGTTTTAAAAGTCATGATTGATGTATCAAATATTTTTTACCCCACCCTAACCCTCCCCTTATAAAGGTGAGGGAACTAGATTTTCTTGTTTCTCCCCTTTATAAGGGGGGATTAAGAGGGGGGTAATAATTTCGATTAAAATCACAACATACCACTTTTAAAATATCCTCTGAGGCACTTAAACCTAGTCCTTTATGAAGGAATAGAATTGCTCGAAATCTTATCCACCTCTAAGGTAGCTTCATCTAAAACCAAAATGAGTGGATTCTTTAAGACTGCACCCTACAAACTAATAACAATATAATTTTGACTTTTTTCCGAGATGTCTATAATAAAGGGGCTTTTACCCGTGGCTTTTTAATATTTTGGGTATTATGCTTAATTTGCCACATATTATATCACATCTATGTGTGCAGCAAAAAATTGTCTATAAGAGTTCAAACTGAATATGGCAATCTCTAATATCCTCAAAGAACCACAGCTTTTACGTCTGAATCGCTGGTTTAGTGGACTGCGTGGCGATTTGACGGGTGGACTAACAGCAGCAGTGGTAGCATTGCCTTTGGCTTTAGCCTTTGCGGTAGCGAGTGGTGTAGAACCAAAGGCGGGACTTTATACCGCTATTGTAGCGGGAATTGTCGCGGCAATTTTTGGTGGTTCGCCAGTACAGATTACAGGGCCGACAGGTGCAATGGCTGTGGTTTTGGTGGGAATTGTCGCCAAGTACGGCCTTGAGAAAGTTTGGATTGCTGGGGTAATGGCTGGAATTATCCAGATTGCCTTGGGAGTTGCCAAACTTGGGCAGCTAGTGAAGTTTATTCCCTATCCAGTGACGGCAGGCTTTACCAATGGTATTGCCGTGATTATATTTTGTGGTCAATTAAATAATTTTTTTGGTTTACGAATACCACGTAGTGAACACTTTTTGCCGGGGCTTTGGCAAAGTTTAACTCATGTAGAAGCTCTAAATTGGGCTGCTGTTGGGTTAGCAACATTGGTAATGGCAGCCAACATTTTCTGGCCCAGGATTAATACGACAATACCGGGTTCTTTAGTGGGATTGGTGTTGGCAACGGGGATAGCAACTTATTTTCATCTGGATGTACCCACAATTGGCAGCATTCCGCAATCTTTACCAATGCCTCAAGGCATTCCCCACTGGAATGATTTTAGTGTGATTCGAGAACTGATTAATCCGGCTTTGGCTTTGGCTGCACTGGGAAGTATTGAATCGTTACTGTCGGCGGTAGTGGCTGATGGGATGACAGTGAGCGAAAAACACAATAGCGATCGCGAATTAATTGGTCAAGGATTGGCAAATATTATTATCCCATTTTTTGGCGGCATCCCGGCAACAGGTGCGATCGCTCGGACTGCTGTCAATGTCCGTTCGGGCGGCAAAACTCGACTATCTGGGGTAATTCACGGTGTTGCTTTAGCTATTATTGTTTTAACTTTAGCACCCCTAGCAGCACAGATTCCTTTAGCAGCACTTGCTGGCATTCTGATGGTAGTTAGTGTGCGGATGATTGAATGGGAAGCCATTGGTTTATTGATGCGTGCTACCTACTCTGACTTTGCGGTAATGATTCTCACCTGGCTAGTAACAATCTTGTTTGATTTAGTTCTCGCTGTAGAAGTAGGATTGATTGCAGCCGGAGCATTGTTCATCAAACGGATGAGCGATTTAAGTCTAGTTAAAATACCTGAAACCGAAGTATTTCCCCCTGGTACTCCTCTGGAATTAGGTAAGGAAATTGCCGTTTATCGCATAGATGGCCCCGTATTTTTTGGTGCTGCTGAACGCTTTGCTACCTTCCTCCGCGATGAACCGGAAGTGAAATATTTAATTCTCCGGCTGCGCTTTGTACCAAATATGGACACAACTGGATTAGTAGCTTTAGAGGATATTTACCACGACTTAGAACGGCACAATTGCCGCTTAATTCTCACAGGTTTACAACCCGAAGTCAAACAACTATTAGAACGAACAGGATTGTTAAAAACAATTGGATTATCAAATTGTTTTGAAACAACGACAGATGCAATTTGCTCTATCTCTCCTCAAATCCAAAGATGTTCTCAACCTGTCGCGGCTGATTTGAAGGAATTAAATGACTGAGAATATTTTGCTGTTAACAGAGCAAAATTGATGTTTGTAATGACAAGTAAAACCTAATACTTCAGGATTTACGCACTGAAAACCTGAAAGCTAGATACCCCCTAACTTATTAAAACCGTGAGTTAGGGGGTATATTCCCAGGCAAAATCTCGCTAACCCAAGTGATTTGTCCATACTTACCTAAAGGTTGATGTTTATTCTATATTTTATGAGAATATGAAAAGAATATGAGAAGATTTGACGGCACAGCAAATGACTCCCCCAGAAAACAAACCTAGCTTACCAGAGGTTCACCGTAGCATTGGAGTTCCTAACAGCAGCAGCTTTTGGCGCAAGATGATGGCTTATACAGGGCCAGGGTATCTGGTTTCAGTGGGATATATTGATCCTGGAAATTGGGCAACAGATATCGCTGGGGGTTCAAGGTTTGGGTACACTCTATTAACAGTGATCCTGCTGTCGAACCTGATGGCAATATTACTCCAATCACTCTGTGTACGTTTGGGAGTTGCTACAGGGCGAGATCTAGCACAGGCTTGTCGAGACTATTTCAGTCCAAAGGTTAGTTTTTGCTTGTGGGTACTGTGTGAAATTGCGATCGCAGCTTGTGATTTAGCAGAACTACTAGGAAGTGCGATCGCACTGCAACTTTTATTCGGTATTCCCTTAGTATGGGGTGTTTGCATCACAGCAGTGGATGTCCTACTATTGTTATTTTTGCAACATAAAGGCTTTCGCTATACAGAAGCCCTAGTAATAATGCTGGTAGGAACAGTAGGCATCTGTTTTACAGCTGAAATTCTGTTTTCTCGCCCTGATATGGGGGGAATTTTATTGGGATATCTGCCCAAGAAAGAGATTTTACAGAATCCAGAAATGCTCTACATTGCTATTGGTATTTTAGGGGCGACAGTGATGCCTCACAACTTATATTTACACTCCTCAATTGTACAAACCCGTAGTTGGCAGCCTAATACTGAAAAAAGATGGGAAGCAATTAAGTTTGGTACAATTGATTCAACTTTTGCTTTATCTTTAGCACTATTTATCAACTCAGCAATTTTAATTGTGTCTGCCGCAACATTTCATTTTTCTGGTAATCAGCATGTGGCAGAAATTCAAGACGCTTATAAATTACTTTCACCATTGTTAGGAGTTAGTGCTGCCAGTGCTATTTTTGGCATTGCTTTACTTGCTTCTGGACAAAGTTCAACGCTAACTGCAACTCTGGCAGGACAAATTGTTATGGAAGGCTTTTTACAATTTCGCTTTCCATCTTGGTTACGCCGTTTAATAACCCGTCTGATTGCAATCATTCCAGCGTTAATTACTATCATTATTTTTGGTGAAAATAGTACAAGCAGTCTGATAGTTCTCAGCCAAGTTATCCTCAGTTTACAGTTACCATTTGCAGTGATTCCATTGGTGATGTTTACGAGTAATCGCCGCTTGATGGGTGAGTTTGTAAATCCCTTGTGGTTGAAATCGTTGGCCTGGTTAGTTGCTATTGTTATCGTAGGTTTAAATATTTGGTTGCTATTACAAAGTATTTTGGGATGATTGTTATCAGCTAACAGTTAAGATGAAATAACAGATGTGTAGCGATTCAATGTCATGCTGCAATTGGAAAAAGTTAGACCTATAAACCGTAGCAATCGCTTGGACTATACGCTAAATGGCTTTAAAGATCAACAAAAATGAGCATTATCGTCTTTGGCAGCATAAATATAGACTTGGTAGCAACAACACCCCGATTGCCAGTCCCAGGAGAAACGTTGCTAGGAGAAGAATTTTTTAAAGTTTCGGGAGGTAAAGGAGCGAATCAAGCTGTAGCATTAGCAAAACTGGGAATTCCTACCCAAATGGTGGGGCGTGTCGGTGCAGACGATTTTGGTGTGGAACTTGTCAACAATTTGCAATCATCTGGTGTGCAGATTGATAATATTTTTGTGGATGAAACTGTTAGTTCTGGAGTTGCTATTATCGCCGTAAATCATGCTGGGGAAAATCAAATTATTGTAATTCCTGGTGCAAATGGGCGTGTCAATCAAGAAGATGTAGAACGATTGTCGCAGTTATTACCAGAAGCGACAGCACTGCTTTTACAATTAGAAATTCCAATTACTACCGTGATTGCAGCTGCTACAGCAGCAAGAAAAAGCAAAATCAGGGTAATTCTCGATCCAGCACCCGCACAATCTAATTTTCCAGATGAACTTTATCCATTAGTGGACATTATTACACCCAATGAAGTTGAAGCCGCGCAGCTAGTGGGTTTTCCTGTGGATGGAGAGGAACAAGCGGCAAAGGCTGCTGAAGTTTTATTACAACGGGGTGTGAAATGTGCGATTGTTAAACTTGGTGCTAAAGGTGTTTTTTGTGCCACTGCTGAGGAAAAGTTTTTTGTCCCCGTCTTTCCAGTTCATGCAGTTGACACAGTAGCAGCTGGCGATGCTTTTAATGGTGGCTTAACGGCGGCACTTTTTGCAGGATTTTCTTTACATCAAGCAGTTGTTTGGGGCGCAGCAGCAGGTGCTTTAGCGACGACAAAATCAGGCGCACAAACTTCACTACCCGATAGGTTTACATTTGATGCCTTTCTTAGGGAAAAGGCATCTGTCAGAGATTAAGTAAGTAAGCGTAAATAATTGTCGTTGAAATAAGGCAATAGGCAACAGGCAATAGGTATAAGGGTTTTAGCCAATCCCTTCTACCTACGAGCAATTGCAATCTGAGCAACGTCAAAGTCTTGTAGCCGAGTCATGTTTCCACTGTTCTTATCTACGCTATACACAGCATTAGGTGTTTCATACCTCATAGCTCCCAATGCAAGGAGTTGACCTGTTGCAGAGCAAACTAAGCTTTGTAAGCCATTATTCCATTCTTTACCATCAACTTTCAATTGTGCCAGTCTGATTGGCTTTTTTTGATTTGAATCTAGCTGCACCAAAGTTGTATCACCATGAAATCCAACTAAAGAAGTATAGAGTTTTCCATCTGGACACTCAGCTAGATTGCTAACCCGCTCATCGTTCGGGAATTTAATCTTATTAATAGAACTTATTTCTCCTGTTTGAAGGTTAATATCTACCAATAAAATTGGTGGTGTACCGTTCTTTTTACCTACTAGACCGATGAGTCGCCCATCATTAGTGCCTAGCAAACTCCCAAGCTGTTGATTCTGTTTAAGTCCTGAGACTATCAAAGTTTTTATAGGCGTACCCAAAAATGTAATCCGAGTAGGTGTTGCCAGTTTCTTGCTAATCGTAACAGGAGTAGTGGCTACAACAAGTGTGCCATCGCTTAAAGAAGTGAAGCCACTTATATTTAATATCTCACCAGGCTCTGCTAAAGGCGTACTATTTGCAAGTACCTGACTATTTCCTGTAGTTAAGGATTGCAAAACAAGTCCTACAGGCTTAATATCTGTGGATATATTGTTTGAGGCAGTGCTATCTAATTCAGTGGTGTTTCCCTCTGGAATAACCGCTTTGTCTGTGGTGATGATAGAACCAGAAGTTATACCGACAATATTATTTAAACTTGGATTTAAACTTGGTGTTTGCGCCAAGGCTTTGTTGGTTAAATAACTAAGCCCAGATACTACAGTTCCAGCAATTGCCAACTGGCCAAACTGCCGACGTGAGAGCTTGGAATTCATATTTCCCCTCCTAGAATTAATGACTTTTATTAAGTTAAATGGGTAAGGCTAAAATATTCGCGTCCAGGTTGCTACTGAAGGTGTCCCATTGCTGTCACTAATAAAAAGCATGTACCACCCTGGCGGCGCTATGTTTCGATTGTTTGTTACCGTGACATTCAGAGAAGTAGAGTTTCTAGAATTAATCGGCACATCGACTATCCTTTGTTCTGTATCGCAGGAATGAGTGGTTGCCATTGGTCTAATCAAACTAACCCATTTAATATTTCCAGCCTGGGGTGTCTGAATCGTAAATTGCAGTCCGTAGCTCAATGTTTGAGGAGCGCTCTGAATAATTGGTCGTGAACGCGACATATACGCAGGACTGTAAATTTCTAATCGCAGTTCATTGACAGTCCGTTGAGGGTTCCCCCCAGCTGCAACTACCCTACCATCTGGCAGCAGCAAGGCCACAGAGTGATATACACGGGGGACACTTTGTTTAGCTACTACTGTCCAGGTATTTGTGGCTGGATTGTAGATTTCTGCTGGCAGCATTGATTGTGTTGTGTCCTCACTCATTTTGCTACCATTACAAACAAACACTGTGCGATCGGGCAATAAAACAGCGCTGTGATGCATCCGAGCATAATTTAGAGACTTTGCTGCTACGTAAGTTGGATTAGTAGCTTTTAAATCTACAATATTTACCCTGTTTGTTGCTGTAGTACTATTACCCCCACCGATAATCATAACTTTTTGGTCTTGTGCAGGTGGTAAAAGCACGCTGGCACCTTGATTACCGAAATCTGGGTTTTGTAGTCCTGGCACAACTTTTTCTGCAATGCTTTGCGTAAATGTATCTGGCAGGGTTAGTATAGTTGGCGCTACTCCAGAATTGCCCATCTGAGCGCCTGAATAAAAAATTTTCCCACTACTCAATAGAAACAATTGCGCGTATGCCGGAAAGGGGCTAGTTATTGGAAAAGCATTCCAGCCATTTGAAAATGTAACAGAATAAATTTCTGGTTGTCTGTTTAGCTTGCCATCTTTATCCGGTCCAGACAGTGCAAAGATCCGACCGCTGCCTAGTGTTAACACAGTAGGATACCAGCGGCCATTATTCATTGATGGGATCTTGACCCATTTCTCGGTAATGGGATCAAACAGTAGAGCAGAGGGTGAACCATAAAATGGGTCATAGCGCAGAGTTCCACCTGCAACCATTAGCAGACCCTCAGAGCGGAAGGAGTGACCAGCGCAAAAAAGGTCAATAGGTTGATTATTACTATCTAATGGAGGTGCTTGATGGGTAAAGGTTCCCTTGTTTACATCCCAAACCACACTGTCATAGGGAGTATTTAACCGAGCCGGATCGTTACCTGAACCACAGAAAAAGAATATCTTACCAGTACGAAGAAGGGCGGCATGTATGGGTAGGATTGGGGCTTTGTACGACAATACTTGCCATTTATCTGTAGCAGTAGTCTGAGCGATGAAAGTCCCTAAATCTGGTTCCTCTAGAAGGTTATTTTTGTTGTTAGTTTGAGTCACTTTATTTACAATTCTTACTACGTAAATTTCATGTTTTCCTCTTTAAGTAATTTATTCCTAAACTTATATCCATAGAAAGACTTCTTTATACTTATTAATGATATTAAGATCCGATATTATTATTAATAAGCTAAAGTAAAATTTATTTAGTCAATAGTAATTGTGCTGTAAATCATCTATGCCATTTAGTATTAAATTAATCCCTGTACTGGGTTATGGGAGAAAGGGTGTATGATATCGTAATCTATATCACATAAACATTTCCGGGCTTGGCGCTAGATATCGCTGGCTTAAAAGTTGTGTTTCTAAAATAAATTTATGAATAGGTTTTAAATACTATTACTTCTTAACACTAAACTTGAAATTTATGGTCTGATGTGATACAAGGCACGTTAGGTAAAAAATCAAAATATCGCTAAATCCTCATTAAGCCTTTTAGTCAATTAAGTGGCAATTTATTACAGCAGATACAGATATTAAAGTCTGGAAAGTAAGCAACTTTTTAAAAAAGCAATACCTCTTTGGTTATAGATGTAGCAAAACGATCGCAAGTTTGATACGATTAGCTTGTAAGAATTCCCAAAGCAAGATTGTCATCATGAGCAACTCGACTCCGATGGATGACGAAAAAAATCTCCCCAAGAAAAAGGGGAGGACACTCCCTCCGAAGCTCATCATCTGGCTGGGAAAGTTTGTCTGGACGACTATGTGGCAAATAATGATGTCAAAGCTTGCTCCTAGCAATCAGTCGGGAGCATATATTCGTCCTAATAGCCAGTTTCGTAAGTTCATTGGTACCGAAGAAGGAAATCCACACCCACCAGCAGCAGGACGCTATAGACTCTATGTTGGGTTGGGTTGTCCTTGGGCGCATCGAACCCTGGTTGTGCGATCGCTCAAAAAACTCGAAGCGGTAATATCAGTATGTATTGTCTCTCCTTCTCCCATTGAAGGCGGTTGGATATTCAACGAAGAAGAAGAAGGTTGTCGTACACTAGCTGAATTTTATCAACTGGCAGAACCTGGTTACAGTGGGCGCTCTACAGTTCCAATTTTATGGGACAACCAAACAAAAACTATTGTTAATAATGAGAGTTCAGAGATTATTGTCATGCTGAACTCGGAATTTAACGAGTTCGCCAACAATCCCACACTGAATCTTTACCCAGAAGCACTCAAAGAGAAAATTGACTGGTGGAATGAGAAAATTTATCACGCAGTAAATAACGGTGTGTATCGCTGCGGTTTTGCCCAAACCCAAGAAGCGTACAATCAAGCTTGTAATGAACTGTTTGGGACTCTCGATGAGATTGACATTGCATTGCAAACTAGTCGATATTTGTGTGGAGACAATCTCACGCTTGCAGATGTCCGTTTATTCACGACGTTGTTTAGGTTTGATAGTGCCTACTACGGGTTGTTTAAGTGCAATAGGCAGCGAATTCGAGACTATCACAACTTGGGAGCTTACTTAAGGGATCTATATCAGCTTCCTGGTGTAGCTGACACCTGCGATGTCGAGAGTGTGAAACGAGACTACTACGGGAACCTATTCCCACTCAACCCCGGTGGGATTATTCCTGATGGGCCTGATATGTCTTATCTTTATGAACCATCTGGGCGCGATCGCATCGGCACGCTGAATGCTTCATAATGTACATTGAAAAAGAGGCAGGGAAGGACGGAGGAAGAGAGCAGGGAGCAGGGGAGCAGGGGGAAAGAAACAAGCAAGCAAGTGTATTTCGAGCTATTTGAATAGTAAAAATTACTAAATATTTCTCTTTTCTCCCTCATCTCCCTCATCTCCCCCTGCTCCCTTCCCTCTACCTCTTAATTGAGAGGCTGCATTCTGGAGTTGGTGTAATTGTGAACCAAATTAATCGAGTTGCAATTGTTGGTGGAACTCATGGCAATGAGTTTACTGGGGCCTATTTAATCGAAAAATTTGCTCAATTTCCCGACTTGATTACTAGACAAAGTTTTGAGACAGTTACTCTGTTAGCAAATCCTAACGCTTTTGCAGCAGGGAGGCGATATGTAGAGAAGGATTTAAATCGCTGTTTTCTCAAGCAAGATTTACAAAATCCAACTCTTAACAGTTACGAAGAATTGCAAGCTAAATCAATTCAAAACACTTTAGGATCAAACAGAAATAAACAAGCAGATTTTATCCTAGACTTGCACAGCAGCACAGCTAACATGGGTCTGACAATTATTTTGGTAAACAGTCATCCATTAAATTTGCAATTGGCTGCTTATCTCAGTCAGATTAGCCCTTTGGTGAGGATTTATCGCTGCTCTTTTAAATCTATTACAGAAAATCCATTTGTAAATTCCCTGTGCGAATTAGGATTTGCGATCGAGGTTGGCCCTATTGCCCAAGGTATCTTAAAAGCGACGTTGTTCCAACAAACAGAAGAACTTGTTTATGCGGTTCTCGACTATCTAGAACAGTTTAATCAAGGTAAAATTGCATCAACTAATGAAACGTTGATTCTCTATGACCATTTATCAGTTGTGGACTATCCAAAACAACAGGATGGCAAAATCTTTGCGATGATTCATCCAGAGCTTCAGGACAAGGATTACCAAGCCTTGAACCCAGGAGACCCAATGTTTATAACCTTTGATAATAAAACAATTGTTTATGAGGGTGCATCTACCGTTTGGCCGATTTTTATTAACGAGGCAGCTTACTACGAAAAGGGAATTGCAATGTGTTTGACTCAGAAGCAGCAAATCAATATCTAGGATGTTGAAAATTTTTTGTATAATCGCTTTTTATTGAAACTAATGATATAAATTGAGCATCATAATCTAGAAAATATGCCGATCTAATTTATAATCTTTGTAGCTGGTGCGATGTCTAATAGCGGGTCGTAGTAACTTCTAAGGAATCAAGTTGCAGGTTATTAAATCTGTCTTCCTAAAACTTAATTTACGCTTAAAATTATCCAAATACTTAAACTCATAATGAAAACGAAGTTACGAGGAAACAAACCAATAGCCAGTCTTTCTTTAGACTTGGATAATGTTTGGTCTTTTCTAAAAAATCAGGGCGCTCCTGGTTGGGAGACTTTTCCCTCTTACTTAGATATTGCAGTCCCTCGTTTCTTAGATATTTTTCAGCAGTGGAATGTGACAATCACAGTCTTCATTGTGGGTCAGGATGCCGCCTTGGAAAAGAACACTAAGGCTTTACAAGCGATCGCTAACGCTGGTCACGAAATAGGTAATCATTCATTCTACCATGATCCTTGGCTACATCTATATTCAGAGGATGAAATTGAACAAGAAGTGGCGTTAGCCGAACAACATATCAAGCGCGTTACCCATCAACATCCTATCGGCTTTCGGGGGCCTGGATACAGTTTTTCGCCTGCGGTATTGAAAGTCTTAGCACGACGGGGATACGAATATGATGCTTCAACTTTTCCCACATTTTTGGGGCCCATAGCACGAGCTTATTATTTAATGACCTGTAAACTGAGCAAGGAAGAACGCAAGAAACGCGAAGCCTTGTTTGGCGGTTTCAAAGACGGTTTGCAGCCTTTAAAACCTTACCAGTGGAAGATGGGTAAGGATAAATTGACTGAAATTCCCGTAACCACCATGCCAATTTTCAAGGTGCCAATTCACTTCAGTTACATAATGTATATAAGTACATTTTCTTCGGAAGCTGCGTTACTCTACCTGCGAATTGCCCTATGGCTGTGTAAACTTACACATGTCCAGCCTTCTTTGCTATTCCATCCTACAGACTTTGTAAGTCAAGAGGATGTGCCAGAGTTATCATTCTTCCCTGGAATGAGTCTCCCCACCTACAAGAAGCTGGCAATAGTGAACAAAAGTTTGGAAATTATATCCAGTCAGTTCAATGTTGTGACTGTTGGGCAACATGCCAAATCCGTAGCCGATGCCCATAAAATACCAGTATTAGTGCCTCAGAAGAGGTAAAAATATAATTTATGTGATTTGTATCTTTGAAATGCAGGTAAAATCGACTTTGACCTATTTTAGTTTTGAAACCAGCTGACATTTGCTAGCAAGAATGTGTAAAGTAATTGAAAGTAAATTACTATCTCTAATCTTTAGCACATCTATCTATGGTTAGAAAAACTCAACGCCTTTTGCTGCTAGTTATTTCCTGTAGTATAACTGGTGTAATTTTGGGAGGTACTGCTGCTTGGGCAGAAAGTAATCTCTGCTTAGAAGACAGTAAGGTTACAAGCGACTGTCTAACTCAAGACCCAATCCAAAAAACTATCCAAGGAATGAGTACCGGATTGTTAGCTGGGGCTGGGGCCGCTTGCGGTGCAGCATGGCAGTTACGGCATGAAGATTGAGCGTGAACTACTACTAACCCGGAACTCCGGGTTAGATTAGGTTTTTGTACTAATTAGCCAGTGCCTCTACTTTTACTTTCCCCCAGCATTAAAGTCATGTGGGTCAATTATCTTAATTTATATGGCTTTGGAAGAATACCAATCTATTAATGCATGAGCAAATTTTTGGTGTTGTTCAGCTAGATGTTGAGGATAGATGAACTGAGCATTGCCCATGAAGCGGTATACCCAGCGACAAAATTCCTCCAGCGATCGCTCAGGAAGTTTAACAATATAATCTACGTAAGTAGTTTTGCTATGTGTCTTATTCATAAATCTGGGTTAATCGCCTGGATTGGTGAACGAAATAATCAGCTTTTTGGTCACTTACGTTGTTTTATTGACATTAGCTAGTAATCTCAAAATTTTCAACGCTCTGTTGGTTTCTGTGTGACTGAGGCAGTTGGATTTAGACTTGAAGCGATCACACAATTCTGTAGCGTGGGGTTTGTCAGCTGGTGGGGCATATAAAAAAACCTACAACCGCGTGTGAAGGCGATGTAGGTCTTGAGCTTAATGATGTGTCGCATTTTGAAATCTTTTAGATTGTATGGAGGGATGTGTTATGGATTAAACAATTGAGGGGGATATCTATGTAATGCTGGGGTTAGAGTTCAGGGATAGATTATGAAGACTAGCGTTTCCAAAAACTATATTTATTTACCTCAAGGCTTATTAGCAAACTCCCATTCTTCTACCGCATAATCTGCTAGCTCCTTGTAGCATCTACCTATATAAATGTCACCATTACTTAATTTCTGACTTTCCCGTAATGTTGCTATAAATGGCTTATTTTTACTACGCCAAGTAATATTTGATTTGTTAATTATATTTGTAATTGGGCTTTCTTTATAACCTCCCCAACACCATTTTATTGAACGTTCTAGCTTTATCCCATCCCATTTTCCTAATTGAGGTTTTTTATTTAAAAGATTACTTAACAGAGATTTAATTATTAACTGTGTATATGTTTTAGTACCGTGTAATTTGATAATTGTATTAAAACCTAGATTGTTTTTTTGGTAATCGGCATAAGCAGATATTATGTTTTCTTTACCTTTTTTGCTGACTGCGTTATTATTTAAAATTTGATTTATAAATTGAGAAAAAGTTATATTAGGATCTTGAATTAAAGGTAAAATGTCTTGAAGCTGCCGTAAGTAAATTTCTTCACTTTTTGACATACTTCTTCCTTCGTTATCTGCAATAATTAATTCAATAATATCCAAAAAATCATTGACTCTTCTCATTTCTACCTGAACTTCAAAATGATATTTATCTTTATTCCATTTTTCCATTAAGTTCAGTAATGCAGTTACTCTATGCCTGCCTCCTATTATGTAATTGTTTCGTATAGGATTATCATCGTCATTATCTTCTTCTCTTTCAATTTCTACGTATGCAATACTAGGTAATCTGAAAAATTTATTATGTTTTTTCAAACTGTTCATAATATCCAGTAATCTTTTAGAATCTTCTTCAATAAGAGCTTGATTAAAAGTTTTTTCAGTTCTTTCAAAAGCTTTTTCCAGTTTATCTGCTGTCATTATTCCTATATATGGTTCATAACCTTTTTCATAGCTTATCCAGCTTTCTTGATTTTGAGAAAAACTACTCATGATTTTTTCCTTCTAATTTTATTTACAGAAAACTCTGAGGTTAGAGTACCCAATAGATAGTTAAAAAGCGATCACCCGTCTTGGAAAAGAATAGTGATCGCTCTTAAACTCACCGAATGTCGCCACCTGCATGATAAGATTTTGACGACTTTTCCCTAATCTAGGTCCAGCAATTGTTACTAATTGGGTGTCAAATGGTTGTAGGCTGCGGATCATAGGGTCTTTATAGACCCTATGAAAATAAATTGGCACGGGCGCGCCAAAGTTCTAACGCAGTCAGAGATACAGTTAATTTTCAGTAACGGATTAGACAATGACCGCGATCGCAACGAGAAAACCGCAGGCATCGCAGACTAACTATTTAGCATTGAGCCAAGATGGATGTATTTCTTAATTGATAGTTATTCGTAATAACTTTTAAGTGGCGCGTTTTTCAATGGAGTAATAGGGATTGTAGCGCGGTAGACTGTCCAAAAGAAGGCTTTCTGACAAGCCAATTGTCTAACTGTGCTAACACTTCGTTGCAACGGACTGAATCGATATCTGGCTTGGGATGCAAAAAAGCAAGCCTATGGACGCATTTGCATTCTTGGTAACTTATAGAGAATAATCACAAAGAAAGCAGCTTTAGCCTCTTCGTGCGAGATAATAAATATAAAATATGGCGATCGCAATCGATTTTGGTACTAGCAACACAGTCATTGCTCGTTGGAACCCCGTAACCCAACAGCCAGAAACCCTTACTCTACCAGGTTTATCAATTAAACAAAGTCTCAATCCGCCACTGATTCCCAGCTTGGTTTACGTTGAAGACGCAAGCCAGAATCAAGTCTTAGTCGGGCAACAAGTACGCGATCAGGGTCTTGACCTCAAAGGCGAAACTAGATTTTTCCGCAGTTTCAAACGCGGTATTGGTGCAGATATCCAAGGATTCTTACCCGAATTAGATGGGCAAATTGTCACCTTTGAACAAGTAGGACAATGGTTCCTCACCAAAGTAATTGAAGAACTAGCACCCCTACAAGGTGGGTTAGATTCTCTCGTGTTAACCGTACCCGTAGACAGCTTTGAAGCTTATCGTCACTGGTTGGGAAACGTTTGCCAATCCCTTCCCGTCGAACAGGTGCGAATGCTGGATGAACCCACAGCCGCAGCCTTGGGTTATGGTTTAGCAGATCAAGAAATTCTCTTGGTAATTGACTTCGGCGGCGGTACTTTAGATTTGTCCCTTGTCCGGTTGGATCAAGGCGTGCAAGCAACTACAAAGCCGTTGGGATTTCTCCTCAAGTGGGGGAATAAGTCTCTGGCTGAAGATTCAAAACAAAAAGTTAAAACTGCCCGTGTCCTGGCGAAAGCTGGGCAAAATTTAGGCGGTACTGATATTGATAATTGGTTGGTAGATTACTTTGCCAAAACTCAAGAGTTGGCGGTAAGTCCCTTGACAACACGATTGGCAGAACGGGTAAAAATTCAGCTATCAACTCAAAACCAAGCTAGTGAAGTTTATTTTGATGATGAAACATTTGAAAGCTATGAATTGGAATTAAACCGGGATACTTTTGATAATATCCTCAAAGAACACGCATTTTTTGAGTTATTGGATGAATCGATGACGACACTGTTGCAGCAAGCAAGACGGCAAGGGATAGAACTTCCTGATATTAATGCCGTTTTGTTAGTTGGTGGAACCGTGCAATTACCAGCAGTGCAGACATGGATAAAACAGTATTTTGAGCCAGAAAAAATCCGTTGCGAACGTCCATTTGAAGCGATCGCTCAAGGTGCATTACAGTTAGCACAAGGGATACAAATCAAAGACTTTCTGTATCACAGCTATGGTATCCGCTACTGGGATCGCCGCAATCAGCGTCACAAATGGCATTCTCTGATTAAAGCTGGACAGGCATATCCAATGAGTCAGCCAGTGGAATTAGTCTTAGGTGCTTCTTTGGAAAATCAACCTAGTATTGAATTGATTATGGGAGAATTGGGAGCAGATACGGGTAGTACCGAAGTTTATTTTGATGGCGATCGCTTAATTACTCGCCGTCTGGATAATAATGAAACCAGCGTTAAACCCCTCAACGACCAAGAAGGTGCAAGAACAATTGCCCAACTGACACCAGCCGGATATCCTGGAAGCGATCGCATAAAAATTCTCTTTCTAGTTGATGAGCAACGCTTTTTACGAATTACCGTTGAAGATTTGTTAACAAATGACACGCTTTTGGAAAATCAACTTGTGGCACAGTTGAGTTAAACTATTGCGCGTTTAACTAAAAGGATTTAAAAGTGGGATACCGCAGCCATCAAAATCCCGGATGTTGCGCGTTACTAAAGTCAATTGATGAATTTGAGCAGTAGCAGCAATCATCATATCTGCTTGGGTATGTGTTTTCCCACTTAATCTTAGTTGACCTCGCAATTCACCGGAGCGCTTGGCAATTTCAATCGTGATAGGCAATACTTGACAGTTATTTTCTAAAAAGCTCTCGAAGCATATTTGAATTATAGGGTTGGGCTTGAATGTCAATCCGTAAAATATTTATTCAACGGCGATCGCACTCAAAACTATAGAAGAAACTCTTTCTGCCCATTTCTGTACACCAGAGTTAGGTTGGAGTCTTACTAATTCGCTGATAATGTTAGTGTCACAGAGAAAAGTCATCGATGGCATCAGCGAAAGGGTTAAGACGGTCTTGGCGGGAGGGGACTTCGAGGATATAATCTTCTTCAACAACTATCTGGCGTAGTTCTTTGAAAACATCAGCTAGAGAAATATTTTCGCCCTGCTTGCGCCACGCCAAAAATTCCTCAAACATTCCAGCTTCAACAACAACAGCCACCAGTTCATTGCGATTGTAGATGAGTTGCGGTTCTTTAGTTACAGCATGAATTAGTTCGGAGAACCTCTGTTTCGCTTCTGCAATTTTCCAGTTCATTCTCCTACCTCTTTTATTCAGGATAGTGTCTATTATAGACATGATTTATGTCTATAATTTGGTATTTGCTATAGAGCGATGTCCACGACGAGCTACGCCTACGCTTCTTCTAATTCGAGGCGAGTTATTTCTAACTATCCATCTTTAACCATCCAAAAACTTGATTGACGGTTAGTGCAAGTTGAATTTCTGGTAATACACGCAAAAAATCTTCTCCCTGGAGTAATACTGGTTGTTGGCCCGAACAGAAAACCAAAATTGAGCGATCTGTTGGATCAATTAACCACCCTAATCGGCAACCATGTTGTAAGCAGTAAAGAATGTTGCCAATTACTCGATTTGAACTCTGTTCTGGAGAGAGTATTTCAATTGTCCAATCTGGCCACAACAAAAAATCGTTGGGAACTTCCCCATCAACATCAAATGGAATTCGTGACCAGTTAAAAACCGCTACATCAGGGACAATTGAGCGGATATCAAAGCTACAACGCAACTCTGGAAATGCATAAGCAATTTTTTGGCTTTCTGCTACTTCGTTAATAGTATTGCAGAGTCTTAGCTGCAATCGACTATGCTTCCCTTTCGGCATTGGCTTAGGAATAATCTCACCGTTAATATATTCACTTGCAGGCTTTGTTTCTGGGAGATTCAGAAACTCATCCAGGGTAAGTAGTTTAGTAGTTGGGTAGCTCATAGCTCCTAAATACTTCGGAGATGTGTTCTTAGTTTAGCAATATGTATAGACAGGTGCTTAACTGCGTGAACGCACCCATCCATACATCAAATGCAGAATTGCAACTCTTAATTACGAATTACCAATTAACAATTATTTCCGCACCACTACTAAAGTCCCATAGCTAGCCCAATTGTAAACATTGCGTGCTTGCTTAACAGGTAAATTTACGCAACCGTGGCTGACTGGAGTGCCAAAACGATTATGCCAGTAAGCGCCGTGGATGGCGTAGCCTCTGTAAAAATACATTGTGTAAGGAACATCAGGAATATTGTAGCCCCTGCCTCGCATCCGGTGAGTGCGATACTTAGAATTAATCCGAAATCTACCTATGGGTGTGGGAGTTGATCGCTTCCCTCCAGAAATACGGTATGAATAAACAAGTTTTTTGCCTTCCCATGCACGTAACCGTTGTTCTGACAAGTCAATTTCAATCCAGCGAGGTTGGGATGTTTGGCTGATATCAGACTCAGTGATGCCATTTTCATCCACTGACGCAGCGATCGCTGTAGTAGAATGGCGATCGCCTGCTAACGGTGCTGACCAAGAAAATAAAGCCACCACCATCAGCGCCACACCTGTACAAAAAGTTTTGGAAGAACGAATCCCACCACTACGAATCCAGGATTGCATTATGCCTCACCTTCTAAAGTACGCAAAAATCATGAAGTGAAGTAATTTTCTGGAAACTACAATTTTCCAGGGTCATTACTAATTTGCTGTGAAGGATTTACGCAATTCATCCGCTAATGCTTTTCGAAACCAGTTCTAAACTAATCCGCATCTAATTAGTTATTGGTCATTTGTCACTCATTAATGACTAATAACAACTTTTACAAAAAAAATCTGTAATTTAAATGCGTCAATGCAAATTTTCCCGGAATTAATATTTGCATTTGTAGTTTCACACAGTAATTGTCAGGATTTACGCTTATTTCTTTGGGGCAAACTGGATAATACCAAATTTAGGAAAGGATTTTTAGTCCTAAATACCAAATCTAAAATCTAAAATTGGTATGGATTCCCTCTTATATATTTTATTTCAAATTCAGTAATTCCGACTCCGAAGATTCCCAGCAAGATTTTATGCTGGGAATCACTTAATTGTCTTGATTTTTTGTTATTTATGATTTTACCTAAATTGCCTTCTGACTGCTTCACCTACTATTTCTGGATGACTATCGGTGTCCCTACTGATGCCCACTGAAATAGCCATTTTGCATGTTTGGGTGCGATATTCACACAGCCGTGGCTTACTGGAGTGCCAAATCTCTTATGCCAATAAGCTCCGTGAATAGCATAATTCCCTTCATAAAACATCGCATAAGGAACGTTGGGAACATTATAGTTTTCTCCCTGCATTCGCGTAGTTTTGAACTTAGATTGAACCTTAAAAGTACCAACAAGAGTGGGAGTAGCTTTTTTACCAGAGGAAATAGCACTTCCATAAACTACTCTGTCACCTTCCCAAGCTATTAATCGTTGCTTTGAAAGGTCAATTTGAATCCAGCGCCGATCTGATTGTTGTAATGTCTCGATTGTTTGGGCAATTACTTGATCTTTGGAATTTGCCCAAACTTGACTCGTTCCAGTAGTAGTAAAAACACTTAAAGACAGTGCTGTACCAGTAAGGAGTATTTTTAAGCGATGCACCCAGTCAAGATAAATCAGTTTTTTCATTTTAGATACACTCACACTCAAATCATGAAGTCTTGAGAAACTTATTAGGTTTCACTTTTATTCCCTATCTATTACTTTAATAGACGTGAATATTTGATAATTTGATTCTAATTTAACCTAACTGTTGTATAAGGTTTTTTGCCCTAGATGCGATCGCTTGCCAATTTCCCTCTGTGACAAGCTTTTTGGGAAATAATTCACCGCTCAAACCGACAGCGATCGCTCCGGCTTGCAAAAATTCTTTAGCATTTTCCAGAGTGACACCGCCTGTAGGAATTAAGGGAATCTGATTTAGTGGCCCTTGCAAACTTTTAATGTAATCAGCTCCTCCCACTGCTTGTACGGGGAACACTTTTACACAACTAGCGCCCTGACTCCAAGCGGTAACAATTTCTGTAGGAGTCAAAGCTCCTGGGATAATAGGTATATCTTTTTCTTGTGCTGCTTGAATCATTGCTGAGTCAACGTGGGGTGTGAAGAGAAATTGCGCCCCAGATGCGATCGCTTCTTGTAGCTGTTGCACATTGAATAATGTACCAGTGCCAATAGTACAAGCGGGTAATTCTGAGCGTAGTTGACTGATTAATTCTCCAGCGCGATCGCTATTCCAGGTAATCTCAATCAGCTGCATTCCCCCAGATGCTACAGCCATTGCCATTTCCTCTCCCACTTCGATTTTAGGGGCGCGGATGACTGCGATCGCACGATGTTTTTGTAATTGTGATAACCAAATTTCATTAGGCATTTTGACTGGGAATTAGGGATTAGGGAATGGGGACATTCCAGATGTGTTGGCGCGACAGCGTAACGCACCTGTTATCTGTAGGCGGCGTATTAGGCTTAACTCCGTAACTACTGAATAATTTATTTTCTGGAAGTCCCATCAGTCCAATACAGACCTAACCCTATCTGCAAGAGCAAGTACTCTCTATTCTGAAGATATGCAAGATGGGTTAATAGTAAGTAAATTGGCACAATAAAATCAAACTATCTAAATAAAAATGACCTAGGCTAAAACCCTTATACTTATTGCCTATTGCTTATTGCCTTATCCCAACAATAATTATTTACGCCCACTTACTTAGCTAATTAAGAATTGTGAATCGTTTAAAAAAGGCTAGAAACTGCATCTAAGCTGTCTCTAGCCTTAATTCAATTAATGGGCAGTACCAGACTCGAACTGATGACATCCTGCTTGTAAGGCAGGCGCTCTACCAACTGAGCTAACCGCCCGTTTGACCAATCCTTAACTAATATAGCAGAAGATTTTGCATTGCGCTAGTAGTTTTGGGAAAATCTTTTTTTCTCTTATACTGGCTCAGTATTAAGTTACTCAGCACGGGCTAAAAGCCCCGCTATCGCTAACAGGATTCAGGATGCCCTCTGGTCGGACGCACGATCGCATTACTATGTATGCTCTGCCGTTGGTGGCGGGCATTACTTTCTGGCAGACTCGCAGTAGCAATGCGACTTTGTTGGTTGCAGGCGGGTTTCTATTTGGAGGGCTGATGTTTGGCCCTGATTTGGATATTTACTCTGTGCAATTTCAACGCTGGGGTTTCTTGCGTTGGATTTGGCTACCTTATCAAAAAAGTCTGCGGCATCGTTCTTTTTTATCCCACGGGCCGATTATTGGCACGATTCTGCGGATACTTTATCTAGGGTGTTTGCTAGCTATCTTGGCAATTTTAGTTTTGGCAATTGCCGAAAAATTATGGAATCTGAGTTTTACTTGGCAAGATTTGGGACAAACTGTGGGGCGATCGCTCCTGCAATATGATACTGAATATATCGCCCTGTTTTTAGGGTTGGAACTTGGTGCAATGAGCCATTCTCTCAGCGATTGGAGTGGTTCGGCATACAAGCGCGTGCGAAAGCAAGGGGTTCGAGGGTTGCTTCCTAGTGGCAAAATGAAGAAGCGGAAAGTTACAAGTCGCGGTACTCGTCGAGCTACAGTTACCAGAAAGAGCAACGGCAAAACGACAAAGGACAAATGACAAATGACAAGTGACAAAGTTGAGACTTTGGCAGCTTTGCAGGAATTGATTGAGGTGGTGGCGAAATTGCGATCGCCTGATGGTGGTTGTCCGTGGGATTTGGCGCAAACTGCCGAAACGCTTACGCCTTATGTGATTGAAGAAGCTTATGAGGTGGTGGATGCAATTAAGAGTGGAGATCAGAAGGCGATCGCAGAAGAATTAGGCGATTTATTATTACAAGTGGTATTACAAGCCCAAATCGCTAGCGAATCTGGACAATTTTCTCTCAAAGAAATAACTCAGGGGATTTCCCAAAAGTTGATTCGCCGTCATCCTCATGTGTTTGGTGATGTGTCAGTAGCCAGTGTGGATGAGGTGCGGCAAAATTGGGAACAAATCAAAGCGCAGGAAAAAGGCGAACCATCCCCAGACGCGCAAAAACTTAGTGCTAAACTCGGTCGTTATGGGCGCACCCTTCCCCCATTGACAGCAGCGATGAAGATTTCTCAAAAGGCTGCTGCTATTGGGTTTGAATGGGAAAATATTCAGGGCGTTTGGGATAAGTTTCATGAAGAATTGGGTGAATTTCAACAGGCTTTAGCTGAGGAAACACCAGCGCGACAACAAGCAGAATTAGGCGATTTACTTTTTGCAGTTATTCAGCTAGCCCGTTGGCATAATCTTGACCCTAGTGCTGGTTTGCAAGGTACAAATCAGCGATTTGTTCAAAGGTTAGAAAAAATGGAGGCAGTTTGCGATCGCCCCCTTTCTGATTACAGTTTGGATGAGCTAGAAAATTTGTGGCAACAGGCAAAAGCCCAACTTGCCAAAGAAGGCTTATAAATTAATTTCTAAGCTGTCGCGTATTTAATTTGCACAACCAGGGCGGGCAAGATTCCCACCCCACAAGAGATTCATTTTTTTGAGGATGCAAATTAAAATATTTTTAGCTTAATTATCCAGCAATACGGTTCAGTTAAGGCTAAAACTCTGTTACCAAAGTCGTTTTTTTTACGAACCGCCTTCGCGTAGCGTCTCGTAGAGAAGGCGCAGAGAACGCAGAGAGAAGAAAGAGATGCTTAACTGAACTGTATTGAATTATCCAGGACTTACGCCAACAATGTCTCAAGCCCTGATTTTCAGATAGGGGTAATTTATGAATTTCCCCTAACGCCCAATAGTAAATTAAGTACAGGCAACATCATAGCCAAGCTCGATCGTATTGAACAGGCCAGAGTTTATCGTGTCCTAACTGTTTAGCTGCCAGATGCGGCCAATAAGGATTGCGGAGTAGTTCACGTCCTAACAGCACTATATCGGCTACTTCTGTGCGAATAATCTCGTCAGCGTCTTCAGGGGCTGTAATTAAGCCAACGGCTCCTGTATGGATATTGGCTTCGCGGCGGATGCGTTCGGCAAACTGAGTCTGATAACCAGGTTGAATTGGTATCTTGACACCCGGTATAATTCCCCCTGATGAAGTATCGATGAGATCAACTCCTAGAGACTTAAGCTTGTCACTTAAAGCGATACTTTGCTCAATGTCCCAACCCCCATCTACCCAATCGGTGGCAGAAATACGTACCCAGAGCGGATTTGTCTGGGGCCAAACCTCTCGAACTGCTTGAACAACTTCTCTGAGCAGACGAGTCCGATTTTCAAAGCTACCACCATAATCATCTTGCCGTTGGTTAGCAAGGGGTGAGAGAAACTGGTGGAGTAGATAACCGTGAGCCGCATGGATTTCCACTAGCTTAAAACCAGCTTGCAGAGAACGTTTAGCACCTTGGACAAAGGCATCAATAACTTCCTGAATTCCCTTAAGACTTAGGGCTTCTGGAACTGGACTATCTTGGCTAAAGGCGATCGCACTACTCGAAACTAAGGGCCGCCAACCTTCCTGAGATTCATCCAGCGTTTTCCCTCCCTTACTGGGTTTGGCAGTGCTGGCCTTTCTACCTGCATGAGCAAGTTGAATCCCTGCAACAGCGCCAAAGTTATGAATCAATGCCACAGTTTTGGCTAAAGTTTCTATATGTGCATCTGACCAGATTCCCAAATCTTGCGGGCTAATGCGCCCACGCGGTTCTATAGCTGCTGCTTCTGTGAACACTATACCCGCACCGCCTACTGCGCGAGAAGCTAAATGAATAACGTGCCAATCATTAGCATATCCATTTGTACTGGAATATTGACACATGGGTGAAACAGCAATGCGGTTACGGAAGGTAACTTCACGAATCTTGAATGGTTCAAACAGATGTGCCATTAATATTGATTCCTTCTCTTGCTAGGTAAAACAAATTGGGAAGATTTATCAGGATGAACTCGATTTTGCATGAAATAGCTAGAGATATTATATGGAGGAGATTCCAGTCGAAAAACTAGAGTAACTCAGATAGCATTCAAGCCTGCAAATACTAGTGCAATGTTCAACACTGTTTCTCGTAATACAGTCGACTCACGAACAAGTTGCACAAGACTCATAAATTCCACCTGCTAGACAGAGATATTTAATATGTCCCATATCAGCCAGTAGTGGCTGATTGTAGTAGACATTGGCCACTGCTAAACCACAAGCAATATCTTACGATAAGCTGCTTCTCTTCGAGAGGCTGCGCCAACGCGATCGCGTCTACACTAAATTTAAAACGGTACTTGGTTGCGTCAGGTCAGAACAGTATGCTCTTTAGAACTCATTATGATGCACCAAAATATGGAATAGTCGGTTAAGTACTTGTTGAATAACGATCTATGAGACGCGCAAAGAAGGCGGAATTCCTATATCGGAGGCGTTTCGTTCATGTAAAATTGGTGGTTTATTTACGCCGTGGCACAGCAGAAGCCTCATTAAGATTTCGATAAATCGGCTGATCGCCAGACTCCTGGCTCTGCAATTCCCAGATATCGCATCCTACTTCTTCTCGATCCACTAATAACTGTAGATGATCTGGTAATTTAGTTTTTTGCGAAATTGTCCAATTTTCTCCATATAAACATTCTCTTTCAATTTGTCCAGAAAACATAAGTTTACTCTCCATGAATGTCACAGCTTAAGTTTAGTAAGTCCTAATTTCTGAAAGAAGAAGTAATAAATTCTCATCCTTCATTCGCATTTAAAATACACTTACTATTTGCCACTAATATTGTTTTTTAATAAAATTTCTCACTTGTGGATAGTTAAGTAGCTTGTTTAGCTTCTGAGTTTTGGGTTCCTTTTCTCGACCTAATTGGACTCCTTCGCCGATTTAAGATTTTCCAGAAAAGACCGAGTGTGCTTAATAAAACTATATTTAATGCCACTAAATTGATTGTGAGTTCCTTGACAGTTTTATTCATAAAAGACCTTTTTTGAGATTGGAAACCCCAACCTCAAAAAAACTAATTTGGGGTAATTCACTCATTAACACTCCTGAATTTCCCCCCTTCCCGCGTTGGGGAAGGGAGGTTAGGTTTTTGGTAGACTTTTCCATATAACGTGAAAAGTCAGTTAATAGAGGCTAAAAGTTTATTTGGCACTAAATTTTGAGTTTATTGGCTAATTCAGATAATTTATCGATTTAAATACTGTAAATCGATAAACTTAAAGTAGTATGCACTTATGAGAATTGCATAGATTGCCCTAAAAAACAAGAGTTTGTTAAAAATTATTAATGTTACTCATTCCGAGAGTTAAGTCTGTGGCGAAAACTTTCTCAAAAAAATAAAGAACAAGTATAATTTTTATCCTCAATGGTTAAAACAACAGATTCTGCGTCGAATGCTTTATGGGATGGGCTATACAAACTTTCGTCCGCCTGCGCGGGTTTTAGAGAGTCCGCGATTTCCAATCGCCCGGTGTTTATTCCAAAAGTGGATGGTCCCTTTTCGCCATTAGGGATCTGCGGGTTAATAGTATCCCAACTAGACGGGTTTCGACACTTCGACTGCGCTCAGTACATCGCTGCGCTCAACCCTCAGCCATCGAGAGTTGAGCGACTCGTGCCGAGCATCTCGACTTCGCTCGATGGAACCGGAGCCGAGGTAAGTCGAAACTCGGTTTACTGGTACTTTATTTTTACGCAAGTCCCTTACCATTGCGAAAAAGGGTGTTTTACTAAATTGCTGTTGAAATATCTGGAATCATCAGAAACTTCTTGTCCAATCCAACTTGGTAGTTCAATTTGTTGATTTTCATCATTCAGTTCAACTTCTGCCAAGATTAATCCTTTGTTAACACCATCAAACTCATCTATTTCCCAAATCAAACCACCCGATTGGATTTTATATCTGGTTTTTTCTATAAAGGGACGTTCACATAATGCCTCAAGCATTTCTTGAGCATCTTCAACAGGAATAGGATACTCAAACTCTAATCTCGAATATTTTATACTGGGGCCTTTAATAGTCAAATAACTCTTTTCCCCTACTATACGTATGCGTACAGCCGCTTTGTCTTTTGTGGCAATGTATCCTTGACGATATACACTACCTTCAACTAATCCTCTCCAGCTATCTCCTTTCACTAAAAATTTCCGCTCTATTTCTTTCGCCATTTTAGTTACCTGATTATTTGCTTTTGTCTAGAAACAAGCTGAGTTATTTTCAAAAAAATCCATGCGATCGCTCATTTGCACGATGACTATCTTCTAATTCAGCGTCTCCCACTAGTCAACTGCTGTAAGGATTTAGGTCTGTCAAATTTTTCAACCGCATACTCTGACTCTAATACACCCTTACCTGACTTTAAAATATGTTGGTAATAACAACCTCTACTAGGGGTGGAGAATAAGTACTTCGTAAGGGTTCAAAGTACGTCAAAATTTAGATAAACGCGATCGCACTTACCGACAATGCAGATTACCCAAAGTCTCCATACAGCAATTCTTGTGACTGATTTAGAACGCTCTGAACACTTTTATGGCAAAGTATTGGGATTATCCAAAATAGATCGTTCGCTGAAATACCCTGGTGCATGGTATCAAGTCGGTAACTATCAGATTCACCTAATAGTTGCACCTACTGTCCCCACCGAAAACCCCAACGAAAAATGGGGACGCAACCCCCACGTCGCTTTCTCAGTAACTGACTTGGATGCTGCCAAAGAGCAATTTCTCAATCATAATTATCCCATTCAACCCAGCGCTTCTGGTCGCCCTGCCCTATTCACTCAAGATCCTGATGGAAATATTATCGAATTGAGTCAGCAGTGAGGGGAAGTGGGGAGTGGGCAGAGGGGCAGGGAGTAGGGGAGGCAGGGGAAGAAGAACTATTTATTGATTATTGACAAATGACAAATGAAAATAATTGCTTACTCTTACACCAATCCCCTATTAGAATCTTCTCCCGATCAAGCTGATTGGGGATGGGAGGTGGATCGGGTTTATGAAGATTTGGGTAAGCCAGAGTCTTCTGGACAGACTACGCGAGAGTCTTCTGGATACGCTACGCGATCGCAATTACAACAATTATTTACCGATTGCGAAACTGAACCAGCAGATTATCTCTTGATTCGGCGACTGGAAGAATTAGGGGATACTGTAGAGGAAATTAGCGATCGCTTGCATAAACTAGAAGCGATGGGAGTAGCGATAATCGCTACAGAACAGCCCTATACTTCCGAAAATTACCCTCTGGGTGCTGACTTGCTGAATTTGCTAAATGCAATCCAACGTCAACAACGTAGTCGTCGCATCCGTCAAGGACACGCCCGTAATCGGCTTGAGGTTGCACCGCCACCCGGCAAAGTTCCCTACGGCTATCGCAGAGGTAAGGGAAAATATACTATCGATCGCAGCACTTCACCAGTAGTCAAAGATTTTTTTGAACACTTTTTACTCTACGGTTCCCTACGGGGTTCGGTTCGTTACTTGGCGAAAAAATACGGCAAAAAAATCTCTGTCACAACTGGGCGACGCTGGTTGACTAATCCAGTTTATCGCGGCAATACAGCTTACCAAAATGGTGAAATTATCTCTAATACACATATTCCGATAATTTCTAAAGAAGAAGCAGCCCAAGTTGACCGACTTTTACGCCGTAATAGCCGTTTACCATCCCGAACTGCTAGTGCTAGGCGTTCTTTAGCTGGATTGGTTGTCTGTGCTGAGTGTCAGTCACATTTGACAGTTACTCGTGTCACCCAACGCAACCAAGATAAGGAGTATCTTTATTTACGTTCTACTAGCTGTCCTCAACGCCCCAAGTGTAAGGCTATTCCCTACCAAGAAGTTTTGGAACAAACAATTGAAACGGTTTGCCGTGACTTACCCTTAGCTGTCGCGGGCGTGAATTTTCCCCAATTGGATGCAGTCAAGAATAATTTAGGGCAAGCGATCGCTCGTCAGCAAGAAATACTTGCTCAGTTACCTGCTTTAATCGAAACCGGAATTTTAGATGTTGAAACTGCAAAACTAAGGGCTTACAAACTCCGCACAGAAATTTCAGCACTTGAAGCAAAGTTGGCGACTCTTCCCCCAGTTAATTTGCGTTCTGTTGCTCAAGCTGTTTCAATACCCCAATTTTGGTTAGATTTGTCGGAAACAGAGCGACGATTTTACTTTCGAGAATTTATCCGAAAAATTGAGATTACTATTCAGAATAAAAAGTTACAATTACAAGTTATTTTCATTTTTTAGTACCAATATCAAAGATACTAAAATATAAAATACTCTCCATGTCAATAGTTAAATACCACTATCCAACCAAAAAATAATTTTAAAATTTACCTAATTGTGATTAATAAAACGGTTCTAATCTTCAATTCTATTGCTCATTAGTGTGTCTCGTTATCTCGTTCTCAGTCTTCGGATGTGAATGCCTAAAATAAGGCTCTGTCTGTTAACTTTCGGCAGAGGCAATGATGAGTATTTCAAGCCTATGGCTAGAAACAAGGCTATTAGCCTTAGAATAAATTCCAAGGCAAGATACTAACGAACCGGAAGATTTAAAAAATGTTGGTAATTACTTAAGGATTCACCCAAAAGTATATGCACTAGGGGTAATACTCTGCGGTAAGCCTCTTCTGTACGCTCGCGCCGCGTGTCGCAGTAGCTTGCTCTTAGCGAATTATCAGGGTTTTGGCTATTGTTTGCGTAAGTCATATTTTTATCCAAATAAATTAAAACTAATTTATTTAAGTATTCAGCACGTCCTTAAGACACTGCAAAAAATGTTCAATATATTTCTGAATTTAGCTAGATAAAAACTAAGTAGATAAAAATTAAACTAAGCGTTATGTTCAGAACAAAATAAATACAAGTTAATTTACGGACTAAGTAACAGGTGACAAATAATTTTTGACTGTATTATTTTTATCATTTTCCGATTTATATGTTATTTCAATAGTTAAGATAAATTTTTCAAAAAATAGCGCTAATTAGATAAAGTTGAGTTAATCTTGGAAACTAGCAATTGTTAAGAATATACGTTGCTACTGGGTGGCAACATTGGAGATTCGCTTTGGTCTCTATGTAATCAAACCAGCAAGTAAAATGATTAACATAGAATATGCAAGAAGGAAGCTTTATTTGGAGTCATCTAGAAAAACAGCATCGCACGGTTGGCAGATGGATTGATTGGGTATGGCTAATAGTATTGCTGTTGGCAGCAGTATTACTGTTTAGCATCAATCTGGGAGGATTGCCCCTGCGAGATTGGGATGAAGGGACTGTGGCACAGGTTGCTCGTGAAATTTGGCACGCTCCAGCAGGTTCAATGCGTTGGCTTTTCCCAACGCTAGGAGGCGAACCATATCATAACAAGCCGCCTTTGATACATTTGCTAATTGCCTGGGCTTATTCTCTAGGAGGCGAAAATGAGTTCACAACTCGTCTACCTGGAGCAATTTTAACAGCGACATCTGTACCTTTACTGTATTGCATTGCTCGAGAGATATTTCGCCAACGTTGGGCTGCTATTTATAGCGCCTTAATTTATCTAACAATGCTACCTGTGGTGCGTCATGGGCGGCTGGCAATGTTGGATGGGGCGATGGTAAGTTTTTTGATGGTAATGATGTTGTGCGTGTTGCGATCGCGCCGGGATTTACGTTATTGCCTTGGTGTTGGTGTCAGTTTTGGGTTAATTTGCCTAACTCAAGGACTGCTAGGTGTATTGCTAGGTGCGATCGCGATCGTATTTCTGTTTTGGGATACGCCACGGCTGCTCACCTGCTACTATCTGTGGATAGCAATCTTCATTGGTATTGTGCCTGTAGCTGGTTGGTATAGCGCCCAACTAATTCATTATGGTTACACTTTCGCCCAAGTTGGGCTTGTAAACCCATCACTAGGTCGAATTGGCTCATTTGTAGAGGGTAATTCTGAACCACCTTGGTACTATGTGGTTGAACTTCTCAAGTACACATGGCCGTGGTTATTATTTTTACCGCAAACTGTCCGCTTAACCTGGGAAAATCGCAACCTTAGCTGGGCAAAGCTAGTAATGGCGTGGAGTGGTGTTTATCTATTGGTAATTTCTTTCATGATTACCAAAGTCCCCTGGTATTTATTCCCGATTTACCCCAGTTTAGCTTTAGCTTTTGGTATCCAGTTATCAGAGACAGAAAATTCGCCTTTACTTTCATCCTATCCCCGCGCTTGGGTTGCTGGTTTGGCGATACTTGCTGTAGTTGCTTCTGCTGGTAGCCTTTATTTCAGTTGGGGTACAACATCACAAACAGATTTACAACTGATTTTTGCCGCAGTCGCTTTAACTATGACCTTAGCAGCTATTTTGGCAGAACGAGGCGACGGGCAATTTCTGAAGATTTTGTTTTGGGGAAGTTATCTTTCGCTGCTGCTGTTAATGAAATCTAACTACTGGGTTTGGGAATTATCTGAAGCCTATCCAGTTAAACCAGTCGCAGCCATGATTGTGCGGGCAAATCCGGCTACGAGGAAGATTTACACATCTTTTGCTTACCATCGCCCCTCGTTGGATTATTATAGCGATCGCACCATCATTCCCGCTTCTGTTGGCGAACTGGAATATTATTGGCACTACAACGGGCAACCCTACTTCCTGCTTCATGCATCTGCTTTGAACAATCTCCAACTAGATTCGATGAAGTTAATTGACCAAGCTGAAGGCTGGAAGTTAGTTACAAAAGAAATTAATCGTCTGTAAGTAGGGCATGGGGCATCCCTTCCGTGCGGGACGCTACGCGAACGACTTCTCCTAATGGAGACGCTGCGCGTTAAGCGAATCTATGCCGTAGGCTTTACGCTCAGGGCAAGTGGGCATTGGGTATTAAATTCTTGCTCACACTGTAATTAACATGAGCTAAGGAATCATTGCTGCTTTAATTACTTGTCGCGCTTTCATCTCACAAAACACCTGTTCTAAATCTTTTAATGGCCGCTGTTCACTAATAAGTAACTCAAAGGGTATTTTGCGACTAGCGATCAGTGCCAACGCCTCCCGCACATACTCTGGTGTATTGTGAAACACGCCTTTGATTGTCAGTTCGCTGTAGTGTAACTGTTCTGTATTGACGGTAATGCTGGTATCTCGTGGACATCCACCAAATAAGTTAACTGTTGCACCAGGACGGGCGCAGGCGATCGCAGTTTCCCAAACACTTGGTACACCTGTGGCTTCAATCGCTACATCTGCGCCCCATCCTTGAGTAAGTTCTTTCACCAAATTGGGAATATCCGGGATTTGATGATAATTAAAGGTCTGGGTTGCACCCAATTTCTGACCAATTTCTAGCCTGTGGTTATTACCTCCCCACAACAAAACCTCAGCTTTCTCACTCAACGCCGCCACAAACATCAACCCAATCGCCCCATCTCCTAAGACGACTACTCGATCTTTGGGCTTAATATTAGAACGGGCTACACCATGCAAAACACAAGCTAAGGGTTCCGTCATCGCTGCTAATTCCCACGGCAACTCATCAGGAATCTGCAACAAGTTATGCTCTACTATCGGTGCGGGAATTTTCAAGTATTCCGCAAAGGTACCATTATTCCAGGTCAGATTCGGACATAAAGAATACTCTTGGCGTTGACAAAAAAAGCACTTCATACAGGGAGCAGAATTATTAGCAACAATGCGATCGCCTACTTGCCAATTTGTAACGCCTGCACCCAAGGCAACAATTCGCCCAGCGCCTTCGTGACCAAATAGCGTCGGCGGTTTCAGCATTTTGGCATGACCACCACGCCGCCAAACTTTCAAATCTGTACCACAAGTTGTTGCTGCCCCTACTTGAATTACAACTTCGCCAGCCGCCGGAGTGGGGTCAGCAACTTGCTCTAACCGTAAATCTTCTTGCCCATAAAGTAACGCTGCTAACAAAGCTTTAAACCTATCAATTAGCTCCATCCGATTTTATCAGTTGAAGCTAATTTATAGGTCTAAACAAATCAGTATTGATTTTTAGTCAAGTTTTATCTATTTAAAATTTGCAAGAACTAGGTATTTACCACTGGCTGAGGAACAACTCCGGTGTTCCGGGTATCCACATTAGGTAAGCGAATAACAGTTAATAACGGTACTTCTTGTCGGCACGACAGGCAAAACCAATATAGTTCACCATGACGAGCATGACGGAGGAGGGAACCACCGCAACATGGGCAAGTGTTGGCTCTCGTACTCATACCAATGTCCTCCTTAAAAAAATTTGTTGTTTAAACTCAGCAAGAAAAAGCAGTTGATCAAAAATGTATTTTCGTAGCATGAATGCGACCATTCGATTCTATACGGTCTTTAATAATTTGTCTGTAAATAGCTTCATATCCGTTAACCATTTGGTTAACACTAAAGTTGCTTTCTACATGTTTTCGACAGGTTTGACGATTGAGTTCCAAAGCTAGGGGAATCATTGCCGTCATTTCTGCATAGCTTTTGCAGATAAAACCTGTTTTACCGTGGGCAATTACTTCAGGTACTGAGCCGAAATTCATGGCAATTACTGGTGTACCAGTTGCCATTGATTCAGTCATCACTAAACCAAAAGGTTCTTGCCAGTTAATGGGAAAAAGAGTTATGGCAGCATTGCCCAGAAGTTCAGTTTTTTCGGCGTGGTTAATTTCGCCGAGATATTCAATTTGCTGACCATCAATGTGGGGGGCAATCTCTTGTTCAAAAAACTTAGAGTCGCCGACATCAACCTTTCCTGCCATCTTCAAGCGCCAACCACTCTGCTTTGCAATAGCGATCGCATGGTGTGGCCCTTTTTCTGGCGAAAAACGACCTAAAAATGCTAAATATAGAGGTTCTGACGGTTGGGCTACGAAAGGATAATCTGCTAGCTCAATTCCGTTATAAACAGTGCCAACATAATTTAGATCGACTTGACGCTGCGAGTTACTAATGCTGACGTATGGTTGCTTCTGGTAGTAGCTAAATGCGTGACGGGTGTCGTTTGTAAAATTATTGTGCAGGGTATGCACTGTAGAAGTTGCTGTTATGAAACTCGCTAAAGGTAATGCCGAAATCCCTACATGAGAATGGATAAGATCGAATTCTTTAGCACGTTGGTAAACTTTGCTCAGTTCTAGCATTTCGTACACTGCATACTCTTTAACATTCGGGTCTAAGCGTAATGCACGTGGATAAACTGCTTCTAAATTAGCCAAAGTTTGAGAATCGCCAGAGGCAAATAATGTTACCTCATGACCGCGACGAACAAGTTCATCAGTCAAGCGACTCACCACCAGTTCTATTCCTCCATAAGTAGGAGGTGGAACCCTTTCCCATAAGGGGGCAACTTGAGCGATTTTCATAAGTTTTTTTGGTTCAGTCTATGAAATTGTCCTCAATATAATGAGTTGCATCATTATTGTATGAGAACAGAGCATTTGTACTTACTATTTTGACATTTAAATTAACCTAACAGGCTACCAAAAGTGCAATACCGATTAACCGTCCCGCAAATTTTCTGTCTACAAATATAAAGGACTATTCGGCAAAAGTCAGCCCTGAGTTACATTTCTAACGTATAACTAATCAATTAGTTGTTGCATCTGTCTTGAGGATCATAATGAAGTAGAATATTTTGTAGCAGAACTTACAAAATTGAATATTTGGTAGCTGACAATACTAAAATATTCAATGGGATCAAATGATTAAAGGTTTGTTTAAACGTAATTGGGAAATGGAAAAGAAATTATAAATATTAAGTAATTGTACAATAATTACACAATTTGTAATTATTAAGTTTCAAAAAATTCTGATAACTAATGAAAATCGCTACTTGGAACGTCAACTCAATTCGCACTCGCCTCGAACAGGTTACTGATTGGTTAACTAACAATCCCGTTGATGTTCTCTGCTTACAAGAAACCAAAGTTGCGGATGCCGAGTTTCCGCGATCGCCTTTTGAGCAGTTGGGCTATAACCTTTATATATCAGGACAAAAATCTTATAATGGCGTAGCCCTGATTAGCCGCCAGCCACTTTTAAACGTAAGTAGCGGGTTTAGGGCGATTTTGCCAGATTTACATCACGAATGGGATGAGCAAAAGCGTGTAATAACAGGTGTAATTGATGGTGTTCGGATTGTTAACTTATATGTTCCCAATGGTGCAGCAGTAGGAACTGAGAAATATGAATACAAACTGCGCTGGTTAACAGCGCTACACGAGTATTTGCGAGTGCTTGCGCTGTCGGAACCTGCAATTTGTGTGTGCGGTGACTTCAACATCGCCCTAGAAGACAAGGATATTCACGAACAAGTGAGTACAGAAAATCACATTATGGCAACAGAAACCGAGCGTCAAGCCTTACGCGAGATTCTGCAACTAGGGTTTGCTGATGCTTTTCGCAAATTCACCACAGAAGGCGGAAATTATAGCTGGTGGGATTATCGCGCCGCCGCCTTTCGTCGCAACTTAGGTTGGCGGATTGACCATCACTATCTCACACCCGTGCTGTATGAGCGTGCTACAAGTTGTATTATTGATGCCGAACCCAGAAAATCAACCCAACCCAGCGACCATACGCCGGTAATTGTGGAATTTTGAATTTGGGAATTGGGAATTGGGCATTGAACATGAAGAAGAGACAAGGGAGACAAGGAAGAGGGGGGAGACAAGAGAGAGACTTGTTCAATAATTCCCCCTTGTCCCCCTTGTCTTCCTGCCTCCCCTGCTTTCCCTGCCCGCCCCCATGCTCAATTAATCAATTTAACGGCTTATATATATCCTCAGAACTGGGATTGAGATAAGGACGCTGCAAATCTATTAGGTGTCGTGCAAAGTGTTGGTCAATAACCCCCATCCGTTCCTCCATCGCATTCTTACCTTTCTGCCAAGCTTCCAACAAAGCATTGGCGACAATTTGGCAACGGTTCATCCCAAAACTTTCTTGTGCGGCAAATTTTTGGGTTGGTTCCTCAGCTAAACCTAAACCTGGGGCTAAAAATTTGGTAAATAAGGGGATTTCGGGCTGGAAATGAGATTGATTTTCTATATAAACAGCCTGAAGGATTGTACGGATTGCTGGATAGTCGGGGAGTTCAAAGTAGAGTAGCCCCGAATCATAGCGTCCGTATGCAGAAGGGTTGTGAAGAACCTGAAAGCTAAAGGGAATGGAAGCTGCATTCAATTGCATTGTCAGACTTTCCATGAGAGTGATCGCACCAGATGGCGTAAAGTTAAAGTAAATTCGCCCTGCTCCCAAATCAGTATCGGGGTTGCTTTGCCGTTCCTGTCCGACATTACTAACTGCCAAGTAAGAGCCATTTTGCAATCGATTTTTGGGCATCCAAATTGCTACCATGTCGCCCACTTTGGTAGATTTTTTGCTGGATTTGAGATGGCAGTCTGGCTCAACATAAAGTGTTAAACCGCCTTTAGTTACAGCCATAGTCCCATCAGGTTCTTTTCGCAACACCTGCCATCGAGGGTCAAAGTAACCTATGCCGTGATTACTGGCGTGTAGATGCTCGTAAAAGTTCCAATCAATTTCTAAGATGGAATTATCTGCTAAATTATGCTTTGATGGGCAATTACTAATATCAGTATTGACTGCTAAAGTACTTTGTAGAGAGCCATTGTAATAGATACCATAAAGAAAGTTTCGCAGCAGTAGAGTTAGATATTTCTGTTGTAAATCTACAGAATTTTGCTGAAATCTCTCGGCTACTTTAGTCGGCAGAGCAAAGGGTTGATAATTGGGATGATAAATACAAAAATTTGGCTCAATCTGAATATTCTTAGCAATATCAAATAGAGAATTTAGCGGTTGATTGATAGAGTAATTTAGCATTAATCCATTTAGAACTCAAACTTTAAAAACAGAATTCAGGAGTAGGAGTTAGGAGTCAGAATTCATAATTTTTCTGCTCCCTGCTATTAACAACCACGAAGCCGAGTTTTTTCGTAATAAAGACGAAGTAGCTGTGGCTCTTTTACAGGCTGAGGAAGTTTATGAACTTTCCCCACAGGGTTAAGGATTTCTGACTCTGATATTCCGAAAATAGTCAGTACACCTTGCTGCGGCATAGTGAGTAAACTTTTAGCCACTTGGAGCATACAAATATCAGTATTATTAAAAGATTTCCGGCAGGTAATCATATCCTGAATTTGATGAATTAGTGCCAGCCCTGCAAACTGGATAACGCGCACAATAAAGTCACTGCGGTATTCCAAAATCATTGGGAAAGCATTTAGATAAGCTCTAATGAGGGCAATAATTGAGGGTTGTAAACTCTCCAAGGGTGTCAAAGCCAGATGTAGAGATTCTTGTAACTCAATGGTGGGATCTACGACGAGGCTATTGAGCCAAATTCGTAAATAGCTTGCTAGTAAAGTTCCTAAATCAAAAGCTGGATCTCCCCAAGAACAAGCTTCCCAATTAATTAGTCTTACTAGGCAATTGTCTAGTTTTTTCCACCTGGAATGAACCAAGATATTGTTCAATTTCAGGTCATTATGAGTCAAGCAGCAAGGATTCCAGTCATACGCCAAATCTGCGATCGCAGATTCCAAACTCTCCGATTGCTGGTAGAGTAGATAGAATTTCAGCGCCTCCGTGGGAACCGTCCCAAAAATCTCCGGCCCAATTGACTCTACCCCTTGCGCCGGATTGTAAAAGCCATAGCGAAACTCTCCTTGGGGAGCAGTTGCCATAAAATCCCGATATTCTCGGCGATTGTAGGTTGCGCGATGGAGTCCTGCCAAAGTAGTACCGATCGCAGTGGCAATTTCTTGTGGAAAAATCTCATTGTTGTGGTAGAATGTCGCAAGCTTAAGATATTCACTTAAGTAGTTGCGGACAAGGATGGAATTTTCTTCATCAAAATGAACTACCAACGGTGCGATCGCGGAAATATTGCCGAGAACAGGAAACTGCTGGAGCAACTGATGAAATAGCCACTCCTGAAACAATTCACGAGGAGCTACGTCATTGTTTTTAACGTTATGTTCTTGTTTAACGAGCAGTTTACGATTATCTGCTAGAGTCACGAGTAAATCGGAATTGTTCTTACTACTTCCTGGCAACTCAGATTTATCTGATGCGTCATCTTCTGAGCTACACAGCCCCGCTTCTTGCAGATACTGGATAACGTTATGAGAAGACAGTGATAATACCATGTATTATTTCCTACTTCGCTAAATTACTTAAATTTATCTCTGTCGGTATTTGCTGTACTTAGCAGTTATCGGTAGATAGTGAATAACAATAAAGATTTGTACAATCTACTAATATCCCATCTTTCCGATCAAAACCTGCCAAAATGGTACAAATTCCTTTACAATTGCTTTAAAATTCACTCCTAGATACGGTGACATCTTTACACTTTCTCAGCATAGTTACTTAGATACATCTAGAGCAAGTTTTGTGGTAGAGCCTTTTGATGTAACAGCATCTCCAACAAAAAACTGATTGGCGGCAGATGTTATTTGATGTTCAGTAGTCATCCTGAAGGCAGCGAAGAATTTCAGTAATCCTCCGTGGTAGGAAGCATGACATTCAGCGCTATTATTTTTATTTATCACCCCAAAGCCAAAAAAACCGGAATTTTTAGGCAATTAGTAATTATTTTTTTCTTTAATTTTCAGAATTTATGTCTGTAAGCCTTGTTATTACGTCATTTGTCTTACTTACGTAGTGTAGATGGTTAGAGGCGATCGCAAATAACGGTTACATGAGTGCATCTTATGGAAGTGTACTTTTGTCAAGGATGTTAAGACCTCTCCCTGGTTTTACTATGTAAAACCGTCCCTCTCCGACTCGGAGAGGGAAAGAGTTAGAGGGGATATCTTAGAACTAGACGCTATTAAAGGTAAAGCAGTATGAGTGACAATGATTTGCTGTCTCGAATTTCTATCGACCCGAACATTTGTTTCGGTAAACCGTGCATTCGCGGACATCGGATTTGGGTATCACTAATTTTGGACTATTTAGCTGGTGGTACAACAATCGAAGAAGTTCTTGAAGCTTATCCAAGTATAGAAAGAGAAGATGTGCTGGCTTGTATCGCCTATGGTGCAGAGATGGTGCGGGATGTTTTTGTGGAACTTCCTTTGACAAAGAAGAAGGAAGCAAGTGCGTGAAATTAAAGCTAGATGAAAATATCGACTTGCGCGTTGTAACTTTATTGCAATTAGCAGGACATGATATTGCAACAGTCCCAGGACAAGGTTTAAGTTGTGCACCAGATACTGAAGTTATTGATGTTTGTAGGTGTGAAGGTAGATGTTTAGTTACTTGCGATCGCGGATTTGGAAATCGTCTAAAATACAATCCTTCTGATTATCCAGGAATTGTGATTATTCGCTTACCCTCTCGTCCTAATTGTGCATTTTGGCAAGAAGCAATAGAGACACTGATTCAGGGGCTAAATGCCGCAGAAGTAACTGGGAAGTTGTGGATTATTCAGAGGGGAAGCATTCAGGAATATCGACCGATTGAGCCAGATGTATTAGGAGGGAAGGCTTTTCAGTCTCCCCGAACACACTTAACTCCTGGTTTCGATATCGTATAACTGGCAAAGGGTGACGAGTTTTTGTTTGAGGCGATCGCGCAGACTCTCTGGTGATACAATCACGCAATCTTCCCAATACCGTGATACTTCTCGAATCAACCAAAAATCATTAACTACTCTCCGCACGACTTGGCGAACATCTCCAATAACTTCATCTTTAATGTCATCTTCTTTAGGTTGATAGGCTTTAACTAAGCCTTGGCGAAAATGCAAGTACACTTCTAGATAACCTAGTTCTCCACGCCAATTTCCACTGGCGGGTATAGTTGCCATTGATTCAATGCGGTCTAGGCGCAAGCAGCGATTGTGCCATAACTCTGGTAAATCAGGAATATCGTTTTCTACATCTTGAGTTTCTTCACACCACATCATTAAGTAAAAACGTCTCTCAAAGAAACGAACTTCAGCATAGCGAACTGTATATGCTAATTCATCACCTTGAGAGTTTTGATAAACAAGGTAGAAAGGCTGTTGTTTCTTGATTAACTCTTCAATTTGAATTCGCCATGCAGGAGCAGGTTGACTCAGTTGTTTCATCAGCGATTGACGCAAGGGAGCTTCAAGATTACTACGCTCTAACAAAAGTGTAAGTACAGTTTGAGCTTCCCCTATCTGACCTGCATCACTCAGGGCTTTGATAGCTTTGTGTAAAGCGTTAACTTGGTTTGAGTCAAGGGTGAAAGGCTTTCCGACCTCTACAGATTGTTGTGCGATCGCTACTATTAAGCCCGAAATACTTGGTTCTTTGCCCCAAGTGATATTGAGTTGGCGAGCGATCGCTTCTAGTTGATCCTTGGTTCCCGGCGGAATTGACAGTGTAATCGTTTCTTTTTTTCTCGGCATCTATAATTTGCAGTTACACTATTGACATTAATGGTATTTCTAGCTATTTTATATGTATACTAAGTTAATCAATAATTTGAATACCAAAAGACACAATGTTACTCGCTAGGCAAATACGGAAAAAGCCAGAGCTACACTCTGGCTTACAATCCCTGATAGGGATTCATGAAGTTATGTTAATGCCTTGATCACATCTTTCCTACAATTTCAATCCCTGCTAGGGATTAGAGTGTATTCTCAAGGCTTCTTTAGTATACATCTCAAAAATCTCGGTGAACATTTTTTTTGCTCGCTGATTTGACAATTTTCATAAACTCAATGTGACCTATCTCAAAAATCTCGCGGAACATTTTTTTGTTCGCAAGCCTAACAAGACACTTCTTTACTACAGACAGGAATATGTTATATTCAGGAGAACCGAAACAAAGTCGTTTCAGTTCACCTATGTTGAGTCCTATCTCATAGGTTAGCACTAACACGGCTTTTTCGGCGCAAACCTATTGAGGTGATCTACTTTGAAAGACAACCTTCCAGATCGTATGCTTCGGCTTATGTCAGATGCTTCCTGGTACTCTACCGAGGAATTGGTCAAGAAAATTAGCTATCTATTCTCTGCAACTATGTATGTTCTGAGAAAAGAGGTTATATCTTTGAAGATCGTCGTATTCAAGGCCAACGACGAAAGTGGCGGTTGGTAGTAGAGTCAAAAGCGATCGTATAAACAGTATTTTTCACCTATCGGGGGTAGTTACTACTACTCCCATTTCTTGAAAAAGCAGCTAGTGAGGTCAACGACCATGACCGATGATCGTTTGCTGTCCAGAATTTCCCTTGACTCCAATATTTGTTTCGGTAAACCTTGTATTAGAGGTCATTGCATAAACCATGAACGAACAAACGTTACTAGAAAGAATCACATTTAACCCCCAAATCTTTGGTGGTAAACCGATAATTCGAGGTCGTCGCCTAGCTGTTGAACATATTTTAGGAATGTTAGCAGTAGGAGATACTATTGAAACTTTGCTAGAAGCTTATCCCTGGTTAGAACGGGAAGATGTGCAAGCTTGTTTAATCTATGCACGAAGGTTAGTTGGTCATGAACGAATTGAACCTTTATTGATAGAATCTCCAAGGTGAAAATACTACTAGATACTTGCATTAATGCTAGGGTGCGTAACGATTTACAAACGACTGGGTATGATGTGGTTTGGTCTGGAGATTGGCCAAAAGACCCAGGTGACGAGGAAATTTTAGCAACCGCCTATCGTGAAGGTAGGATTTTAGTCACCCTTGATAAAGATTTTGGAGAGTTAGCAATTCTGCGGGGAAATCCTCACTGTGGTATCTTGCGCTTAGTTAATCTCTCAACCAAAGAACAATCAATAGTTTGTTTGCAGGTACTCCAGCTTTACAGAGACGAATTATTCTCTGGTGCAATTGTAACTGCTGAATTAGATAGAGTCAGAATTCGCCCACCTGAAAATAGGGCTTGAAAATTTATTCAGTAAAAACTCGTACTAGTGGCGCAATAAATTAAGACAGACTATGGTGTTTGTTGACCACTTTGTGAGACTGAGTTTGGTATTAAATTTATATCTTTCAACATGATTAAGCGCAGTCGGCTTTTAAATGCTCCTCCCAAAACCTTGGAGGAGATTTATTTTAGTGAAATTCGCCCCCAGCTTTACGAAAATCATGCACATCGTCATCAAACTGGTGTGAGAACGGGTACAACTCTTGCAGAACACCTCGATTCTGCGTGTCAGTTCATTTTGACAGTCAGCCGTATAGCAGAAGTTCCAGAAGATAAAAGACCTTTGCTACTAGCTGCGACTGCTGTTCATGACCTGAATAAATTAGATACCCAAAAACGCAATGTTAAAACCCTGGCTAGAAATCAGGAATTTTTACGAGAACAACTTGAAAAAGCTTGTGTACTTACATTTGTCGTTTCAGAAGATGATTTGGAGTTAGTTAGAAAGCTAATTGAGCGTCATTCAGGCCATAATATCAGCGATGGTTCAAGGTTTTTACCAGAAGACCCAAATATTGAACGTTGGGCGGCGATGCTGACAGCTGCGGACTTGTTTGATTTAGGAATTCCAGATGCACAACGTTTTCGCAAACTGGAAAAAGAATTAACCGTTGCTTTTGGACGAAGCTGTAACCTTTTTAGAATCAGCATTTCTGAAGACAAAGGCTATATTACAGCCCTATTGCTGGGTGCTTGCGAAGAAGTTTTACAAAAATATGGGTTAAATCCTTTAGCAATTTTCCCTGATGGCGAACTTTTTGAAGGGGAAGCTTTAGCAAATATAGATTTTACAAAAGAAATAGCTGCTGTTTGGCAAAGTAAAATTGACCAAGTTTTTGGTAATAATATCGAAAGACTTGTCAGAGCTACCAAAGATGGTATTAAAGTTTCTCATCAAGCTATCCAACAAAATATTGAGGAAGTATTGGTAAATGTTGAGGCTCTTTTAGAAAGGAAAAAAGCTGGTTATAAATCAGACAAGATTGCTAAAGATGTAACTAAGTGGGGTGAAGCGGCTGGTGCAGATGCACTAATAAAAGCGGCTGAACTTCAGTTATTACCTGTAAGTAATGCAGAAGAATTTGCCATATCTGAAGGTTTAAAGGCAGCTTACCTCAGTTATAGAGAAGCCGGATTAACCCCTAAAGAAGTTTGGGATAAAATCGCTCATCATACGGGTATCTCTGAACTTCAGCGCACTGCTATTGAGCCATTTAATGGTCAATATGGGCGACCTTTATTTGCTGCTAAGGCTGCTGTTAAAGGAATTGAGGGTATTAAAGAAGCTCTACAAGAATCTTTCCAGCTAAGAAAGGAAAGTACACAAATATCTGAAGAAACAGAAGTATCTGAAGAAATGATTGCAGCCGTTAGCCGAATGGTAAATTTACCTTTTGCTATTCGGTTAAATGGAGGCAATGATTTAAATGCTTATGTAGAAGCTAATCCCAGACAAAGATGCTCTTTAGGTTCTACTTCTACTGATATAGATGAGCTAATTTCAGATAATATGCCTCCTGGTACAAAAGTACAAGCTTTTTCTAACCGCTTACCGGGTGGTATTAGTGCTGAACCGAAAAGGCAAGCAGATTCAATTGCAGCTTTAGCTTACCAATTAATGGCAGTTGGGGCGAATTTTCCTGCTGTTAAAAAACAAGACCCCCTTTATTTGCACTTAGCATTACCTAAAGGTTCTGCTCCAGAACTGTTGAGAATTTGGCGTGAACTTTTAAAACAACTCGCAGCGACAAATGCTGAGGGAGGTACTGTCACAGTTGATGAATTGAAATTATATAAAGATAACCAGCTTGAATTTAAAGCTAACAAAGTAGTCGGTTTAGCATTACCAAAACGTCCTGATTTTGTTCATACATCTGTCATTATTCCTTTACTTTGGGGAGATGTTAATAATTCTTTAGCTTTACTAAAATCACTGAGACTTGCTTTAGAAATTTCCTTGTCTTTAGATATTGGCTTTCCTTTTACTCTCAGTGGAAACTTAGAGGTAGAAATATCAACTCATACAGTTGACGATAGGATTTTTGGAAGAGTAGAAGGAATTCCATCTGCACTTATACGTCTACTTGGAAGTGGTCAGTATAAACGTTTTAAGAAAGAAGAAATTAAGGAAAATAGAGAGACTCTAAGTGCAGAAAGAATTATTGAGCGACTGCAATGTATTAGCAAACTAGCAACATCTGTTGCAAGTATTCAGAAAGCTGATGATTGTTTGTATGATTTGGCTCGTGCTTGTGTCAGACCAATTGAACTTTATTATGTCTTGCTACGTTGGACTCTGCGAGAACAAGACGAACCAAATTTGAGCGTTATTTGGAGTCGCATTTGTGAACCGTTAAATACTTTGTTGGAGAGCTTTATGCCTGATGAAAACTTACTCTTAACTAAATATCTTAGAGAAGCTGCTCAAGTTGCAGCAGAGGGAAAAATTTGGGGAAGTTCTTTTAAACGAACTGCTCAAGCAGAACCGTTTACAGCCTTTATAGCTGCTATTCGTTCTCAAAAGTCTTATTTGGGTTTAGATGTAATTTTTGCTGCTTTAGTACAGCAATATCATACTCGCTTAGACCGTATCCGTGAGCATGGCGTAGGTGCAACAAAGTATGAACAGGTCAAGCGTTATTACGAGCTATTACGAAAACTATATGAGGAGGTTTATTCAGCACGTCCTGAAAAGTTTTTATCTGACCAAAAAACTTTAGAAGCTGCTTATTTATTCTTCCTTGAAGAAGCGCGTAAACAGCTTAAAAGCCAATCTGAAAATGATTCTGTCGAAACAACTGCAACCGTTTAAATAATTAGGAGTTTATCATGTCAATTTCAAAACTTTCTACAGTACTAGCAGCAAGTTATGAAAACTTCCCTAAAGGGCGTTTTATTACTTTAGTTGTTTTAAGAACAACCCATTCTGAAACTATCTTCCGCACAGAAGGTTCAGGTGAGCCAATGTGTAGCGAATTTGTACAAGCTGGTTTAGAGGGTGAAAATCAAAAAACTATAATTCAACGCTTGGTAATGACTAAGCGCAAACAAGTAGCACCAGAAAGACGCTACGGACGTGAACATTTAAGAGCGCATGAACTTTTATATACCAATATTAAAGATGGCTCTCTTTGTTCTTTAAATACTAATGCACCTTGTGAAATGTGTGTAGATTGTTTCCTTTACGGCTTCGCTGCTGGTGGAGGTGGCGCACAAAAAAGTCGTATTTGGACTGAAGACGCTTTTAGTATTTTACCTGCTAGTGATGTTGTAGGCGATCGCACCATAAACGCCATCTACGAAAATGGCACAATGCGCGATGAAAAAGGTAACGCCTCAACAGCCTTGAATACCAGCGAATACATTAAACCAGGTGTGCATTTTTTGGATGTCGTCACCCTAAAAGATGTAACTGCTGATGAACTGAGATATATCATCGGTAATATTCTTTTCACAAGTCGTTATGGTGCGGTTTCAAGTCGTGTTGGACGAATGGAAAACGAGATATTAGGTGTATTTGGTAGTATTACTGAACTTCCTAGTTCTCTAGAACTTGTACAAGCTACTTATGATGTATTAGGTAAACCTTTAGAACATCCTTTGAATATTAATCAATTAATTACAGCAAGCAAACAAGTAATTGCTAATTGGAAAAATAAGAGAGGGGTTTCTGTGCAGCTATCTGAAGAAGAATTAGCAAATTTACTGACTGATGTAGAAACTAATTGGTCAGAAGCCGAACGTGATAATTTTCTTAAGCGTTTAACCCAATCTTATGAACCCTTCCGTCACGTCGCAACTGAAAAGAAAAAGGCTAAGGCTAAAGGGAAAAATACACCAGTTGAAGTAGAGAGTTAAATATGTCAACAATTCCTTTTCAGCAGGCAAAACTTGTTGAATTATACTGTCTTGAACCAGTCTTTTTTGCCTCTAGGGAGTTGTCTGATACCTATTACACTGAGGGGGTAATTGGGAATTATGCTCTTACTTATGCTTTAGGTAGAGTAAATTCCCCCTATCGCCTCCAAGGTCAGGCTACAGGACGACCAACCTACAAAGAAGATTTCCAACCAATAGCGCAAGATTTTTATATCTTACCAGCTTCACCAGTAGGTAGAGTAACATTCAGATTTGAACGTTTCAATGCTCTTTCTGATGCTTACTGGTATGCAATGACTAATAACCGTGTTGCTACGGCGCGGGAAGATTTACCATTACAACGCCAAGGTAAAAAACCAAGTTCATTTAGACCAAGTAATTTTCCCCAAACTGGAAGACTGCGGATGATTGAACGCAGAAACAAATTTCAAACTTTGGTATTTGGAAATCACCAATTACCAACTTATATTCGCCTTGGTAAATTCATGAGTAAAGTTCAAGTGAATGTGCTGAATGAATTCCCTGTGACTTTACTACCAGAAGGTGAATATCAAAGTCAACATTACCTAAATGCTGCTGATTTACCACAGCAAATAGAGGCTTTAGCGTTCGATTTAATTTCTATTCCTCCTGCACCCATCATTAAAAATCTTCATTTTCGGGGTGCTGCTTGGCAAATTGGAGAAATGATTGTGCCAGCAGGTTTACATTTTTGCGGTAGAGAAAGTAGCAATGAGTAATCAAAACTTAGTTATCAGATTAGAACCCCGTAGTATTTCAGCTTGTGCATCACCAGATAAAATATCTTTCATAAAGAATGCACTTCAACACCAACTAGATGTATTTGAACAATCTAAGGATGCAGATATTATCCTTGATTTAGCACCAACTGGCACAGGTAAAACTAAAGCAGGATTAGCAGTATTAAAACATCAGCCGAATAACAGTGCTGTTTACATTGCTCCCACTAATGCTTTAATTGAACAGCAAACAGAAGCAGCAAAACAGTTTGTTCGTGATGCTAACTTACCTCATGTTGTGAAATCAGCCTCAGCTAAAGATATTAAAAGCTGGCCTGACGATAAAGTTGGTCGTCGTTCAGGAGAAAAGCTATATAATGTTTTGCGAAATCCTGCTACAGTTTTCGATGATGTTGGGGCGAATACACCAATTCTATTGGTAACAAATCCTTATATTTTTTACTATGCAACTTTCTTTGCATATAATAATCTGGATAGAGGTAATATTGCTGCTGGTTTTTACACCAAATTTTCGACAGTCATTTTTGATGAATTTCACCTCTACGATGCTAAACAGTTAGTAGGAATGCTGTTTTATCTTGCCTATTCTCATATTTTTCGGTTTTTTGAAAATGGACGCAAGGTAGTTTTACTCACAGCAACACCAGAACCAGCTTGTGAATTAGCATTGCAGAATTTAAAACAAGCTGGTGTAAAAATAGCAATAATTGATGGAGAATCAGGTAATACTAATCTTTTACCGTCACAAACAGCAGTTAATCTGGAATTAAGACCAAAACCAGATAGTAAGGAAGAGTGGTTAGCAGAGTTAGCAGCAGAAGTTATCCAACGTTTTCTAGAAAAACCTGATGAAAATGGTGCTGTAATTCTTGATTCTCTTGATAATATTAATCGTCTATCAGATTTATTGCGACAGCAAGGACTTAGTAATTACATCGGACGCATTACAGGCCCTGCACCGAAACAAGATAGACAAAGGGCTATGCAATGTCAAATCATCTTGGCTACTAGCACAGTAGATGTAGGATTTAACTTTGAAAGACATCCTGAACCGAAACGGCAAAATTTAGATTGGTTGATTTTTTCAGCACGCGATCGCGCCGCATTTTGGCAGAGAATTGGTAGAGTAGGGCGTGTTTTGGGTAAATCTGAAACTAATATTGATTCAGAAGCCATTGCTTACTTACCTGCTAACACCTGGAATGAAGGTTTAACTTCTCTAGATACTATTGAGGGACGTACAGCGCTAAAAGACTTACTTGAAACACTTCCCTCTTTAAATAAGCCTTTTTTAAAAGCTTACTGGCGTTCAGAAGCATTTCTAGAAATTGCCCGTCCCTTATTGGAATTGGAAGAAATGCTTGAAGGTTTAGCTGAGGAAAAATTGATTTTGGAGTTATTCAATACTCTAAAATCTATTTTTGAAGGAAATAGAACTTGGGATGATTATCGCTATAGAATGAAACTTTTGCGAGGTGCTGAAACTATTGCAAAAAAAACTCCCAAAGAAATCAAAAAGGATTGGAAGTATATCAAAGGTGGTCAGGCTTTTGTCAGAACTTTTATCAAAGCTAAATTTCCTGAAGATTGGGATGACTTACAAGCAGGACGTACAACTTTAGACGAATACGTAGATTTATTTCAAAAAGATGAAGATGTACTAGCTGAGTTAAAAGAATTTGCTGAAGTTTTTAGTACAAGCTATGCACCTTTATTTAGTTTTCGCTCTAGTCTGTTTGAAAGTCTTTCCATTCGTGACCCTCATGGTTTTATTATAGATGAATCTGAAGAAACAAAACTAGATCCTTTTCACCTATTACGCTATTACGAATTTGTTCAAAATGGTGATTACATTGAAGTCACCAGTCGCGCTACTGAAACTTATCAATTGAGTTTTCGATTACGTTATACTGATAACTGGCAAGAATTTATCAGTACAGAACTGAATAAACTAACAGCTTTTAAGAATTGCCAAATTATTCGCACTGCTGGAGGAGCAATACGACCAACACCTTTAATACAAGCTTTAAATAAACATCTGTTACCAGGAGTGATTATTTGCCCCAGAACAAATGCTGCTGTTATTTTCCAATTAAACAAGCAAGGAATTATTTCTTATCCAATAACCATTGTTTGTAATGATATGGAGAAAGAATATAGATTTTTTACAGGCTTGTCGGGAATTTTAACAATGGCAATGAAGTTTAAACAATTACGTCTTCCAGATGATGAGGTTTTTATTGCAGGATAAGTAATTAAATTCTCGCGCCATTGGTGCGAGAATTTGTAGAACATCGATTTATAAGTATATTTCTTTCACATCCCCAGTGAAACACTATCAACAACAAACCAACGCCTTCCCCAGCGATTACCTAAACAACTTGTGGGGAGAAATCCAAGCTTGTCCTTACTTTGCTATCAACAACCTCAACCGCGATTTTGTCGCCACTAAAGGATTTTCTGTAGTATTTCAGCGTTCTGGATTAGCAAAGGTAGAACAGCAGTTTCCCTACTTCAAGCTTTACCTAGATTTGGCTCTCCAGCCTAACTGTAATGCTTTTTACCTCAATCCTTTACAGCTAAAAGAAGGCTCCCGCGTCGATCCGCATATTGATCGCTCCTTACGTTCCTACTCCAAAACCATTGAACCGCCTGCGGTTGTCAGCGTGCTTTATGTGCGCGTACCTGCGGATATGGAAGGGGGAGAACTGGTATTGCGATCGCACAAGCGCCAACTTGGGCAAATTAAGCCCCAATTCAATACTTTAGTTTATTTTCAAGGTGATTTAACCCATTCGGTTAACGCTGTCAAAACCCCAGGAAATCGCCTAAGTCTCGTTTGTGAACAGTATAGTTTGAGTGATGCTGAACTCCAGGAAATCCCTGAGTTTACTGTAGAGTCAAGAAGCACTCAGTCTACAACCAAAAAGAGAAAGTATGCCTCATAGTTTAGTGTTGAATTTGCTACCTCAATCGCCCATTCCACCACAATATCTTACAGGTAGACATCTCCACGCCCTATTTTTAACCCTTGTTAGTTCTGTAGATAGCACATTGGGCGATCGCTTACACGATTCCACTGCTGATAAAGCTTTCACCCTCTCACCTCTACAAATTAGTAATACAAACTCTCCCCTTTTGAAGGGTGGTAAGGGGGGATCTAAATTGCAATACTCACATCAACAACCCATTCCCGCCGGAACTCCTTGTTGGTGGCGCATCTCTCTATTAGATGACACTTTATTTGGCAAACTTACCCAACTCTGGCTAAATCTTAATCCCAATCGCCCTTGGCATCTTGGCCCGGCTGACTTGTATATTACCAGCATTCAAGGCACACCCCAATCTATTCAACCTTGGGCAAATGCTAATACTTATGCTCAATTATACGAAGAAGCTAGCGATGGTAATTCTTCCATTAACCTTACTTTTTCCACGCCTACCGCCTTCCGTCAAGGACAGTATGACACTACCCTTCCTACCAGAGAATCTGTCTTTAATTCCCTACTTTCGCGGTGGAATAAATACAGTGGGATAGAATTTTCTCAGATTGCGATCGAGTCAATCTTTCCCTCATTTGTCAATATTCACACAGAAATATTAGCTGATTCCCGCAGCAAATTTATTGGCATTATTGGCGAAGTTACCTATAAGATTTTAGGGGCAGTTGAACCAATACAAATTAAGCAGATTAACGCTTTAGCTGACTTTGCTTTATATACTGGTGTCGGCAGAAAAACAACAATGGGTATGGGAATGACGCGACAGATGTATTCTCCATAATTTCAATCATCATTTAAAAACCACCTAAGTTATGAATCAAACCGAATATATTTCGATTGCGGCGCTGAATCAATACGCCTATTGTCCGCATCGCTGTTGGCGGATGTTTTGTGCGGGCGAGTTTACTGATAATCAATACACAATTGAAGGCACAACTTTACACGATCGCGTCCACACTACAAGCGATATACAGCGAGGAGAAACTTGGCAAGTTCGGGCAATTTGGCTCAAGTCTGAGCAATACAAACTCATCGGGAAATCTGATTTAATTGAAGCAGAATCTGGTCAAGTTTATCCAGTGGAATACAAACGGGGACGCAAAGGCGAATGGGATAACGATGAGTTACAAGTTTGTGCCCAAGCCTTATGTTTAGAAGAAATGACAGGAGAACCAGTTACTACTGGATATATCTATTATGCTCACTCCCATCAACGGCAATTAGTAGAGATTAATCAAGAGTTGCGAAATAGTGCGATCGCTACTATTGAATCTGTGACAAATCTCCTAGAAACAGGAGCAATGCCAAAACCAGTTTACAGCAAACGCTGCCAAGGATGCAGTCTTTATTCGCAATGTTTACCCAAAGCAACCGATAAAGTCAAAAGTTACCAAGAAGTAAATTAAACCATACCCCAAAACCATCATGTAGAGACGCGATTCATCGTGCCTTGAAAAACCAATTATCTACACCAACAACCCTTGCTAACCCGTATTTAATTATACCCGACAAATCTATTCATTGAAGCCCCAATTATTACTAGGAAGAATCAAAAATGGGAACACTTTACGTAACACAAGCCGATGCTTTTATCGGCAAAGTTGATGAACGTCTCACCGTCAAATCTGAACAAAAAACTATCATGGATATCCCTTTAATTAAACTAGAAGGGATTGTAGTATTAGGGCGGGCTACTATTTCTCCCGCCGTTGTCAGTGAACTTTTAGAACGTCATATCTGCTTAACATTTCTCACACAAAACGGACGATATTTAGGGCGTTTAGAACCAGAAGTTACCAAAAATATCTTTGTTCGTAAAGCCCAATGGCAAGCTGTGGGAGAATCACAACCAGCAATACATTTAGTCAGAGGATTTGTACGGGGTAAATTGAAAAATTACCGCCATAGCTTACTTCGCACTCAGCGAGAACATCCTGATACTGACCTGAATAATAACATCACTCGATTGGAAAACGCGATCGCACCAATCGAAAAAACTAGCAGTATTGATTCTCTCAGAGGCTTAGAAGGTGCTGGTAGTGCAGCCTATTTCGGTTGCTTTCAACAGTTAATTAAAACCCCAGAATTCCGATTTGAAGCCAGACGCCGCCGTCCGCCAACCGATCCGGTTAATGCCCTACTGAGTTTTGGGTATTCATTACTACGTCATGATGTGCAAAGTGCTTTAAATATTGTTGGCTTCGATCCTTATCTAGGATACTTACACGTCGAACGTTATGGTAGACCTTCCCTAGCTTTGGACTTGATGGAAGAATTTCGTCCTTTAATAGTGGATGCTGTAGTGTTGTCGCTGATTAACAAGCGATCGCTAACCCTAACTGACTTTACCACCGAACCGCTCAGTGGTGCTGTGTCTTTAACTAAAGAAGGACTGCATACATTTCTTCGCGCCTACCAACAAAAGAAACTATCGGAGTTCAAACATCCAGTCATGGGAAACAAATGCACCTACCAAGAATCCTTTGAAATTCAAGCGAGGTTACTGGCTAAATACCTGATGAACGAAATCGATAAATATCCCCCCTTAGTTCTCAAATAATTTATCATTTTTCCCTATTCCCCATTCCCCATTCCCTTCATGTATATTGTTGTCAGCTACGACATTCCAGAAGATAAGCGTCGTACTAAAATCCATTCGATTCTTAAGTCTTATGGACAATGGATGCAACTGAGTGTATTTGAGTGCGATGTCACTCCCACTCAGTATGCTAAACTGCGATCGCGTTTAGCCAAATTGATTAAACCCGACACCGATAGCGTGCGCTTTTATTTTCTCTGTGGCTGTTGTCAGCGAAAAATCGAACGTATTGGTGGAGAACAGCCACGAGACGAAACAATTTTCTTTGCTGAGTCCCCTTCTGGCTAGGTTTCTGCATCTCAAATGCGCGGAAGGGTAGGTGTACAAATTCCACAGCCATAAAAAAGTACTTCTATCCCAAGTACACTAAGGCTTTCAACCCATTAGTTACTTAATCCTCATCCGCGCAATTTCTGAAATGCTTTTCAAAATAGGGTTTTAGCTTTTAACCCTGTTGTGTCACTTTAGGCAGAGGAAAAATAGAAATCAGGGTCAGTCAGGGATATAAAAGTAGGATAGGTAAGGTAATAAACAACAGATTGGAGTTTAGCAAATCCCAAAGATAAATGAGGAATAGGAAAAACTGAAAGCCAAGGCTGAATTAAATTAAATAGGGTAAAAGGTTGAAGGATGAGACGGAGATTATTGAGAATATTCTTCCAACCTTTACCATTATCCCACCTCTGATGTGAAGCAAATGTTGATTGAGAATCTAGGGGATAAGGGCGCAGAGATTCTGAATGAAGACTAACCATTAAGTAGGCGCTACAAATAATCTCCCACCACCGTTCAATATCTTCATAGCAAGTAAAACGATAATCTGCCCAACCTAACTGATTCTTACTTTGTTTTAAACCATACTCAACCCATGTCCTAAAGCCATAGAAATTCCCAACTTCTCTTGGTGTAATGTCTGGGTATTTACTCATTACATACCAGGTAGAGTTTCCAGGTAAGTTAAGAGTGTCTGTAGTAATTTGCCAATACCTATGATTGCTACGTTTGCCATGTATTATTTCTCTAATAAACCGATTCTCACTACTTAAGTCAGAGAATACTCTTTTAAACTTATGCCAGTTTAAATATTGAGTATACTGACCTTTAAGCAATGCTACAGAATGGTTTGAGCGAATTGCTACTAGATAATTTAAATCTAATTCATCTAATACGGGTATAAAATTTGTGCTACTCTCACCATATAAGCTATCTGCTAGTACCAAGTTGAATTTGAATCCCATTAACTGTAGCTTGCGTATTAGCATTGCCCCGATTTGAGGCTTAGTAAGATATTTGTCTCCTGGCTTTAATTTTTCTCGTGGCTTGTATACTTCAAACAGCAGTGGAAATGTCATTCCACAGAACATACCGTAAGCTGTGACTGCCACAACGCCATTCTCTACTTTTCCTAAATTGCCTATGTACTGACGTTTCACATAATCTGTGGTATTACCTTTCTTTTTATCTCCTGTTTCATCAATAATTAAAATGATTGGTCTTCCTTTTAGTACCTCTAAAATTAGTTGTAATCGCAAAGCTCTTAACTGTTCTACTGACCATGATGGTGTAGTTAAGAAATGATGTAGTCCTTGATAGTTATCTAGCCCGACAATTTTCGCTATTTCAGGTAGACTTTTCCGTTTTAAATCGGAAATACATCCTATATGTAGATATTTGAAAGCTTCAAAATTCCTAACATCTGAAAACAGGTTTTTATACCATAAGCAATATTCATCCACAAACTTGACGGTTTTTATGGGTGAACGAGGCTCTACCATGCTTTATGTCTTGGTTCTAGGCTTTGTACATTATTATACTACCGCGATAGTGACACAAGAGGGTTAAAGTTTCCTGGCGCTCTTTCCAAACGAATTCTCTAATGCTATGATTGCCCTTGAATCGCGCAACCGCACCTTGAAAACTAAATACAGCTTGGCTTTCAGCCTCCCGCTATTGCAATTCATCAAAATCCCTATCAGGGATTGAAACGGCTTGGAAGACATCGTAAAAATTGAAGAATAGGATTGCAATTCATCAAAATCCCTATCAGGGATTGAAACTTAATACTCAATGGCGCCGGATCATTGTTGATTCATATTGCAATTCATCAAAATCCCTATCAGGGATTGAAACCGTACTGTGTCCGCTTGTGTTCCCAGTCGTCTTTTATTGCAATTCATCAAAATCCCTATCAGGGATTGAAACGCCACAACAACATCACAAACAATTGATGGTGCAAATTGCAATTCATCAAAATCCCTATCAGGGATTGAAACTTTACGGAAACAGATACGAAATGAGGCACAGAAATGGATTGCAATTCATCAAAATCCCTATCAGGGATTGAAACCACGCCGCAGAGGCTTGCCACCGGGGCGACGGTAGGATTGCAATTCATCAAAATCCCTATCAGGGATTGAAACCGCAAGCAATAATACTAGGGGCGCTCCCTAGAAAGGATTGCAATTCATCAAAATCCCTATCAGGGATTGAAACTCATCGAAATACTCGCGATCGCCATCAGCAGCACGGTAAAATTGCAATTCATCAAAATCCCTATCAGGGATTGAAACAACAAAAGCATTTAGAACCATTACGGGAGTGCCAAATTGCAATTCATCAAAATCCCTATCAGGGATTGAAACAGGTACTGGAAGCATTGGAATTATTCAAACCAAGAATTGCAATTCATCAAAATCCCTATCAGGGATTGAAACTTGTTCTAACCTACAATACAATAGCCTCGCAACATATAGATTGCAATTCATCAAAATCCCTATCAGGGATTGAAACCACTTCCTGCTGGACTAACTGCCCATTCAGCGAAAGATTGCAATTCATCAAAATCCCTATCAGGGATTGAAACTTTTATTGTAGAGACGTGAGCAGATCGTGAGCATTGCAATTCATCAAAATCCCTATCAGGGATTGAAACGAGTTTGACTATCCTACTCCTGATAGTTTATCTGATAGAATTGCAATTCATCAAAATCCCTATCAGGGATTGAAACCTTCAAGTTTTGCTTCAAATACCAGCATATTTACATTGCAATTCATCAAAATCCCTATCAGGGATTGAAACATTTGTCGAGATTCGCGGGGAAGCACCACAAACTCAGATTGCAATTCATCAAAATCCCTATCAGGGATTGAAACCAAGGGAAGGAATACTTGCAAAAGAATTATGGAAAAATTGCAATTCATCAAAATCCCTATCAGGGATTGAAACTGAAATAATCCCCAGACTCAACTGCGAGTAAGTATTGCAATTCATCAAAATCCCTATCAGGGATTGAAACAAATGGCTGCAAAGCTTTGGGCGGATAAGTTGCGCGAATTGCAATTCATCAAAATCCCTATCAGGGATTGAAACTAATGCTTTTTTTGGACTTTGAAACAACAACAATAGAATTGCAATTCATCAAAATCCCTATCAGGGATTGAAACTAATTATATTCCTGACTGCACATATCATATCTGCAATAAATTGCAATTCATCAAAATCCCTATCAGGGATTGAAACAGATGGAGTACTGCAAGCATGGAAATCACAATGCATTGCAATTCATCAAAATCCCTATCAGGGATTGAAACTTGTGAAGCAAAAGGAACAGCAGCAATCAAAGGGAATTGCAATTCATCAAAATCCCTATCAGGGATTGAAACCCGCCAATCCTTCTCAGTGTCCGGCTTATTGGTTATTGCAATTCATCAAAATCCCTATCAGGGATTGAAACAAGCCTACATGGGCTACCCTGCCACAAGCTATAAGATTGCAATTCATCAAAATCCCTATCAGGGATTGAAACCTGAAAAAATGTATAAGTAGGGCATTCATGAGAATTGCAATTCATCAAAATCCCTATCAGGGATTGAAACGCGAAGCCAATACGCCGGACATTGCCCAGGATTAGATTGCAATTCATCAAAATCCCTATCAGGGATTGAAACAACGGTGCCATCAGAATTCAAACCAGGGCGGAATAAAATTGCAATTCATCAAAATCCCTATCAGGGATTGAAACTTGGAACTGTTCACGGAATTGATTTAGCCCAGGCTTTTATTGCAATTCATCAAAATCCCTATCAGGGATTGAAACTTGGCAACTCTTGAAAATAGAAAAAGTCAAACCAGAAATTGCAATTCATCAAAATCCCTATCAGGGATTGAAACAGATTGACCCTAATCTTTTCTGGCATTTAGTTTATATTGCAATTCATCAAAATCCCTATCAGGGATTGAAACTGGTACTGGAGGTGGAAGAATGGTTATGCCGAAGATTGCAATTCATCAAAATCCCTATCAGGGATTGAAACTTTTCAGCTGAATACAGTTGGATGGAGATATGCAAATTGCAATTCATCAAAATCCCTATCAGGGATTGAAACGTGCATATCCAGCATCCCACAGCATACGTTGCTGATTGCAATTCATCAAAATCCCTATCAGGGATTGAAACCAGCATATTACAACAAAGTAATTCAAGTAACACAAAATTGCAATTCATCAAAATCCCTATCAGGGATTGAAACATCTAATGGGACTATTTGACGGATTAAGTAACAACATTGCAATTCATCAAAATCCCTATCAGGGATTGAAACAAATACTAAATTCTGTTTCAGATTACCTCTTCCCCAAAAAATTGCAATTCATCAAAATCCCTATCAGGGATTGAAACATGGTCAAAAAAATCAAAGATGTTTCTGATTTCATTGCAATTCATCAAAATCCCTATCAGGGATTGAAACCTAGCAATATTTGGGTATCGGCAAAGCAGACCAGTTTAACATTGCAATTCATCAAAATCCCTATCAGGGATTGAAACTAAACCTTTAGCGTTTTTACCAGTTGTGAAATAATATATTGCAATTCATCAAAATCCCTATCAGGGATTGAAACCAAGTTGCTGAACGGTGGCAGAGCCAGAGGAAGGAGGAATTGCAATTCATCAAAATCCCTATTAGGGTTGAAATAGTTGCAACGGCTCCCTGCCCCCTGCCCCAATTAACGGTATAGCCAAACACGCAAGAGTGAAAGCAGTTGTTCAGTATCTACGGGTTTGGTGATGTAGTCTGATGCACCCGCTTCAATACACTTCTCGCGATCGCCTTGCATGGCTTTAGCTGTCAGTGCAATAATCGGCAAAGATTTAAATTGCTCGTTTTGGCGGATTAAGCTTGTTGTTTCGTAACCGTCCATTTCTGGCATCATTACATCCATCAAAACGACATCAATATCTGGTGTATTTTCTAATACGTTAATCCCCTCTCTGCCATTTTCAGCGTATAACACTTGTATTTGATAACGCTCCAGCATACTTGTCAGCGCGAAAATATTACGCACATCGTCGTCTACAATTAGCGCTTTCTTGCCAGCGAGTAAGTAATCTATGGAATGCAATTGTTCAAGTATTTGTCGTTTGGGTGCAGGTAAATTTGCTTGGACTCGGTGTAAAAATAATGCTGTTTCATCGAGGAGACGTTCGGGCGATCGCACATCTTTAATGATAATTGTTTCGGCAATCCGTCTCAATTCAGTTTCTTGAGCTTTGCTAATGTCTCTACCGGTGTAGACAATGATGGGCAATGTTTTGCCGTGAGGTAGAAGCTTAATCTGCTCGATCAATTCAAACCCGGTCATGTCGGGTAGCCCTAAATCGAGAACCAGGCAATCAAAATGCTTGGTGCGGATGGCTTCTAGGGCTTCTGCACCTGTGGCAACAGCAGTAGTATGAACATCGCTGTTGCCAATTAGTTCGACAATGCTATGCCGTTGAGTGTCATCGTCTTCGACTACCAATAAATTTTTCACCTGGCGTTCAACAAAACCCTTAATTTTGACCAATGCCTCGGATATTATCTCGCTGCTTAAGGGCTTTTGCAGATATGCGATCGCACCTAGTTGCAAACTGCGCTGTTGCCCTTCTTCAACGGTCATAATGTGTACGGGAATGTGGCGGGTATTTGGGTCATGTTTGAGGCGATCCAATACCGTCCAACCATCCATTTCTGGCATTCGGATATCTAGTAAAACGGCTGAAGGATAGAATTGCTGCGCTAATGCTAAACCTGTACTGCCATTTTGGGCTGTTATCACTTTAAATCCATGCTGTTGCGCCATATCTATGAGGATACGGGCAAAATTCACGTCGTCCTCGACGATTAACAAAACGCGATCACCCATGCTAATAGTAGCGCGATCGTCACTGAGGAGTGCTGAGTTCTGAGTGCTGATTGAGGAGTGGAGAGTGGGAAGTAGGGAGTAGGGAGTAGGGAGTTGTGTTGATGTAGGCTCAACATTCAATTGTGGGAAAAAGAATGTAAAGGTGCTACCTTGACCCGGTTGACTTGTTAGTTTAATTTCGCCGCCAAAGAGACGGGCGATTTCGCGGCTAATTGATAAGCCTAATCCAGTACCGCCGTATCTCCGACTGGTAGAGCCATCGGCTTGCTGAAATGCCTCGAAAATAACTTTTTGCTTGTCGGGTGCAATGCCAATCCCTGTATCGCTAACTGAGAAGGCGATGACATTTTGAGCGCGATTTAAAGTTACTTGGTCGTTGCTCCATCCCTGTTTTGCCACCGCAATCTGCAAGCGGACTTCCCCTTGCTCTGTAAATTTAAAAGCGTTGGAGAGGAGATTTTTTAACACTTGTTGTAAGCGTTTAATATCTGTATAGATGGTTGTGGGTAAGTCGGGAGTAAATTCAATTGTAAAGGCGAGTCCTTTGCTCTGAGCAACTTGCCGGAAGGTGCGCTCAATTTGTTCGCCTAACTCTACCAAGGGCATTTGGGTCATGTCAATTGACATAGTTCCAGATTCAATTTTAGCGAGATCCAGAATGTCATTGATTAATGCCAACAAGTCAGTACCGGCTGAGTAAATTGTCTGGCTGTATTCAACTTGCTTGGTAGTAAGGTTGTTATCTATATTATCTGCCAACAACTTCGCCAAAATTAACAAGCTATTTAGCGGTGTCCGCAGTTCATGAGACATATTGGCGAGAAACTCTGATTTGTATTTTGAAGAAAGGGCGAGTTGTTCAGCCTTGTCTTCCAAAGACATTCTTGCTTGTTCGATTTCCCGATTTTTGCGCTCGACTTCTTTTTTCTGCATAGCTAACAACTCTGCCTTTTCTTCTAACTCAGCGTTAGTCTGTTGCAGTTCCTCTTGCTGTCCTTTGAGTAAATCTTCTGAGGTTTTGAGTGATTGGGCTTGTTGTTCTAAGCGCTTGTTGGTTTCTCGGAGTTCATTTTGCTGGGTTTGGAGTTCTTCAGCCAAAGATTGGGATTGCTTGAGTAATTCTTCAGTTCGCATGGAAGCTGCGATCGTGTTGAGGACGATCGCTATACTTTCGGTAAGCTGGTCGAAGAATGTCAGATGTATTTCGCTAAAGCGGCGGAAGGAAGCTAATTCTATAACTGCTGTCACCTGTCCTTCAAAAAGTACAGGTAACACTACGGCATTAAGTGGAGACGCTTCTCCTAAACCAGAGGCAATTCTGACATAATCACTTGGTACATCAGTTAAGAGAATCCGCTCTTTTTCTAAAGCGCATTGTCCCACCAAACCTTCACCCAAGTGGAAGCGGTTAGCCAAATGTCTGCGTTCGCGGTAAGCGTAGCTACTAATTAGTTTTAAAAACGGTGTATTTTCTCCAGACTCCATCAGGAAGAATACGCCGTGTTGCGCTCCTACCAAGGGCGCTAGTTCTGAGAGAATCAATTTAGATACGGTTTCCAAGTCTCGCTGCCCTTGCAGCATTCGGGTAAATTTAGCTAGGTTAGTTTTCAACCAATCTTGCTCAGTATTTTTCTGCGTTGTCTCCCGCAGATTGGCAATCATCTGGTTGATGTTGTCTTTGAGTATTGCTACTTCCCCTAATGCTTCGACGGCAATTGAACGAGTTAAATCACCTTTAGTTACAGCTGTAGCAACTTCTGCGATCGCTCGCAACTGAGTTGTCAGTGTAGCAGCCAGTTCGTTCACGTTATCTGTCAAATCTTTCCAAGTTCCAGCCGCGCCTGGTACTCTAGCTTGTCCGCCTAACTTCCCTTCGATTCCCACTTCTCGCGCTACTGTAGTTACCTGATTGGCAAATGTCGCAAGGGTATCAATCATCTCGTTGATTGTCTCTGCCAAGGTTTCAATTTCTCCCTTGGCATCTAACATTAGTTTTCGTTTTAAGTCACCGTTAGCAACTGCCGTTACAACTCTGGCGATACCGCGTACTTGTGCCGTTAAGTTCCCCGCCATCGAGTTAACGTTATCTGTTAAATCTTTCCAAGTCCCTGCAACACCTTGGACTTGCGCTTGTCCGCCCAACTTCCCTTCAGTTCCCACTTCCCGCGCCACCCGCGTTACTTCACTGGCAAAGGAACTGAGTTGATCCACCATTGTGTTAGTGGTGTTCTTCAAGTCCAAAATTTCGCCTTTGGCATCGACGGTAATTTTTTTAGATAAGTCGCCATTCGCTACCGCCTTGGTAACTTCCGCGATGTTGCGAACTTGTCCGGTGAGGTTTCCCGCCATCGAGTTCACGTTGTCCGTCAAATCTTTCCAAGTGCCAGCAACTCCCCTGACGTAGGCTTGCACGCCAAGTTTACCTTCCGTTCCCACCTCACGGGCAACCCTTGTAACTTCTGATGCAAAGGAATTTAGCTGATCCACCATTGTGTTGATGGTGTTTTTGAGTTCCTGAATTTCACCTTTCACATCAACGGTGATTTTCTTGGATAAGTCGCCGTTAGCTACGGCTGTCGTAACTTCGGCAATGTTCCGCACCTGTGCCGTCAAACTTCCTGCCATGAAGTTTACGCTGTCAGTTAAATCTTTCCAAGTGCCGGCTACACCTTTAACTTCTGCTTGTACGCCCAACTTCCCTTCTGTTCCCACCTCCCGCGCCACCCGCGTCACTTCACTTGCAAAGGAGTTGAGTTGATCCACCATTGTGTTGACGGTGTTTTTCAACTCTAAAATTTCACCTTTAACATCAACGGAGATTTTCTTAGATAAGTCGCCATTAGCTACGGCGGTGGTAACGGCGGCAATGTTTCGCACCTGTGCCGTTAAGCTTCCCGCCATGAAGTTTACGCTGTCAGTTAAATCTTTCCAAGTGCCAGCTACGCCGCGCACATCTGCTTGCACACCCAGTTTTCCCTCGCTTCCCACCTCACGGGCAACTCTTGTAACTTCACTTGCAAAAGAGTTGAGTTGATCCACCATTATATTGATGGTATTTTTCAACTCCAGAATTTCGCCTTTGACGGCAACAGTAATTTTCTTGGATAAGTCACCATTTGCGATCGCAGTTGTCACTTCGGCAATGTTCCGCACCTGTGCCGTCAAGCTTCCCGCCATGAAATTCACGCTGTCGGTTAAATCTTTCCAAGTTCCTGCAACGTCTTTCACTTCCGCTTGTACGCCCAATTTACCTTCAGTTCCCACCTCACGGGCGACTCGCGTCACTTCACTAGCAAAGGAACTTAGTTGATCCACCATTGTATTAATGGTATTTTTCAACTCCAGAATTTCACCTTTCACATCGACAGTGATTTTCTTGGATAAGTCGCCTGTTGCAACCGCCGTTGTTACTTCAGCAATATTCCGCACCTGCGCCGTCAAACTTCCCGCCATGAAGTTCACGCTGTCAGTTAAATCTTTCCAAGTGCCAGCCACGCCGCGCACTTCTGCTTGCACGCCAAGTTTACCTTCACTTCCCACTTCACGCGCCACCCGTGTTACTTCTGATGCAAAGGAATTGAGTTGATCCACCATTGTGTTGATGGTATTTTTGAGTTCCAGAATTTCACCTTTGACATCGACAGTGATTTTCTTGGATAAGTCGCCAGTTGCAACCGCCGTTGTTACTTCAGCAATATTCCGCACCTGCGCCGTCAAACTTCCCGCCATGAAGTTCACGCTGTCAGTTAAATCTTTCCAAGTACCCGCGACACCGCGCACATCAGCTTGCACACCCAGTTTACCTTCACTTCCCACTTCACGCGCAACCCGCGTTACTTCTGATGCAAAGGAACTGAGTTGATCCACCATTATATTGATGGTATTTTTGAGTTCAAAAATTTCACCTCTAACATCGACGGTGATTTTCTTAGATAGATCGCCATTTGCGATCGCAGTAGCAACTTCGGCAATATTTCGCACCTGTCCGGTGAGATTACCCGCCATTAAGTTCACGTTGTCGGTTAGATCTTTCCAAGTCCCCGCAACTCCCCGGACTTCCGCTTGTACGCCCAACTTCCCTTCAGTTCCCACCTCACGGGCAACTCTTGTTACTTCTGATGCAAAGGAATTAAGTTGATCCACCATTGTGTTGATGGTGTTTTTCAACTCCAGAATTTCGCCTTTGACATCGACGGTGATTTTCTTGGATAAGTCACCATTCGCTACCGCCGTTGTCACTTCGGCAATATTCCGCACCTGTGCCGTCAAGCTTCCCGCCATGAAATTCACGCTGTCGGTAAGGTCTTTCCACGTACCCGCTACCCCGCGCACTTCTGCTTGACCGCCTAATTTTCCTTCTGCACCCACTTCACGCGCAACCCTTGTTACTTCCGATGCAAAGGAATTCAGTTGATCCACCATGATGTTGACGGTGTTTTTCAACTCTAAAATTTCGCCTTTAACATCAACAGTGATTTTCTTGGAAAGGTCGCCGTTTGCTACTGCCGTTGTCACTTCCGCAATATTACGCACTTGGGCGGTTAAATTTCCAGCCATCAGGTTAACGTTGTCAGTCAGATCCTTCCAAGTACCTGCGACACCTTTAACTTCCGCTTGTACGCCCAACTTACCTTCAGTTCCAACTTCACGGGCAACTCGCGTTACTTCCGATGCAAAAGAATTAAGCTGATCCACCATCGTGTTGACGGTGTTTTTTAGTTCCAGAATTTCGCCTTTGACATTTACAGTGATTTTTTTAGATAAGTCACCATTTGCGATCGCAGTGGCAACTTCGGCAATGTTGCGAACTTGTCCGGTGAGATTACCAGCCATCAAGTTAACGTTATCAGTCAAATCTTTCCAAGTGCCAGCCACACCTTGCACTTCGGCTTGAACGCCCAACTTCCCTTCGGTTCCCACCTCACGGGCAACCCTTGTAACTTCTGATGCAAAAGAACCAAGCCGATCTACCATCGTGTTGACGATATTCGCAGTTTGGAGAAACTCACCTTGAAGAGGTCTGCCGTCAATTTCTGTTGCGATCGTTTGGGATAAATCACCATTAGCAACCGACCGAATTACCCGCGTAGTTTCCGCTGTTGGTTGAACTAAATCTGTAATTAGAGTATTGACAGAAGTAACACAATTTGACCAAGAACCACGAACATCTCCGAGAGAGGCACGTTCAGCAATTTTGCCTTCTTTGCCGACAACATTACCAATCCGTTGTAGTTCTGCCGCCATCCGCTCATTCTGGTCAATAATATCATTGAGCGTGTCAGCTATTTTCCCCGCCACACCAGTATGGTCTATGGGCATCCGAGCCGAGAAGTCACCTTGTTTAACAGCATTCAGCGTTCTTAGTAGCTGATTTAAATCTAGATTATCGCTATCTCTAGTTAACTGTTCGGTTGCCATAGCCGTATCCTTAATCTTAATCCTTGAAGAAATTTTTGTATTTTTTGCACCCCGTACTTATTTAGAGTACTTTGAGCCAATGCGTATCACAATAAAAAGCAGGGAATAGAAGGTGGATCAAACTAATTTTTATGGGTGCGAGTGTAAGCAGTTGATAAAGACTGCTAACTAAACGGTATTGCCGTCAATTTATCTGGCATACCACTTAGCTAATGATAGCTAGTTGGCCTCTGTTATGCAGCATCAATTGTCGGCGATGCCTAAGTTGGGCGAGTAAGCGATCGCACAGTAGAACACACGATCACAATTAACATTACATTTTATAATTTTTGGAATTTGAGGAAAGCAGCAAATCAATAAATTCTAACTGATAACTGAGGTTTGCTAAAGTCAGAAGTATCCGGCAACTCCAAGGATGGGCAAATGGTTAGAGAGTACTCACCCCAGAGACATCTGCCTCCGCTTGAAAGTGGCGTAGGCGTAGCCCGTCGTAGACATCGCCTAACTCGCCCTGAATTTGAACGGCGTTATGCGGCTGCACCCCATATCAAGAAAGCAGAACTGATTGAAGGAATCGTTTACGTAGCATCTCCTGTAAGACATGAGCAGCATGGCAAACCCCACAGTCGGGCCATAACTTGGTTAGGAGTCTACTAATCATTGACTCCTGGCGTTGATTTGAGTGATGCCCCAACCGTCAGACTAGATTTAGACAATGAACCCCAGCCAGATGTAGTGCTGTTTATTAAACCAAACGCAGGCGGACAAACCCGTTTGAGCAGCGACGGTTACATTGAAGGATCTCCCGAATTGATTGTTGAAATTGCAGCAAGTAGCGTTGCGATCGATACAGGGAGCAAAAAGCAGGTTTATCGCCGTAATGGGGTGTTGGAATACGTAATCTGGCAATCTTACGAGAATCAAATTGAATGGTTTTGCCTAATTGATGGCGATTATCGATCGCTATCTCCCAGTGCAGATGAAATTATTCGCTCTCAGGTGTTTCCGGGTTTGTGGTTAGCAGTGGAAGCGTTGTTAAACAATCAGATGGTGCGAGTGTTGGAGGTAGTGCAATTGGGGTTGAAGTCACCGGAATATGATGCGTTTGTGCAGCAATTGAAGAAATACACAAGTCTGAAATAGTTTACTCACTGAGTTTTTATGTCACTCTTACCCCACCCTAACCCTCCCCTTGGAAAGGGGAGGGAACTAGATTTCCTGTTTCCCCCCTTTCCAAGGGGAGATTAAGGGGGGTAATTTGACTTGTGTGTATACTGTAGCCTTAAAAAGGGGGGAACCGGAATCAAAGTCCCCCAATTTATCGGGGGATTTAGGGGGATCTAAAATGTTTTGCTACCCACCAAAGAACTTTTAAAACATCCTCTTAAAGTGAAACAGGAATAGGAGGGGTACGTCTAGCTAGGTTCATTCCAAGCCCTAATTGCTTCAATCGCAATACCAGCAGGAGCAAATAAAATCTTTACAGTCTCAATACCTGCTGCTGTCACTGCTCTTTGCAAACGTACTTTGAGCATTGGATTATTTTTGATAACTTGCTCAATTGCTTGCCTATTTTTAAGTACTGGATGACTCTCAACAGCTTGAGCAACAATCGGTTGAGCATCGATTACAGTCGGTTTATCCTGCTCCATTTTCTCAAGTAACTGCTCAAGCACAGTTTCTAATTTAGCAATATCTTCTGTAGACGCGTAATTGTTTTGAGTGCCAATATTATCACCTTGGATATTTCCTGTAACACTGCCTGTAATGGGGCCAAAGGTAGCACCTGTGAAATCATTTTTAGGAGTTTCTGACATAGTTATCAGTGTTTTATCAAGTTTGCTTAGAACACTAGTTAAAGGATCGGCGTTATTTGTTTCCTCATTCAAGACAGAATAAAAAATTTCATGGTTATAAAATTTGCACCGCTCTTGAATTTTAGAAATTGCATCGCTTTTATCTTGTGATGGTGTTTTTAATTGTAATTCCCATATCTGACACAAAACTTCAGAGTCAGCAATTTTTACTAACGCATCTGCAGCACTACAACGAACATCAGAATCTTCATCCTGCAAAGCGTAAATTAAGGCAGATACCGCCGCTTCATTGCCGATTTTTCCTAACGCATCTGCGGCTCTCCCACGAACATCAAAATCTTCATCCTGCAAAGCGCCAATTAAGGCAGATACCGCCGCTTCATTGCCGATTTTTCCTAACGCATCTGCGGCACTACAACGAACATCAGAATATTCATGCTGCAAAGCGCCAATTAAGGCAGATACCGCCGCTTCATTGCCGATTTCTCCTAACGCATATACGGCTCTCCTACGAACATCAAAATCTTCATCCTGCAAAGCGCCAATTAAGGCAGATACCGCCGCTTCATTGCCGATTTTTCCTAACGCATCTGCGGCTCTCCCACGAACATCAAAATCTTCATCCTGCAAAGCGTCAATTAAGGCAGATACCGCCGCTTCATTGCCGATTTTTCCTAACGCATCTGCGGCTCTCCCACGAACATCAAAATCTTCATCCTGCAAAGCGTCAATTAAGGCAGATACCGCCGCTTCATTGCCGATTTTTCCTAACGCATCTGCGGCACTACAACGAACATCAGAATCTTCATCCTGCAAAGCGTCAATTAAGGCAGATACCGCCGCTTCATTGCCGATTTCTCCTAACGCATATACGGCTCTCCTACGAACATCAGAATATTCATGCTGCAAAGCGCCAATTAAGGCAGATACCGCCGCTTCATTGCCGATTTCTCCTAACGCATATACGGCTCTCCTACGAACATCAGAATATTCATGCTGCAAAGCGCCAATTAAGGCAGATACCGCCGCTTCATTGCCGATTTCTCCTAACGCATCTGCGGCACTACAACGCACATCAGAATATTCATGCTGCAAAGCGCCAATTAAGGCAGATACCGCCGCTTCATTGCCGATTTTTCCTAACGCATCTGCGGCTCTCCCACGAACATCAAAATCTTCATCCTGCAAAGCGTCAATTAAGGCAGATACCGCCGCTTCATTGCCGATTTTTCCTAACGCATCTGCGGCTCTCCCACGAACATCAAAATCTTCATCCTGCAAAGCGCCAATTAAGGCAGATACCGCCGCTTCATTGCCGATTTTTCCTAACGCATCTGCGGCACTACAACGAACATCAGAATATTCATGCTGCAAAGCGCCAATTAAGGCAGATACCGCCGCTTCATTGCCGATTTCTCCTAACGCATATACGGCTCTCCTACGAACATCAGAATATTCATGCTGCAAAGCGCCAATTAAGGCAGATACCGCCGCTTCATTGCCGATTTCTCCTAACGCATATACGGCTCTCCTACGAACATCAGAATATTCATGCTGCAAAGCGCCAATTAAGGCAGATACCGCCGCTTCATTGCCGATTTCTCCTAACGCATCTGCGGCACTACAACGAACATCAGAATATTCATGCTGCAAAGCGCCAATTAAGGCAGATACCGCCGCTTCATTGCCGATTTTTCCTAACGCATCTGCGGCTCTCCCACGAACATCAAAATCTTCATCCTGCAAAGCGTCAATTAAGGCAGATACCGCCGCTTCATTGCCGATTTTTCCTAACGCATCTGCGGCTCTCCCACGAACATCAAAATCTTCATCCTGCAAAGCGCCAATTAAGGCAGATACCGCCGCTTCATTGCCGATTTTTCCTAACGCATCTGCGGCACTACAACGAACATCAGAATATTCATGCTGCAAAGCGCCAATTAAGGCAGATACCGCCGCTTCATTGCCGATTTCTCCTAACGCATATACGGCTCTCCTACGAACATCAGAATATTCATGCTGCAAAGCGCCAATTAAGGCAGATACCGCCGCTTCATTGCCGATTTCTCCTAACGCATATACGGCTCTCCTACGAACATCAGAATATTCATGCTGCAAAGCGCCAATTAAGGCAGATACCGCCGCTTCATTGCCGATTTTTCCTAACGCATCTGCGGCTCTCCTACGAACATCAAAATCTTCATCCTGCAAAGCGCCAATTAAGGCAGATACCGCCGCTTCATTGCCGATTTTTCCTAACGCATCTGCGGCACTACAACGAACATCAGAATATTCATGCTGCAAAGCGCCAATTAAGGCAGATACCGCCGCTTCATTGCCGATTTCTCCTAACGCATATACGGCTCTCCTACGAACATCAGAATATTCATGCTGCAAAGCGCCAATTAAGGCAGATACCGCCGCTTCATTGCCGATTTTCCTAACGCATCTGCGGCTCTCTTACGAACATCAGAATATTCATGCTGTAATGAATTATTTAAAAAACTAACGGCATCCTCAGAGTGAGTGATACCTAAAAACTCAACTTGAAGTAATTTATGAATGTCTAACTCTAAAATTAAATTTACTGTTTTTTTCTGATACTCTTGCTTTACCTCTCCTGCCAACCTTGCCCCTAACTTCAAATCTACATCTAAGGCTAACTTCACCACTCGTAAAGCCTGCCCTTCATCATTCACCAACCCTAACATCAACGCCACAGGTTCTGTCCACTTCAAGCAATTTAGATAATCTCGTTTCAGCTTCTCATCACTAATATTGTCAAGCTGTAGGAGTATAGATTCTGCGGCGTAGTATTCCTGAATCAGCTGGTGGCGGAATTCAATTTCGTTATCTGTTCTCAATTGAATCAAGTGATATTTGAGCAAATCATCTAGCCAGCGTCTAGCACGATCATTAGCAGAAGGTACTTCTTCATTTCGTAAAAATTTCGCTAAAACATTCCTAGCTTGCAGTTTAGAAATAGTTAATCGCAACTCAGTCAAATTGTCGCCTTGCATCATTACAAATGCGAGATGCTGCAATAAATCAGCCTGCCAGTTAGGTAACTCTTCAGCAATTGGTACATTTTCCTTGAGTTTGTGATACTCTCCAGAGAACCAACGAAACAACTCACCTAAACTAGTAGGAATTTGTTTAGCATAATTGAATACTTGACACAGCATCGACAATAACAACGGCGTTTCCGCCAATTCTCGCAAGCGTCCAGCCAACTGTCGCAGCATTTTATCACCCACCTCTGGCGAATAAGCGCGGACAAAATGCTGCATCTGCGCTTCTGTGAGTGGTTGCATTTCCAGCTTTTTTTCAATACCTAAATCACCCCCCACCCTCAAATACCGCGTAGTAAAAATCATCGGCGTGATTCGGTGGTATTTGTGCCGAAATCCGTCTAAATCTCGTCTAGCTTCATCGTTGGGTAACTCATTCAAACCGTCTACAAGTAACAAAAATCGTTCTTTAAACAGTAGATTTTCAATCTCTTCCGTGCTGAGGTTTAAATTATGGCGAGTCAAAAAGTCTCGAATTAAATCTAGCACCGAAGTTTTGTAGCGCCTTAACTCTACTAGCACGGGAATCCTTGTCAGCTTTTCCGCTTCTCCTCTGCTCCCATGCTCCCCTGCGCTTTTCGGCTTCTTCCCACAACAAACGTTCTAAAGCTGTAGATTTCCCTGAACCCGGTTTTCCTACTAGCAATACATGGTCGGGCGCATACTTCCGTAACCCTTCGAGGATATTCAACCGTTCAATTTTTTCTCTGTCTGGTGCTTCACCTTTTCGTTGCTGTGGTACTGTTTGCACCATCAAACTCAAATCTAAGCGTCTGCGCGAGTTTTTTGGTTCAAGTCTTTGACGGTCTAGGGCATTAGTTGGCGTGTATAAATCTTGCCAATATCTATATGTCTCATCCTCGCTCACAGATTCTAGATACCTATGAAAATCTATGCTGGGGTCTGCAACCATAGTATTCAATTGACCGAGGACTTTTAAGCGCTGTTTTATATACTACACCATAAAACGCTCAATTCTTTCTATGTTGTCTGTCTTACAAACGAAGTAGGCGGGCCAATAGGGTTCGGTTAAGATCCCCCCGCCTACGGCGACCCCCTTAAAAAGGGGGTATAAAGAGGGTTTTAAGCCCCCTTTTTAAGGGGGGTTGGGGGCATCTTCGGGGTATAAAGAGGGTTTTAAGCCCCCCTTTTTAAGGGGGGTTGGGGGGATCTTCGAGGAATAAACACGTTAACCAAACCGTATTGATTAACAGGCTGCGCTCAACTTAAAGAATATCTTCGATGTCAAATAAGTAACTATTTAAAATTAATTACAGTCATTGCGAGCGTAATGACAAAATATGTTTTTACACATTTGGGATGCTCCCCAATGACATTGTGTAATTAATTAACTCCCGATCGCACCCGCACCCGATACCCCATTCATAAATCCATTTGCAGAAGAAACTTTCACAGAATCAGCTGCTAAAGAATTGCTAGGTTTGGAATTGCCTAGTACGCTTTGCTTCTTCTTAGTAGTACCTCGTCTAGCACCACCCGCCATCTCGTATTCTGGGCTGGTTTTACCGTAACGGCTGCCAACTGCTAGTAACATTTTTTCTGACATCGCTATTACAGCCTTTTCTGCGTTATTCACGTCATCTGTAAGTTTGTCAATGGTAGATAATGCAGTGTTGTAAGCAGCAAGCTTAGACCGGAGATCGTTAATTGTCACGGTGTAAGCTTGTATAGTCAATCCTTGGCCAAAGTCAAGTTGTACACTAATAGATTGCAAACTTTCAATCCGGCGATCGGCTCGTTCTAAAACGCTGGAATTTCTTTTACGACGTGCCATAATGCATCTCTGCCACTAGATTACTGGTAGTGTTTTATACCAAAATACTTCTAATTGTCATAGGGAAATATAGCAAATCAGTTGCGATCGCATTTCTCAAAGTTTAGTTAGGGCTTGCTGAAAAAGTCATAAAAAAGCAATTCTTTTGGGTTGACTAGTTATTTAAGCAAGGTCAAAGATAAGTTTTTGTTGCCTATAGCTAGCAAAATCATAATGCTTGGTTATGTCAATCGCTAAAAAATGTCTATTTTTCCAAAATAGACATAAAAAGGCACAAAAAAACCGTGACAGGTGAGTAGAAAGATTCATGACTAAAAAAGTAATAGCAATCACAGTTAGAGTTGTATGAGGAAGTTTCGCCATTACTCTACTCAAGCTAAATCTTCTTTTAGCTTGTCCAAATTTGCCTTCAATACAATTACGAATCCTCTCATCTTGTAAAGCTTGCTTCTTTTTTTCTTTACTCACATTTTTTGGCGGTCTTCCTAAAGGAACTCCACTGATTCTAATACCTCTTTCTTTGCACCAAGATCGGTTTTCTCGCTTTGCGATAAATTTTATCAACATGAACAGATTCTGGATAATATCCAGTGTAGTTTTTAAAGGATTCTATTTGTGTTTTTAAGTCTCCTGATTCATTAAAGTTATCCCATCTAATATGGTCTAAAAATGCATATCCATCAAAGTAACTAGCAGATAGTTTAGCGCCAAATTCCACGGCTTTACCCGCTTTTCCTCGGACAATTGGACGGATATGTGGTTGGCTTAAACTTACAATACGGTCATCAATGCTCTGCTTTTTATTTTCATACAGCCATAGTTGTTGACGATATACTTCTGCGACTACCAGCAACATCTTATATTGTCTATTAGTTAAACTTTTTAGAGATGCTCCTGCTACAATTAGCTGGTCAATATAGGATAAGTTTCTTTTAATATATTGGAGTTGTTTTTTAATCGCTTTTCTCCTCTCTTTTTGAGATACACGACGTTTTTTAGCTACTTCTAAGTAGTCTTTCCTAGCTATTTCTCGGTAAGTCCTTGGTTTTTTCTCTAATATTCCCTTTATCTGTTCATAAAGCAAGTCAATTATTCTTTCTGTCTGTTTTCTCGCTTGATTTAATAGGTTTAAATCTGTTGGATAGCTGATATCACTAGGCACACAAGTCGCATCTAATATTAATTTCCCTCGATTTCTTAGCGTATTACCTTGTTCTGCTGCTTTTTCTGTCGATAGCGCAGCGTTAGCGAGTTCGCGAGCGTCTTCTGTTTTTTTTCGGTGTCAATAGAAGATGCTAACTCTAGCATCTTCTTAACCATTTCTTGATTCACATTATTGACTAGTTCTGCACTGATTCTTTCTCGAAAATGTACTAACATGGATGCGTCAAATGGAGTTTTGTTACTATAAGATGACATCCCTATAAAGTACTGTAAATAAGGATTCTCCTTGATTTGCTCTACTGTTTCCCTGTCGCTTATACTTAGTTTCTCTTTAATTATTAATGCACCTAACGCCATCCGAAATGACTTTGCTGGTGCCCCTATCTCTGCGGAGAATCCGGCAGAATATTCCGACTCAAATTCTGTCCAGGGTATTAAATCGGCCATAATTACCCAACGATTATCTGATGATAACTTTCCCTCAAATGGAAGCTCAAAACTTTCTGCTGGAATTGGAGTTGATTCTTCTTTTCAGTACATAGTTAATAATGATACACTATGCTGCGACGAACCACTGTGATGCAAGGATTTTGGGCTATTTTACCTTCTTGTCTTGCACCTGAATATACTTCTTTGGTCTGAGAATCTAGAGACTGCAACCTTTTCTTTTTTTTCAGCAAGCCCTAGTTAATTTCACTTAGGCCATATTTTATTTCAGGTAATAAATAGATTTATAAGTTCGTTACAACAAATGCTGCAATGATTTAAGCCTTTCTTATACATGAACTAATCTTAGCTGCAAAGCATTGAACAATTGCAGCAGAGACTTATATGTTTGCAAGAAAAACTTAAGTCTTTCTTATACATGGAGAAGCATTTGTTGCAAAGTATTAAGCATTTGCAGCAACGGCTTATACATTTACAAGAAAAACTTAAGCTTTTCTTATACATGAAGCAATCTTAGCTGCAAAGGTTTAAATTTTTACAACTTCAAGCGTAATAGCGTAGGCGTAGCCCGTCGTAGACATCGCTTTCAATACGGTTCGGTTAAGCAAAGACGCGATAAATCGCCGTCTCTACAATAATTTTTATTTGAACTTTTAACGCATCTACCTTCTAAACCGTCACGCCTTCCAACTCCTCATCTGTCAACTCATATAATTGCCGCAACTTATCTAACTTCTCACCATCAGCTTCCCAGAAACCGCGCCCATGCGCCTCCAACATTCTCCCTAAAATATTGCGAAAAGCTTCAGGATTTGCCTTGCGTAACTTTTCCGCCATCTCTGCATCTAATGCATAAGTATCAGCCGCTTGGTCATAAACCCAATCATCGGCAAAATCGGCAGTACCACCCCAACCAATCAACGCCGTCATCCGTTGGGAAATTTCAAAAGCACCACCAGAACCTTGATTCGCCATCGCTTGCGCCCATTTGGGATTTACCAACTTAGTGCGATACTCCATTCGCAGCAAATCATCCAAATTGCGGGGTGTAGTATCCTTCGAGAAACTTTCCACAAAGCTGGTTGTAACCTTCTTACCGCCTTGTTTCTCTGCTGCTTTTTTCAAACCGCCAGTATTAGCGTAATATTCTTGAATATCAGTTAAACCATATTCTACCGAATCGATTTCTTGAACAATGCGATCGCTAGTTTTTAACAACGTATTCAACACTTCCGGTCTAGCTTGACCTTTATCCTCTCTCCCGTAGCTGAATACATTGCGGCTTTGCCAAGTATTGCCTAACTCCTCACCAGATTCCCAGTTACCATCAACCACCTTATCATTCACCAAAGAACCAAAATCACCCGCCGGATTAGAAAACAATCTCGCCGATGCATTTTCCACACCTTGGGCTTTTAAAGCTAAAGCGTGTCTTCTAATAAAATTCCGATCTTCCGGTTCATCAGCATCAGCCGCCCGTTGAAATAAATCATCTAATAATTCGATAATATTTACAAAACTATCCCGGAAAATCCCAGACAAATTACCCAACACATCAATGCGGGGATGTCCAACCTCAGCCAACGGCTTCAACTCATAACGAACAACTCTACCAGTTCCTTCCTTAACAGGTTCAGCCCCCAGCAATTCCAACAGAATCCCCAAAGATTCACCCTTCGTTTTAATCGCATCCAATCCCCAAAGCATTACCGCCACCGTTTCTGGATATTTCCCATGTTCATCCAAATGCTGGGCGATAATTTTTTGAGCAATTTCTCGTCCCCGTTCATAAGCAGCAGGTGAAGGCATCCGATAAGGATCTAAAGCATGAATATTCCTCCCAGTTGGCAAAACACCAGCCCCATCCCGTAACAAATCCCCACCAGGCGCAGGCGGAATATACTCCCCATTCAACCCCCTCAACAAATTCGTTAACTCATCCGTAGATTGCATCAACAAATCCCTTAATAATCTTTCCTCCTCTTCTCTCTTCTCTCTGTGTTCTCCGCGCCTCTGCGGTTCGTTTCCTTCTTCCTCATCCCCAAAATAAGCCTCCAAATAAGACCCCAACTCCTCCTCACTCGGCTTTTCCCCCAAAGTATGCAACCCCGAAGAAAACAACCGATTCTCTAAAACCTGCAAATATTCATATAACTCCACCAAATAAGCATCAAAAGCATGACCGCTAAACATCCGCACATTCTCTGGAGTAAACGCAATCCCCAACTTCTTCGCATTTTCAAACGGACAATCTGCATCCAACCCAGAGTCCACAATCTTTTTACAAATCCCTTCCTTCAAAACATAATTCTTCTGCGGATCTTCCCGATACTCCGAAATCAAATCCCGCAACGCCACCAATTCCTTATACAAACCTGCCCGCCCATAAGGAGGCACATTATGAGAAATCAACACACCATAACCGCGACGTTTCGCCAACATCGATTCAGAAGGATTATTCGCCGCATATATATATAGATTAGGCAAGTTTCCTAACAAAATATCCGACCAAGAATAACCCGTATTGCCCAACGGAGAACCAGGCAACCATTCCACCGTTCCGTGCATCCCAAAGTGAACTATAGCATCAGCTTCAAACTCATTTTGCAGCCATTTATAATAAGCAGCATATTGTGGATGAGGCGTTAAATCCCGTTCAAACATTAAGCGCATCGGGTCGCCTTGTATCCCCAAAGGTGGTTGTACACCTATCCACACATTTCCTAATTGCACACCGCCAATTTGAAACTCATCGCCATAAGTTTTAATACCAGTTCCCGTGAGAGATTTCCATTGTTTTTCGATGCGGGAAGTTTGCAGATATCCCAACCATTTTTCTAAGGTACGGGCGTTAACAGTACTAGTGGGGTGGGCATCCTGCCCGCCATTGTCTAGGGGCAGGCGAGACGACTGCCCCACAAGAGGATTAGATTCATCCGCCTCTTTCACCCAGCAAATCAATTCTTCTCCATCTTCCGGTAAATCTCCGACGGTGTAACCTTGTTCTTTAAGTGCGTGGAGAAACTTCAGCAAACTACGCGGCACATTTAATAATGCAGCTGTGCCTACAGCACCATAACCTGGAGGAAATCCATATAATATAATGGCAATTTTGCGTTCTGAAGCAGGTTTTTGCCGCAAAGACACCCAGCTTTTCACCCTATCAATTAATCGCTGCACCCGTTCAGGAACCAGATAAATATTTTCGCCCACTAACCCACCGAGAGGAATGGTATCAATAGCGCCATCCAATTCTGGTAAGGCATACAACACCACACTTTGCAATCCGCCCACACCCTGGCGTGTCCACGAGTGAATATCTTGAATTAATAGTGGTGCAGCAACAATATAAGGTACATTCTTGGCAGTGAGGATGCGCTTTGCTACTTCTATTTGGCGGCCTGCTTCCATTGAACCAGCTGGGCCACCCACGAGAGGAAAGCCAATTGTTGAAACGATCGCATCTACTTTAACTGCTTCACTTGATAGTGAGGGAGTCTCTATATTACCTAGTTGTCGTTGCTGAATTTCATAGTCGGTTGTCATCAAATCTCGTACCGCCACGTGTCCTTCTACGCCGTTGATGAAGATGGGTAAAGGAGTTAACCCGGCTTTTTCAAAACTACGAATTAGTTGGGGAATGTAGGGTAGTTTTGTGATGACGTGTTTTCGGTAGAGGAGAATACCGATAATCGGTTTTGTAGAGACGCGATGAATCGCGTCTCTACAATGGGTTTTATACCATTCCAAATACTCGCGGGGGGATTCAAAAAATCCTTGATAATCGGGGTGGAGTAATCCGATGTTGGGGGTTTCGATTAACGGGGGAATGTCGCCGACTTTTAAATTTAAATATTTTTCTGCTAGTGTCCAGAATAATGAGGCTACGTTTTCTGGCCCGCCAGCATTCCAGTAACCATAGATAATTAACCAGTTGCGTAAGTCTTGGACTTTTTGCACTGGGACATATTTCAGTAGTTTGGGGCCAATCTTTAAGAAGCTGATGTAACCAGCAAGTTTGTCTTCTTCTCGACCTTTGCTAAATTTGTCGAGGATGAATTTAACTGGTTTGGGCATTCCTTTTGGTTTGTCGCCAATGGCAAAGTCGCCCAACTTGGTTAAACTCATCAATTCCAAGGCTGACTCAAACACTAGCCGAATGGGAATTTGGGCAATGCGATCGCGCAGCCACACAACCTGGTCATAATCAAATAGTAGGCTACCGAAAAATGCATCAGCCCCATCAAGTGCTGCTTCTACTTCGGCGCGTTGACTGGTAATATTGCGATCGCTAAATACCCGAATATCCAACTCAGGACAGCGAGAGTTAGCCAAAAAAGCTGCTTTCCTGTACAAGTCAGCGTTGAATGATTCAAACCCAGCAACCAAGACGATGCGTTTCATGCCTGTAAGCTACGAAATATTTCTTTACTTAAATCTTAAACGTGCTTTCAGGTTGATTGTCATATATCTACCCACAGATTCCGGTCAATAATTTCTTGAGGTAGCTAGAACTTCACCATCACCAACGCCTTTGGGATATTTTGATTCCTGTATTGCCTCTACACAGCGAACGAGTTTCTTGTGCTGACAGGTTTGTGAATGTATGCAACTCGATAATATCTAATCTCCCGCAGGTGTGTAGAAAATATCACGTATTCTTTAATACTGTAAAGTATTATGTGTTAAGCTGCTCAGGGTTAACAGCAAGCCAAGGGTAGAGTCTGTAAATGGTTTACGACTCTATAAGTCCACGTTCATATCAGGAGGTGCGTCGGTTTAGAGATTTAGGTATCTAACTAGTACGCCACGGCGTAAATAGAGCAACCATTTAAAATCCCTAAAGAGCTTATTTTATAATACTTTTGACTTTTGACTTTTGACTTTTGACTTCCGCCTTGCGGTACTAGGTATGTTTTTTATAGCTTTCTACTTTTCTAAAGCGTTATTATCTGAATAATGAAGGCAATTGCTGCATTGAAAATTATTGCAAAAATTAACTTGTTATTCCCGATTTTGATAAATTATAATGGTTGTGTTTTTGGTGAAAATATACCTTTTAATCAAGGTATTTTAGCATATAAATTTGCTGTTCGGGTTCGCAAAAAAAATTATTTTGTCTGCTAGCGTAGTAATGCTTAAAACAATGCGGACATTGCGAACAAGTACTTCAACAAATTTATGAACAAAACTTTGTCTATATAATTAGAAGAGTTTTGAACTAGTGGAAAAAGTAAGTAATTTGAGGATGAAATTATGAAATTTGGAATTGATAGCGGGCACAATTGTCCACCAGATACAGGAGCAAGTGGGATTAAATTTGAGGATAATTTAACTCTCGATGTCGGTAATAGAGTCATCGCCAAGTTAAGAGCTTTAGGCAATGAAGTCGTAGTATGTAGACCGAGTAGTGCGCGTACAGTAACTGAATCTCTCTCAAAAAGATGTTCTACAGCCAATGGCAGTAAAGTAGATATTTATGTCTCAATTCACTTTAACTGTTTTAATGGACAGGCTAATGGGACAGAAGTATTTGCAACTAGCGATACAGGCAGAAAAATCGCTAAACCTGTATTAGATGAAATCGTCAAGTTGGGATTTTTTAATCGTGGCGTTAAGAGTGGTTCTCACTTGTATGTTCTAAAGAATACAGATATGCCTGCAATTCTTGTTGAATGCTGCTTCATCGATTCGCAAAAAGATGTGAATCTTTTTAACCCTGAAGCAATGGCCAATGCGATCGTCAAAGGCTTAACTGGTAAAGTACCAAGTACTCCTGTTAACCCCGTACCAGATGAAGAAGAGAATGTAGATGCTACGATTCTCAGACTGCAAAAATCCTTAAATCGACTCAAAATAACTGATAAAAATGGTAATGCATTAGTAGAAGATGGCTTCACTGGGGCTAACACCAAATCTGCTGTAGAAAAATTTCAGGCTATTATCGGAGTTCAGACAACTGGAATTGCTGACTCAACTACATGGAATGCCATAAATCTAATTTTGGCAAAACGAATTATCAGACCAAACCATGCTGGTGGTGCAGTTGTTAGATATTTACAATACCGTTTAGGTGTTGAGAATGATGGTGTTTACGGCCCACAAACAGAGGTTGTAGTCAAGAACTTTCAAAAGCAAAATGGTTTAGATGCCGATGGGATTGTTGGGCCTGCTAGCTGGCAGAAATTAATTGGTTAGTAGGTCGGCGCAATTAAAGATAACTGGCTAGGGCTGTCATTTGTCCTTCGTCATTTGTCATTATTAAGGGTTTTAAGCCTATTTGCGTTTCGTAACATACTTGATTTTTTCGCGCCAACTTACTTAGATTGAGTGGTAGATATTATTCGTAGTTGTAGATCCTCCTAAATCCCCCTAAACAAAGGGGGACTTTGAGGGGTTTTTGCCTTTTTTAAGGCTGGGGTTCTCCGGCTTTAAATAAATTAACCACAGGGAAAAGCGATCGTGAAACACCTTGAGGATAGAGTGGCATTGGTAACAGGTGCTACGCGGGGAATTGGTAGGGGAATTGCTATTGGTTTGGCTGAGGCTGGGGCAACTGTATACGTCACGGGACGCAGCCTTAACAACTCCTCTAGTGATGCAGTTTCAGGGAGTCTTAGTGAAACCCAATCAACTATAGAGGAAGCAGGTGGTGTGTGTATTCCCGTCCAAGTAGACCACAGCGACGATGAGCAGGTGCGTTTACTGTTTGAGCGCATCCAAGATGAGCAGGATGGACAACTCGACCTATTGGTGAATAATGCTTACTCAGGAGTTGAGGCAATAAGAAACGCTTTTGGGCAGCCCTTTTGGGATTGTGAACCAAATCTGTGGGATGCAAGTAACAACGTTGGTCTTCGTAGCCACTATGTAGCGAGTGTTTTTGCTGCGCGAATGATGACCAAGCGTAAATCTGGACTAATTTGCACCATTTCCTCGTGGGGCAGTATGTTTCACATCTTTAATACAGCTTATGGTGTTGGGAAAGCAGCTTGCGATCGCCTAGCGGCTGATATGGCTGTTGAGTTAAAACCTCATAATGTCGCTTCTGTTTCAATTTGGCCAGGTATTGTTGGTACTGAGCTTTTTTCCCGTTTTGCTTCTGAGATGAATCAAACCAATGCTACTGAGCCAAAAAACTCATTAATTAGCGATCGCTACAACTGGGAAACTCCCTTATTAACTGGACGGGTAATTGCTGCACTTGCTTGTGAACCAAATTTAATGCTCCGTACAGGACGTGTGCAGATTGTTGCCGAACTAGCTGATAAATATGGGATTGTCGATGAAAATGGCGATCGGCCCGCATCACTACGCTCTTTACGTTTTGTGCTACCGACTGCATTACCTATACTGAGAAACTATTCATGGCTCATACCCGATATTAAAATGCCGTGGTCACTCCTATTACTGAGTGCCCTTAGCTCACCTAAAATTTAATGGATATTTAGCAGGTGTTAGAAAACTCGGTTCACCCACCTTTTAACTTCGTTAATGAGTCTTTGATACTCGTGAACAACCTCAAAACTCCCAATACCCCATGCCCTTGCTTTGCCAAATCCTAATTTTTAGCTTAAAGTCAAATTTTTGCTGAAACATAATGTGAGTAGGATTTTCAGACGACGCATAGCGGCAAAATGCGTTTTGGCTACTTTTAACCCCAACTAGGGTAAAAATGTCTCTAATGACTTGTATAGCGATTGCCAACAGTGTTGGGACGTGAGGTCAAACGAGCGATGCCTTCGGCAAGGCTTCGCCAACGCAGTCAAGATGTTACTCTCAGGGTACAAGCATGAGGCGATTATGCCTATACTGGGGGTCTCGTCTGCTTTTATCAGTAAGTATAAAAAGGCATTTTTCCTTCATGGAGTTGAGGGTCTAAAGCTAGCACATAAAGGAAGTATTGGAATTTTATACCAACAGCAACGTGTAAAGATAACCGAATGGCTCTTAACAAAAGAATCATAGACTCTTAATGAATTAGAGTACCATATTGCATCCAAGTATGGAGTTGCATTCGAGTCAGCCGCTGGGCTGATGCTGTGTAGCCTACAAAAGCAAGTAAAGGGAACACCATCAAGGGATAACCCGACTGCTGAAATGATAGCTAAAACAGCCTGTCAAGTTTTGTTGCTTGGTAATTGTCAGCAGCCACTATTTAGCTCACAGAAAACTGGAATCTCTATACATTAGTAGCTGTAACGACCTGTAATTATAGGTTTCAGCATCTCTAATGTCTATGAAAATTAGTACTAATTGTAATTGTAACGAGATATATGTCACAAACTGCAAATTAACTTCAAAAAGCTTGATATTTACTGCTTAACTAGTGCAAATTTTGTTGTCTGTTCACCAAACAAGCTGTTTGAGATCGTAAAACTTTGTATCCTGAATTAATAGGTCTTAATAAATAGTTCTTTTAAAACTGGTGCAAGAAGATTTTAGGCTAATTGTTGATTTAGTTTTAGTTTTGGGCGTTGCAGCCTGTGGTGGATTGTTGGCGGCACTTTTGCGACAACCCGTGTTGCTAGGGTATCTCATTGGCGGGATGATCGTTGGGCCAGCCGGACTGGGACTGATTAAAGAAGTTATTCAAGTAGAGACTCTGGCACAGTTCGGTGTCGCCTTTTTGTTATTCGCCTTGGGTGTAGAATTTTCCTTTGCGGAACTCAAGAAGGTAAAAGCGATCGCTCTTGGTGGAGGTGGACTCCAGATTGCTTTGACAATTTTGGTAACAGTTGTGGTATCTGGGTTAAGCGGGGCCTGGGGAACCTTACCTGCTAAGGGGATGTTTTTGGGATGTATTCTATCCTTGTCTTCCACTGCGGTTGTCCTCAAGTGCTTGATGGAACGCAATGAAACAGAAACGCCCCACGGACAAGTGATGTTGGGGATTTTGGTAGTCCAAGACTTGGCACTGGGACTGATGCTAGCAGTTTTACCAGCCCTCAACCAACCAGCAGAAACTATTGGCATCGCCGTGCTAACAGCCCTACTGTGGATTGCTTTATTTGCTGCTGGTGCAGTAGCTGCGGGGATGTGGCTGATACCGCCTTTGTTGCGACTGTTAGCCCGTACTGAAAGCCGAGAACTATTTTTATTAGGGGTTGTAGCTTTATGTTTGGGCATTGCCCTGTTGACAGAGCATTTGGGGCTGTCGATTGAAATGGGGGCATTTGTCGCGGGTTTGATGATTTCTGAGGTGGAGTACGCCGATCAAACCCTAACTTATGTCGAACCACTGCGAGATATCTTTGCCAGTTTATTTTTTGCCGCCATTGGGATGTTAATTGATCCAGTGTTTTTGTGGAACAATCTGGAATTAATTTTGGGGCTGGTAGCACTAGTTTTCATCGGTAAATTCTTGATTATCACGCCCCTAGTGAAGCTGTTCCGCTACCCTTTAAAAACAGCCATAATCGCCGGTTTGGGATTGGCACAAATTGGGGAATTTTCCTTTGTTCTCGCCAGTGAAGGGCAGTCTTTGGGGCTGGTATCTCGACAGATATACTTATTAATTTTGGGAACCACCGCAGTTACTCTCATGCTGACTCCCTTTGTCTTGCGGTTAGTACCATTTTTGTTTAACTTTGCCGAATCAATGCCTTGGTTGAAACCGTACTTAGAAGAACAAGAGGCACTGGATGTATCAGAAGATTTACCATTCAAAGACCATGTGGTAGTCTGCGGTTATGGGCGAGTCGGCAAAAATTTGGTGAAGTTGTTGCTGCAACACAACCTGCCTGTGGTGGTAATCGATCAATCAGAAAGCAGAATTCAGCAGTTGCGTGAGGCTGGGGTCTCTTATGTCTATGGCAATTGCGTGAGTTTACACGTTTTGGAAACCGCCGGAGTGAATCATGCCAAAGGAATGGCGATCGCACTCCCTGACCCGATGAGTACTCGTCTTTGCTTGAAACGCGCCTTGGAATTGCGCCCAGAATTAGATTTAGTTGTCCGTGCTACCCAGGATAAAAATATTGAGGTGCTGTATCAATTGGGAGCTAGAGAAGTGGTACAGCCAGAGTTTGAAGCCAGCTTAGAAATGGCAACCTATTTATTAACTGGCTTAGGCTTGTTGTCGTCGGCAGTCGTCCAACGAGAAATGCAGCAAATCCGCAACGATCATTATTTAGATTTGCGCCCAGAACGTTCTGCAACTGAAGTTGCTCGTGATTTGCGTCAAGCCACCCGCGATTTAAATCAGCGCTGGTATCCTCTCCCAGCAGATTCGCCCTTAATTGGTATGAGCATAGAAGAAGCAGATATGCGCTACTTAACAGGAGCGAGTTTGATGGCAATTCGTCGCGCTAACGGCGATGAAATCGATTATCCCAATAATCAAACCAAATTGGAAGATGGCGATCGCTTGCTGGTAGTGGGAGCAGATGAAGAACTGGCAGCTTTGGCAGAATTCGCCAAGGGACAAGCTGCTGTTCCCGGAGAAAATAGTGCTTGCCAGTGGGTTACAGTTAACGCAGATACGCCAACGCTAGGTAAAACCCTTGCAGATTTAGATATCAACAAGCAATTTGGAGTACAGGTACAAGCGATCCGGCGCGATGGTAAATTTATTCGCTATCCTGATGGCGGCATGGATTTGCGAGTTGGCGACCAAGTATTATTATGTGGTAGCTTGACAGGTCTGAGTCAAATAGAACAGTTATTTGCGATCGCAAGTTCACTACCTTTGTCTCTTCCAGTATTGAAGGCTGTTCAGGCAGAAGCACTCAAAGAGTTTCTACCTGCGGATAGTGTGGATTGAAGGGGGCAGGGGAGCAGGGGAGCAGGGGGCAGGGGGGCAAGGGGCAGAGGGACAGGGGGATGATTAATAATTTAGCGTTTGATGAGCCAGGGGGATGGATTTTTGATTATGGTTACTATAATGCCCAGAACTCAGTTGTAAGTTTCATAAAGTTCTCTGCCTGTTTCAACGTTTAGATAATTGCATTGAACTGCGAATTTAAGCCAAGTTTGGGTTTCTGCCGCTTCCGATTCACAATCGTTCAATTTAGCCACAAAAGCCGCTTCATAACGACGCTTTCTCCATGCTACCCTTCGGGAACGCTTCGCGAACTGCAAGATTTGCACAAACAGAACGAGATGATCGACGAATTTGATCAGTCAATGAATACTTCTCCTCCACAGGAAACTTTTTTGACAGTTCAAAAATTTTCATGGCAACATCAAAGGCCATTTTGTATACTTCCAAATCTTCATGACTTTTAATTGGCTCTTTTTCCATTCCCCTTGCCCCCTGCTCCCTGCTCTACTGTATTATGTAAAGGTATAGAAAGAGAAAACTCCGCTCCTTTTCCCGATTCGGATATTACACTTAGTCTTCCCCCATGTTTTTCTACAATCGAGTGGCTAATTGATAATCCTAAACCTGTTCCTGTGCCTATAGGTTTTGTTGTGAAAAATGGGTCAAATAGGCGCTGTTTCACCTCGTCACACATCCCAGGCCCATTATCTGCAATTTGAATAGTTACTGTATCAGCATCAGTCATTTTGGTACGAATTTGGATAGTGGGAATTTTTGTTTGTCTTTCTTCAGTTGTGAATGATGAATCCAAGGCATCAATAGCATTGTTCAGAATATTCATGAATACTTGATTGATCTGACTGGCGTAGCAACTAACTTCTGGCAACTGTGCATATTCCTTAATCACATCGATTCCGGGGCGGTGTGCTTTCTCTTCTAGACGGTGGTGTAAAATTAACAGGGTGCTGTCAATGCCTTCATGAAGATTGACACTTTTCATTTCAGCCTCATCTAAACGCGAGAAATTGCGGAGAGAAAGGACAATTTGACGGATGCGATCTGCTCCCACTTTCATTGATTGCAGCAATTTTTGTAAGTCTGATTTGAGGAAGTTTAAATCTATTGCTTCTAGTTCTTCTTGAATCTCAACAAACGGTTGAGGATAGTAGTGCTGATACCGCTCAACCAGATGCAGCAAATCTTGACAATACTCATTGGTATAAGTAAGGTTGCCATAGATAAAGTTAATCGGGTTGTTAATTTCATGGGCAACACCTGCTACCATTTGTCCCAATGAAGACATTTTTTCAGTTTGAATCAGTTGGCTTTGAGTGTGTTGCAGTTCCTCTAAAGTTTCCGAGAGATGCTGATTTTTATCATTCAACTCCAGAGTTCTCTGCTCCACCTTTTGCTCTAAAGTATGGTTGTAATCTTCTAATTGAGCTTTTGCTACAGCTAGATTGTTATACAACATGGCATTTTGCAGCGAGATGGCAGCTTGTGCTGTGAGCAACCGCAAAACCTCAAGACGGTTTTGGGTAAAGGCTCCAGTTGTCAAACTGTTTTCTAGGTATAGGATGCCAATTAGTTGGCCACGATTGTGAATAGGCGTACATAGCAAGCTTTTGGGTTGCCATAGAATGATGTAGGGATCGTTGGCGAAGGTAGTTTCCTTGCGAGCATCATCTAACACTAGGGTTTCGGTGGTACGCGAGACATAATTCACAACCGCTTTGGGAACATCCTGACTGGCTGAAAGAGGAAGGGAGTGCAGGTTTATTATCCCCAAGTTTTCATCGGTAGGCGTAGGGTGTGGCAGAAATTGCTCTTCTTCAAAGATCGCTTGGCTAGTTTTTTGAGCCACAACAACCCAATTATCCTCTTGAAGCAGCAGAAGGACTGATTTATCAGCCCCGGCATTTTCGATTACAACCTGCATCAGGGTTGTCAACAGCTTTTCTAACTCAATTTCTCCAGCCAGTGCATGAGAGGCTTTCATCACCGTTGCTAAATCTAATGCTTCAGTCCCAGTGGAACTACTTTGGTTGAATCCGATTGTAGTAGTAAGGGTTGAAGAAGTAGTTTCATCCTGCTGAAACACCTTAAGCAATAATTGAGAATATTGGCGTTCCAACTGGTTAACTTTAGCGATCGCTCCCCAGCTAAGGTAAGTGTAATAGGCATTTTCGAGATAAATTTGCGCGATCGCTTCTTTGTTCCATTCTAAATAAAATCGGGCAGCCAGTTCATTGGCGAGGGCTTCTTCCTGAATATATTTATTGGCTTTTGCCTGTGCGATCGCGCGATCGTAATGATCCACTGCCTGGGCCATCTGTCCCAACACTCGGCACTCTTCGGCTTTCACTAGTTCAAATTTGTGCAAATAATTCATGGGTGCGTGGTACGCCCATGTCTGCATCTTTTCCTGGTTTTCTGTCACCCGTTCCAGTAATGTTTCTCGGCGATAGGCCGTAGCTGTGCGATACTCTGCTAAAGCCGTCAGAGAATCATAAAAATAAAACATCGGTACAGTGGCATAGCCCGTTCCCGCAACTAGATATTCTCTGGCTTGAGCGGCTGTTTCCACTGCTTGAGAAAGGTTTTCAAACAGATAACAGAGAATCAATTTGTGGAGAAAGAAATAGTGAAGCCCTGTCAACTCATTGGCTTGAACCAGTTGATTCACAAATTCGGCTTCGTTGAGCGCCTCGCCTGTGATAATACAGGGATTCTCAGCTTTACCAAGCAAATTCAAAACTGTTTGCCAAAAGATACGGCAATAGTTTAGAGTCGTACCTTGCTTAAAATTTTCCAAAACATGACAGTAAGCCTGGATGTCTTCCTCTAACGAGTTCAACTCTCGACCTAGAAAATAGGAATATTGGCAGATATCTTTGGTATTGAAACCTACGTAGTATACATTTCCAGTTTCTAGAGCAATTTTGTAACCATCCAGCATTAACTGCAAAGATTTTTGCAGTGGAGACTTCAAATAGGTGATGAAAGCACCTACGACATAAAATACTGTGGGTTTGATGTCGCTAATATTAAATTTGTCAGTTAGTGCCAAGGCAAGATTGCCAACTCGATCGGCTGTTTCAATATCCTGAAGAATTCCGCTCAACAGAATGCCATAACAGCCATAACAAAAGGCAGAAAATGGAGCATTGCCATACTCAATGGATGCTTGGACTTGAGACAAAACCAGTAGTGGAAACAGATTAGGATCGGCAATGTAAACGGCTGGAGCAACGTTTGCCACAATTCGGGTGACAGCTAGCTTCTCTGCGGCTACCATCACAGGTAAGTCAACCAATTCTGCAATATCACGACCGTTAATCAGATTAGCAGTTTCTTGCAGGGCTTGCTGAATGTCTTGTGGGGTGGGTGTTTCTGGGAAAACCACGCCGAATTTACTCATTCCCTGACGCGCGATCGCGATCGCCCCCAGCACATCATTTTTAGCTGTATATGCCTGGATTTTGGTTTCGTAAATGCCGACTTGATCCAGTGGAGTTTTGGCTTGCTGGATGACTGTTTGAGTCAATTTTTCCATCTGTTCATACGCGCCACTAAGATAAGCAGCATCGGCGGCTGATTCGTGCAATGCCAGAGTTAATTCATATTGACTTTGCCAACAGTCGGATCTCAATAAACGAATCCCGGTAGTTAAATACTCAATTGCTACCTGGTAAGCTGTGGAAGATTTGGCTTTTTTTCCTGCCAGCAGGTTGAGTTGTGCCAGTCGTTCGCGATCGGTTTGAGATGCGATCAGTTCTATGCCAATATTCAATTGATTGACAATTTCAAAAATCAGCAATTCTTGCTCAGTTTCCGGGGTATTGCTCAACAGCAATTGACCAATCTTTAGGTGAGTTGCTGGTTTTTGATAGTCCGGAATTAGTGAATAAGCGGCTTGTTGAATGCGATCGTGGAAAAATTTGTAGGTAATAATTATTGGTGTGTTGTCATTTGTCAAATCATCCATGACAACAGACTCATCCTGAAAGAATGTATACCCTTCCCCACTGGGTAAGATCAATTCATCCTTGAGGGCTGGCCACAAATCTGCTGCGGTTTGGACTGGAGATTTTTGATAGACAACTGATATAGTTTCTAAATCAAACTGATTGCCGATACAAGCAGCCAATTTGAGAACATCCTGAGTCTGCGGTGGTAATTTGTGGAGTTGCAGCGCCACAAACTCGACAATATCTTCTGTAAAAGACAGCGCCCGGATTTTAACCAGATTGCACTGCCAATCTCCTGTTCTGCTGGCAAAGGCGATTAGCCCATCTTCATGCAGCGACTTAAGAAACTGGTTCGTGAAAAATGGATTACCTTTAGTCCTTTGATACACCAGATTGGCGATCGCAGTTGCTTGTTCTGTTGAATATTTGAGGGTATCTGCAATCAGTTGATTTAGGTCGGTTTCGGTAAGGGCAGAAAGAAGAATATTACTAACTGTAATCGCCTCTTGACGCATTTCCTCAATGGTCAACATCAGGGGATGTGCAGAGAAAACCTCATTATCCCGATAAGCTCCAATGACTAATAAATAAGAGTTGCTGGCTTCACTCATCAACAGATGCATCAGTTTTAAAGAAGCCGAGTCTGCCCACTGTAAATCATCAAGGAAAATAACTAGAGGATGCTCTTGGGTTGTAAATACTTGAATGAATTTCTGAAACAGCAAATTGAAGCGGCTTTGAACAGCACTACCCGATAATTCCGGGAGTGAGGGCTGTTTCCCAATGATTCGTTCGAGTTCTGGAATCACCTCAATAATTACTTGACCACTTTCACCCAAGGTAGATAAAATTTGAGTCTTCCACTGGTCAATTTGAGCATCACTCTCTGTCAGCAGTTGTGCCATTAAGTCTCGAAACGCTTGCACCAAAGCAAAAAAGGGAATATTCCGATTAAATTGATCGAATTTGCCCTTGATAAAGTATCCACGCTGACGGGTGATTGGTTTGTGAACTTCGTTGACAATTGCAGTTTTGCCAATACCAGAGGAACCTGCTACCAGGATCATTTCAGAAGTTCCCTGGCGCAACCGTTCAAAAGTTGCTAGCAGCATGGCCACTTCTGTTTCCCGTCCATAGAGTTTTTCGGGAATCGCAAAGCGATCGCAAACGTCCCTGCGCCCTAGCCGAAATGGGGTAATATTTCCACTTGACTGCAATTGATCCAAACAAATTTGCAGATCGTGTTTTAGTCCTAATGCACTCTGATAGCGATCTTCAGCATTCTTCGCCATCAATTTCATGACGATATCACAGAGAATTTGGGGAATCTCTCCTCTATCATTTAAAAGTGGTGGTTGTTTTGCTATGTGACAATGCACCAATTCCATCAAATCATCCGATTGAAATGGCAATTGCCCAGTTAAGAGTTCATAGAAAGTGACTCCGAGAGAATAGAAGTCAGTGCGATAATCAATCCCCCGATTCATTCGCCCGGTTTGTTCGGGAGAGAGATAGGCGAGAGTTCCTTCTAAAACAGTCGGGCTGGTTGAAAGTTGGTTAACTCTTGGTAGCAGTGAAGCAATGCTAAAGTCAATGAGTTTGACCTGCTTTGTGGTAGGGTTTATCAGGATATTGGCGGGTTTAATATCCTTGTGGATGATTTCGTGATGGTAGAGATCGGCCAGAATATCGGCAAGTGCGATCGCAATCTGTAAAAACTCAGTCAAAAAATCAGGATGCAGAGATGAAGAATTTTCCTGATTTCCAATCTCACCGAGTCCTTTCCTTCTAAAAGCAGTGTACTCCTTCAAAGAAATTCCGCCAAAATCTTCTAAAATCAAGGCGGGTCGATTTTGACAATTTTCCAGACTATAAATCCGAACAACCCCAGGAACATTTAAGATTTTCGTAATTGAGTACTGATTCCTGAATTGAGCCAACTCAATCACACTGGGATAAGAATTTTTCAGAAGTTTGATCACAACAGGGGTTTGATCGGCTTCTCGCCAACCTCGGTAAACCAGGGTACGAGTGCTGGTATAAATTCTTTCACCAATCCCATAACCGGGAACATCAACTCGATTTTCTACCATAAAGCTTGCGACTGGATAACCTGAGTTCAGTTTTCCCCAATTAACTCGAAGTATCACAATTCATGATGTAATTTTCTGAAGGTAAAAAATCAAAAAAATCGGTTGATTTAGCTTAACCCGGTATAGTTCAATACTGTTCATCTAAGGGCGATACCCTGGGGGTTCGCCTTTGGCATTCTTGTAGAGTAGGCGCTTTGTGTCTACTGCGTGTATTTTTGTACAACTACTATTATAAAAAAATGTTTGAAAAATCGTTAATGGCAGGTTGCTTAAATGAATGAGTTCGATCAATCTTTAGAAGATCAGAGCATGAACTATGTGGGAATGATTGCAAAGTTTCCACTGGGTGTTCACGATCTCAAGTCTTTTATTACTCCTGAAAACCATCTGTTCGTTCTTTGTCATCTGGGAATTCCAGACATTGACATAGAGCAATGGAGGTTGAAAATTTCGGGATTAGTAGAGCAAAGTCTTGAGTTGTCATATCAGAATTTGCTGAGTCTGGAGTATCGTGAATTAACTATTTTCCACCAATGTTCAGGCAATCCGCTTGAACCGAAAGTCCCGACAAGAACCATTAGTAATGTTACATGGGGTGGAGTTTCCCTTAGAGAAATTCTTAATCAATTGCAAGTTAAACCTGAAGCTCGTTATGTCTGGTTTGCCGGAACCGATCGCGGTGCTTATGAGGGAGTTTCTAGCGATTCATATATTAAAGATATTCCGATCGCAAAAGCATTGGATAATGATGTGCTGCTAGCGTACAAGCTGAACGGTGAGTTTCTGTCAGCAGAGCGGGGTTTTCCTTTGCGGTTGGTGGTTCCAGGCTACTATGGCACTAACTTTGTAAAGTGGCTCTCACATATTTATGTCACAGATCGGCGATCGCCAGGGCCCTTTACAACAACTTTCTATAACGATCGAGTTGGAGGGGATGATGCGACTTTAAAACCCGTTTGGGAAGTTGCACCGGAGTCTGTAATTGTTCATCCTTCCCAAAATGAACTATTATACCTTCAACCTCAAACATTTTCGGGCTGGGCCTGGGCATCCAAGGGTATCCAGTCGGTGGATGTTAGTACAGATGGTGGCATCACCTGGCAAGCTGTCGAAGTTGAAGCACGGTTGCAATATGCCTGGCAACGATTCACGTTTCAATGGACTCCACCAACGCCAGGACAATATAGCTTGATGAGTCGAGCCACTGACTATGATGGAGCAATTCAACCAATTCAGCAAGAGCGCAATGCTGTTTATATAGTAGCTGTCACCGTGAAAGAAACGACGGTAAAAGAGTCAAAGCCTTTTACCGTCGCCGAATGAAAATTGAGCAGATAGCTTAGGCAGATGTTAGCGATCGCTCTGGTTCGTACACTTTAGAAAAGGGTTCTTGATAAGAATGGGTCTTAATATAAACCAAAAACTCATTGATCAAGTCTGTAAAATACACAAACGCCACATCAATCAATTCAAGTGCTTGTTGACGAATTTCTTCCGGCACCTCAATTTCTTTCATTATTTGCAAAGAAGAGGGAGTATGAAGAGTGTGGGTATTTTCTATATGGTTATGACGCATACCAAAGTAACGGAACTCTGTTTGAGTCATTTCTTGCAGTTGCAAGGCCGCAGACATGGTTGAACGGAAAAAAACATTCGCCGTCACCTCGGACACCTCAATGGCAACCAATCTGATGATAGGATCTGCTCCCCGAGTATACCGCTCAAAGATAGGAAACATCGAACGGGAAACCTTGGTATGATCGCTCCAAAGGAATCGCACGGCATCACTGAAACGCATAGGATAGTCAATCCCCATCTTCTCCATGTCTTCTAGTAACCATTGCCAGTGAAAATGTTCTTCGTGCGTATGCAGATTTACCATCTCTTGAATGTAATTAGTCGTTGGCTCCTCTCTGAGAACTCGTTTGCACAACTCACTGAACTCCAATGCCAGTGGAGCAATTACAGGTGCAAATGCCAGTCTCTGGCGTGGATCAATGGACTCGTCTTTCATATACTCAAAGAACGGTAACTTGGCATATTCCTGGTTCTTCTGTTCAATCAACTCAAGAATTGATTTCATTTCTATATTCCTAACGATAGACAACGTTTTTGTAACCGACTTGGTTATCCAGCCAGCCATAGCAGTACTCAGGCAAAAGCCTGAGAGAGCGCTTATTGAGAAAGCCAGAAAGTTTGTTAGCTTAAAATGCTGCCACAGCAATTGTAATCGCTATCATAATAGACAACGCACCTCATAAACTGTGGCAGAAAATGTTCTGAGAACTCCGATCGAATTTGTATAAATAGCTAACGGAAGCTCAAGCTCAACTATTTTTTGATGATGTAATAAAGTACATACAAAAGTACTGTTACTTTTACCACCTTTGGTAATATCGTAACTTTAAAGATTAGTCATTAAAAACCGTAAAATTACGACTTAAATAAATTATTTTTTTTAATTTTATTATTCAAAACTGCTGCAATCTCAGTAGTTGATTTTAAGAGAATGTTTTATAGCTGGATTTATTGAAGTAAAGACGAAAATTCTTACTGTAAAGTTTTAAGTATATAATTTTACCTTGGTGTCCGTAAAAAATAATACTAGTGGTGTTGTAATCACCAGTATAATCGTATGGAAAGTTTCAAAATATAAATATATTTCTGTGGTAAATCAGGTGATTTGAGAATAATAACTGACCATCGAATAAATTGAAAACCAAGCAGCTTTATCAATTTCAGCGACTTTTTTTACAAGTAAAATTGCCTGCATCTCCTAAACAAGCTAATACCAAACCATGTTTAATATGATTGATTTTATCTTCGTTGAGAGCTAACCAGGTAATTGAGCCAAAGCTTTCTGAAATTCAGAGAAATCTATAAGAATATTTTGGTGTAGTTTGACTTAGATATTTAGCAATAAAAATAGCGATCGCAAACATTCATAATATTTACAGCTATTTCAAATTTTCAGGAGATAGGCGTTTTATAAATGGGCGGATGTTGATACCAGTAACTTCATAGGACTGACGTATAAGAGATCCCCCAACCGCCAATACTGCTCGATTAACCATTTTTAACTCGGCATTGGGTTTGGGGAAAAGGTTTAAGGTTACCCCTCTTCTGTCACTTTCCGAGTATTCTTAATAAAAAGATTAAAAGAAAAAACTCTGGAAGGTAAGCAGGGCAATGGATGTAGAATTACAGATCCTAAAACATTTGGCAAGAGATGCCCACCCAACAGTTGCAATCGTAGATGGATATTGTGCAGAGTATAAAGACTTATTCAAAGAAGTAAGAAATTATGAGTGTTTCAAATATTTACATTTAGGAATAATTTCACCAATAAAAAGAAAATCATTACCAGAAATAGCTAAGGTTGTGAGTATCAACTCAGCGAGCGTCATTACATCATTTTATAGCTAATTCAAATTGGTCAATAAATGAATTAAAGCTCCGAAGATTAAATCAAATCAAGAGAGCATTAAATGGAAATGCCATTACCGTAGTAATAGATGAAACAGGAGATAGAAAAAAAGGTAAAAAGACCGATTATGTAGCAAGACAATATCTAGGGAGTGTAGGAAAAATAGATAATGGAATAGTTACAGTCAATGCCTATGGAGTTTATTGTAAAATAACATTTCCATTAAGTATAAAAATATTTAAACCTAAAGGAACGCTAAAAGAATCAGATAAATACAAAACGAAAATAGAGTTAGCATCAGAAATTATTACAGAATTAATTGAATCAGGCTTTAATATTGAATTGGTGCTGGCTGATAGTTTATATGGCGAAAGTAGCCAATTCATTCAAAAATTAACTGAATATAAATTAGCTTATGTTGTAGCGATTTCGTTGTAATCATGCGGTCTGGCTGCCAGCCAGTCAGAGGGTTAGGGCTAATAAGTGGTGTAAATTTGAGAGAACATTTAGTAATGAAAAATCAGAGACTAGGTATATTAGAGAAATAATTTATGGCAAAAAAAGAGCCACAACTTACTGGGAAATAACTACCGACCCAGAAACCATGCCTGAAAATTCTACCTCCTTTGTAATGACGAATCTTCAAGGAAATTTGAAGAAGAATTTAGGGGAATTATATGGATTAAGAACCTGGGTTGAATATGGGTTTAGACAGTGTAAACAGGAACTAGGCTGGACAGATTACCGTTTCACTAATTTCCTACATATTGAGAGATGGTGGGAGATTATTTTTAGTGTTTATACAATGATTAGTTTAAATTCTCCAGTCTTCTTAGGCTTCAATCAATCTCGTCAACTTGAGACTGACGCACAAGAAAATAGTGATGTTGATTTTTCTAATCATCCACAATGGAATCATGAATCTGGATGGAAGAATACTTTAAATAATTTGCGTCTTATTATCCAACCACTTTTACTATTTTGGTTAATTTATCCCTGGTTAAGTATTTTCCCAAATTCAGATTTGTTACTGGGATTCAATCATTTAATTGCCGCAATGAATCAATTTAAACCCTGTTTTGCTTCTGGATGATTTAGCTTCTTTACTAATTGGTTATTCCGGAGAGTGACAGAAGAGGGTTACAGCACTTCCGGCAGCTATGAGGTACATCCTCAAATCTGAAAGCTTTGATAGGAGAGGGCAAGGAGAAAAACTGTATTGCATAATAGCCGGAAGCGCTGTAAAGGCTTTTTCTTTCCTTTCCCCCGCCCCTTATCCCCAGAGGGGACCCCATCTTCCCCTTTTCCCCAAAACCCGACAAGTATTGCCTTTAATCAGCCATTCCCATGCTCTGTATGAGCCCAAGTGCCCAAATTACAACCAATTGCCAATCAACACATAGGCAGACCAAAAGCTTGGTGCTTTGTAGTTAGGGTGTTGCAGCAGTTGTAGCTGGGCACGGTGGACAGCTTTGGCTTTGGTGGTTTTGCCACTTTTGAGTTCTCGATAGAAGGCACTAACAAACATTGCCGTGGATTCATCATCAATCTGCCACAGTGAGGCGATGGTACTGCGTGCGCCAGCTCGGACAGCTGCTCCTGCAAGGCCCAGTGCTGCGCGGCTGTCTCCTGCTGCTGTCTGGCAAGCACTCAAAACTAGTAACTCTACTATAGTTTTACCCTGACTGCGAAAAAGAGTATCAAAATCTTTGACATTGATCTGACCATCGAAATCCAAAATAAAAGTGTCTTCAATGCGGGAACTAAACTGACCGTGGGTTGCTAAATGCACTATGTTGAATGAAGCGGCACTAATTTCACCCTCTAAATTCTTTTTCTTAAAATTTCCATCTAGTAAACTAGTTGTCGAGACTCCTGCTTTGGTAATGCCGTCGAATTCAGATTTGATCGCAAGCAACGGTGCAAACTTAGAAAAACCTGGTGGTGGCTGAGTCAGTCCTGCGGTTAGCGCTCTTAGCTGCTGTTTTACCAGTGGTTTAGGATCGAGGAGTTGCAGACCCACGCTCAGAGCAATTGCATATTTCTCTACCAAATATTGCTTACCATCATATAGAGCTGCCATTGGTAAATTGCGTAACGAACCATCTAGAACAAACACTAGGGTATCTACCCCACTGTTTTGCAATTTTGACTCAATGGGTTGAAGCAGCCAGTTGTAAACTTCATGCGCCTGGGTTTGGACGACTTTGGTAGCGGTGGGATTGACAAGATTTTTTCGCAGTTCTACTAACAATTTCTCTACTTCTGTATGAGAAATCTGAGTAGTGTAGCTTTGCAGGGGTTGTTTGGGAATTTTGACAATTACCTGAAGTTCGTCAGGAAGAATAATTGGATAAAGGATGGCAGCCGTAGGATTATCTTTATTCACTATTTGATCGAGAGCTACTCTCTTTCCTTGTAGGCAAGCTTCTCGAAAGAAGTCGTCCAATTCTGCTAGTTGGAGTGCTTCAATGCGTTGGCGTGCTTTCTCCAATATTTTTTCATCTGGTTTTCCTGCTTGGGATTTTAGTAGTAACTCTACTGACTCTCGGTAGATGGGTTCTACGCTGTCCCGAAAGTTGAATTGTACATCCTGGTTAACTACGTCTTTATTGACTACTAAATCTCTGCGAAGGGATTGGAGAGTGTTTACAGCAGCATCATAGGCTGCGATCGCACCATTCATATCTTTTTTTGCCCGCAGTAATCTACCTAACTGCCACTCTAAGGTGTAGGTGATTTCTGGTGCATTGCTGCTCTGTGCTAAAGCTAATCCTTGCCGGGTAAGCTCTTGCGCGTATGACAATTGTCCGGTTTCTTCATACAAGCCGCCTAAACTCTTTAGTGAGTATGCTTCTGCCCGCTTGTCCCCTAAACTGCGGGATTGTTCAATAGCCCTAGCGAGTAATACTGCTGATTCTTTGGTGCTGAATCCTGAGTAGTAATGCTGACTAGATGCTTGCAATATACCACCCTTGACTTTTACCAAACTTTGGGAAAAGTTAACGTGAGCGTAAATGCTAGCACGGCTGGGAGGAAGTTGAGCGAGTTCGGACTCAATCAACGGTAAGAAAGTTTGAACCTTTGTCCATTGTTGAGCTTCAATCAGTAGGCTCAGGTGATTGAGTTGGGCTTGGACTTTTATTAAGGGTGAGGGAGATGCTGCAACTGTTTGTTGATAATAGGCGATCGCCAGTAGGTTGTTTTGTTGTTTACGGGCATTATTCCCCAGGCTGAACAGACTGGCCGCAATATCTGCGCTTGATTGCAGATTTCGAGCAATCGTCAGACTTTCTTCTAGCGCCAGACGTGACTTTTCCAAATCGCCCACTACTAAAAGAGCATCACCGAGCGATCGCAAACTCACTGTCTTTTCTATAGAATCTGGTTGAGATTTTAATGTCTGACTTACCCGATCGAGTGTTTTGACAGCGCGGGGGTAAAATCCTTGGGTTTGCCACGCCTGTGATTGATTGATTAGCGATCGCACCACACCACTTTGATTATCCGCTCGCCTGTAAATTTCTTCTGTCTGCTGCCAAGTTGCTAAAGCTGCCTCGGCTTGTCCCATTTTCTGTTGAAGACGACCTTGAATATCCAGTGATTGGGCTAAAATCTGGAGATTTTGGTTTTTATCTTGTCTTTTGAGTAAGTTTAAGCTCTCTGTAATTGCCTGTTGTGCCTGACTCCATAAACCAAGTTGCTGGTAAGCGAGGGAAAGATTACTCAGTGTCGCTGCCTGTCTGAGGTTTTCTCCTTGCTGCTTATATGCTTGGGCAGCCTGTTGTAACACTTCCACTGCCTTAGCAAAGTTACCAGAATTGTATAAAAATTTGCCCTGTTCTAGTAGTGAGCCTGGGTCAGCAACTACAGCTAGCGATGTCAAATTCTTAATTTGTGATTGAGATGAGGAATTAATTGAGCCAGAAACTTTTGCTAGCACGGGTGAACCCAAGATGTATAGCAAAGCTATCAGGAAGTACAAAGGCAAACGTAAAAAGTGAGCCAGTGTGGTTTTACGCCAACGCCCTGGCTGCTTCTGTATTTTAACTTTTACAGAATTCGCGCCAAAAATCCTAGTTGTTTTAGCCATAAGCATGACAAGAGGTAATTGATAACCAGGAACGCACAGGATTTACTCTAAGTGTTTGGGCTACCAGGGTAATGTTACCATTCACATCCATTACTCATGCCTGAGCTTCCACAATCTTATTTATCATGGCTTGGATAAGTTTTTACTATCTAAACTGCATTGTCACTGATTCCAGATAATTAGACATCTCCATAAATTAAAGAGAAGAATTCAGAAGTCAGAATCAAGACGCTCGTTCCTCTCTACGAGACGCTGCGCGAACGCTATGCTATCGCTATTCGACTTCGCTCAACTCTCGACCACTCAGTTGGTTGAGCGAAGTCGAAACCAATGGCTATGGTAAATTTATTACTAGAATTCACCTAAACCCTTTGATTCAGACGCTCGCGGAGTCGCTCTAAGCGTTCGTGGTAGCGTCTCGTAGAGAAGCCATGCCGTTGGCGCAGCCTCTCGTAGAGAAGGCTTTACGCTGCGCTATCTGCCAGTCATACAGAATTAAATTCTGTTCGCGGAGCGTGCCGGAGGCATTATTCTGGCTCCTGACTTCTGAATTCTGTTTTGATAAACCTAATCACTTAAGAACGGATGACTTAATTTCTTGCTCTATCTGATTACTAACAATCTCAGATCCCATAGCAGGTTTATCTAGGTTAACCCTAACAAAATTAGTTTTATCTTTCCCTGTAAATTTTTTATCATTATCTGAGTCTTTGATAATTTTTATAAAAATTGCATTTTGACTTGGAACAACAACCCAATTGATGATTTGAGTATTGTTTGGGGTAATTTGCTGGAGACTTTTACCTGATAAATCAGAAAGATAACCAACAGTGGCATCTTCGCTGTTGAGCTTTGTATCTATGTTTGTGTCTTGGTCAAGGATTTTATAAAACCAAACTCTTGTAGGCAGCTTCTCTACAGCTTTTACCTCTAATAAATCAAAGGAGGCGATAATGGCTTTTTTATTTAATAAAATATGAGCTTCGCCATCTTGCTTGCGATAAAAGATAATGTTAGATAATTGGTTGTTTCTCTCATAAGAACGTGATAGGCTTAAATCAGTTTTTTTATCTTCATTCTGCTCTGGAAGAACAACGGGAATCATTATATAATCTGATTGCTCTTTAATAATTAAATCTCCATAAACAAGATTCGGTTCGGATTTCGATTTATCTGTTGCTTGTGCCTGTTCTGCTTTTGTGCTAGTAGAAGATTTACAAGAAAAAGAAAGGAGCGTGATAATAATAGCTGTAGTAATTTTATTTAGAAATCTATTATATTTCATCAATTTTTTTAACAGGATACATTGCTATTCTATTTTCTTCGCTGCTTGGAAATTACTTAGTTAATTTGAGTTTATATTCTAAAAAACAAGCCCATATTAGTGGGCTTTCTTATATATAAAAACTAAATAAAGTAACCCAACTAAAAGGTTTGACATTTATTGGGCACATTAACTAGCTTTTGTTAAAAAGACTCTAGTTTCCCAACTATCTTCTTAAGCATGAATTCCGGCAGTATCTACTGTACTGAGAAAATTATATCACAATAAAATACCAAAAACCTGGTCAGGGTTGACCAGGTTTTATCGAGTTCACAGATTTCAAATTGTTAAACTAATTAAGTAATTGAAGGTTAATAACTAGGGTGGACTAAATAACTAACAAACTCAGCATTCTTGCGTTTTTCCGCTTTGGGATTTGGCATTGCCTTCTACATTAGGCTTTTGCCACTTTTGTAATTTTGATATGCTGATATTTGCTTGGGTTGATGACAGGGGACACTAAGTCATTTACCCTTTTGTTTTGGTTTTATTTTGTTTGGTGTCCTACTATTTAAGTTATCACTTCAGTTTCTAAGTTGCAACTCTTAGTTTACTAAAGTTGATGTTTTGTTAGATTTTGCAATCTAGCTCCAGATATTTGATCCCTGACTATCTTTTTAAGATATTTAATGGGATCTTCGAGAGATCGGCATAGCTAATCAAACTGCATTGTCATCAATTCCATATAATCTGGCTGTCATCCAGATAATTGACGATAATACATCCAATTTCATCAATTTTTACCAATTAGACAGGATAAAGCTTAATTTCGGCAGCTAAGGCTTTGTCTCGTGCTTGTTGGGGATAACGCACCCTTGCAATAGCATTAATTTGGAATTGGGCAATTAACCACAGCAAAGCTAACAGAGCAGAGGTACAATTATAAATAAGAGCTATGGGACGTAATTTTTGTAGCGCTTGTTGAGCATGTTCAAAGTTTTCGCGTTGAAACAGTTTATTTTTAGCACGATTATCTGCTGGGTTGCTAGCGATCGTTTCTTTATAACTGCTTTCTAATTCATTCCCTTGGACAGTTTCACACTTTATCGATCTTAGCTTGAATTAAATCAGAGTTACAGTAGATGCTGATGGAATTGACTACAACTTCTCATGCTCTCAAAGAATGGGCAGTCGCCGTAAATGCTTTGGAAAGTGGCAAAACAATTATGTTGCTCCGCAAAGGGGGTATTCATGAACGAAATGGAAATTTCCAAGTTGCCCATAAGCAAATTTTGCTTTACCCTACTTATGAACATCAACAAGCTTTCATGCTAAAACCTGAGTATGCTAATCGTGTTTATCCAGTAACATCAGGTTGGCATCCAGAGACAGTTCGCATCGGCAGTTGGGCTGAGATTACAGATATTTTGCCAATTAGTGACGAATTTCTTGTCAACGCCTTGCTTCCGTTCCATATTTGGAATGAGCATTTTATTAGCGATCGCCTTAAATGGAAACCACGTCAGCCCCTTTATATTCTCCTCCTGCGGACATATAAACTAACCCAAGACCAAGAAATTCCTTATCATCCTAAATACGGTGGTTGCAAATCATGGATTGATTTAGATCAATCCATTAACTTGCAAGAAACGACACCAGCCTTGTCTGACTTTGCATACACCCAATTAGTACAGACAATTCGCGGCATTGTCGGCGACAAAATGGCCAGAAAGATTGACATGCTCAATTACAACTCGACCTTTAGCTAAACCTCGGTTGTATTGCTGCTAAGTTCTTTAATTTACAGAGAAAAAAGAGGGCTATGGTATTTGGAAAACCCGATTAAAGCCCTATTCGCTCGCAAAAAAACTCGCCCACTCAATATTTAGAGTTTTTCTACAGCGATCGCACGCTGCACTATCCACTAGTCAGGAGCCAGAATTCAGTTCTAACTTCTGCTCTTGGCTCTTCAATACGGTTCGGATAAACACTTTTCACTTTCCTTGTGGTCTGAGGAATGGGCTTGCGGGTAAGGGTTAAAGGATGTATTCAAAACCTTTCCCCTTTTCCTTTTCACCTTTAACCGAACCGTATTGCCTGGCTCCTGACTTCTGTTTGTTAAAAATACAGCAGATTGCAAATTCCCAACCCACGCTGAAAACAGTAGTTATTGTTACACACGGTCGCAAAAAACGCGGATAACATTAGAAAAATCTCACCCTAATACATAAGGTGAGGTAAATTTGTTTATCCGCGTGTCCAAAAATAGCTCACAAGGGTGAGAAGTAACTTGACAAAAGTCTGATATTATGCGTTAGTTGTTAGCTAAAAGCAAAGGAGTTTGCAATGCATCGACAAATGTGCTGGTTATCTAAGTCTGGTGGCGACGGCGAGAAAATTTTGTATTTGCAGACAGAACCAAATCAGCCTTGGCGGCCCTACACGGCTTTTGGACATTTCACAGTCCCAGATTATCAAATACCAGGTGGTTCTAAAGGTTGGGCAACTTATCAAAAACTTCTCAAAGCAGGTTGGACACTAGTACCTAGCGCACGCGCAAATGAGTTTGGCAGCAGTAGCTACGTAGAGTCAACAATCCAAAATCAATAGTTATTGGTAATTAGTCATTAGTCATTTGTTATTTGTTATTCTGTGCGTCCCTGTGTCTCGCCAGTCCCTCACTCGCTCATAGACCTCTGGGGGAACCTTCACCGCGAGGATCTGCCGCGCCTTCTAGAGTTCCATCAGATGTAACCGCGATCGCATTACCATTACCCCAAGGAGTACTTTCCTTAATTTTATGCCCCCGACGGCGTAATTCTTCTAGAGTCAAAGCATCCAAACCCCAAGGTTCTACGCGCAACTCATCTGGAAGCCATTGATGATGTATGCGTGGAACAGAAACAGCTGCACCAACATTCATGTTGTATTCCAGCACATTTAGGATGACTTGCAAAACCTGAGTGATGATGGTGCTACCACCAGGCGCACCTGCTGCCATCCGAAAATGACCATTTTCTGTGACAATTGTGGGAGTCATGCTGGATAGGGGAGTTTTGCGGGGTGCAATGCTGTTGGCATCGTTACCAACTAAACCAAAGGCGTTAGGCACTCCTGGCGCAGCAGCAAAATCATCCATCTCATTGTTGAGGATAATTCCAGTTCCCGGTGTCACCACACCAGCACCAAAACTGAGGTTAATGGTGAAAGTCAGACTTACAGCGTTGCGTTCTTCATCCACAACAGTAAGATGACTGGTTTCAGTGGATTCATACCGCGTCGCGTGTAGTTTAAGAGATTGATGAGATAAAGGAATGGTATTTTCTCCTAAACTCCGATTATTAGCCTGACTAAAACGTTGTAGTGTCTTTCTATCTACTGGCTTGACCTTGGTCGAGGGTCTAGCCACTTGCATATTAATTTCTTGACGGCGTTGTTTGGCGTAAGCTGGACTGAGTAGTTCTTGTACAGGAACTTTGACAAAATCAGGATCGCCTAAATATTCTGAGCGATCGGCGTAAGCAATTTTCATTGCCTCTACCATTAGGTGAATAGCGTCAGGATGATGCCATCCCAAAGATTTTAAATCAGTGTCACCAATAATATTTAAAATCTGCAATAGGTGAACGCCTCCCGATGATGGGGGTGGCATTGAGCAAACTTTAGCTTTGCGAAAATTGCCACAAATAGGAGTCCGCCAGATTGGTTTGTAGGCTTTCAGGTCTTCTAAAGTAATTAAACCACCATTTTTTACCATATCAGAAGCGATCGCACGAGCAATACTTCCGGTGTAAAAACTTTGGGGATTTTCGGCAACTGCTGTTAAAGTGCGTGCCAAATCACGCTGCACCAGTTTCTCCCCTGGTTTATAAAATTCACCGTTGTGAGTGAAAATTTCCCGTGCGGCTGGATTGTTGAGAACTGCTTCCTTACGGGAATCGTTTGCTTGCAGAGAACGCCAATTTACCACATCGCTAACTATAAAGCCATCTTTAGCGAGTGTGATCGCAGGTTTCATCACCTCTTGCCAAGGAAGTTTACCATAGCGACGATGCACTTCATAAAGTCCCGCCACCGTTCCTGGTGTCGCTACTGCCAAATAACCATTAATACTTGCATTGGGACGCACCTTTCCTTCTGCATCTAAATACATCTTTTTTGTGGCTTTCAAGGGTGCGCGTTCGCGGAAATCTAGCGCTTTCATATCGCCAGTTTTCTCAGAGTGCATCAGCAAAAATCCGCCGCCGCCGATTCCGGCTGAAAAAGGCTCAACTACAGAGATTGCAAAAGTTGTGGCGACAGCTGCATCTACTGCATTACCACCTTTGCGTAACATTAAAATTCCCGCTTCACTTGCTAAGGGATGAGCTGAAGCCACCATTCCCTTTTTACTGCGTAGGGGTAAAGTTAGGGCGGCTGATGCAACTTGGCTGTAAACAACGAGGGTGAAAGAAAAAATTGCGAGCGCAACTCGCTTGGGTTTAACAACAGTAAGCATTTTTATTACCATTTATCCTAAAATTTTATACTTGTTTAGGGACTTGCAAAAAATAGATTATCCCAAATTATTTGTATATTATGTAGGGGCGCAAGGCATTCATCGGTGTCAACTTAAGCCCCAGTGAATGGAATTCGCAGCTACACAAACATAGACACTTGCGCTTTCCCGCAGAGTAGTCTAAAAAAATTGAGTGTTTGAAACCCACGGAGGTGGGTAAAGCCTCGTGTAGATGCAACCGCCCATTTAACTTACGCGAACATGGAGCATCTCGCAGGTATGGGATATTTTTTTAACTGGAAGTCCCTTTAGTATCTGAGTGTGAGATTATTAATATCATATGATTTAAAAATTTTACAATACTTATAAAATACTATGTTGCGAAAAATAAGTAAAACACTTTTCAAAGCTTTAACTATTGGATTATATATCTCTAATGGAAGCGTTCTTTCTCAAACATTACCGCTTTCCTCTAACTTAATAGGCTTTAATACACCTGAAGGTGAAAAATTATTATTTGAGAGTAAGTCAAATCAAGACTTCTTTTCACTGAGTATGCAATTCACCACTCAAAATAATCAGGCATATTGTGGTGTTGCTAGCATGGTTATGGTACTGAATGGGTTACAAATTCCAGCACCAGAAGCATCGCAGTACAAGCCATATCGGGTATTTACTCAAGAAAACTTTTTTAGTAATGATAATACCAAAAAAGTACTAACTCCTGAAGTTGTGTCTCGCCAAGGTATGACTTTAGACGAGTTAGGAAAATTACTATCCAGTTATGGTGTTAAAGTTAATGTTTACCACGCTACCGATACTAGTTTAGAGCAGTTCCGCAAACAAGCGGCAGAAAATTTAAAACAACCGCAAAATTTTATTTTAATAAACTATCTACGCAAAGAGATAGGTCAAGAAAAAGGAGGACATATTTCCCCTGTAGCAGCATATAATGAGCAAACAGATAGATTTTTAATTCTGGATGTTTCTCGTTCCAAGTATCCACCAGTGTGGGTAAAAACAACAGATTTATGGAAAGCAATGCTCACAAATGATCCAGCGTCTAAAAAGAGCCGTGGCTTTGTATTTGTAAGTAAAAACCTTTGATATAATCTATTCATTAAATTCATGAATCCTTTTATTTCTCATCCTCCATGTAATGCGATGTCTGGCGACAAGTCGCTTCTCTACAAGAGGCTATGCCAACGCGTCTACGGCAATATCTACAATGCAAGGTAATATGGATACCGTAATTACACCAGAAAAAATCGAGTTACCACCTGGCGCGGTGTTAAAGCTTTTGGGAAATTGGCAAGACTATCAAGTATTGAGTCAGCAACTAAGCAATCGCTCTTCACCTCGCATTAAATATCGACCTGGAGAGATTTTACTGATGGCACCGCTACCAGAACATGGAAGAGATGCGAGTTTGCTGGCAGATATTGCTAAGGTTTTGCTGGATCATTTAAACCGCATATACGAGTCATTTACGCCCATCACCATGAGCTTGCCAGAAATTAGTGGTATTGAACCAGACTATTCCTTTTACATTGAAAATTGCAGAGCAGTAGTAGGCAAAAAAAGAATTGATTGGGAGTCAGATCCACCACCAGATTTAGCAATTGAAATAGATGTGACAAGCTACACCGATATTAATGATTACTTACCTTATCGAGTGCCAGAAGTTTGGATATTAAAGAGTAATGGGTTGTTAATTTATAGATTGCAGGCAGAAAGTTATGTGCTTACAGAAAGCAGCTACTATCCTAACGTCAAAGAAATTGTGCAGCAATGTCTCCAAATGTCTAATGAGCAATCAACAAGTGAAGTCATTAGGTGGTTAAAAAACTTTTTGCCGAGACAATAGTAGGGTGTGTTACGGCTTCCGTAACGCACCATTTCAGCTTTTCAGTGCGTGACTTAACGCTTAATTACAAATTACAAATTACGAATTATTTTAATCCTTTCGATTTTCTAAACTCTTGGACAACATCTTTAACATCACGTAATTCCCCTTCCACTAAATAGTTTAATTGCCGCATTTCATCTGCCGAAATCTTTCCGGCGAGTGAAGCGATCGCTGTTTTTAATTCGGGATATTTTTTTAATATTTCTTGCCGAATAATTGGCACAGTTTCGTAAGGTGGAAAATAATGTTTATCATCTTTTAAGACAACTAAACCCAAGCGAGAAATTTGCCCATCAGTAGAATTCCCCGCCACCATATCTACTTGTTTTTGAATCAAAGCACGATATATCAAACCCAAGTCCATGATTTGGGGAGATTTGGCAAAACGTAAATTGTAAGTTTTAGCTAATCCGGGAAAACCATCTTCCCGTTCTAAAAACTCATAACCAAAACCGCCGCGCCACTGTGGTGTATATTGAGTAGCTTCCGAGAGAGTTTGAATATTGTAGCGTTTAGCATCATCACCCCGGACAATCATTGCAAAAGTATTTTCAAAACCCAGGCTTGGCATTACTTCTAGTTTAAATTGCTGGGAGTATGCTTGTTTTAATCTTTCATAAACTTCTTTAGGGTCATTAACTGCTTTTTGCTTTAAAATTCCAGTAAAAGCTGTACCTGTGTACTCAATATACGCATCAATTTTGCCAGTAGTAATCGCGTTATGACAAACAAAAGAACCACCCAAACGGGGACGACGAGATACTTTTAAATTAGTTGTTGCCTCTATTTGTTGTGCTAAAAATTCACCTAAAATATCTTGTTCAGTAAAATCTTTGGAAGCAACAATAATATTGCCATCACTGCTACTATTTACATTTGGTGTACAGCTAGTGATTAGTAATAACAAAGCAAAAGTTAAAAAGCAAAATGCCAAAAATCTTTTCATTAACTTTTAATTTTTAATTTATTCTCCAACCAGCCAATTGCAAAGTCAGCCAATAATGCAATTAACGCCGCCGGAACTGCACCAGCTAAAATTAACTGATCGTTAACTACTGATATGCCGCGAAAAATAAAGACTCCCAAGCCACCAGCCCCGATCGCGGCGGCAATGGTTGCAATGCCAATCGCAATTACCGTTGCAACTCGCACACCTGCTAAAATTACCCCCATTGCCAAGGGAATCTCAACTTGCAATAACAATTGTCTATCCGTCATTCCCATACCTCTCCCAGCCTCTCGAATTGCTGGATCTACACCAGTAATACCTGTGTAAGTGTTACGAATTATCGGTAGCAAAGAATATACAGTCAGAGCAACAATTGCTGGTACAGCCCCAATTCCGCCAATTATAGGAACAGGAATAAGTAAACCAAAAAGTGCCAAACTAGGAATAGTTTGGAGAATATTCGCTATGCCGAGAATTGGTTGGCGGAGATAAGTTTTACGTGTAATTAAAATACCTAATGGGATGCCTATAAGTATGGCAATTCCAATAGCGATGCCTACTAAAAACAAGTGTTCTAGAGTATGCTGAAGAATTTCTGGGGCATACTTAACAAGGAAGAAATTTTTCATAAATTGTCTTGGAAGGAACGCAGACATTTAAGAAAGGCTAGGCTTTCTGGGTGTTGCGATCGCATAAATTCATCTGTTGTCCCCAATACTACCAATTCTCCGCCATACATTAAACCAATTCTCGATGCCAAAACCAAGGCTTCTTGAATATCGTGGGTGACAAACACAACAGTTTTCCCTAACTCTTGCTGCAAACGCCGAAACTCTTGTTGCAGTTCTAAGCGCGTAATCGGATCGAGTGCGCCAAAGGGTTCATCCATCAACAACACAGGCGGATCTGCTGCTAAAGCCCTGGCTACCCCGACTCTTTGTCTTTGCCCACCCGAAAGTTCGTGCGGGTAACGCCCTGCAAATTGTGCTGGTTCTAAACCCACTAATTGCAACAACTCATAAACCCGCGTTTTTATTTGTTTCGATTGCCAACCTTCCAAAGCCGGGACTAAACCCACATTGCGTTCAACTGTAAAATGGGGAAATAAACCAATTTCTTGAATGACGTAACCAATTTTTCGCCGCAGTTTAATTTCATCCCATTGAGTTGTGGGAATGCCATCAAATAAAACTTCGCCTTGTGTAGGTGTGAATAGGCGATTAATTAACTTCATTGTGGTGGTTTTGCCGCTACCACTGCGCCCAAGTAATACTAGTGCTTCTCCTTGGCGGATGTTGAAATTGAGATTTGACACCAAGGGGCGATGATTGCGGCTAAAGGTGACATCGCGGAATTCAACGGCGGTTTGGTTATTTTGCGGCATTAGTAGCTTTTGGTGGACGCTAGCCTGTTATTGACTATATGTATTATGTGCTGATTTTGCTAGCGTGCTAACGTCCAATTTGTCAGACAACAGATTTAAGCCCCTCTATGCAGTTTTAGCATTTTCATCTGATGCTTGCTCTGCAACATTTTTCAAGCGGCTCGACCTGATTTTGCGGATGCGTAGGCGTAGCCCGCCGCAGGCATCGCTATAGCGAACACCACCTGCCATCTCATATTCACGGCTGTCTTTGCCGTATTTGATTGCAACCACCATCAGCATCTTCTCAGAAAGCTGACTCAAGTTTTTTTCCATCTCTTCAATTTCAGTTTTAGAAGAGTCAACTACAGACAGAGCAGTATTATAAACATCAATTTTGTTGCGTAACTGGTCGATTGACTCAACTAATTTTTCTAGACTATAATCTTCATCAAATTTGATGCTTGGAACAATCGATTTCAGTCCGGCGGATCTTAACTGAGCTTTTTCTAAAATGCGGGATGTGCGTTTTTTTCGAGACATAAAATTACTCCTTTAAGATGCTCCTAGAGCTAGCTTGCCTCAATTAAACTACGTTCCGGTTCAGTAAAAGTCGCAAATATTTTTACTAAAGTTTTTGATTGATAACAGTAATTTTTCGTAACTTATACCAATTTAACGTGAAGCTGCACTAAATGAGTAACTCTATATTCTTGGCCCTCTTCTCTAACGAGACGCTACGCGATGGCGACTTGGCGGTTCGTTTAATATTCTATGCATCTTCATACAGAATTGGTATTAATTACTAAATGTTGGTATTTATAGAGATAATTGTCTAAGTTTCATCAAAACTTTAAGGGAGATTGCTCCCATAAGTTGCGAAGCTGCTCCCATAAGTTGCGAACCTGCTTCCATAAGTTGCGAAGCTGCTCCCATAAGTTGCGAAGCTGCTCCCATAAGTTGCGAACCTGCTCCCGTAAGTTGCGAACCTGCTCCCATAAGTTGCGAAGCTGCTCCCATAAGTTGCGAACCTGCTCCCGTAAGTTGCGAAGCTGCTCCCATAAGTTGCGAAACTGCTTCAATTTATTGGGAGTGTCGTAGGTAAAACTTTTGTAGGCGATGGCTGTGGTGGTAAACTACGCAGTTTATGAAAGATAGTAGCGTGTTGTGGAAGTGCGATCGCAGTTTAGATAAATCCAATTGCTGCGCTGACCCCACAAGCGTGAAATACAACTTAAAGACTTTGGGCTTGTCAACTCGTGCAAATTTTGCAGTGCAAGCATCGAAAAGATGTTTATAGAAAAAGCTAGTTTAGATACAATACCGTTCAGTTAAACCAAAAAGCCTCATGTAAAGACGCGATTTGTCACGTCTGATAAGACCTCTAGCACTTGGTCACAGAATTGACATTACTATTTCTAAGTGCAATATCTGAGATAGGAAATTCCTTGGTGATCGCTCATAAATATTTAAGAATATTTAGTTATTACTCCTATGGTAAAATGCTAAATTTGAGGCGAAAACATGGGGAAAAATCGGTTCAAGCTTGTAATTTTTGATTGTGATGGAGTCTTGGTTGATAGTGAACCAATCATCAATCGTATTTTTGCAGAAACGCTCACGGAAGCTGGTTTTCCTATCACCCATGCAGAAGTAACTCAAAAATTTATCGGCAAGTCTCTAAAAACCTGTTTAGAGATTATCGAAGCATCTTACAAGAAACCATTGCCCAAAAACTTTGTCGAACTTTGCAAGGAACGAGAAATTGCTCCCTTGCAGCAAGAATTACAGCCAGTTTCAGGAATTACTGAAATATTGGAGCAAATTACATTACCCAAATGTGTGGCATCAAATAGTAGCCACCGCCATATTCAAATGGTATTGAAATTAACGGGGCTTCTGGATAAATTTGATGGCAAGTTATATAGTGCTAATGATGTTTCACGCCCCAAACCTTTTCCTGATGTGTATCTCTATGCAGCCGAGCAAATGAACACTAATCCAGAAGATTGTGCTGTAATTGAAGACTCTGTACCAGGTGTACAAGCAGCATACGCGGCAGGAATGACAGTTTTTGGCTATGCCCATCAGAGCGATCGCACTGCTCTGGCTGAGGTAGGAGCTAAGATAGTTTTTAACGATATGCGGCAGCTTGCTCAACTGCTATAGCCGGCGACTGGGGACTATTTAAAATCCAAAATTCAATGTAAAAGTAACTGTGACACAAACTACATTTTCATTGAAAAATAAAATTGTCTTGGTGACTGGAAAAAATCGCGGACTAGGGCTAGAAACAGTTAAGGCGCTAGCCAATGCTGGCGCGTTTGTGCTAGTGAATGCACAAAGTTTAGAAACACTAAAATCGGTAGTTGTGGCGGTTAATTCTTTGGGTGGAAAAGCTGCACCATTACAGTTAGATATTACTGATAAAGCAGCCGTGGAAAAAGCATTCATAGAAATTAAAGATAAATATGGGCGGTTAGATATACTTGTTAATAATGTGGGAATGCGCGATCGCCGTCAGTTATTTGAATTTGAACTGAATGCAGTGCGTCAGCTAATCGAAACAAATTTGATTGCGCCTTTTAATTTGAGCCGCAAAGCTGTTCATTGAAATCTGCGATGGCTGGTTATTTTTACAACCCAATTTACAATATCATTGGCGGCAACCTACTGAGCAGGCATCAGTGATTAATAGAAGCATCGGGCGATTTCTAATCGCCCGGTATATTTCCAAACGTAAAATACTCGTTAAGACTCCATCTCCGCCAATTCTAACCACCGTTCAGTTGCCACATCGATCGCGTGCTTGAGTTTTTCCACACGATCGTATAGTTTCTGAACTTCGCTATAATTACCCGGTGACACATTCCCTAGTGTTTTCTCAGTTTCTTCTTTCTCAGCCTCTAACTCGGCAATTTTACCTTCCAACTGCTCAAATTCTTTCTTTTCCCAATTGGATAACCTACGCCGCTTGGTATTCTCTACATCCTTGGGTGAAGCCGTACCATTTTGAACTTCGGCATTTTTAGGCTTCTCTTTAGTGTTCGCAGCTTGTTGCTGTGCTTCTTCAGCCTTCTTATAGTCTAGATAAATCGAGTAATTACCTGGATATTGCCTCAGATTACCGCCTTCTTCAAAGGAAAATACTGTGTCGATGGTGCGATCGAGAAAGTAGCGATCGTGAGAAACTACAATTACACACCCGACAAAATCCTCTAAATAATCTTCTAATACTGCCAATGTCTGAACATCTAAATCGTTTGTCGGTTCATCTAAAATCAAGACATTGGGCGCACTCATCAAAACCCGCAATAGAAATAAACGGCGTTTTTCACCACCCGAAAGTTTATTAATTGGGGCATACTGTTGATTACCAGGAAACAAAAATCGCTCCAACATTTGCGAAGCAGTAATCTGAGTGCCATCGGTAATTTTGATAAATTCTCCTTCTTCTTTGATGTAGTCAATCACGCGCTGATTTTCGTTTAAAGCTGTGAGCAATTCTTCCGAATGCTGGTCAAAATAACCGATGTGAATTGTAGTCCCAATTTCCGCAACGCCTGAATCTGGCTGAATCTGACCAGTAATAATATCCATTAAAGTGGATTTACCAGCACCGTTAGCGCCGATGATGCCAATGCGGTCTTCTGGACTAAATTCGTAGGTGAAATTATTAATTAAGGTGCGTCCATTGTATGCCTTAGAAATGTTATTTAATTCAATAACCTTTTTGCCAATGCGACGACCAACTGTAGAAATATCAACTTTACCCTGAACTTCTTTAAATTCAGTATCCCGCAGAGCATGAGCGCGGTCAATTCTAGCTTTTTGCTTAGTACTTCTAGCTTTTGGCCCTTTTTTGAGCCATTCTAACTCGCGTCGCAATAAGCCTTGATGTTTCCGTTGACTACTGATGGCAGATTCTTCAGCTAAAGCTTTCTTTTCGAGGTAATATGAGTAGTTACCTGAATAAGTGTAAATGTCGCCTCGGTCGATTTCCACGATCCGATTAGTGACGCGATCTAGAAAATAGCGATCGTGGGTGATGAGAAAAAGTGCGCCGCGATAGCGATTTAAATAACTTTGTAACCATTCTACAGAAAGAGCATCCAAATGGTTTGTTGGCTCATCCATGAGCAAAACATCGGGTTCTGCTAGCAATGCTGATGCTAAAGCAATGCGCTTGCGATAGCCTCCAGATAAAGTGCCTATCTTGGCATCAAAGTCAGAAATTCCTAATTTGGTGAGGATGATTTTAGCATTAGTTTCTAGTTCCCAAGCATCATTTGTATCCATCTTTTGCATCACCGCAGAAAGGCGAGACATCAGTTGGTTATCATCTGGATAGTGAGCTAATTTATCTGATAGTTCTTCATACTCACGCACTAAAGCTGTATGTTCGCCACTGTCAGCAAAAACTTGCTCTAAAACTGTGTGATTTTCATCTAAATCTGGCTGCTGGGGTAAGTAGATGATTTTAGAACCGGAGTTAATTATAATTTGACCGCTATCAATGGATTCTAACCCGGCAATCATTTTTAATAGGGTTGATTTTCCCGAACCGTTAGTACCAATTAAGCCAACTTTATCGGTAGCATGAAGGCTAAAGCTGGCATCTTTTAAAACTTCTTTGATGCCAAAGTCTTTTTTAACCGACTGGAGTGTAATAATACTCATAAAATCTAGTAATTTTTCATTGACCGTTAGTTAGTAGGTAAAGCACATACCCTACCTACATTCGCCGAATTCTATACAAATAAATCCAAAGGTAAATGTCCATACATTTCGTTGATTCCGTCTTCGTGGTAAGACTGACAAGATACTAATACTCCACGATGATGTCCAGCATAAGAATCAAGATAGCACAAGCCATTTTTACCGTTTAATTTGATATAAACTGGCCCTTCCGGTGTCAGTAAATTGTTTGGTGGTTCATAACCCAAAGCCAAAGAGTAGGTCTTCATAGCCAGTATTCCTTCTTCTGCTGTATCGGCACAAATTCCTAAAATTTGATAATCAGCAAGTTTAGTTACCAAAATTAAGGCATCACGAATTACTTCTTTTTCTGATGGCTTGAGAATAGGTGCGATGTCTAAACAGTTAAATTTATTCAGTAATTTTTTCGCTTCTTCGGCGGTGAGATTGTGAGAATTGGAGGTTGACATAAACTTTGATTGATGAGCTTGTTGGTTTTTCTGTTGTGTTTGAGTTGGGACTAGCCCAACTTATACTATTGTGGATTTTAGACTTCGGCTTACCTCGGCTCTGGCTCCATCGAGCGAAGTCGAGATGCTCGGCACAAGTCGCTCAATCGAACGATTTTAGATTGCAAATCGTCCAAGTATTGTAGAATTTGTCTGAAAGTCAGAGCAAATTCTATAATAGAGAGCTTGTTATCTAATGCCAACTCCTTACGGTTGATTTGGGACATTTCCCAGGTTGAATATGAAGGGTACACCGCTTTTTGAGTCGCCACCCATAACGAGGACTTTGGGCATTTGTGCGCCGCCGCTCTTCCAAGCTTCAATTGCTTCTTTTTGTAAAACTAACTGTCCTCCTTGGGCTTTGAGTGTCTCTGCTAAAAGTCTTTGAGCTTCTGCCCTACCTTTGGCACGATTCACATCTGCTTGTGCTTCTTGTTCTGCTTCCCGTGCTACATAAACGGCTCTTTGCGCCCGTTGTTCAGCAATTTGTTTTTCTTCCACTGCTCTGGCAAATTCTGGTGAGAATGCTAAATCAACTACGCTAGTGTCTAACACAATTATCCCATATTTGTCTAAGCGATCGCCTAACGCTTGATCGAAGTCTTCTTTTAATTCACTTCTTTTAGTAATTGCTTCTTCTACTGTCCTTCTGGCGGCTGCAATTTTAAATGCTTCTTGTGTCTGAGGTGCAATGATTTTCGATACTATATTTGCTAATGTTCCTTGTTTCCTTCTAACTTCAACTACCTTGATAGGATCGAGGCGAAAGTTGATCGCAAATCTCGCAGATAAATTCTGCAAATCTTTTGTAGAACTCTCGGCTGGCACTTCAAATTTTTGAACAGTCAAATCATACACATCTATCACTGAGATAAAAGGCGGTTTCACATGAATCCCTTCCAATAAAGCCCCATCTCTAGCTTTACCCAAGATGCTGATGACTCCTGCTTCCCCTGGGTTAATAATGATAAAGGAATTTAGCCCCAAAATCACTAGTGTTGCTAACACAATTCCTAAAACTGTGGTTTGCCAATTTCCGAATTGCTGATTTTTCAAATTCCTTTCTCCAATAAGAATTAGTCATTTGTCATTTGTCATTGGGCATAATTATTCCCCATTTCCCATTCCCCATTCTCTATTCTCCATCCTTAGTGATGATATTAACCAATTAGAGCGGTTTCTGGATGGGGGAGCGAATGATATTATCCAAGTTTCTACAACTGTTTTAATTTATTGTTGCAAACGTCAGGGATATGCAAAACACAGATATAGTTGTTATTGGTAGCGGTATTGGCGGTTTGAGTTGTGCTGCTCTTTTGGCACGGTATGGCTTTGATGTGATAGTCTGCGAAAGCCACTCTATTGCTGGAGGCGCTGCTCATGGTTTTGAGCGCAATGGTTTCAAGTTCGACTCTGGCCCGTCTCTCTATTCTGGACTATCTTACAGCCCCTCTGCTAACCCTTTGCGACAAGTGTTAGATGCAATTGGTTCTGAATTGCCATGCGTCACCTACGATACTTGGGGTTGTTGTCTACCAGAAGGTGATTTTGACACGGCGGTTGGTGCAGAGCAATTTTGTGAAGTGCTAATGAAATTCTGTGGTGATGATGCTGTTGCTGAATGGCAAGAACTCCAGCGCGTTATGGAACCATTTGCTAGGGCTGCAACTTCCATACCACCAGCCGCATTACGCTTTGATTTCGGTGCAGCGAGAACTGTGGGCCCGTTTGTCCCATCTCTGACAAAAAATGTGGCGAATATAATTAAGCTGACGGGTCCCTTCAGCCGGATTATGGATGGGGTTGTTAAAGACTCTTTTACCCGAAACTGGCTAAATTTGCTGTGTTTTCTCCTTTCTGGATTGCCCGCAGATGGTACTAGCGCCGCAGAAGTAGCATTTATGTTTGCTGACTGGTATCGCCCAGATGCAATCCTGGAATATCCCATTGGTGGTAGTAGTGCTTTAGTTGACAGCCTTGTACAAGGATTAGAGCGTCACGGTGGGAAGCTGATGCTAGGCGCTCATGTAGAAGAAGTGCTTGTAGAAGGTAATCGTGCGGTGGGTGTGCGTCTGCGCGATCGCTCCGAAATTCGCGCCAAACTAGCAGTAATTTCTAATGCCTCAGTTTGGGACACATTGAAATTATTACCAGAAAAGGCAATACCCAAACAGTACCGCAGCAAAAGACAAGCTACACCTGAGTGTGATAGCTTTATGCACCTGCATTTAGGCATCGATGCTCAAGGATTACAGTCAAATTTGCGGTGTCATTACATCGTAGTTAATAACTGGGAATTGGGCGTAACAGCACCTCAAAATGTGGTGGTGATCTCTATCCCTTCAGTTCTCGATCCATCTTTAGCGCCAGCAGGTAAACACGTGATTCATGTGTATACACCTGGTAATGAGCCATACTCTTTCTGGCAGGGAATGGATAGAAGGAGTCAAGAATACGCTGAACAAAAGCGATCGCGTGCAGAAGTAATGTGGCAAGCTTTAGAGCGGATAATTCCAGATATTCGCTCTCGTTGCGAAGTCACACTTGTTGGTACACCGTTAACCCACGAGCGTTATCTCCGTCGTCACCAAGGTTCTTATGGCCCGGCAATTCAGGCAGGAAGTGGTATGTTTCCTAGCCCCAGCACACCCCTACCAGGATTGATGTGCTGTGGCGACTCAACATTTCCCGGTATTGGTTTACCAGCAGTCGCCGCTAGTGGGCTGATTGCTGCCAATACCCTTGCACCAGTTAATAAGCATTTAGCAATGCTTCAAGATATCAACTGTATTTAATTTTTCGAGTATAAAATTTAGTTGCCAAGAGAGCCGCACCTGCTGCCAAAACTGCTAGCACACTATCAGGTTCGGGTACGGCAGCAACTTGAGCATCAATTCGTGCAGTTCCAGCAAATAAACCTGTCAAGTCAGGGTTCCCTAGTATTTTTGCAAACTCTGGAGAAACCAGCAATTTAACATCAGGGATGGTTAAATTTTGACCATCAAATGCCGCAGGTTCTGTAATACTCAAATCAAACAAAATTGTATTTAAAGAAAATGTGTCTCTTAAAACAACTCCGCTAGCATCTTGAACGGTACGTCCTGGAGCAAAACCAATTGAAAAGTCACCAACAGTAATTTGATTATTAAAGATAACAGTACCAGTATGTTCGATTGTCCCTGATAGCGGAGTAAAGCCGCCCTCGTCGCTAAACGTAAAGTTAGTAGCTGAATCAATGTCAAAGCCAACTAAATAATTGCTGGGAATTGGTGCAACTATATTATTGCTGCCTGTCAAGGTTAGCCCGATACTTTTAAGAATATCTTCGTGATCGCGATCGATGCTGGTAACTCCTGATATCACTTTAAAAGTTGCAGCATCTACCTGCATGGGTGCAATTGACATAAAAGCTGCGGTAGTACAACCAACAATCCCTGCAAACTGAGAAAAACGCATATATATCCCTGATGATCTTTGTAGTTTATTTTATCGGAAAGTTCTCTTATTTAATCTAAAAAATTAAGCATTACTGTTAAGAAACTACACTCAAAATATAAAAACATAGTTTTTGAAAGTTTATATCAAGTCACGATCAAGTTAATATGGATATTTAAGTTTTATAGTTAAAAATACAAATTTAATTAGATGGTTAAAAATAAATATCACTGCTCATGATATGTCAGAAAGTATGAGGCATAAGCTATTAAACATAAAACACGAGAAAAATATAGTTAGGTTTAATTATGCCCACTGCAAATTATTTCACCTTAAACACATTCAAATTCGATTCATAGCGATCCAAAAGTTTCCTTTCTCCTGACGGTTGATTTACTTAGCTTGAATTCTAGGCTCTATTTCTGTCATTATTACTTACTTGTGGCGTATGATAAATTCCTGGTATAAAAAATTATGATATGTTAATTAAATTTTGCTAAATTAAGCAGGTTGCACAATTAAACTATGAACTGGCGCTCACAATCCGGTTATCTCAGCGAAAGCCACTCTGATTTTGAATCAGTCCATATTTTATTAGGATGCTTCTTGGCTGATCGCCATTATTGAACCTTGGAAACACGTCGGCTATAACCTATTAGGCGAACACGTCCGTGCCTCCATTAATGTTGCCTATATTGCTCAAAAAATTGCAGATTGTGATTCAATTGTGTTTCCCTTTGTGGTCGTCTGTCTGGACTCCTCGATCCAGAGTTAGTTATTCCTATTATTTCCTCCGGGTTAGCGGTTGTGGTTGAAGGAGGCGATCCTTCTGTACGCGATGCTTCTACATTTGCAGGCAGTAAAGCTTCTTTAAAAGACCTACATTTGTTTATAGAGAAGTTGTTACTGTCGCGATCGCCCACTAGTGCGCCAGCTATTTTTATTTGTTTAGGGCATCAGCTCGCTGCACAAGCGCACATCAGCTTGATTCAAAGAGCAGTACGGCAAGTGCTTGATATGAAAATGTTACAGCGCGATCGAGGTAACAAAGCACTCCACGCGTTGCAGAATGTTTGTCAGCAGATTCAGAGTGTTGGCGAGACACTCCAAGTTAAGAAAAAGAACGGCCAACTAGTTGCTTCAAACTGGAACGATTCGGAATTTACAGTTGGGCCAAACGAATTTAAAGAAGTAGGCGATCGCCAGTTGCTTCACTATCAATCACCGGATAGTGAAACCTCTGGAATTCCACAACAGTTAATCACAGCACATGAAGTCACCGCCGATGAATTTGAAGGGGTGATTGATACCTCAATCGAGTATGAACATGAACTGAATATTGCGATGTTCCACTCTGATGAAGTCAACGAAGAAGCTATGCTATTTGCTAATTGGGCATATCGTCTACTGCATAACACAATCATTCCTTACCGTTATATTTTGGCGGGAAGTTCCTTATCTTGGCTAATGCAACTTCCCTTTGCAGTAGAAATTTTATGTTCAACAACCCATGAGGGCGAAGTACTCACAGAATGTTCTGCCACCTGCATTAACTACAAAGATTTTGAGAGTAAGGTGATTCGTCGCTCCTTTACCTGTCAATTCCATCCCGAATTACTCACAGATTTGCGGGTGGTGGGTCGGCGTGAACCTCCTTCCTACGCCCAACTCAAACGGGATGATGGAGCGAGATTGTTTACACGGCTTCTCTATGCCGGAATGCAAGAATAAGTCTATTATTTAGCTTGCGCCACACAAAGCAAGTAGGTCAGCGTAAATAATTATCGTTGGGATAAGGCAGTTTTTGCTGAAGGCAGGGAGCAGGGGGAAAGAAGGTTTTAACCTTGTTTACTTTCTTCACGCAGTTTGCTTTTATTGCACCGACTTACTTATAGCGCAGGTACTACTTTTAAGAATGAAGATAACTATTGACTTTTTAGCTTTTTAACACAACTACTGATCTATTTGATTAATAAAATAAATTTAATCTAAATGGATTTTTATCAGGCTCAATCATTGAAGTTAGGATGAAAACAAAAACAAAAAACTGGTTTAGACTGGCTTTCCAGCTTAGAGGGTCAGTTATTTTAGCCATTTATCAGCGAGTTATTGGATTTGGTATATTTAGTTTTATTATTTCTATACTCTACTATTTCAAACTCCCTGTATCCCAACCTATTTTGGGAAGTATTATTCCCAGCATCGTCTTAGGCTTATTACTGGTTTTCCGAACTAATACCTCTTACGAACGGTTTTGGGAAGGTCGTAGATTATGGGGAAACTTAGTCAACGATGCTCGTAACATGGCTTGGCAAATTGGGGCAATACTGAACGAAGTTGAACCAGAAGATCAAGCCAAAAGAATTGCCGTGATGCGCCTGGTAACTGCTTTAATTGTGGCGTGTAAATTGCATCTTAGGTCAGAGCCTGTAAGTAGCGAATTAGAAGAATTGGTGTCTCAATCTCAATATTTACAGCTAAAGAAAATCAAAAAGCCGCCATTACAAATTGTTTTTTGGATAGCAGATTATCTACAACAGCAGTATCAACGTGGTAATGCTGTATTACATTACGGTCATGTAATTTTTTTGCAAACTACTGTGAAGAGTTTGATGGAGTCTTTAGGGCACTGCGAACGCATTTTAAGAACGCCCCTCCCCCTAGCTTATTCCATTCATCTCAAGCAACTATTATTAATTTACTGTCTGTTATTGCCTTTTCAGTTAGTTAAAGATTTGGGATGGGGAACAGGGCCATTTGTTAGTTTGATTAGTTTTACCTTACTTGGCATTGAAGAAATTGGGATTGAAATAGAAAATCCCTTTGGTTCCGATACCAACGACTTACCCCTTGATGCTATTTGCAATACAATCAAATACGATATTGGATGTTACTGGACAAGCAAGAATATCGAGATGTCTTGAGTTTAATTGGACTATAAGTGATCGCAGAAGCTCAAAATAATCGTACTATTTTTACATTGGAAGAAACTCGTGCTAAAGATAGCCTAATTGAACTAATTAGGCTATGGTATCGCACTAGTATTCGTGACCCTAATTTACTCGATACTGATGCGTTTGTTATTCCTGATGAGTGGGAACGCAAGATTAATCTGCTGAAACGTCGGGCACAGGGACTCTATCAGAAAATTTCAAATCCCCAAAGCGAAGAAACCCGCTTGGATGATTATGTAATGGAGTTAAATCAATGGTTGCGAGAACGATTTAAGGAACCCCGACAAAAATGGCAAGAGCCTAAAGTTTTAGTGAAGGCAATAGAATATGACGATGAAGGCAATTCTTATATTAAATTCCAACTTAATTTTTTTGTAGATAATATGAAATTAGAGGATGGTCAACGGGGCGATCGCGTTAATAGCCAAATCTATCAAGAAGTTGTGCAATATCTCAAAAATAGCAAAATAAATAGCAATTCAAACAATAGCATAGCAGCAGAGATGATTGAGGTATAAATGTAAGATAAAAAAGAATTTACATTGGTGAAAATCTGTTGTTCATAATTTCTACAGCCTTTGAATTAGATTGCTAAATAATCTCCTCTACGGAAAATACTACTCTAAAGCCACAAACCCTCAGTCCACCGTCTGACTCATTCCAGCTACGGCTGGCGCTGCGACACAGTTCGGCATTGAAACTCCAAGAACCACCACGTAGCACTCGGCGATTAATATCACCGCCAACTTCCCAGGCTGTTCCATCTGAAGGTGCATCGCTGTAATTGTTGTGCCACGAGTCAGCGCACCATTCCCAAACTAGCCCGTGCATATCGTATAATCCAAAGGCGTTGGCGACTCCAAAACTACCGACGTTGGTTGTCTCTCTACGAAATTTGCTTGCTGTTTCAATAGTGCAACTGACTAACTCAGAGGTAATGGTTTCGCCAAAGTGGAAGGATGTTGTAGTTCCAGCCCGACAAGCATATTCCCATTCAGCCTCACTGGGTAAACGATAGTCGCGTCCAGTTTTTTCTGATATTCTGAGACAGAATTCTACAGCCTCATACCAAGATACATTTTCTACTGGTCTATCTAAACCTTTAAATTTTGATGGATTGGGATTTAAAGCTTGTTTGATTTTGGGTAAAGCTGCTACTACTCTCCACTGTGCTTGAGTTACGGGAAATTTCCCCATAAAAAACGGTTTGACGGTAACTTTATGTCGAGGACGTTCATCAGCATCTCCTTCACATTCCGGTGAACCCATCATGTAAGTACCGCCAGGAATCGATACCATTTCTAAGGTGACAGATTTACCCAATTCTTCGGTAAAGAAGTTTGCATTACCACTCATGCGGTTTACTTCTCTACCACCTGTGTCTACTGTCACTACGTCAAATTCAAAGGTTTCTAAGGGAGGTAATGGTACTATTACTTCCTGTGGTAACGGCGGTAATATGGGTTGAGACATCGAAACAATTTTCAGGGCAACCGGTTCAATGTTCGATGTTGCAAATTTCAAATCATTGATAACTTCTACTGCTGTTTGATATCTTTCACTAGGTAGATGTTTTAGTAATTTCTCTAAAATTCTCTCTAAGTCTTCGCTGATAGTAATACTTTTTTCTTGTAATCGTTCGCGCCACAACCATTTAGCATTCATGGCATCATAAATAGGGTCATTAACCTGTCCAGAAGCATCCTGCAAAGGCAAACATCGAGTTAAAAGACGCACGCAAGTTACACCTAAAGCATACAAATCACTGCCGTGACAAGCAAATCCAGCCATTTGTTCGGTTGGGGCATAACCAAGGGTATAAATTACTGTAGCCTGTCTTCCTAAACTGGTTTGTGTTACTTGTTTAGCACCACCAAAGTCAATTAATACGGGTTTTTGATCGCTTGCACGGCGGATAATATTTTCTGGTTTGATATCCCGATGAATGACATTATGTGTATGAATGAATTCCAGAACTGGCAATAAATCAGCTAAAAGTTCCCAAACCTGCTTTTCACCATAGATTTGTTGCTGAACTTCTTGTAAGAGAGTTTTTCCTTGAATAAATTCTTGAACAAGATACAAACTAGCACCTTGTTCAAAATAAGCTAGTAATCTGGGAATTTGAGTATGATTTTCTCCCAGTTCATACAACCGAAAAGCCTCTTCTTTAAAAAATTCTGCTGCTTTGGTGCGTTGTCCGGTTCCCTGAAATTGGGGAAAAAATTGCTTGATGACGCAAGGCGCGTTTAGTCTGTCTACATCTTCTGTAGCATAGGTTCTACTAAATCCACCTTCACCTAAGAGTCTTAATACGCGGTAACGGCTTCTTAGAAGTTTGCCAAAGCTGCTTTGTCCGCAACTCACGCAAAATCTATTGCTATCAGAGTTGAATGGATTTGAGCAATTGGGATTTTGGCAGATTTGCATAATGAGGGGGAAATAGCATTTTCTCCAAAGTTAGCCCCAATATTATCTAATTGAAAACAGTTATGTACAGAAGCGAACACGGAAGTTTATTCATGTGCTTAAACTTCTTTGAACACGAGAACAAGAAGATGAATAAATTTTATATATTTATCTATGTTGGGACGTTTTTAACTATTGGTAAATACAAATACATAAGTATGAAGAATGTAGAGGTGTTTACATTGCAACGTCTCTTTGAATATAGCTTTTTTTGCCATCTAAAAAAGTTCATGGAGAACCAAGTTATCCATAATTTTGATTATTAATTGCAAGTTTTATTTTTAGCTTTTATTTTCTCCAGAAGCGCGAATTAATTCAGCTATAAATGCAACGATCGCAGATACTGAAATCAACATGACACTCAGCGCGTTAATATCAGGCTTGACTCCTGTTCTAATCCGGCTAAAAATTTCCATTGGTAGGGTGTTAGAACCGCTACCGGCAGTAAAGCTGGAAATCAGAAAGTCATCTAAGCTGAGGACAAAGGCCAAAAGACAACCAGCTAAAATACCAGGCATCAATTGAGGTAATAATACTTGGATGAAAGCTTGCGTTGGTGTAGCGCCTAAATCTAGTGCTGCTTCTTCTAGGTGGGGATCTAAATTGGTAAGTCGTGAAGCAACTACAAGTCCGACATAAGCTAGACAAAACACGATATGCGCTGCAACTATCGTCCACAAACTTAGGGGTATGGCAAAGGCGGCTAAACAAACTAGGGTTGCCACTGCGATCGCAATGTCGGGAATAATCAATGGTAAGTAAGAAATACCCCGATACAATTTCTTGCCAGGAAATTCGTAACGCGCTAACCCAACTGCCATCAAAGTTCCCAGCACGGCTGAAACCCCAACTGCACAACCAGCAACTATCATACTGTTTTGCAAGGCTGATAAAATGCGATCGTCGCTGAACAACTTGCGATACCAATCGAGAGTGAATCCTTGCCAAGTTGCGCTATAGGGCGACTGATTGAAGCTATAAAAGCTAAGTACCAGTATAGGCAGGTACATGAACACAAATATTACTAGTGAGAAAACCGCTTGCCATGAGACACGCGGTTTTTTGAGAGATGGAGAGATATTCACGTTTATATATATTATTTTTATTGATGGCAATACAAAATATCATATTTTATCTAATAAGTCAATTATTTAACTCTGTTTTCTCACTCTTGGCTACGAGGGAATCCAACTCATGGAGGTAATTCTCGTGACTTCCTATTGCCTTTAAATAAGGTCAACAAGAACAGAATTGATTGTTACCTTGAAAAACTTGGATAGAACTTCTAATAAAATTGCTGTTTTTGATTTCAAACTACCTAATTTACCCAAATATGTCTTTTGGACGGCTACAGTTTATCTTTTAGAGTACGGAAAGCCGCCCAAAGAGTATCTACAGATTTTATTATTTAATTAATATTTGTAAATACGATACTTGATAAGCAAAATTGGATATTTATCGCCTAATATCACTATTTAAAGTGAGTTTTGGCAATTTAATAAAATTATTATTCATCAAAAAATCTATATTTAAAATTACACCAAACAACCAAAAATTAATATATCGGAATAGATTTACCTCTTTAGGAGTGGGTAATTTCCGTACTAAGATAGACAAACAATATAGAAGAAGCAGCATAAGATTTGAAGGAAATTGTTAATAAATTTAGTATCCGAAGTTACTTTCTGATGCCAAGTTAATTAATTACAAGCACTACGACAACAGAAATAAAAAACTTCTAATTCTAGCTTTGTTTTTTAGGAGGTTTGTGATGAGAATTGCTCAAGTAGCTCCATTATGGGAAAGAGTTCCACCTCCAGCTTATGGAGGTATAGAGTTAGTAGTGGGGTTACTAACCGATGAATTAGTCCGACGCGGACACGAAGTAACTTTATTTGCATCGGGAGATTCTATCAGTCTGGCAAAACTTGTGTCAGTTCATCCCCGTGCGCTCAGACTCGATCGCACTATCAAAGATTACAGCGTTTATGAAACGCTGAATCTCGCTTCGGCGTATGAACGCGCAGAAGAGTTTGATATTATTCACTCCCATATCGGGCATGGGGCACTGGCTTACGCAAATCTCGTCACAACCCCTACGGTTCACACGTTGCATGGGATTTTTACCTCTGACAACGAAAAGATGTTTAGTTTTGGTAAAAAACAACCCTACGTTAGTATTTCTGATGCACAACGAGAACCAAGGTTAGGGTTGAACTGTATAGCAACGGTCTACAACGGAATTGATGTCAGCAGTTATAATTTTCACGCCCAACCAGAAGATCCGCCTTACTTAGCGTTTTTGGGTCGGATGTCTCCTGAAAAGGGAGCGCATTTAGCAATAGAAATTGCTAAACAAGCCGGTTGGTGCTTGAAAATGGCAGGCAAGGTAGATGTCGTTGATGTGGAATACTTTGAGAAGGAAATCAAACCCCACATCGACGGAGAGCAAATTCAGTATTTGGGTGAAGCTAATCATGCTCAAAAAAATGCCCTCATGGGAGGCGCATTTGCAACTCTGTTCCCCATTACTTGGCGGGAACCCTTTGGATTAGTGATGGTTGAGTCAATGGCTTCGGGTACGCCAGTGATTGCGATGAACTTGGGGTCTACTGAAGAGGTAATTTCCCACGGTAAGACGGGTTTCCTCTGCAATAATCTTCAAGAGTGCATCAGTGCTGTGGATCGGGTAATAGAGTTAGACCGCTATACTTGTCGCCAATATGTCGAAGACCTTTTCAGCGTTGAGCAAATGACTGATGGCTATGAAGCGGTTTATCAAAAAATAATAGCAGAACGATTTTCTCGGAATGGGCATTCACGCAATTTGATTGCTTTAAGTAGCGATCGCATTTAATTTGTGTGCCCCAGATCCCCGACTTCTTTGAGAGGTCGGGGATCTTATTTTTTAAACAAAAACTGCTACCAAACCACGCGATCGCGCCATTTTTCCAATGTCTTCGCCTTAACCCCTGGAACTCTTTCTAAGTCTTGTAAAGATGTAAACTTTTGCTGTTGACGGCTAAGAATTATCCGTTGTGCTAACTTCTTACCCACGCCAGGGAGAGTTTCTAATTCTGGCAAACTTGCAATATTAATATTTATTTGTTTAATTGCTTGTAGTTCACTTGATGAAGAACTTTTGATCTGGGGACAGCGTGTTTGTTCTAATTTCACCTTTTCTTGAATTGCTGGTGGTAAGCCGGGTTTAACTTTGGCATAAAGACGAGCAAATTCTCGCACATAGTGAGCCGCAACTATGGGATTTTCAATTACTACAAGTGTCTCATCGTTACCATTATTGGCAGCGTCTGACCAATTATGAGAACCTGTAATTACTGTTTGGCTATCTATTACACCAAATTTGTGATGCAATAAATCGCCTTTAGGTAACACAGTTATACCTACAGTAGTAATTGGATTTTGCCAAGGATGATTATCAACTTCATATTTACATTTATTACTGAGAGCAACTCCCATCATATCTAAGGCTTCACTGTAGTGAGAGTTAAAACGGCAAATGAAACAAAAACTAGGTTACGGAAGGGTTTCGACAAACGAGCAAGCTGATTGTACTCATGCGGCTGCCCAACAAATTAACCGACTAGAGCGTGCTGGCTGCCAAGAAATATTTTTTGATATTCAATCAGGGAGTGATGATGACCGACCTGAATTTGAAAAATTGATGGCATTGGTGCGATCGCGCCAAGTAAGTTGTGTGTGCATTACCCGTGACGATCGCATTACAAGGCGGGGAATCACAACTTTGCAAATCTTAGAAACATTTTTTCGGTGTGAAGTGCAGCTAGAGATATTAGATGCTGGCGGACTGATTGACCTTGCTAATCCCTATCAATGGCTACAGCGCAGTCAAGCTGGGCTAAATGCCGAATTTGAAAGCCGAATGCTGAGTATGAGGATTAAAAAGGGGTTTGAATACTTCCGTGAAAAGGTAAAAGCTAATCCTAAGCCACCCTACGGCTACATTCGAGTAGATGAAAAATACCAACTTGACCCCAAAGTCAACGCCCGTGGTCAAATTGAGGCATTTTTGGCGGTGCGATCGCTCCAAGGCGCTTGCCGATTAATTGATGAGAAATATGGTAAGCAGTGGACGGCCAACGGTTTGCGGCGCTGGTTGCTTAATCCCACGCTCCGAGGACACACACCCTATAATCGCACCTACGAACAATGGGAAACCATAATTCACAATACCCATTCCGATCAAGCGGTGATGACTGAAATTGAATATCGGGTCATTTGTGAGATTTTCCAAAATAACAAACAGTACTGGGGCCAAAACCGCATCGCTAGACAGTATCCTTTGGGGGGGTTGATGTTCTGCGGCGAATGCCAAATTAAGATGACCGTGGCACACGGGGGAACTGCCCCTAATGAAAGAATCTATGTTTATTGTCGCCGCCGCAAACAGCGCATTCAATCTCAAACTTGTTCACAACGACGCACGCCGCGTATTGAAATCGTGGAAGATGCAGTGATTTCAATGTTGGTCAAAAAATCTAGGGAAATTGTTAATTTTGCCGGTATTACCGCCACCACCATAGAACCCCAAGAGTTGATGCAACTGCGATCGCGCCTAACTGCTTTATCTCAATTAGGGTACGATCCAGACATTGAGGATGCAAAAACCAAGTTACAGCGACGCATCAATGAATTTGTTTATAGCTTGGGCGATCGCCAAGTTGAAACTGATTCTAGAATTGATATGCTCAAATCGTTCCCCGATCCTTTGTATTGGCATACGCTGCCAGATGATGAAAAGCGGGTAATATTTCGGGCGTTGATAGAAAAAGTGATTATTAAAGACGGAGTGGTTAGTTCGGTACTTTTTAAAATTTAGTTGTCAAAATCTCCATTTTGCACTTAACGATACCCAGATCCATTACAAGGTGTGCATTTCTCTGAAATGAATTCATCAAAATTTTTATAATCAAATAAACTGCGACTCTTGCCTTTGCCGTGGCAGAAAGGGCAAACCCTAAGACAATCATCATACAGTTGGCAAGGGTTATTGTGCGATCCAGGTTCCCAGTCATCGTCACCGTTGTAATTATCACCGCCATCATCATCAAATCTGTGAGTCATAATTCCATTTTGTCTTCTGGTGGCTCCAATTAGCCAAACCAATCGCATTCCTCACATCGATTGGCTTCCTCCATTTCATCCCAGACAATATCATGAGAACCGCAGTTTGGGCACTCTGGGCGATTTGTGTAGCCCTCATGGTCTAGATTGTCTGTTGGATCGTAGTCGTCGGTTGCCGTAATCTGGTTTAACTTCTGAACAGAAAGCTTTATATAAAGTGGATAGTTTTCAGTCATAATTCCTATTTAGTACAATGGGATTGCCCTGATAAATGCAAAGGCTTGCTTTCCGCCTCTGTCAGGGCGGCATAATTAGTATTTCGTCACTTAATATTCATCGTCATATTCATGACCGATATCTATATCCCCAATGTCTATCTCTACTATCTTGCCTATACTATCTACATGGATTGAATCAATTTCTAACTGGCTACGTGAGGCGCGGATCTGTACTTCCATATCTAAAGGAAAAGATTGTAATTCAGTAATTAATTCCTCAACTGTCATTATTTTAAATTTTTATAGTACAAAAATACTTTTATCAAAAGCGACTACTTCCACTTAATAAAATTTTATATATTGGACGAAAGTCAGTTTTTGTAGCTTAGACAAAATATCTACTCCAATCTTTTTAAATTAGCGCAGTGTTCGAGCTTGCGGGTACCATCGGAATATTCAACCAAGGAATAAGGTGCTATTGCCATAGTGCGCTCTATCAAAATGCAAATTTGTCGTGTTATTTCGTTGATATATTTCATAGCAATTTTCTGTTTTTGTTATTTGACTTTCTGAATTCCTTTACCTGCATTACCATAAAGAATTGTGTCGCCATCACTATCCACCACCTCAATGTATCCATTTGGGTGAAAATCTGGATAAACATAGTGTTTTACAGTACCAAATTGCTGAAATGGCTTACACTGCTCATCGTGAGACTCAAAAACAACGCGATCGCCAGGCTTTAATTTTCTTTTGCCCATTGTTCATAATTCAATCATGGTTTTGTAATACCATTGCCATGCTACACCAAAAATTAACCCGCCAAATCGTTGGCGGGTTTTTCATGAAGCAGTTCTTTAAGTTTTTCGTGTATTTGCCTGAGAGATGCGTTCTCGTCTCTCAGGCGACGGATTCCCCCTGGTATTCTTTCTCCTTTGTCTGAAAAGCTTGCTCTAGAACAGATAAGCGCTCTTGTAGCAGAGCAACATTGTTTTTTAATTCCGTCACATCGACATCAGCGGGTGATTCACCAAGATATTCATCAATCCACTGATTGATGATATCCGTTATCTTCTTGCCCTCTCCCTCCAGTTTCTCGGCAAACCTGTTCTTTTTATCCGGATCTACTTGTACTTGAACAAACGTCCTGTCTCTTTTTGCCATGATCATACCCTTATCAATACCCTCAAATTAGCAATATCTGAACGTAATGACAAGTGTAATGCTTTTGGTATTGACAGTAGCATGATTGTGGCATTACATTAGATACAGACAACCAAAAAGGCGATCGCCTACTTACCACGGCACGCAATCGCCTCTTGGAACCTTATACAAACATCAGGTACAAACTATCATGACACAGCATCTTTATACACAGCAACGGTTAGAAGGCAAAACCCTCCAAGAATTAAAGGCGATCGCCTCCCAATTAGGTGCAGCAGCCCAAGACAAGCGCCTTAAGCAATCTTGGATTGAAGCGATTTTAGCTAAACAGCCTCAACCAGTTGTTGCGCCGAAACCATTAGTAGAAATGGATGGCGATACCTGTTTGGTTGAAGGGAAGGCGATCGCCACCATCACCAATGACGAAGAATTAACCCAGCCTTGGGTAGTCAAAATCGAAGGAGTAGAGGTACACCGTAACGCTACCTGGGCACGCTGCTATGATTACGTGCGCTGGCATTATAAGCAGGGAACCTTGCCAAGCCCTCAACCGGAGCAGGTTGATGATTACTTATTCCATGAAGATTTGCCAGCGGACAATCAGCCCAAAGTTGGGGATAGCCATTTTATAGGTAATTATTTACTTCGATGCATTCAGGTTGGTGGTGATTACGTCGCCGCTTGGAACGTGCTTGATGATGGCATTCCAATGGGCGAAATCAAAATGACTTGGCAGTGTTTTTGGGAGCATAATCAAAGCTTCACTACGTTTGCCACTCCCCAAGAAGCAGTGGCGGATTTGCATGAATCGGCGCTACTCGTTTGCCAAAAGCCCCTTGTGAGCATGAGCATCATGAAGTTTTGTGCATCGGCAGCACTAGGTATAGCTCTAGTCGCCCAATGTATGATGCCTATCCATGCCAAGGAAATCTGCAACAGGGGTGATGGTAGGCGAGATGTAGAATGCACTGCCGTTGCAGAATATACGCCCCAAAATAATGGTGGGCCAGATTGCGGCCCTTGTTTGGGAAGTGGAACTAGATTTAAAAAACAATTAATGAAACAACTTTCCTGAGTCTAGTGAGATCGCCCTTTTAAAACGGGCGATCTCACTAAACCGTATGTTTCTGCTACGCTCAACACAACTATTCAAATTCAAACATAATATGGCAAATTTCACTGATTCACCAATTCTCACAAATCGCTTCTCCGAAGCCTTAGTATTCGCTCATCAAGCGCACCTTCATCAAGTCCGCAAAGGTGGTACAAAAGCACCTTACATTTCGCATTTACTAGCAGTTGCCAGTTTGGTATTAGAAGCTGGTGGAAATGAGGATGAGGCGATCGCTGCTCTCCTTCACGATGCAATTGAGGATGTCCAGGTTGAACCCCGGTTAATCATTGAAAAATTTGGGGAAAATGTTTGCAAAATTGTCCAAGAGTTGAGTGAGGATAAAGCGCTTCCCAAAAAAGAGCGCAAGTCCCGTTATATTGAATCAGTTTGCTGCTTTTCTAACTCAGCAATTCGAGTCAGTATTGCTGACAAATTGCACAATATTAGGTGTTACTCTCAATCCCCTGAACTATGGGGAAAAGAGCAGTACGAATTTTATAAAGACTTGCTTTTCAATTATGAACAGTTTGTTGTCAGCAATGAACTTCTAGAAAATCAAGTAATAGAAATAGGTTTGTTGATGGAACAACTTTCTTGATTCAAGGGCGATCGCTTTTTAACTCAATTGGCGATCGCACCCGTCCTATGGATTGTGGAGTTTAAAAAAGTATGACGACTGAAATTAAATTAGGGTTTTGTAAAGCGCCTGAACCAATATATCTCTACATCAAAAGTGGAGAGATGGAAGGCAACGGTTACACATGGTACTACTACGACTTTGACAAAGAAAAAATAACGCCCGAATACAATACGGGGCTGTGCGGCTATTTATCGGAGTTGCGGTTAACATCTAGGGAGTTCAAGGGCAAAGAAAACGTCAAGCTTGATATCGTTATTAACTCCAACGAAACCTATATTATCCGTACTGGCGTTGAAACCAACTTTGCAAAAACATTTCTACTTGCGATCGCCCTCGTTGAAGACCTTACTAAACCTCTAATTATTGGCTGCGCTGCTGGTGAAGAAAACGTGGTTTTTTGTCGCGTTTATGACGCGACGACTAAATCTAGAGTAAAAGCAGAATGGAACCCTAGCGCTGACTGGGCGGGAATTATCCAGGATACTAAAGCTAGGCTTGAGGGTAATAACGCTCCCCCCTCTTTGGTAAAGAGCCAACCACCAAAAGCCTCACGAGAAACGTTACTAGCAGAGAGCGATCGCCTGATTGCTGACTTGAACTGGAGCGCTTCTCAAGGCAAAGAATACCTGTTAAAAAATTATAGCAAGGTAGGGCGAAGCCTTTTAACTGATGCAGAATTGTTGGATTTTGTAGGGAAGTTGCAGAAAAATTTTGATGTCTAGCACAGGATACAGCGATCGCCTTTTCAAGAGGATGATGAGAGGTCGATAGGCGCAGGCGATCGCGCAGCGTCTCGTAGAGAAGCCCGCCGCAGGCATCGCCTCTTACGAACAAAATGTATTAAGGGCGATCGCTCAAGGGATGAGTGAATCTGATGCAGTCTATCGATGGGTTAGTCGATGCCTTGATGAAGATGCAGCAAATAATACTTAGTTAAAGAAGAAAAATGAGTACAAATATTTCTTGGACAGATGAGACTATTAACCCGATAGTTGGGTGTTCTCGCATTTCCGCAGGATGTCAAAATTGCTATGCATCCACAGCAGCAGCATCCGCAAGACTGCAACAATTTCCACAATACCAAAAAGTAAAAGATTGGAATGGAACTGTAGAATTTGCAGAATCGGCACTACTCAAGCCTTTGTCATGGAAGAAGCCTAAACGAATATTTGTTTGCTCAATGAGCGATTTATTCCATGAAAACGTGCCAGACCAGTGGCGCGATCGCGTTTTCGGAATAATGGCAGCAGCGCACTGGCACATATTCCAGGTTTTAACTAAACGTCCATTGAACGCTCTGAAGTATTTTCAGAATTTTAATTTAGCGCAAAGAATTAAAGATGCTGGAAATCTAGTTTGTAAGCCAGAACTCCCACTTAAAAATGTGTGGTTTGGAGTAACTTGTGAAAATCAAGAAATGGCAGACAAACGCATTCCTATTCTATTGCAAATTCCTGCTAAGGTGCGTTTTCTTAGTTGTGAACCGCTTTTAGAAGAAATCGATTTATCTGAGGTATTTGGGCTGTATGAATATGAGGAAGGTAAATTTGCCTTAAAAGTAGGGTCAAGGTGGGAATCATCACCAGATTGGGTCATCGTTGGTGGTGAGTCAGGGAAAGATGCAAGAGTTTGCCACATCGACTGGGTGCGATCGCTTACTAGGCAGTGTCAAGCTGCTGAGGTTCCAGTTTTTGTAAAACAGTTGGGCAGTAATTGTATCGAATCATTGCCTTATATCGCTGGCGTACCAAGCACCGATTACCAATTTAAAACGAGCGATCGCAAAGGTGGCGATATTTCAGAGTTTCCAGAAGATTTACAAGTGAGAAAATTTCCAGATATTCACAAAACACGATAAACTAACTGGGTGGATGAATGGATGGATACTTTAGATTTACAGTCAGTCAGCACTGAAGACGTTATGCTTCGTTACGGCATTAAAAGCCGTACAACCTTAAACAAATTTCTTGAAAATGCTGGTGTGAATAGTTTCAAGGAAGGACGCAAGACTTTCATTAGAATGTACCAATTAGGTGTTTTGGATAGATCCGCCCATGAATTAAACTATCCAATTAATCAATCATCCAATCAATCCATCCAATCAATCCATCCAACTGATTCAATTAAAAGTGAACAGATGGAATTAGCAGAAAGCACAGGATTATTCCCTCTGACTACAGTTGACTTGCTGTATATTACTTGTGAGTATGAAAACCTGCCAAGGCTAGCTAAATGGCTTGCTGGTTATGCTTTCTTGGAGAAGATGTCATCTGGCAGAGTAATTTTACCAAGAGACGTTGTGTTAAAAATATTAGATTACAAAAGATTACCGACTTGCAAAGATGGTTATTTTAGGTATGGGAACTTTGTTTTTCTCATGATTGGCGACCATAAAAAAGAATGGCTGGTTAGCAAAAAATAGGAATAAACGCTGTTGGTAAAGTCTCATGCAAAAAATAAAATTTATAGAATTTTACCTCAGATTTTGGCTGATTATTCCAATGCGCGGTGGGTATCTTTGACTCTTCTGGCGAATGACTGTTCATCCGATGAATTGTTACGAACAACTTTAGATTTGATGAACGAATCACTTCGTAGGTTAGTTAAGCTTAAAATTTTCCCAGGAATAGGGTGGATTAAGTTTGTTGAGGTGACTCAAAGATGTGGTGGTAATATTCGCCCTTGCTTTCATATTTTAATGATAGTGAAAGCTTCGTATTTTGGTCACGGGTATTTATCGCAAAAGAAATGGGCTGAAGTGTGGCAGCGGTCTTTAAGGGTTGACTATAGTCCAACTGTAAGTGTAAAAAGATTAAACCCTGAGCAAGATTTATTGATAGGTTTAATATCTGAATCTGCGAAATATTGCTCAAATGAAGCAGTTATTTTGCAATTATCTCAAAGAGTACCTAATGTAAAGACAGTTACAATTGGAGGCATTTTACGTAATTATTCGGATTTGTTAACGCCAATCAATATTACTCCTGCTTCAATTTTTCCGTCTGATAGTTGCGCTGGAGGTATTCCCTCCTGAATCAAAGTTTTTTGATGAGGCTAATATTTATCATCTGTGGGTTTTTCTTTTAAAGTTTAAAATTCGTGTTGTTTTATAGCTACTGAGGTTAATAGGATGAACATTTTATTTGTCGATATTGACGGAACTTTAACAGAAACCATCAGTGGACACACTTTTAAGCAGTCGCCAACTGATGTAAAAATAATTGATGGTGCAGATAAGGCGATCGCGCACTTTGCTGCGTTGGGATGGCTAATTGTGGGAATCTCTAATCAAGGCGGATGTGCTGCAATTAATCCAGAAACAGGTAAACCTCGCAAAACAATTGAGGGCACTATCGCTGAGATGCAATTCACCCTTGAACTACTGCCCCAATTAACAGCAATTTATTTTTGTCCCGATTTTGAAGGTAACGATTGCTGGAAAGTTTCTCAGTTTGATGCCTACGAAACTAGTGATAGAGAAATGCAATTAATTGGGGAATTTCGCAAACCAAATGCAGGAATGCTTAAACTTGTGAAACTGTTTGTAGAGGATGGTGGTGAAGATGTTGAGGAGATGGTTATGGTGGGCGATCGCCCTGAAGATTTGGAATGTGCTTCGGCTATGGAATGCAAATTCATGTGGGCTGAAAATTGGCGCAAAGAATTTGGAGGTGATTCATGAAATTCAGCTACAAGCAAAAAGAGGATTTGTTAATAAGCTTTTTAACGATTCAAGCCAAGCATTATGGTTACACAACAGATGAAGAGATTTTGCTTAATAGCCAACACCCAAGAATTATCTTTATCAGGAATATTGCTCACAAATTAATAGAAGTTGTAGAAGCTACAATTCACCAGAAACCACTGGATTAGGTGATGCCGAAATAGTCAATATCTGTGTCATGTCCCGATGGGGCAGGTAAGGAATCTTTAGGGCGATCCCTGTCCGCCCACAATACGCATTTTGTAGGGTAAAAGCGATGCCTGCGGCGGCAAGCTACGAGACGCTGCGCGAACGCCTACGCGTATTGATTTTAGCTTATTCCAGTACAAATACCAAAAGACAGGGAAATCCCTGTCTTTTTGCTTTCAGTGAACTTGCAGTGGTAAAAAAAAATACCAGAAGCCACAATCAAGCAAGCGCGGGAGAGCGCCAAGTTAATTGTAAGCTTGGTGGCGTATGACAACTATTTCTGAAATTGCTGCTGACACCAAGTTAGCAGTGCAAGTACAGCAACTACTAATTAATTTAAAATTACTCTCTGGTGTGGCTGACGGTAAAGTTGGTCCACAAACCATTGGGGCGATCGCCGAACTCTTGCACATCACAAAAAGCATTGAAGTAACAGACGAACTCCTGCAACTAAAATCTCTTCCACAGCCACAACTCGATTTGAGTAAAGGTGATTTTGCAAGCAAGATCGCCAAGTATATGCTTTCTCAAGACTATTGGATTGACGAGAATCACCCTAATATTGTGTATGCAGAGGGGTGCGATCCTGATGGCACGCCCAACGCCGATGCCATGAACGAGTGGAACGATTTAAGATTAATCCTTGTAGTAAATAAAAATATCCCCGCGATCGCCCACAAATGGGTAGCCACCACCGAACCCGGATTAAAATACACCAATGCTCCTCTTAACCCTGATGGCGCTTTCAGAATCGCCTTTGGGCAATACAAAGCTTGGCGAGTAGGGTGGCACAAAACCCATGAAGCTTTGGTGCAGTGTGGGGAAATTGTCGGGTATAGGGATAAAAATAAAGACGGAATGCGAACAGGCGATCGCGTTGTACAGGGGAGTGACTACGCCGTTAACCAGCACTGGGGTTATGATATGGCTCACGTAGATGGTGCTAGTGCTGGGTGCTTGGTTGGGCAGCAGACTGTTGGGCATTTGGAATTTATGAAAGTCGTGAAATCTGACCTGCGTTATCAAGCCAACGATAACTATGTTTTCTTGACGACCATTATCTCTGGTGACAAGCTGTGAAACATCTCGACTCCGCTCGATGGAACCCTGAGATTATTCAGGCCAGCACCCCCGGTTTTCTGGCGTTGACTGGTCTTTTTATTATTATTGTTGCGGCGATCGCGCCTGGGATAAACTCAGCAAATCAAGCATTGGTAATAAATGCAGGAGTAGGAGCGATCGCAGCAGCCGGAGGATTAGCAAGGGGTGGTAGCAGTGATTCTACAAATGTCAGGGGCAATGTCAATATTGATTCAATCCAAGACCCGCCAAAAAAATAACAGTATCGTTACCATGAACAGGTAATGTTAATTTCTTGTTATGCGTTATCAGCTATTAATTTATTTAGATAACGATCTCCCTCCTATCACCTACGATTTAAATTTATCTATTTACGTCCTGGGAAAACACTCTAGCTGCGACATTTTGGTCATTGATAGATTTGTTTCTCGCCAACATTGTACCTTTGTATTGATGCCGCCAAATAGGGGCAAAAAGACCCCCTATTACCTCGTAATAGATGGGTTGCTGATGATTCCAGAAAGCAAAAGCACCAACGGGGTTTGGATTAACGGAACTAGAGTAAGTCAAGCTGATTTAAAGCATCAAGACACGATTACTTTTGGCCCGCGCCAATATCCTAAAGCTATCTTTTTAAATGAAATAACAGATATTAAAGAAGATGGGACTTTTTCAACTAATATTCAAGAATAAATTTTTATTAATATTGATTGCTGGGTTAATTGTCATTCTATTTTTTCATGGGATGCCATTCTCGTTTAAACCCAGCGATACTGGAAATTATATTGGAATTGCTGCTTTAGCGATCGCAGCTTGGCAGGTTCAAGATTCTAGGGAAAGCAAGATTGAAGGGGCGATCGCTAGTGTCAGTAAAGGATTGGAAGAAGCGATCGGCAAAGTTGAGGCGGATAGCGATCGGCGCGATTCAGTACACGATCAACAACTAAACTTGATTCACCAGCAGTTAACTTCCTTGAAAGAGCAAAGCAATTTTAATAAAGGGGATATTGGCAGATTGTATGACCAAATATTTGAAAACAAAGACAAGCTAGCAGAGCATGGGGCGGCGCTAGCTGTGATTACCAAGCAGGGTGAGATTGTACTGGCGATCGCTAATATGCGCTCGGAACTAGGAAAACTCCAAGCTGATGTTGAGAAAATTCAATCAACTTCGCTATAGGTTAGATAATTTTGATTAATTTTGCTAGTCCTTCTTGAATAAGGGAGATCGCTCCTTTCATGGCAGTTCGTTGTTTTACGGTTGTTTGGGGTGATGAAGAAGCCCCAAACAACTTTTAACTCACCATCTGCGATCGCTCAGATGTATGTGGCTTTGCTTCCCTTGAATACCCCCGAAGTCAGCAGTTCTCTTATCAGCAAACCCTCCTGAAAAGTTATTCAGGAGGGCTTTTGCCTGAAAGGTCACTTTTTATGATCGCTGGCGTTAGCAAAGGCGATCGCCTACTTGGAATTTTGGTTTAATCATTGCTGCCATTGTTTTATCATACTGTCTTCTCATATCCATCACAATTACCACGCAATTGTGATGAATGTGTTATGCTTTGTTTTAGAAAATTCTTAAGCTATTGAGTGCATGGAGATGCAAATGCATGGATAATGTGATGGAATTACACGGTTTACAGCCAATGGCAGACAAAGACAAAGATAGATTTCAGATGACCATCACCCTTTCGGAGAAGGCTTACGAAGAATTTCAAGCTGTGGCTGAGTGGAAAAAGATCCCGATGGCCACGCTACTTAGGCAAATTCTTGAGAGAGAACACGAATCACCCGCATTTGCAAATTTACACAAAAGAACAAAGCAGGATGACTAAATGCCGATGCAGCGCGATCGCTATCCCTCCCGTTGGCAGGAGATAGCCCTACAAGTCAAAACCGAAGCCAACTGGAAATGCGAAGAGTGTGGGCGGGAGTGCAGGAAAGTTGGGGAAACTCTGAGTGAGTTCATTGACCGAGTTGTGCCAAAAGTTCATTGCACAGACTCCTGTGACTTACTGCACGAAATTAATGCTAAACCTACTCGATTTGTACTGACGACCGCTCACTTGAACCATATTCCAGAGGATTGTACGCGCTGCAATCTAAAAGCATTATGTTCCGTGTGTCACTGTCGGATGGATTTGAAAGCAATGGCACACAAGAAAATGCTGAAACGCGAATACCTTGGACAACTGAATTTATTTAATTCTTGAAATATGGACACGCTCAAAGACTTAGAAACCCAGTTCAACAACAATCCTGTCTATAACCAAAGCGAATTAATCGCCAAGATTAAAAACCAGAAAGCAATTATCAACAAACTCATTGAAACAATACACGAGGCTAGCGATCTGTTGTTGACGGCTGCATCAAGCGCAGAGGAGCCGGACAAGTTATTGCAAGCAGCCAAAGTACTAACTCAATCGCTAGCTGAGGTGGCAAAAGCATGAGCCGTTCCCCGAAGGGGTTGCCGAAGGCATCGCCTCAGTATTATGTCTACATCAATTCAGATGAATGGCGTGAAAAGTGTAAGAAATGCCACGCATTGACAAAATATCACTGTGTCGTATTCCCGTGGGCAAAGAGTCTGAACGTGCATCATTTGACTTATCGTAATTTCCAAAAAGAAATGCCATTACGTGACACGGTTCCATTGTCTAAGTTTGCACACTGGATTATTCATTGGTGGATATTTTGGAAAACTCCGTTACGCCCTTGGGTTAATTTCTTGTTGCGATCACTTTTAATATTTTGGGCAGTTATTTGGTTTGTACTGCCGTCGAAACCTAAACGCACAAGGCGTAAAAAGTATGCGTGAAAAGTTATCTAACCTTATTCCCACCGCACTAGGAGGATTGGGATTAACCGTAACTACAATAGGCGCTGGGATTTTAATACTAGGGCTATCAGGCAAAGTAGTTACACGGCTTGCTGATGCCTTAAAACCTCATGAGTTAACTATTGAAAAGATGGTGGTTTATGGAGGTAATGCTGGAATTATCGGTTTATGCACAATCAGCGTGGCGGCAATTTCTCAAGCAGTGTCAGACAAGTTAGCAGAAGCAAAAGTAGAACAAATGATTGCTGAACTAGAAACAAAACATCACTGCAATGGGTGTATCTATTACTCTGCTAATAATTATTTACCTTGTGCAGTTCATCCTGAATTACCTCAATATTGTTCAGATTTTACAATTTAGCTTTGCATTATCTGTTCTAAATCCGTCGTTGCACTATCTGCCTGCATAACGTGCAAAGCACCCGCACCATTAATTATTTCATTTCTTCGTTGCACCACACGGATGCTAAAAAGTGTATTTGACAGCGCACTGCAACTTTTCTTGCATTAAGTGTTGACTAAATCTCTTGTAATTGTTCACAGCGCTTACAGCATAAGAAGTTGCACTAAATGTCAGTTGCAACTGAGTTTTTAAAAAGGAGAGAATATGCCCCTACAGAAGGAGAGAACAAGAATAATTTATGAAACTTGCTTAGGGAAGTCAGTCCGTGCTTACCAATGGCAAGAGCTAAAAAATCAGTTAGTGAATGCTCGGTTGCCGCTCACCATTGATAATTTGCGGTTTGTCGCTAAGTGTAAAAGGGTCGCACCAAGGAAGGCGATCGCATCTCATGTATTGAATTTGGTGGTAGAGTCAGCCACCGATCTAAATGGCTCTGTTAAGGGCGCGGTTATCAAGGATTACATCTACAAAAAGTGTCCGTCTTTATCGAAACATAAGTTTTATCGAGCGTTTAGAAGCATGGACATAAGTTATCGAAACGACGGTACTTATTCTATTGCTGAGTTAGGAGAAGTTTTGTACAAATTATTTGCATAACCATGAACCAAAATAAAATTAAAGTAATTCAAACTCGACTAAAAAACCGGGGTAAAAGATTTACTCTTGACCAAATCAGAAAGCATATTATTGTCAGCAACTACGCCGACGTTGAACCTACAGAGAATTTGATATCTAAGATTGTTGATGAACTGTCAGGCTCAAGTGAAATAGTTCCAGCAAGTACAAATGATGAATTGAGTCATACCCAAAAACAAACTTTAATTCAACAAGTTGCTTCCACTTTAGAAGTGAGTTTATCGGTTGAAGAAGTTCAGTCGATTAGCCAAAAAATGGACTGGGTATTAAGCGATCGCGCCTCGCTCAAGGATCGCATCAAATCCGCGATCGTCGCCTGGGTTGATTACCAAGTTGACCAAGATTTGCAACAGACTGATGAAATGATGCAAGAGGTGGAACAGTATCTAGTCACGCGCCTACAAGAAGCCAACCAACACTTCAATAGCAAGGCTACAGCTTTCTCTGGTCGCATAGAAGAAGCTAGAGACAAATTTCGCACCACAGAAGCAAAAATTCTCAACCTCTTCAAAGTCCCTAGTTGAGCAAGTAGCGCGAAATGCGCCACGGGGATACTCCCCGGTGGACACTTTCGCAGAGTATCGTCAACAGCATAAATTCAATTTGCTATTGCTGTTGTTGCTGACTCCACTTGTGTTGTTTGTAACTCAAGGAATTTTCTATGAAACACATCAAAACCCGTATCAATACCAGAACCAAGGCAGGTAAGGCAGCACAAAGGGTTGCTGGTGTATCTGTGGCGGAATTACAGAAGGCATTGACAGGCGATCAAGCCACGCTTCAAAAACTGGGGTCGATGTATCAAGAGGGGAAAATGGCTGCCGCCCTCATGCCTGCAATTACGGAAACGGTAAAAACGAAAATTAAGAATGAGAGCGACTGGAATAAATTCTTGGGTGAATTTGTTGCCAGTGGCAGCAAAGCCGAGGTGGATATTCAAAAAGCCCAGCGTCAAGCTAGCTTTGCCAACATCAAATACTTGGATGATATGGATGAACTGCGGGAACAGTTCAAAGCCTCACTTGAGATGGAAAAAGGAAGGCATAGCTGGGCAATTGACTACAACAGAGCCAAGCTGTTTGCTGACATGGTAATCCAAGATGTTGAAGGACGAGTTCGCCTGCTTGAACAAGGTTCGCGTATCCAGCTAAAGCAGTTGCAGGAAAACCAAAACTATGAACTTAAAGTGGCTGAACATCTTTTAGAGCATGGAGACAACGCTGATTTATCTCTAATTCACAAACGCGATTATCAAGCAGAGGTAAAAAGCCCAATGGGGATAATCCGGCGACTACGAAACGCTTTAGGTATTTAATAAAACCCACTGCAATCACGTCAGATTGCAGTGGGTAGTAAAAATTTTTTCTTGATAAACCAATGTTACTTGAAACGGACGTTATAGACCAGCAGGAGGACTCCCAAGCAAGTCAACTGCCTCGTGAATATCAAGATTATTTAGATCGTCTAGAGAAAGATTATTTATCTGCTTGTGCGACGTTTACACTAATTCGTAATTTTTTACTTACATTGACTGCGAATTCTGCCAACATAACTCTATGTCTCCTAGCCATTGATTTGGGCTTAGGAGCAATGAGCGCGGGATTGTTGGGATTTTCTCTTGGCTCCATTCCCGCCATGATTGACATCGGAGAAGCTGGAATTGACCTTTCAAACGAGTACAAAGTACGAGATATTTCACGAGTAGTATTTGGCTGTAGTAAGTTAATAGCTTCTGCTGGTATTTCATGGAATACCACTAAGGAATACAGACAGCTTATGCAATATGCCAATGAATCAATTCAAGCTTTTGAAGTTGAAGTAAAAAACTACGAAATCAAAGTACAGCCTACCGATGGACTGACTATCAACTTGCAATTGCAGATTGTGATGGGAGCATCTTTAGGTTTGGCCTTATTACCAGTTCTTTGGAAGATGATTAGGAGATATTGATGGATTGGTTGAAGTTGTTCAAACAACAGAATCAATTCAGCATTGGGCTGGCGATCGCTCTGTCTTTGACGGGCTTAGGATTGTCAGTCTATTCAATGTCTGGCACTAAATATGATGTGATTGAATTCTGCTTTAAGCCCAAAAAAAATAATAATCGCGCTGTTAAGTATTGCACTCAAGACAAGCAGTATATTATCCCAGAAGGATATTGGAGACAAGAAAACTACGTACCCACTAATCCGCGTTTTCAACCGCAAGGAACTTTTATTCTGTCTGACAAAGCAACGCGGCTGCGGACAATTCCGGCTACAAATCCTATTGCTAAGAATTGGGCAATGGCAAGTTTAATTTTATTGTCCAGTAGCACACTGCTGACCTCAAAGCGATTGCAACGCTACAAAAAAGAGTTTGTAGCGTATTTTGAGCAGTTGAAAACTGATTTAAATCAAGAAATTCAACTTAACGAACAACAGCGCGAAATCACTACACACAAGATCGCTGTTGAAACTGAGTACATAAAGGATCGGGTAACTCGCAACGACCAAATTACTCGCATCAAGGATAAGAGTGAAGGTGAGCGCGAGTTTGACCGAGAGCAGGCTGAAAAGCACAATCAATTAGCTGAGTATCAGCGTTTGCTACAGTTGGCTAAATTTAAGGCAGAGATAGCTAAATGTGAGGCAGAAGAAGCAAAGCACAGGAGTGAAGCAAATAGGCTTTTATCGGCTGTCCCTGTTCCTTTGGAGTTGACCGAAGAAATTGATTACGAAGCTTTATGTCCCGGAAAAGTGGGTGAGCTTGAATTCTACGACTGGCGGGATTTAGTTGATGATGCAGTAGGGATTATTGTTGCTGGTAATTCTGGTAGTGGTAAAACTTCCGTGGCGGTTTGGGTCGCAGGGTGGTTGACCAAAGATGAGCCAGCACAAGTTTTAGCTCTTGACCCTCATGCCAATGTCAATGTCTTGTGGGGTGAACTAGGCATCCATGCGATCGCTGATTTCGCGCTAATTGAACAGCAATTAATTCTACTGATTGAGCTACTCGATTCCCGGCGAGAACTTAATAAACAGCAGCTAGATTTAGAACCGACAATCATTGTCTTTGGTGATGAGATTAATGCCTGCCTAGATAGCTTCTCAAACAAAGAAATTATTGAACTAGCACTGAGACGATTAGGTTCAGAAGGTAGAAAATACAAAATAATTTTCATTGCCTTAAACCAGTCGTCTAACGCCAACGATTTAAATATTTCGGCACAAATGAGGAATAACTATCTCCTAATAGCTCTCAATGCCACTGCAAGACAGTTAGCTAAACAATGGAAAAAGGATGACCCCAGAAAGAAACACGTTGACGAATTAGCCTACAGCTGCATTGTCAGTGGCGCTGTTCCCGAATCCTTGGCCATACATCCCACCCACCACACTTACAAGCAATTTAAGAAAAAGGGCAATAAGCCAAAAGGACTGCGACAAATCAACCAACTTCCTCTAACTATTCCTTTAGCATCTCCAGAGGATATTCAAACCGACTGGCACAAAGATTTAGTTGCCTGGGCAGACCAACTCTTGAATGTGCCGACACCAGACCTAATCAAAGAAAAATGGGAAGAAATGATGGGACACGCACCAAGCAGCAAACAAGTAGAACTACTGCACGAGTACCTACTAAACCGCAATTAGATTACTCGGTGCGCTACGGCAACAATTACAGTAGAGAGTGTGCGATCGCTCGTCAGTTTCTTGAAAAGTATGATTCCTTGTGTTGCTGCTGTTTGAGACGAAAGTATAATGAGTTACACCATACCAGTTACGGTAAAAATAATTTAGGAAGCAACTGGTTTCCAACATGCGAAAGATGCCACACACAGATTTGTCACAATTCCCAAAACTGGCTTATCGATCATAAAAATCCAGTCTGGGGCAATCGAAATACTGAAGAATTCGTTAGGCGGTTAAGCTTGGGATATCAACTTTTGTATTCAGAATAACTTGCATTGTGGCAATCCCAGCGCTGCACTCCGGGACTGCTGGCGGATGTGACCCTTGTGAATCGTGCCAGTATTTTGAGGAAAGGTAATGGAAAATTTACTGCCTTTAGCTTTCCATACTGTTATTTGATATAGTGAAACGCATCCCAACACGTACCAGAACGTATGGAGCAAGTCGATAGAGTAGCGTTAGCAAAGCTCGCCGTAAGCATCGCCCCTCTTAAAGAACGCTACGGCCACCGCAAATTCTACTCAGAATACAATCCGTCAGTGTGTGCTATTTAAACTAATTACCAGGTCTTCAATCGCTGTAAGTGTTTCCATTTTAATTAGCAAGTGATCGCCTTCTTTCCGAGTCCAAACTACATTAGATAAATTTTCAAGGATTCTAAAATTGCTAGGGCAGGGAATAAGCTGGTAAAGGTTTTCTCCTACAAAACTAAAAGTATATTCAATATTTTCTTTTTCGCGTAGCTCAAGCAATCGGCTTTCAATCGTGCCTATCAAACGAAACATTGATATGCAAGCAAATCTAAATGTAAATAACCAAAAATAATTCATGTCTCTTTAAAAATATCTACCATAAAACGCTCAAAGCTTTGAGGGCAAATTCTCCAAGACCTACCTAATTTCTTGCCTACTAAGTTACCCGTTTTTAAATGGTATTTCAAAAAGTTTATAGATAAACCTGACATTATCGCAGCTTCTCTTATGCTCAAAGACTTCTTTGCTAAAATAGCTGCTACTTGATAATAGGCAGTAATGCTTGAGGTGGCGCAAGCAATTGTTTTTAAGCTTTCAGCAATTGCAGCAAGCGATCGCTCCTCTTGAGTAACAGTAACTGGCACTAGTCCCGTCGAAATTGCAGGGCGATAAGTGGGGTCGCGCTCAAGCTTTACCCTATCTAATTCTGATATGTCAAAGAAAGGCGATCGCCCCCTATCAGTATTTTCATACCTCACAGCGATTTTGTACTTTTTCACCCATCTCTCCAGGGTGCGATCGCTTACCCCTAAATACTTTAAAGCCTCTTGCTTGTTTAATTCCGACAACGTGCGACACCTCCGGCGACACCTGTCGGCAGTATATCAAAATTACTAATCCCCCTCAGCATATAATTGGCTAGCCTTGTTGAAATACGAACTTGAGCAACAAATAATCATTAGGAAACTCTTGTGAGTTATTGAGGTTATTTATTTGAGTAATTGAATAGTTCATCGCTTGCGACATCAGTTTAAATTGCTCAAAGTTTTCAGAACCAAACACTCCTTCAATCTCAGGAATTTGATTTTTCATCTGCTCGTAAACTTTGCCTGACTCAAAACCCAATGCAAAATCCTTTGATTCGTTGATGAACTCGATAACTAATTTATATTCGCTCATAGCGATCGCCTCTACTTCTTCATACAAAAACCTGTCATATCTTAGTTTGAAATTGAACGATTTCTACAATTAAACTTGTTTTACCGCAGTGTGGACATAACGCTTGGCTATTTATATCTGGCTTGATGTCGCCAATTGTCCACCATTTCTGGCAGTGGTCACAACTGTAATGGTAAAGATATTCCAGAGATACTTTCACGGTTTTAACCTCTATTCAACTTCAATTTCCTACCGCACCTGCCCAATCGGTAAGCGCAAATATTTGCACTAATTCGGTAACACATCGCTCGATTAACTCCCTGTATTTGCTATCTTCTTCGGCTATGGAGTTGCCTGAAATCTTGATTAAATCAATCGTACCTGGGCGATGGAAGATTAATCTAGAAAAACATAATTCAAGTAGCTGTAAGGCGATCGCCCTCGCTGCGCGAGTTTTTAAAAAGGCAATTGCTTCTTCAAGAAGTATCATTTGTCTATCAATGTCAACTTCTTGTACCCACCGAACAAACTGTTTAACCTCCTCATCTTTAGCTCGACTTGTGTCAAAACGATTTAATGGGTACTTATCAGATTTTATGCCTTCTAATAAAATTCTTGCCCCACCTGCAAGTTTAGTTAATTGTGATACTGTTGAGTAAAAATCTTTTGCTGCATCTTGCTCAATACTTTTAGCAACTTTGTTATTAATTTTATTTACTTTTTTAAAGTTATCAAAAAAGCATCCCTTCATACTTTTGTTATAGCCAACTATTTCTAAAAATCTTTGATTATATACCTTGAGCCTTTGCTCTCTATTTATTCTTTCAAATTTTTCAATATAGTTCTTAGATATTTGGGAATTGAAGTTTTCACAAGCTTCATCGGCTAATCCCTTGAAATGAGCAAATGATGCACTGATTTTGGCACTACTTACCAAAACTATCTGCTTTGATTTTGGCGCTAATCTTACGTGTTCAACTCGCTCTGATGCACCAATCAAGTGAACTGGCTCCCCGCATTTGGGGCATCTTAATTGCCAGTTTGCGTAATCTTGGTAATCGGAAGTAACAGCATCTACAATTATTCCGTAGAGCAAACTTTTAGCGTATTTCATTGCTCCATATCAAACCGAAAATTATTGTTAATCCACTCCTGTACTGTGTTTTGCACTGGCAGCAAATAAACATAAGGCATTTCGCTATGGGATTCATTGAAATCATCCCACGCATCGTCATCAATATCTGGCTCAGATTCGCATACCATTTCTATCGAATCAGCAACCCATCCGTCATCTTCTTCTGTCCACCCATGCACTTGAACATGAAGTTTTGTCTCACAGTATGGACATTTAGCAATTTCTTCAGGAATCTCAAAATGATAATCTGCGGGAACTATAGTTATATCTTTGTTCATAGGCGATCGCCCCTCTACAATAATTTTTCAGCATTTTGCATAACATCGATTTGATAAAGCAATCGGCTATGCTCTGGTAAATCTTCCCAACTTGGCAAGCCAAGATTCAGTTTTTTTAATTACAGACTCGTAGCATTGCTGAGGCAGAGCATTGAGGCGATCGCTTCTTTCCACAATTCTCAAACACCGAGGACAAGTTACTTGCAACTTCTCGCAAGTTCCTGTTCTTGGGTTGGGAGTACCACAAGCCGCATATTTTGATGGTGAATTTTTCCAATGAGTATATTTTGGTGCAGGCATTTTATTAACTAGAAAATTAACATTCTCCACGTTGCTAAAAGGGCAAAAGCTCCCCCAAGGCATCCCCACAATAGCCAAGGGATCTCCGGTTGCATTTCGGATTGCATTTTATCAAGTGAAAGCTTTAACTGTTTTAACAACCACGCTTTGGCTTCAGGTAAAGTGTGAAATTTCATCACTTGTACGCGCATACCAGTGCCAATAAAGGCGTAGTATCCATCTGGTTTGTGTTGAATAAAAACATTCAGCATTCCACCATCGAGATTTAATTGCCACCAAAGAGATGGATTAAGTTTAGAGGATTCTCATTTCATAATATTTTTCCTACAAGTTAGGGGGCGATCGCCCCTTCTCAACTTTTAAAACACAAAAATCTCATGCTTCTATGCTTCTAGTACGACTTTACATAATTCCAATCAATACCCTTCGCCATATTGCTGCTCTTGCTGTGCCAATAGTTTTGCAAGCTGCTGCTGGTCAAATTGTTCTTTAGTAAATGGCGACAATCCCAAATCTTCACGCAGTCTATTAGTTGCTTCAAGGTCGTTTGCGTCAATTGTCCCAGAGGACATTGCTATAGTCAAATTACTAACTCTAGTCGCCGCTAGTGACGGGTCAAGGAACTTATCTGATTTAAACTCACCCAAATTATCCTCAAATTTGGGGCCAAAGTTAGCCATGAGCAAAGGACGTACAATTTTTTCTAATAGCTCATCCCTTAAATCATTCACAATATCCTCAATTTGGGTATCAAGTATTAGTCGGTGTCCGGCATTAATCCCGGAATTCCCAATACCTGATGCCGTGTCATTAAAAATTGTTGATGGCACGCCGTAAGCATAGAAAATCATTTTTTCGTAGTGAGTAAGTGAAAGATTAAAAAATCCTTCCCCACCACCACCCGGAACATTAATCACATCGTTTTCTTTATCGGTTCCGAAAACGCTGCCATTTTCAATATTTTTGGCTGATGAAACAGCTGCATAAAGCGCTGGTTGAGTTTTGATTGTACCATCGTCGTTTCTTAGCGGTAAGCCATTAGACCCTAAAATTGTTACTGTTTTCTCGCTGGGAGCTTTGATTATTGTGAATCCAGTGGCCTGTCTTTGTCCGGCTTGCGTCCACTGCTTGTACATAATCTGCCGCGATTTGTAAAATGGCAAAGCAGAAGCCGCCGCCGGATCGCCCCGTGGATCTTCCGGCTCTTCAAGTGATGGTGAATAAATGTGAAGTAGCTTTGCGTAGGGTATAGCTTTTGAAGAATCATGCAATGGGCGGTAAATAATCCGATCTACCCTACCCTTAACTCCAGCGAACGAATACCGCAGAGGGTTAAGTACAGGGATTGACTTTAATCGCCACTCGGAACCCAGACTAGTTTTGCGCTTATACCATCTAATCTCACCGCAAGAAGTTCCCAGACTATAAGCTTGCTTAATCATCTTCCGTACTACTGCGGGGAGACTTCCTTTCATGGAGTCAAAATTCCCGCGCATCCATTCTTGAATTGTTTGCGGGCCTGTCGCAGTAGGATATGGGGTAGGGTCATTATGGGAGTAAAGTCCAACCGCCGCCGCCGCTCTCATGGTTTTTAAGTTGATCGCCGCTTTATTTACCACGCAGATTTTGATCATCTTGATCAAATCTTCTAGGGTGTAAGTCTCCCCTGTTTCTGGAAGTTCTCTTACAAAATCAGTATCAAGCTCATCTAACCACGGCGCTAACTCTGTGGCGTATAAAGGAATTAGCTTACTTGAGTTTTCAATAGTTGTCATAAAATATTATGTTTGATTCAGTTTTTAGTGCTTTCGCTCCCCAATTCCCCAACGATAAATTGATTTTGGGAGAAAAGAAAGTATTAGCTGATTTAGATAATTTAGAAGCCAAAGGTGCTTTGTTGTTAGCAAACATTCCTTTAGATGCAGCAAGAGCATTTATTGATAAAGATTTGTTGCAAACCACGACCGCAGATGACGGAAATACCCGACTAAAAAAGAACCAGAAAAACCCGCTACAAGTAAAGGAATATATGCTATCTGCACTCAAGCGATCGCTGTACTCCATCTGGTTATCCGGCTGGAATACGGGAAGTAACCACGCCGATACAGAGGTAAAAAACGCAAACAGGAAAGTCAACTTTAACTCATTCTCTAACCTGATTTATTTTGACGATGCACAAAAACCAGGTGTACAAATCCGACCAATCCGCAACATCCCCGCCGAAAGCGCAATTAGGGGACGGATTAACCAGTTAGCACAAGACGTAACAAACTCGGAGTACAAAAAGATTCAGCAAGACTTACTCGCAGCAGTCACCCCACAGCCCGACACCAAGCAACCCATAAGCAGGAATGAACTACTCAAGCGCATTGAGGAAAGGCTAGGCACTAAATCTGGCAGGTATTCAAAACGCGCTGAAACCATTGCTCGTACTGAGTTGACTTTTGCTTACAACGCTGGACGATTAGAGACTTACCGCGAGTCTGGATTAGTTGAAGCAGTTAGATTTTACACAATAATTGACGAAAGACGGTGTAATATTTGCGCTTCTCGTCACGGCTTGGTTATTCCGTTGAATGATTGGCAAGCGATCGCGGCTAATACTCCAGCAATTCATCCTCGATGTCGCTGCGTGCTAAGTCCAGTACTCAAAAAATCTCCTGAACTAAAAGATCGCGATCGCTTTGTACAAAACCGCGAACTAGTCCCGCGCCCAATTTTATGGGCGGCTGCTGGAATTCTTGCATCTGTACTAGTCGGGAAAACAATCACACCTATTCAAACCATTGCACGAGCCGCCGGACAGACCACGACTGCGGCGGCGGGTATAACCCTTGCTGAAGCAATTGCTCAAATCCGTTCTGAGATTGGTGAGAAAGCCCCTGTAACTGAACCCGTTGCTGATAGCGAAGCGGTAGCGAGTCCTGCCTCCGGCACGCTGCGCGAACGAGCGTCGGAGCAACCCCAAGCGCAGCAACAACAGGAAGTAGGGGAAACAGTAACACCCTTGGTATTACTAGGGCAACTTGACATCAATACCGCGACTCGTGAAGAATTGCAAAAAATATTACCAGGGCGATCGCTTACTGTCCGCCAAGTAAATGCGATCCTCAAGCGCCGGGAACAGTCAGCAATTACCAAAATTGAGGACTTAAAAAACGTCCCCGAAATTGGAGCAAAAACCTTTGAGCGATTAAAGCAACTCTCAGAAGGGTATCAAATTATCCCCTTACTTGACCCTAAAAGCATTCGCACGCCTACACAGTTATGGGCGGCTAATCTGGGGTTGACCAAATCGCAATCCGAAACCATATTCAACGAACTGCAAAAAGGTTCATTCAAAGATATTGAGGATTTAAAAACTCGACTTAAAGGCAAAGGTATAGGCGATCGCACCATTGAGAATATGCAGCAACGCGCTGTAGTTATCCCTCGGCAATTTTCGCCAGTTAAGGAAACTGTACCAGTAAGAGAGGCAGGGGGGCAGGGGGGCAGGGGGGCAGGGGAGGATTTATTACCACCAGATGTAAGCGCTGGTAATGCTATTTCACCACGCGCACCGTTACCTTACTCCACTTCTGGATTACCACCGGAGCGAGTAATACCTCAAAAAGTGCCAACAATTGTAACCGATCCTTTGAAACAAGAACTGTCAGGGATTCGGAGTGGTGTTGACGACTTCAATCAAGCATCTGTCAAAACTGCCAACGATCAGTTAAACAGTAAAGAATTATTTGGTAAGTCACTCAAACAGCAAGCCAGTGACACTCAAAATACTGTTGATGGTTTTCGTAGTTTCAATCAGCAAGTTTCTACCGTAGAAGACCAATTACTTGAATGGGATAGACGGTTAGCCAGTGTCGAGGACAATTACCAAAACCTACTTGACCCCACCAAGCCCAACTACTTTGAACAAGCGCCCGCTAGCATCGCCCAAATCCGCGCTCAACTTCAAAAAGCTACCAAAACTATTGATGGAGCGATTGAAAATAATAATAAGTATGCTGCCAAAATTAATGAGAAAGTTGACGCAATAGAGCAGCGAGTAACTAAACTCAACAATCAACGCGCTGCTGTCACTTCCCAAAAAACTGCTGATAATCTCCGCACCAACCTAGAAGAATTTAATACCAAAATCCAAACTCTAGAATCCCAGGTTTCTAGGCTTCCCCCCGGTGCGGAACGCTCCCAAGCATGGCTAGAACTCCAACGCCTCAAGCGTCAGCAGTCTGATGCCATCGACCAAATTAGAACCGTATCAGACCAGTTAAATGATTACACCAACCCAGTAATTGACACTGCTAGGGGTGCTATTAACACGATTGAACAAACAAATCAGGCGATCGCTTCTACTGCCGAAAAGTTAAAGCAATTACAACAACGACTTTCCAAGCTACCAGTCACTAAAAATCAGCTAGAACCAGAACTTAGAACCCAGTACGACACTGTAAAAGACCTCCGCACTGTACAGCGCCGAATGCAAAGCAGTGCGAAACTTTACCGCCGCGCCGATGAAGCGGCAACCCGCAACTTAAATAACCGTGCCACCAATCAAGAAAACTTTTACAACCGCTACGATGAGCAATATCAAGGCTTTGAGGGTAACACTGCCCCAGTAATTGAGCGGCGATTGTCACAAATCCAAGCCGATATGCGAGAACTAGAATCAATGCCTGAAGGTACGGTGGCATGGTTGCTTGGTTTCAATGGTTGGGATACTGCCAACATCCCCCGCGATTTATCTTTAGTTCTTAACGGCGCTCCCACAACTTCCAAGTCACTCGCCCAGATCCGCAAAATGGCATCTGATTTGTGGGATAAAACGAAACAGATTGAAGCCAACATTGAAGTTGTTAAACGTAATACTGAGTTTAGGTTTATCAACTCAGACCGCAAAGTTCAGGGTTTTGACGACTTGCTCAAAAATGCTGAAGACAATTTAACCTACTGGCTTTCAACACGAAACGCCGCTCTCAACCCCAGCAACATCGGATCATCAAACAATCGATTAACCGAACTACAGCGAGAGATCCAAAAAGCTATTGATAAAAAAGATAACGCCGCACTCACCGAGCTATTCCGCCAAATCTCTCCAGATGATGCTTATGGATATGCAAGGAAAACTTTGCTTGATATGGAGGAATGGAGCAAACGGTATCAAGATGTAATTGGTAGCACTGCAAAACCTGGGGCGATCGCCTCTCAACCCATTACAAAACTTTACGACCAATACCAACAAGCTAACGAAACCTTCCTGCAACAGTTAGGTAACTCTCGTGTAAACCAATCCCAAACTATTGAGCAAGCGTATCAAGATGCCAAGGATATTTACGAGCGCCTACGCTATGACGCTAACCGCATACCCACCTTTGATCTCAAGGGTAAAGCTACCAGTGCAGAGGAATTACAAAAACAACTACAAGCAACCCAAGAACGATTAAAAGGACTTGTTAACAGCAAACAATTTACTAACCCTGCGGTATCAACTAACCCCAAAGTAGTTAAGGCTCAACAACAATTAGATGCCCTTGATTCCACATCTCGCAACACTTTTAAAGAAATCAACGACCTCAATCAAGAAATAGATTTACTCAAACAACAGGGCAAAGGTACAACTAAAAATGAGATTGCACTCGCCCAAAAACGAGATTTATTTGAGCAGACAAGACAGCAGATGAAGGGTGTGGGTGAAGATATCAAAGACCTTAAGCTAGGTGATGAAGCCTATCAGCAAATTCAACAACTTAAAAGCAGTACTGAAGAATTTAGAGGGGCGATCGCCTCTTCTCAATCTCAACTTGCAACCGTCAATCAGCAGTTAGTGAGATTGCAAGAACAGCAGCAAATACTAGGTGGGGGATTGTCGCAACGAGCAATCAAGCTATCTGATGAAATTGATAGTTTGCAAGCCAAAAGGGTAGATTTAGTTAAAAAAATTGGGGATGATTACAGGCAAGTTCAAGAGATGCAAGTACAGATGCGATCTCTAAGAAATCCATAATTATCCTTTAATGTCTGATTTCTTTTTTGACCTCTTTCTACGTTTTTCTATAAAATCCTTCGGGGATATCTTATAAAGATAACAAAGTTGCAATAGTTCTTCAGCAAAGAAGCGGCGATCGCCTCTCTCTTTTTTGCAAAGCGTTGATTGAGAACAATGGATGAACTTCCCGGCTTTTAGCTGTGACAATCCTGCATCCAATCTTGCCTGCTTCAACTTTCTTAAAATATGGCAATCTGTCATACTGTATGGCGCTTTGTCATAAAAAAGATAATACTATTGTCAGTCGAGTTGTTAGCAGATTGGTGAAAACTCAATCTGTTTTTAATATGAGCAAGGCTTACTTTGATTCAGCCGGTGGGTTAGTTGCGTTTGGCAGCTACGAGCAGGGTGATTTTTTAATTAAGAATGCCCTTCTCTTGGTTGAGGGAACACAAAAAGATAATAAAGGAAGGGTTCATGAATTCCCATCCCACAGAGTACAACAGCTGACAGACAACACGAATGCGGCTTTTGACTCTGGGGTAGAAATTCCTTTGATGATCGACCATGCCAAAACCTTGGTCAACCCCAACGGTGGATTTAATAAACTTGGTAAACTCCATTCTCGTGTAGAGGGGAGAATTATTCAAGAACGCGATTTGCCCAATCCCAAAATGCGGGATTTGATTGGCAAATTTGGGATGTTTGGTAAGTTTTACATCAACCATTATGTTGACGAGGTACGCAAAGGATTAATAAAACCTTTATCCCCAGGTATCGATTTAGATACAGAACGGATTGCAGAAGTGTCTTCTGTTGCGTTCCCAGCAATTCACGGGCCTGCTTTATTCCGCGCTGATGACGGAGGCAGTCGCGCTTATTTTAACTTGAGCTACGCCGAAGCCAAAGAACAGCAAGGCAGAATTGCCCGTCTCAAGGGGGAAGCACAAGAGTGCTTTGATATCTTGTTTCGCGTGATTGGTGACATTGAATCAGCCGACGGGAACGACATGATCGGTATCACTCCTGATGCGCTTAGATTAAAAGCGGTTGATGACTTTTACGCAGATTTGCTGGAACTATTGGGGTTAGACCAAGAACCAGCAGAAATGGTCATACAAGAACCACAACCTATTAAAATTGACCCTTATCAGCAGATGCCCCAAGAATACGTGCAGCAGTATTCAGAAGATGAGGGCGATAATGCAGAATTTACAAGCAACACTGTCACTCTTAAAAGAAGGAGGCGTAAGTAATGGCGGTAATTTTATTTACCATGCGGGATATTGAAACTCAGTATGCAGAATTTGCCGAAATAGGGGCGGGTCGTCGGCGTGCTAGAGGTGGTGGAGGTGTGGCGGTAGCCGAGAACGTGGCGATAAAGCCCAGCAAATTTAGACCGGGAGCAGGTGCGGTGGCAGTGTCCGATCCATTCGCTTCTAGTGCCTCAAAAAGCATTACTCAGCAGGTAAAACAAGCCGCTAGAGATGCCCCAACTTTCCTCAGAAAAACTAAGCGTGGTGGAATAGCGATCGTTAAAAAGGGTTTACGTCAATCAAAGAGGGCGATCAATAAAATCGTCTCCCCAGGCGTTAAAGCTGGTGCGGGAAATATTGCCACAGGCGCTCGTCAAATTGGTGGTGATATTGCTGTTGCTTCCAAGCGGGCTGGGCGTGGAGTGTTAGGTCATCTTGGAGCTAATAAAGGTAAATATGCTCTAGCTGGGGCAGCCCTTGGCACGGCAGGCTACTTACTCACCCGTGATCGGACTGAAGCTTATTCTCGCCGCCCAACCTCAATTTATTTCAGTCGCCGATAACGACAAATGACAAATGACAAATGACAAATGACTAATAATTATGGACGTACTTGAGCAATTACAATCACTCTCTGACTACGAAGAAATTCAACACCTTAACAATAATTACGTAGAATTTATTACCTTAGTCCACAGTGCCTTAGAAGCTGAGGCAGGCGGACAGGTTGACTCTGGCGATGTAGATGCCACCATCGGACAAGCTATTGAAGACCACGCTCAAAATCAACTCGACATCTTTGATATAGAAGTTCAAGTTGAATTTGAACCAGAAATGACGAGCGCTGCTGGTGCTGACTTTGGCGAGATGCTTTCAGGTATCATTGATGATAGCTTTGACGATCCAGCAGAGGGGATTGCTACAGTTTCTGAAGTCGCAAATATCACCCCCGAAGAAGTGCAGGCTTATTTAATGGGGGCAGCTGCCCCAGTTCCCGAAGTCACCCAGGCGATCGCTGACCATTTCCTCTCTGATGATGAGATGGCTTATCAGCAATTTATGCTTTTAGGGCAAGAAGCATACAATGAAGCAATGCCCGACGACTCAGTTGAGATGTCTGCTGATGTTTCGACTTACTTCGACTCCGCTCAGCACAAATCGCTCAACACAAGTGTCCAAAATTTACGAGCTGAATTCAACTCTATCCAAACTGAACGCGAGGTAGGCTTTAGGTTGCGCCAACTTGAAAAAATAGCCGATAGCCTAGAGGAGCGAAACATACTCACCCCAGCAGAACGTAATTCTTTGCTCCGTTCAGCCAACTTTAGCCAAGACGTAGATAGCGTTGCAGTGTTTTGCCAGTTTTGCAACAACAGTGGCGTAAATCCATCGCAGTATTTAGACAACGTTGAGTTTTGTTTAAACTGGAAAGCTCAATCAGGCCCATCAAACTACAGCGCTTTCTTCTCACAAGAGGTAGTAGAGACGATTGATGTCGATGCTCACGAAAAAGAAGAAAGCAAAGAATTTGTAAGCAATTACCGTTCTCGCCACGGCTACCAATAAACCAAGACCAATTGGTCTTAATATTTCGTAATACAAAACCATGCTTACTCGCTACAGTTACAGAATTGAGCGCCCAGTCCTATACAACAACGTCAACACCGAGAGACTGTATGGACGATATATTACACCTACTGATATCGCTAAAATTGGCGGTCATCGGCGTATATTACCTGGCAGTATATTGACTACTGCTAACCGCATATTGCCAAGGGCGAAAATTATCAGTCCTTATGCTAGCGATGCAACCACCGTGATTGTGAATAATCCCTGGGCATTTAAACCAGGGGATGTTCTCAAAGTAATTGGTACGCCTTCAAGCACTCCCACTGCTGAAAATGCTGCGGTAGTAAACGCAAGTGCGGCAGCTTTTGGAACAGTAACCGCAGTTTCTGCCACAGATGGGCCGCAAACTACTACAGTAACGATCGCCTCCCCAGCAGTCGGTAACATTTTCACTCTCACCGCAGACGGCATTTCTTTTGGATTTACTGCCACAACTACAGTACCTAGTGATGTCGCCACTGGATTAAAGACTGCATTCGATGCCCAAAAATCACAAACTTCAAGTTGGGCTGATATTGATGCCACTGTTGCCGGTGCTGTGATTACTTTCACTCACCGTCAGAATAGAGCGGTTTTTACCGTAACGAGCAGCGTAGCTCAAGGTACTGGTGGTAGTACAGGTACGGCAGTTGTAGCAGTCACAACACCTGTAGGCGCTTTGACTATTACCGCTTCTAGTTCTAATGGAAACCAAGTTATTGGTACAAAAATTGGAACTATCACCGATACACCACTGTGTATTCTCACTCACGAGTATTACCTCACCGATGACGAGGGGCAGGATAGGGGAGACGCGATCGCTGGTTACAACATGGCAGCAATCAATACTTTAGCTTTGCCCTATATTGATGGACACATCGTTGCGTCCATGCCCCGACTCAGTTTCATACCGATTTACACAGGCGGTTAATTTTAATCCCTAGCCCCTAATCCCCAGTTCCCAACCTAAAATGTCTATTGCAAAATTTCTCAATACAGCCCGAATTAAAACCAAGATAGATGCGCTGATTGACAATACAAGCGCATTCTTGGTCGATCCTAATAAGGAAATTCGCCTCAAAACCGAAGGTAAGCAGCCTGATATGAAACTGCTTGACCAATACATCATCCCTGATGAGTACGCACCGATGGAAATGACCGACGATTTCCGGGTGTTGGAATACATGATCGAAAGGAACATGGCGATCGCGTCTATCATTGCCACAGGTCAAGAAATCCCCCAAACCCGTGCAGGTCGCTTGACCAAAATTGAAGGTTCGTCGTTCGGTAAGATTGCGATCTCCCACATCTTCAATGAAGAAGATGAGATCCGGATGATGGAACTGGCGCAAATGCAGAATATGCCCCGCTATTTTGTGGATCTGCTAATTGGTACGGTAGACAGTCTCCAACCTAGAGTTGTGAAAACCGCTAATGTTTTGTGGTGGCAAACCGTCACTACTGGACTATGCGACTTTACCGATACGCGATCGGGTTCCCGCTTTCGCTTGCAATACAATACCGAGCCAACTTTATTCCCGGCCCCTTTGACTGGTAACACTTTAGGCAGCGCTATCTGGACTGATGCCACTAACGCCAATGGTATAGACAATTTGCAGCGGCACGCACGCGCATTCTACGATCTCAATGGCTACTATCCAGATGAAACCGTGTTATCGCAAGACTTGATGGATAACTTGCTCAGGCAACAATCAACCCGCAACTACGCACTCGGTTTAGGGATAATCAACAACGTCCCTGGTTCATCTGTGCAAGCAATGGTCGGGCAAACAATTTTGGAGAAAATTACCACTGAGTTGAAAATTCCTAAACTCCGGGTTAGTGATGCTCAGTATGAAATTGAAATCGCGCCAGGGCAAAATATTAGAGGGCGATATTTCCCCAACGATACTTATGTTTTCTTAACCAAAGGCATGAGCAAACGTTTATTTGGCCCCACGATTGAAGCTAAAGGCAAACCAGGAATCTTTATTAAAAGTGAAGAAACTTTAAAATCTTCACCACCGGAAAGCCGCTCTTACGCAGTAGGCAGAATGATTCCTTGGATTGCACAACCCAAGCAGCTAGCAGCAAGGAAGGTGGCGTGATGACAATCGATCCAAATCAACCTGTAACGCTGAAAAAACACGCACAGTATCAAGGCAACTTTTACCATCCACGGGAATATAAGCCAGGTGAATTGCCTACGGCACTACTAACTGAAGAATATGTTACTCAAGGTTCCCCAGATATCCCAACGTTTAGCCCCTTTGCTGGCAGTTTTGAAGAAACCATTATAAAAATTGGTGCAGAAACTCCCAACAACGAGCAAGTTAATTACGGAACTTCTACTGTGGTAGTCCCTACTCCTGAAAGGATTCACATTAACGACGCAACCATAGAGGCGATCGCTGCCCTTGAAGGTGTCAGCATTGTTGTTGCCAAAAAGGTAGCAGAGGAGCGAGTAAAATCTCCCTTTACTAGCTTGGAAGATTTAAAGCTACGCGTCCCCCTTGGTAAAAATCTGAAGTGGGAAACTTATTCAGATAAATTGCTATTCGATCAAACACTCTTTGGGCAGGCGATAACCGATGAATTACCCACTGGTAGCGTTATTCAGCCAAGCTAATTTCTCTTCTACCTACACCCGCATCCGCAACGGCAAGCAACAAATTGTCCGCAAATCAAGGAATCGTCTCAAGGTTGAACGGGGGCGAATTTCTGCTAGGCTATCCGTCCCTATTGATAAAGGTGAAGCCTACGGTTTAGGTGTGGGTTCTGTGAGGAGCGATCGCCGTAACATCCGTGAGGAATTTCGCCCAAGTATAGGGGAGCGAGGTTTAGGGATAACCGCTCAAGGTAACGTTGGTAGGTATCAAATTAAGGCTAGAGGCTACACAGGTTACAATCCCAATGCTTAAATACACAACTCCAGAGGCGATCGCCCGTCGCCTCAAAAACCGCCTTGAACTAAACAATGGGCCACCGACACTAGGGCAAACCCAAGCACTCGGAGCAAAACAAGTTGATTACTCTTTATACGAGCAACTTGGCGAACAGGTAGAAGCCAAGTTAGACATGGCTCTATCTATGCTCTATGAGCTACCTGTCCCTAACGATGCTACCCAATCATTGAGAATTCTTGCATCCATTGTTGAGAAATTTGTGGTTGCTGAAATTATGAGTACCCATTACCAGCAAACTCAAGGGGAGGGGGGCGATCAGGGGTATGGTGCGATCCTATTTAAGCAAGCCAAGGAAGAGTGTCAGGCGATCGGGATTACGTTGCCTGGATTAGCTCCTCCACCATCAACTGCATTCAATCGAGTTGAGCCTATGGTTCTACCGGGAGTACCTAAGAGAGGAGAGATACCCGATGTTGTTAGCCGTAGCTATAGCATAGTTGAGCAGCGAAATCCGGCTGCTGCCAGTTCTATTGATTGGGGGATCTAACGTGGGAACGGTACTGTTTAGAATGTCCGATTACAGCCGCGCCGAATTTGGTTGGCCTTGTGGTGGCACTTTCATCCCTAATCGCGCCAAATGTTGGACTGACCCCAAGACTGGTAAACGGTTAAAGACCCCAATTAACTATCAGGTTTACCAGAAGATTGTCGGTTCTAAGGGTAAAGCTGCACAAACGCTATATAAAGATAGAGAGCAGGCTATACGCGATCGCCGTCGGGCTGCTGTACCAGGATGGAAAAATAAACCACCATCTGTTGATATTCAAAAACAGCGCTCTCAATGGGCATCTAAATTAAAAGAGTTAGACAATCCTAAAGAATTAACAGTTAATCAGTATGAAGATAGATTAAAAGATTACCTACCACCTGATGTTTATCGTGAATACGAGCAGGTGAGTACGGAGCGCGATCGCCTTTCCCGTGCAGCTAGCAGTGCCACTAGAAAAAAAGATAAAGAGACAACTGGAAAAGCTTTTGACGATTTCAACAAAGGTAAGTATGCCGAAATTTGGAGCAAAGTTAACCACAATGCAGCCAAGCAGGGATACCCAGATTTACAACAGGGGTATCCAGAGTTAGCACAAAGATTTGGAGTAAAGGATAAACCAGCCTTAAACCTAGACGGGAACGACAAAGACACCCCGCCCCCACCCAAGGAATCTAATAAAAAGCTCATCAAAGCTGAAGACCTTAAATCGGCTGCTGACCGTGAAGCTTACGCCAATCAAGAGTTAGCTGAGGCTAAAAAGTCAGGCGACCAATCCCGAATTAAATCATGGGAAGAACAAGCCAAAAAAGCGCGGATGGCTAAACTCAAAACTGAGCAACAAGCTCAGAAAAATACTCAAACTTCCCTATTCAACCCGTTAGCATACGACAAAGATTTACAAGGTGGACTGCCACTATTCAAAAAACGCATCAAACGCCGCGCTGAATTTAATGAAGGCAGAGGGCAGAGGGCAGATGGCAGAAGGATAGAGTTTGGGCGTGGTGGTTGGCAATGCGGTAAAACCTTCATCCCCTACAACCGCAAGTGCTACACCGACCCAAAAACGGGAATCAAAACCAAAACTCCAATCACCTACAAGCAGTACACCAAGCAACGCGCCCAAGTTTACCGTGATGCCCAGCAAGGGAGACTCCCTCAAAACGACTACGATCGCCAACTATTACAATCGGTAGGCGATCGCCAAGCCAAGTTAAAGTCCCAAAAGGAAAAACTACAACTAACCCAAGCAGCTGCTAGCGTTGGAGCAAGGCAGGTACTTTCTAGTGGTATTGCTGAAGTGGAGGTGTCAAAGCTAAAAGTTGACCCGAAACGCTTTCAATACAAAATCTTGGGCGCTCAAACTTCTACTGGTTCAGTTGGCTCCCTCTCTGGAGTTAAAACTTGGGATGCAAACTTAGCTGGCATTATCCAAGTTTGGCAAGATCCCAAGGACAAGCAAGTATATGTAGTGAATGGTCACAACCGCACCGAACGAGCCAAGGCGCTTGGTGTCAAAACCATGACTGCTAAATTCATCAAAGCCAAATCTCCGCAAGAAGCCCGCGCTGTTGGTGCTTTAACTAACATAGCTGAGGGTCGTGGCAATGCATTAGATGCTGCTAAATTCTTCCGCGATTCTGGAGTGAGTCGAGAAGATTTAGAACGCAAGGGCATACCAATGCGTGAAAAAATTGCTACTGATGGTTTAGCTTTATCCCGACTTAATGAACCATTATTCTTCCGCGTGGTACAGGGAACGCTACCCGAACAACGAGCCGTGACAATTGGTAACGCACTCAAAGACCACAAACAGCAGCAAGAATTGGTAGACCTGATTGAGAAGGAGGAGAAACGAGGAAAGAAAATTAACAACGATACCATCCAGGAATTAACCGATATGGTGGTTGGCGCTCCTAAAGTGCAGGAATCCCAAGGTGGGTTGTTTGACTTGCTTGGATTTTCTCCAGAGACGCGATCGCTTGCTGTGGAAAAAGCGCAAATCCAAGCTTCGATTAAACGTCAACTAGCTAGAGAGAAAAAGCTATTTGGCACAGTGGGGCGATCGCGTGCTGCTGAAGATTTGGCTAAGGCTGGCAACCAGATAAATGTAGCTGAATCAGCCGAAATCTCAGAGACAGCATCCAAAGCGCTTGATGCCTTTGATAAAGAAAAGAACTTATCAGGTGCAACATCAACCGCAATTAACCGCGCCTCTGAACGCATAGCCAATGGTGAGAATCCCAAAAAAGTAGAAAAGGAGGTATACGATGAAGTCCTTGCCAGCTTACAGCATACTTACAAATTCGGAGAAGGAAGCGGTTCTAGAGTCGCTAAAAGACGAATTGGTGGTAATAGCATTGCAGCGTCTCGCCACCCAATTAAAACGGCGGAATTTGGTACTGTCTTGAAAAATCGCTCCACTTGGGGAAACCCCAAGACCGCGTTTTTCGCAGGATTGAAACGTAGACTTAAACGCCGTGTTTTGAAACGCCACTGTTGTTGCTCGGCTAATTTTAGCAGCACTTACACTCGCCGCACAAAAAAAGGCAAAACCGTTATAGTCCGAAAGGCAAAACGTAAGCGTTTGATTGCAGGTGCGGGGCTTGCCCTTTCTGCGGTTACTGGGTTTACCCCTATAGACTACTACCGCTACAAGGCACACAGCTAAAAACTAGATCGAATTAACACTTGAAATCAATGCAGCCAGATAACGAGCAAATTATCAAAGAAATAAGCGAAGCGGAACAGTATTTAAGAAGCTTATTGGAGCGATTACTTGCACTAAGAGCGACACCGCGAAATCTTGGTGATGTCGTTCAAGCGCTAGAAATAATTAACCGCTCATACAGTGATTCACCTCAACTTGTTGGTCAATATATTGGGCATGGTTATGCACATAATTCAGAGCTTTCGCCCTCATCTATTGACCAGATAGCCAAAGCAATAAAGGAGGCGATCGCTAGTGGGATTAACACTTGAAATTAATACAGGCGACTTACAAAAAGCTTCGGAACTTCTGCAAGGTATCAAACTCAGAGTGCAGGATATTAGGGAAGCTGGCCCCGCTATCCGGTTACTTATCCAAGAAGATGTGGATTTACGCTTCCAGTCATCCCCCGCCACAGAAACAGGTGGTGAAGTACTGGGCGGTGAGAATTGGGAAGCTTTGAGTAATGAATACTTACTTGCTCGTCCCATCCGTCGTAATGGTCAGATCCTCCGCGACACTGGCGAACTACTCCAAAGCATGACGGCGGCAGGAAACCCTTATGAAGTATTTGAGGTGACTGAAACTGAACTCGTATTTGGTACGGCACTTGCCAAAGCTTCTAGGTTGCAACGCGATCGCCCTTTCCTTTTTTGGCATCCGGCGCTACTTGAGAAAGTTGCAGCTTATGTAGCTGGATATTTGGGAGGTTAGCAGCGATCGTTTGTCAAATAATTTTAATAATCAAGAGGTGAATATGTCACAGAAATTGACTGGAATAACGGAAGGAACTCACGTTTTGTATGTCTTGCCAGATGGCAGAAATAAAGGTGAAATTAGACCTGCAATTATTGTGAAACTATGGCGAGATGTATCGCCCGAATTAATAGCTCAGGGCTATTCAAACTTGATTGTTTTTATAGATGGAACTAATGATTACCCTGACGCTGATGGGCATACGGTTTGGGCAACTTCTAAGGTTTATTCAGAAGATAAAGAGCCAGGGACATGGCATCGTCGTTTAGCAGTGGGGGCAATCGCTGTTGGACTTGGTTCTATCGTAAATTAACTTATGGCTTGGTCAAGCTAATTATGGATATCCCAATCGAAGAGTATTTTCGTTATCATCCTCCTACGCCAGGGAGCGATCGCGTCCGCAAGCACGACAGAATTAACGCACTGGCGCTAGAGTTTGCTAAAGCTGTTGATGTGGAAATCGAAGATCCTCAATGTAAGCAGTTTGCAATTTTTGCTTTACAGCAAGCCCGAATGTTTGCAAATCAAGGGATAACGGTTGATGAAATTAGGCAAAATCTGAACGCTGAACAATAGCTATGGTTTGGTCAACTTCCACATTCCCCGAACTCGCCCTTCCCACGATCGATCCATCAATGCAGGCGATCGCCACCTACATCAAAGATGGACTCAACGATCGCATTGGTGAATTGAAGACGGGAATCGTAGCAGTGCGTCACGCGATTTGCTACAACTCCCTTCCTGCTGATTTATCCTCGTTCCCGCTATTGAAGGTATACCGAAATACCGATAACTTCACTTGGGGGCAAAATACCACTCAGATGACCATAGGATATTGTCTGAGTTTTCCAGATGAAGAACGGATACCAGGGATTTTAAGATGGGTTGCGGTTAATATTGATTCACTTATGAGAGAGTACGGGATTAACCATCGGGGATGTTGCCCAAGTTTCGACCCTGAAAGCCAGATTAAAGCTGAGTACCGGGTGATGTCGCTCAACGGCGAACCAGTGTATACATTTTTACTAGTAAATTTTGAAATAACAGAGGATATCGGGTGCAATGAGTGAAAAGAGTTATATCAGAAAATGGTCGGGTGTGATGGGTATGACCATAACGGATGAGGAGACAGGGGTAGTCCGGGCGGGAAGACTGCCTACCAATGCTGTTATTGATGACAACCCAGATGTCGAAAAAATTACAGGAGGTGACGCTTACGGCCGAGAAACAAATATTGGCAACAATGTTAAGGGTTTCAAGCCCGTTTTAACGTTGACCTATTCAGGCTCAACGCTTGACCTTTATGCTTTGCAGCGTGGCAGAAAAATTACCCGTAGCACTTTTGACAATCTCATTCTTCCTAAAGAACTAAAAATTAGAAAATTAACCTACCCAGGCGCACCAACAGGGAAGGTTGGTTATGGTGTAGTCAAAGATGTGCAAACCTCTGCGTCGATTGTTGCTGATAATCAAGACGTTTTGCCTCTAATTCAACAACCTTATGACAGTTTCAGCCCAAGTACTGATAATAGTTTTGCGATTGGAGCTAATTTCGCCAAAAAATTCTCTACCAATTTACTCAACCAAATAACGCATATTAAGGTTCCTTTGCCTGCGATCGCGGCAAGAACCGTATCAGAAGAATCTTTAGGTACGCAAATAATCAATATTATTGCTCGATCTAGTGACGACACCGTTACCTTGGTCGAGGTTTATTCTGCTCAGATTGACCCTTCTGGCTCCAAGCTCGATCCTAAAGCTGACAACTTAGAGATAAAGTTTGATCTGTCAGGACTGGGAGTTTGCGAGCCATACAAAGTTTACGAACTAGCAAGTACGGTGTATTGCGATAACTAGGCAAAGTTAGGTATAAAAACATTAGTTATACTCGCATACATTAGTAAACTAATCGGGCGTTTTTGCAATTATCAGTCAACCAATGACCAATGACTAATGACCAATGACCAATGACCAATGTCAAACGTGAATACCCAGAATTTGAAGTTATTTACTGGAATGAAAACGGCGACCCCAGCAAAAAGATAACAGTTCGCCCCGCCCCATTTAAAAGCAAAAAGGGCGGACTATCTGAAGTTATCCATTATCAAGAAAAGCTACTACGAGATTTTGTAGAGCATGACGGGCGATTAGCCCACCTCTTGGTTAATAAGTCCACATGGGAGAATATGGTTAAACTCGCGGCCATCCTTCCGGTAGTTGGACAACCTGAGCCAGGATTTGATATAGAGGCGATCGCCAACTCTTCAGATTTAGCTCAACTTGGCAGGATATTTTTTTCGGAAAACATCAAAGATAATCTAGAGCGAGAAAAAGACGCAAACGGCAATCTGGTCAACGACCCTTCCCTTATCGCCAAGATTCACGATATAAATTTTTCGGCAACCCTGTTCCGTCTGGTACGGGAGAGGGAGGACGAAAGCCGCAAGGTGCGAATGGCAAAATTAGAACAAACGCTAGAGCAGATTCAAGCAGAGCCAGTGTCAGAAGTTCCGGCAATCTCGAAGTAGATTTATTTGCTTTATTGATTGAGGCTTACGGTAAAGGCGGGTTAGTTCCGTATCTAGTTGAATCCTTCCCCGTCCAATTCCTCAACGACCTTTTGGAACAAACTGTAGAACTACGCCGCGACCCCAAGGAACGAGAGGAAGAATACGAGCGCGAACAAGCTCAAAAATGGCTGAAAGAACACAGTAAACAAACTTTAGTATTCCAGTCAGCCACTGGCGAACAAAAGACGGTGAACGTAAAAGACTTTATGTGGAGTGACGACGATGACGAAAACTGAAACTTTCAACAGGTTGACCAATGCGCCCAAAACAGCAAAAAGCTTGCCCTTAACAGCCGCGATCGCCGATGGTACAGATGAAAGTTTTATTGTTGATATTTACACCCCTGTCACCTTAGATGGTGGGGGGACTGCTAATAAAGTACTATTCCGCGTAGTATTACCCTATTCAATACTAGAGTCGGATACTGAGGCTACTATTACTCTTAGCTCTCTGATTTACGCTTTTGCAGGCAACGCCACAACCTACGCAGCGGGTGGTGTTACGCCATCGCTGAATGTGGCCAAGAAAGAGAACGTAGTTCACCTAGACGCTTTTCTTACTGCGGCCGGAGATACCAGAGACGATCCTCCAGCAGAATAAGTTGACGGGCGATCGCCCATAACAAGCGATCGCTTAAGACTTTTTGAACATTGCTTCAATTGAGTATTTCTGTTTGTAAAGACGATACTTTTGAACAATGCCAAGTATTTCTAATTCTTCTAATCCTAACTCTTGGTTGCCAAACTTAAACCAGAAGGCATCAAACCTCGCCGCTTCTGCTGCTTCTAGTAGTGATGCAGCGTGAAACCTGACTTCATCTAATTCATACTGTAATTTAAACTTTCCGTAATCAATCTCTACTAAAGGTTTTTGAGTATTAAATCCAAAAATACCGCTAATATTACTAGGCAAAGGTTCCCGTTTATCTCGTAGCATTTTTAGCATCATCAATGCCATTTGTACATCTTTGCTAGGCTTACCAAATCCTTTAGGCACATTTGGGACTAAAGCCTTAAATAGCGCCACTTCTGATTCGGCGTAAGCAGCAGCATTAAAAATAGCGATCGCGTGTTGGGTAGCTGCAAACGAAGATAGTGAAACTTCCTGATCGTTTTTGGAAACCCTAACAATTGGCTCAAACTCTGGAGTCGTCCAAGAAACTACCCATACTCCTTCTTCTGCCATACTAGATGCTTGAACACAACAGACTAACTATACCAATACTTGAGCAAGAGATAGGAGTTGACGTGAGCGTTGCGGTAGTGAGCGATCGAGCGCCTACGCTTCCTAATCCACAGTGTAAAATGACCAACCCCCGTTACCTTCAACCCATCCCCACTGCTTCATTAAGGCGCATTCATGGTCTGGCATCTTCGAGTAGCAAATCTCGTAACTACCAATGTTAATAAATCCGTGATTAACCCCTATTTCTGCGTCTACCTCGTAACGCCTAATAAGATCAACACCAAGCAAAAATCTTTGTAATTTTGTGGTTTGCATTGTTCGTTGTTTATGGCGATCGCTTGTTATGGGCGATCGCTGTAAGCAAAATGGATTGCAGCGTTTAAAGCTGTTCCCATCTGCATTTGAAAATAATCATCCGTCCCGCACCCATTAAAATGACTGGTTTTTAATGGCAGTCCTTTCAATATGTAGTCAGTCGCCATTTGCAATGACTCACATTCTGGTCGCCACACATCAAACAATTTAATGGCTAGCTGTTCTACCATGTGTGGCGGTAGTTCACGCCCTAATACTACGTAGCACGGCGGCGATCCTGCAACTCTTGGGATGATTGGAACTATAGAAAGTATAGGTATTCTTTCCTCACCAAAGATTGAATAGAACTCACTTTCCCTGTCGATTGTTGACCAACTAGCCATAAATTAAATTCCCTACCAAATCATTACCTAATTGGGGTGTTTACTCATTCACTGGCATAGCGTCTCAGGTTAAAGTTAGATTACTTCGCCCTTATTGATCAATGCCTGGGGATAAGAAAACTAACCCACAAGAATTAACAGACTTGCAACTGAGGTTTTGTCACGAGTACGTCAAAGACCTCAATAAAACTCGTGCATATATCAGAGCAGGATACAATGTCAAAAACGATAACTCCGCTGCTGCAAGCGCTTGTGCGCTACTAAGAAACACTAAGATACAAGCCTATCTAGGGGAAATTGCGGGACTGTCTGAGGTAAAAATTATTGCTGAGGTAGCAGCGATCGCCCTTTCAAGGATCACTGATATCTTAGAGTACGATGGCGATAACATAAAAATCAAGAAGTCTGAGGAGTGGGGCGATCGCGCCAAGGCTTCGGTAAAAAGTATTACAGTATCCAAAACTTTAAGTAAAGACGGAGTTACCACCACAACAACGGTAACGATGCATGATAAATTGTCAGCGTTAGAAAAATTAATGAAGCGACTACGGTTGTATCCTAAAGATATTCCTGTACTTGATGCGGTGCAATTATTGTTGGCTGAAGGTGTAGCAACACCAGAGCAAGCAAGAGTAATTGGTGAGGGTATAGGGAGGATGGAAGAAGAGTTGAGAACGATTGGTAAACCAGATTAAGATTGTGATAGTTAGTAGGCGATCGCTTTTATGCAAATTAAAATCACACAACCAGATACAGAACGCTATCAAATGTGGTTTAACAATTTTGTAGAGCAGGTTTTTGATGTTGTGGAAGTTGTGGACGGTATACCAAAGCAGTATGCTGTGGACGTTTCACAATTGGTTCAACAAGGATTGATGGCACAATCCTCAAGAGGTATTGCGTATGTTCCTTTTGCTTTTGCTCAAGAAATCATCATCTAAATTAGTAGGCGATCGCTTATAAATCACATAACCTTAATAATTTTATGCACTACTGGCTAGATACAGAATTTATTGAAGATGGTCGTACAATAGAGCTTATTTCAATTGGCATAGTTGCCGAAGATGGGCGTGAGCTATATTTTCAAAATGCTGAATGTGATTTCAGTCGAGCAAGTAATTGGGTTAAAGCAAACGTTCTCCCTCACTTAGAAGGCGACTTTTTAACTTGCACTGGTAGCGATCGATGGAAAACAAGACAGGCGATCGCTACCAGTATTGTCAGGTTTCTAAGCTGGTATCCCAAAGAGCCACATTTTGAGGAAGGGTGGAAGCCAGAATTTTGGGGATACTATGCTGATTACGATTGGGTGGCCTTCTGTCAGTTATTTGGGGCAATGATTGACCTTCCCAAAGGGTTCCCAATGTACGCCAACGACATCAAGCAATGGTGTAAACAGCTAGGCGATCCAGAATTACCAAAACAAGACAAAGGCGAACACAACGCACTTGCTGATGCTAGATGGAACAAGCAAGCATGGGAATTTTTAAGAACTTACGAAGAAGACTGTGTTATTACTAGGCTGGATATTTCCAATCCTTTTGGATAGATGGGACTAGCCAAACTTAAAACCTCGTCATCTAAATATGCCGCACTAGTTCATGGTGGTTCGCGTCCTATCCCCTTTCCCCAGTACGCTGACGATCCGGTAGGTTTTTTTAAAAACGAACTGGGTATTGAGCTAACTAACGAGCAAACAATAATAGCTGAATCAGTACGCGATCGCCCTATCACCAATGTCAAAGCAGCACACGGAACCGGGAAAAGCTTTATCGCTTCATTACTTGTAATCTATTTCCTGTTTTGCGTGGGCGGTGTGGCAATTACTACTGCACCTAGTGAAGATCAGGTTAAGTGGATACTGTGGGCAGAGTTGCGAAAAATTCACGGTTTGCACAAAACCAAATTGGGCGGTAGATGCGACATTATGCAACTGCTGTTTTCTGAGACTGTGTACGCATTTGGCATAACTAGTCGTGATTATTCAGAGAATTCCTTTCAGGGTCAGCATAGACAAAAGCAATTGCTGATTGAGGATGAAGCGGACGGGATAACACCACAGATTGATAACGGGTTTATTGCTTGTTTGACTGGCTCAGATAATAGGGGATTGAGGATAGGGAACCCAGTAGATCCGCAGTCGCAATTTGCTAAGACTTGTAAACTAGATAAGCGTTGCCTGACTGTTTCTGCGTTCAGTCACCCTAATGTTTCGTGGGCCTATGAACTGTGTGCTGATGGCGTTTACAGATTAAAACCTGAAGTAGCCGAACATATCATCAATGAAGATGGAGAAATTAAACCACAGCAAGAGTGGCCGCCAGAATTCCCGCGCGATCGCATCCCCGGCGCAATCTCAATTGATTGGATAGAACGAGTCCGGCGAGAGAAGTTTGAAACTTCAGCATATTGGAAAGGGCGGGTGATGGGTGAATACGCAGAAGATGCAGCAGACGGCATCATCCTACTCACCCTACTCAAACAAGCGCGATCGCTCTACGATCAAAATCCACAATATTGGGATGCGATCGCCAAGCGTTACCCTTGGAGATTAGGCTTAGATGTTGGCGACGGCGGCGATCCTCACGCTTTGGCACTGCTACGCGGGCCAGTATTGTACGAAGTGCAAATCCACCCCACCAAGGGAGACTTACTCGACACAGAACGCGCCGCCGATATTGCAGCAAGTCAAATTAAGCTACTTGGTACTGGTTACTCAATTGCTGTGGATAATACCGGAGTTGGCGCTGGGACACTCGCTAAACTCAAAAAAACCGGGTATCAAGCCTTGCCTTGTCGTTTTGGGGATGTCCCCAGCTACAAGAAGAAAAAACAAAAAGAGGAACCAAAGCAGAAATTTACTAACCTCAAGGCAGAGTTGTACTGGCAGTTTCGAGAACTATTGATGGGTGGGAGAATAGCGATCGCTCCTCTGGAAAATGAAGAGTATGTATTCCAAGATTTGACTGCTACAAGATATAGTACGAATACCAAAGATGAAATCTTCTGTGAACCCAAGGATAAAACCAAATCCAGATTAGGGAGAAGCCCAGACTCGGAAGCCGTAATTATTGCCCTAACGAACCCAATGGAATTGGGAGGAGTGCCGCAAGACGCGGCTACGGCATTGCAAGCTGAGACTAATTCTGAGATGGAAGAATTGCATAAATTGTTTAGTTAACATGAAACCTTGTTTTGAGGGTCTCCGAAGCGAAAAGCAAAAATGCTTGAAAGTACCGTCAGGCAATTTTTGCAGGGTCTCCGAAATATTGGGAACAGGCGGGAATTTATATTTTGTTTTAGAAGTAGCTATATGCCTGCATTGCAAGCCGAAGAAATACTAAAAGTGATATCAGTGTGGGAATAATAAACCCAGTACATAACTGACTAGTATGAATTTTGACCTAAAAAATATTTCTAAAAAACAATGGGTAGCGCTGGGTGCGGCGATCGCCCTACTTGTGATGTTTATGGGGTGCGAATACTTAAAACGCCAACCAGCAGATGATGCCGCAAGGCAACTGGAAGGCGTACTAAAAAAAGACAAAGAAATAGAACAGCAATACAAGCGGTAGTTTAGGAGATCGGATCTTCGCGCCCAATGCCAAGCGTTCGCAGCTTGGCTTTTAGGTCTTCCCTGTTTTGCCCACAGTAGTAATATCCTTTATCCTTCAAATTTGCGAGATAAAAACCGGATTTCCCGCCATTGACACGGAACAGGTTGATAACCACCTCTTGCTCGGTAACGCCATAAAGCGCAGCAATATCATTATCTTTGATTGGGTTTTCAGTCCCTATGAAAATTTCTGTATCTTTAATGAACCAGCGCCCTACTCTGCATTCAAAAATTCGGAAGTAGCTTGGATAAACAATAGTGCAATCATTCATACTCGCTGAATTTGATAAAATGGGTAAAGCATTGAAAACCCCTATTGGGGTAGGGGTTTTCTCCACTTCGTGGTTCGGCAGTCACTCCTGGGGGAAACCCCCTTCTCTACGAGACGCTCCGCGTTCGCGTAGCGTTCCGAAGGAAAGGCGTTAGCCTCTCCCTTTGGGAGAAGACCGCGCTGCCTCACTATGGATTAGCCTTCTTGAGGTTCATCCTCGGAACCATCTAGCTCAGGTGGGTTGATCTCGATTTCCCGTTCACCTGTACCAAGGTTCTCTTTGAACCACCTTTGGTCTTCGGTTAATGGGTTTTCGTTTTCAACCTTCTCGAAGATATCAATGTCCGACGGCTTAACATCTTCTTTTTTTCCATTTCCTGATTGACTCATTTACTCACCTCCTTAATTTCGAGGGTGTAACTTTTTCCCTCATGCATCCATTATAATCCGTGGGGACATGGATGTAAAGAGAGTTTTGCATAAATAATTTTGTATTTTTAACCATTTACCATCAAAAGACTCTATACCACGGGGACGTGGTTCTGACATACAATAGAGGTAATTGGAGGTGAATGATGCAAAAAATACGAAATAATCAAGGAAAATTTACTACAGACAGAGCAGAACCCAGAGACGCAAAACTGAGCTTGAGAATTGAACCATCTGTTTTAGAAAAAATTCAAGCGATTCCAGAGTGGCAAGAAAAAGTGCGATCGCTTCTCTATGAATTGGTCGAAAGTGGATCTTAAATATGACAATATTGACTAGCCTCTAGTGCTTTATACAACCACTAGCTAAACTGTAGTGGAATAAAGGCAGAGGGCAGAGGGCAGAGGGCAGAAGGGAGTAGCAAATACTTCCAATTGCCACCTATTCCAGCGCAACAGGATAAACCTTCTGCCTCCTGCCTTCTGCCTCCTGCCTTATCCTATGGCAGATACCACTACCACCCTAAGATTGAAAGCAGTTGATGACGGCGCGATCGCTACCGTCAACAATATTTCTCTTGGTTTTACAGGGTTAACCATCGGTACTGCTGCACTAGCTGCGGGATTCAAAGGGTTACAAAAAGCTTCAGAGTCTTCAATTGGTCAATTTGTCCTTGGTACTGAGAATGCCCAAAAGTTTGGTGGCGCAATTGGAAAGTTAGCTGATGTCAATTCAAAGGCGCTTAAAACTTTCTCTGCACTGTCTGACATTACCTTTCTTGGTGGGCAGGCGCTCACCTTTGCTAAGGGCGTACAGGATGCGGCGGCAGTGTACGCTCGGATACCGCAAACTTTAGATTTGTTGCGATCGTCTGGGGTTAGTACTCAGGGTATTGAGGACTTTTACACTCTCACTGATGCCGTTAAAGGTAGTGAAGCCTCATTAGATGCCTTTGCGATATCGGCAGTACAAAATTTAGGAAGATTTGAACAAGCAGCGTCCCGTGCGGGAACCATTCTTAGAAGTAACGTTAACTTTGACGCAGCAGGTAATGCTCTCCGCGCCAACCAGCAAGAGCAGTTACAAAACGCCTTCCAAGTTCAGGATATTGTAAACAAGCAATTAAACAATACTGTCTCCTCTACAAATGCATTAACCGGACAGTACGAGGTTTTATCGTCAGGATTCACCAAAGCCGCCGACTCACAACAGGTTTTAACAAATGGGCTAAAGCTGGTGGGTATTGGGCAAGCTGGTGGATCGTCTGCCGATCCTGGTGAAACGTTGCGACTCCTGACTAAAACCCTTAACGCCTACCAGTTATCAGCCGGTGAATCCGGCAAAGCAGCCGCAATCTTAAATAGTATTGTTGAATCTGGTTTGACAACAATCCAAGAGTTATCACTGGGATTTGGACAAACCGCGACGAGCGCCAAAACAGCAGGAATTGGATTAACTGACCTTGCCGCAAGTACAGCAGTGCTAACAACTCAAGGGGTGAATACTGCAACCGCACTAACCGGAGTACAGCGAATTGCTGGGACTATCATTCAAAAGACACCAGAAGCGCAAAAGGCACTTGATAAACTCTCACTCAATGGACAAAAGATCCGTTTTGACCAAGCAGAAATTCAAGCCAAAGGTTTTACCCAAGCGCTGATCGATCTCAATAAAGCAGCCGGTGGAAATGCCAAGGTATTGCAAGATATTTTCCCGGAAGAGGTAGCATTCCGTACAGTATTGGCACTGCTCGCTCAAGACGGGCAAAAGCTTTCATCTACTTTGCAAAGTGTCAATAGTGCAAGTGCTAGTAGTTTAGATGAAGTATTTAAAATTGCTACAGGCGATCGCATCTCCAAATTTCAACAAATCGCCAACAAGTTCCAAGAATTAATCATTAAAATCGCCGCTTCTGTTGCCCCAGTATTTGAACCTGGTATTGATGTATTAGAAAAAATTGCTAACTTTTTTAGCGGACTACCAGAACCAGTTAAGCAAGCAGTTGGACAGTTTATCGTATTTCAGATTACGACCCGCGCCACAGCAAGCGCGGTAACGATCCTATTTCAAACGATGCTCACCCTGGCATCAACTTATTTGCAAGTTAGGGCAATCTCACTGCTGCTATCCGGTCAACTAGGGAAAGAGTTGGCAGTCATCAAAGAGTTGATTGTGCAGCGCAAAGGGCTGGTAGCAGTTGCATTACAACTATTTGGCATTGACCAACGGTTTCGACTTGGTGTAGAGGCAACAACGGGAGCGCTTGAGAAACAAAATATTGTCACCAAAGCTGCCGCCGCAGTTCGCAACAAAGCGGGTGAGGTATTTAACAAGAACATTGCGGGCTTTACCGGACTCGATACCAAAGGTGCAGCAGAACAAGGGAAGAAGGCAGTAGCCGATCGCGTTTCGCGTCTCCCCTTGGGAGAAGTTGCTCAAAGTGCCAAAAATGTTGGTCTAGGGATTGCTGAAGCAGTGGGGGCTTTTGCCCCACCGCAAATATTAGGGGCTGATGGTAAACCCTTTGCATCTGGATTGGGGCGGATTAAGCAAGAGGCAGATATTGTTGGGAAGGCAGTAGCCTCTAGTTTTGAAAATATCAAGTCTATTGATGCGGGGGCGACGGTAGCGATCGCTTATGAAAATGTAAAACAGGGAGCTACAAAAGCAACAGGGGCGATCGCTGCTCAAGCCACCGTACTTGCATCTGCAACTACAGCAACGGCCACACACACCGTAGTTTTAACTGCTGACGAACTTGCAGAACGAGGACTTGCACAAACGCGGATATTTGGCAGAAACGTATTATTCGGAACCACTGGCCCGTTGGGGGCAATTAATACATTACTGACGACCGAAATCAGCCTCAAGACTATCAACACAGGTTTGACACGGGGGCTGGCAACAGCGCAAGGTTTGCTTTCTGGTAGTTCTGGACTACTCGCCAATGTCCTTAAGGGTGGGGTAGTTGGCAGTCTCAATCTGCTTAAAGGTGGTTTTGGTGTAGCTGGCAATGCAATTTCAGGATTACTGGGTACACTTGGCCCGCTTGGCCCATTGCTTGCACTTGGAGCAGCAGCGATCGCCATATTCAGAGAAGATTTATTTGGCTTGCGAAAAGCCGCAAATGAAGCTGCCACAGGGTTAGGGGAAGTCCTCAAACAGGATACAGATTTATTTAAGCAGTTTGGGACGGAGAAACGCTTACTGCAATTCAAAGCTGAAATTGTCCCCGATGCATCAGCAACCCAGGTAGAATCGCGTCTTGAGCAACTGAGATTATCCGGCGATCTAACCACTGGGCAATTCAACCAACTCCGTGAAACCTTGGCGAGAGTAGGCGATCAGGGGCAATTAACTACTAAGGGACTAGAGGAGTTTAAATCTCAGCTAGAAGCAATTCGCCAAGGTGCAACCGGAACGCCAGAAAAAGGATTTGGCGATCGCGTTGGGGAATTTTTCGGGGGGATACCTGGGACAATTGGAAGTTCGATTGATCTTGCCGCAAATTCTCTAGCAGCTTTCACGACAAACCCAACTGTCTTTACAGATCCGGCAGGGGCGGTGTCCAAAACTGGACAAAATAGAGAATCTGATAGGTTAATCCAAAATTTCAGTCAGACTGGAATAGCCCTTGATGTTGTAGGTGAGCAATCGCTAGCCACTGCGGAAAAAATTAATCAGTACCGTAGTGCGTTGGGTTTAACTTCAGAAACCAATGAAAAACTAAGGAAGGGGACAAAGCTAACTGCTGATGATTTAGAGCGGGAAAATCAAATTTTCAATGCTCAAAAAGCCAGGAATGAAAATTTAATTTCTGGAATTGAGAAAAATATTGCGGAACAAAAGAAAGTCTCCGAGGGTATCAAAGACCCTGAGCTTAAGGCAACTTTTGACGATCGCATTAAACTACTCGAAACCGAACGCCAAACCCTAGAGAAACGCAACGAAGCACTCAAAGCAGGGCGGGAAGAGTTTACAAAATACTATACCGAAACCCTTCCCGGACTAAAAAGAGCAATCACCGAATCGTCGAACTTGGGGCAAGCTTTGGGCAATGCTCAAGCTAACTTTGGGCAACAATTTAAACTTGATGCCCAAGGCAAAGCTACCCCATTCCTCAAAGATATTTCTACTCTAAGAAATGAAGCGACACAATTGCAATCACAGGTTTTAGAATCTTACCAAGGTGGATTATTTGAGCAACTAGCAGGGCCAACCCAAGACGGTAAACCGTTGTTTGCACCTACAGGGGCAGCAGAGGCAGAGGTCATAAAACGGTTAAGAGCAGTTAGAGACGACAAAATCAAACTACCCGATGGCACGGAAGGCTTTAGGTTATCCCAGAGCGATCGCCTTGCAGCTACCGGACAAATATCAGAGATTGCTCAATCGAATTCAAAACAGATTTCAGAAGAACTTAAAGTAGGGGCTGAACGAGTTAAGTTGCAGCAGCAACAGAGAGTAATCAGTACGGAAGACGCTGAAAAAGAAATTGCCAAAATTCAACTCCAAGGCATAAGAGAAACACTAATTCAAAAGGAAATTGAGATTAAGGAGTATGCTCAATTCCCAGTTCGTAAGGCACAGTTAGAAAGAGAAGCAGCCGCCATTAGGGTGCAAATCGAGCAAACGGTAACGGCTGAAGATAATCGCCAACTGGAGAAGCGGCGAGGATTGCGCCAGGAGGCATTTAATATTGAGATTGAACAAATCAAAGCGCGTCAGTCTGAGCGCCAAATTACTGAGCGAGATGCCCAAACCCAGATATCTCAAATTCAGATTAAAGCTTCCCGCGATCGCCTCAATAACTTGGTTCAAGACTTCAATAAATCAGGTCAAACCAGTGTAGAACTCAGCAACAAAATTGCGATCGCTCGTTCTCAACTCAGACAGCAAGAAGCCGCAGAAGTCGAGCGCCTACTCAACTTAGAACAAGAACGCCAAAAGCGCATCATTGCCAATACTACGCAACTGCAAACCCTCACCTTACAACGCCAAAGCAGTGGTGTTGATTCCCAATCCAAAGATATCGAACAGCGATCGCAGTTACTAAATTCCGCTAATCAATTACAGGGCGTACTCAACCAGGCGACTGAATCAGGACTACAAAACCAACTCAAATTCACTGGAGACTTAGAGAAGCGTGCCGCAATTGAAACCCAAATTGCCGAGAATAAAGTTAAAAATCTGGCAGTAACTCAGCAGCAAGAGCAAGTATCACTTGCAACTCAAACCCAAATTAACAAGTTGAATTTAGAGCGGGAAACAATTCAACTCCGAATTCAGAAGATTGAAAATCAACGCCAATTGGCGGAGTTAAATTTAGAGTTAATTAGGGCGAATCGAGATAAGCGATCGCCTGAAGAAATCAAAGCTATTGAGCTACAGATACAAGGGGCGCAACAGCAATCAGATTTGTTACAAGAACAGGGCGATCGCCTTGAACGCTCCAAAGTTCAGCAGTCTCAAATTGCTGAGAATTCCCAAAAGGAATTAAACATAAAACAAGGAATAGCGCAAACTGATGCCCAAATTGAGCTAACCCTTACCCGTCGCCGTGAGGTGCAAGCGGGTATCGAAAAGCAGGTTAAGGATATTGAATTAGCATCCCAGCGAATTAACCTAGCGGGACAAATTCAAATCCAACAGAGTGAAGCTGTATCCAAAGCTTACGACCAGCAAAAAAGCGTACTACAAGCCACTCAAACCTTCGTCAAAGGGCGGGTAGATTTTGTTACAGGTGAATTGCAAATCGCCTCTGAATTATCTAAAAATGACCGCCAAAGAAAAGACATTGCTCAACTAATTGCAGCTATTAAAATTCAATCTCTAGAGAGGCAACTAACTATAGAAGGTCAGGTACTAGATTTAAATTTAGCCCAGCAAGCAGCACAATTAGAACAAGAGAAAATTCGTAATCGTGTATCCCAAGCGCAAAGTAAAGCTGGTATTGCTCAAGCCCAATCCGACCTTGCAAAAGCCCAACTCGACCCCAATGCCACACCCCAAAGTATTGAAGCTGCACAGCTTAATTTGCAAGCAAAGGTAGAGGAAGCAATTAGTACTAAGTTCGCGGGGAGACTGTTAGACCAGCAGGGAAAAATTCAATCAACACTAGGGGGATTAGAAAAGCAAAGTTTTAATGAGCGATCGCTTTTACAGCGCGACCAAGCACAGGTAGAATTTGCTCAATCTCTTAACCCAAGGGAAGGACGGCGGTTATTGCGCGATATCCGCGATCGCTCCTTATCCCGTGCGCTGGGTGTAGGGAGAGATGAAGTTGGTAGCACAGGGGAAGCGTTTGTTGCAGCAACCAAATCTCGCTTTCTTGGAGAGGGTACGCTTGAACCTTTGCAGCAGTTTAGAGCGGATCGAGTCGCCAACAGAATCAATCCTGAAACTCCATCTTTACAATTACAATTCCCTGATTTTGAAAAGTTCCGTCAGGATCAATTAAGTAGGTTTCAGGAGTTTGGTTATAAGCTACCACAAAAACTATCCTCCCAAGATTTAAATACTTTGGGGCAAGCGGGAATTATTGAGGCAGTGAATAAACTCAATACCTTAGTAGAACAAAAACTATCAACACCAACGGAGGCAAATGTACCAGTCTCGATTGTCAATAATTTTAATGGAGATGATGCCAAAAAAGCAGCTACTCAAACAGTGACAGATATTAGAAAAGAATTATATGATTTAGGAGTTTTGATACAAAGATCATGACCATATTAGAAGCGATCGCCAATGCTCAAATTAACTGTCAGCGAAAACTAGCCAGACTTCCATTGCTAGTACTAACTCCCGTTGCAGTCATTGAGGATTTGCAAATTGCATCTAAATGGTTTTATTTATTTGACCCTACCCATTATCAAGAAACAGACACAAATAACTATGTTTATTTAAAATTATTCACCGACTATTCACCAGAAACAAATAGATTAGGGGATAGCCCAGGTTTGAAGACTACTTTTAGTCGTACTGGCTATGGTGCAAGTACAATTAAACGGGGATTTAAAGCAACAGTTATTCAAAAAGAGCGAGTAATTCTGGAGGTTTTACAAAAATTAATCCTGATTTCGGAGTCTAGTAAATACAATCAATTCAGCCCAATCAAGGTAGTTGACTTTTGTAGTGTGGAATTAGGCGATCGCTTTATTTACAACAATAGATTAGCCACAGTTAGATATGGAGAAATGATTATTGATGAAACTCCACCTCTTGGCTACGACCAAAATTATATAAATAGTAATTGGTCGCTCACTTTCACTGAAGTTAATTTAAGACTTAAGTAGATATGGGATTTGAAAACGGCAACGACTCTACAGGGACTCTACAAACCTACTTAATAGGTGGGGTAGATTCTCAAGGCAAAGTTAGAGCGATCGCTGTTGACGAAAATGGAAGGATACAATCAATTGGTGAAGGTGTTAGTATTACACCTGTTGATTCGGGAATACAAAGAAAACCCGATATTAAAAAAGTCAGTGACGAAAATGTTATCCCTGCTGGGACAAAAATGGTTTTTGTTGCCAATATTGGAGGATCTGCTGGATTGCTTCTTGAAACCGAATTTTTGCCGGGGGATTCGGTATCTTTGGAAGCAACAGGTAACGACACAATAGCTGAAATTTCTTATAATGCAACAGACACAATCTTCATGTTAGTTACTTTGACTTAAGGAGTAAATATGGCTATTAGTTATCAAGCTCAATCAACAGTCGCAGGTGTCCAAAGAGCGCCCGGATATTTAACTGTAACAACAGCAGGGAGTATAGCGGCGGGGGCAAAATCAGTTTTTATTTACAATGCGGGAACTAAAAATGGCATTGTCTTAGGAGCTAATATAGTACCCGGTCAAGGGCTTTCTTGGGAAACTACAGGAAACGACACCATAGGAGCGATCGCTTACGACCCGACAAAAGATGCAGCTGCAACTGCTACTGGCACAACCTTTTGGATATCCTCACTTTCCTAATCGTTCCTCTGCGGACTTGAAGCATGCCTACCGATATTAGTTTTACGCCTCAAATAACTATAAAAGAAACTACTTCTATTGGTGTTCCCTTGTCACCCAATCGGGGCGATCGCCACAATGAAGTCGATGCAAACAACGACTTAGTAATGGAGTGGTTTTGGAATGGATCTTTGTGGCTATCTAGAAAACTGTATCAGCAATCAATTCATGCTTGGTCAGGACAGGGAGTATTAATTGGCGGCGTGATTGGCGATATTTCTGCCACAACTGATAATATTCCTTTCAACCAAGGCAACGATTATGATATTTATCTATACAAAATTCATGGAATGTTTCGCGTCTTGTCTGGTAATTTGAGCGCTGCAAATTACTGGGCGTTGCAGTTTAGAAACACCACGTCAAATTTACAATCAATCAATATTACCGCTGGCAATGGAGGGGAGACTACCGATTATATTTGTAAAAGTAGTAATGCAATTAATACCAAATATTCAAAGTTGGGCGCAGGATTTAATACCACTTTTGTAAAAACTGCTTTAGCTCCCAACATAAGAGCGCCCATTGCTTTAATTCAATACAGGTTAGCAAGATAATGGGATTTGAAAATGGGAATGATTCTACAGGAACTTTACAAACTCACGTAATAGGCGGGGTAGATGCAGATGGCAAGGTAAGGGCGATCGCTGTTGGGGCTAACGGAAAACTGGATATCGCTGCAAGTGATTCTTCAGCCATTGGGACAATTTCAGATATCCCGGCAAATAGCGACACTGCTAATGCAACCCTGATTAGCCTTTTCAAGCGACTGCTGCAAAGACTAGCAACACTCTTTGATAGACCTGCTATCACAATAATTGCTGGGACAATCAACACTGTTGGAGACAATACGATTATTGCCGCACCTGGAACGGGAATATCAATAAATATTAGCTATTTAAAAATTCAACTTGAAGCAAGTACCGCAACAACCATAATATTAAAATCCGGTGCTACGACGAAAGAAAGAATTTTATGTCAAAATCAGGGGGACGGTTTAGCCATTAATTACTTTTTAAATAGAGAACTAAGATTAGACGCGAATACAGCATTAGTCCTTAGCTTATCCGGTGCAAATTCAGTTAATTACGCATTCCATTACTACACATTATGAGTAAAATTACAATCCTTAGAGACGAACTCGAATTATCAGAATACGAGCAATTGGTAACAGCGCAGAATTTTCCCGCGATCGCTTCTCTGCTGAATCAAAAACCGCTAATCAATAATCCCGTACCACAAGAAAAATTACCAAAACAATTAACTTTGGTTGATTTATTCCAACAAGGGATAACGCCGCAAGAAGCTTTAGAAACATTTAAAATACCGGGGTTGCTAGACAGAATTGAAATGGTCATCAATGCAAACGACAGAATAAATATTTCAATACTATTTGAAATAGTGAAGACTTTTATATCTCAAAATAGTAAAGATAATCTCACAGCTTTACTTGCGCTTACAGAACCCGATCCAAATTGGCAGGCTCAAATACCTGGGCAGTCGCGTGCTGAAGAACTAAAAATTTATCCCGTAAACGAACAAGAGGTGCAAGAGGCATTAAATTAGATGGCACTAATTATTGGCTCAAAACTAGGTACATCTAAACTTAATTCCGATATAACTAGCTTCAAAAATAGAATAATTGCAGTAGGCGGGAGTATATCAAATTCCAGCTTAAATGCTATTGATACTTTTATTACCACTGCTAAACTAAACAATTTCTGGGATTCTTTATTAGAAATTGCGCCGTATGCAGGTAATGAATTAGCAGCAGCTTTAGTTAAATTGAAATACCCAGGTAACATTCAATCTTCACTGACAAATGTGGGCTTTGCTCCTGGTAATTACTCAGAAACCACTGGATTGACTGGTGATACCAGCGGAACTAAATATTTAAAAACTGGGTTTATTCCTAGCGTTCAACTTACTACTTCTTTTAATCAGCATTTGAGCGTATATGCTAGGAATGCAGGAGCAGTAACAGGGGCTAGTCCTGCTGCATATCTTGGATGTAATAGTGTTGGGAATTTTAGATTAGAAAGAAATGGCAATAACGTCCAGTCAGTTCTTGGTTCTGGTGCTGAAGTTGTAGCAGCTTACGCAAACAACATAGTTCCTGGACATTTGATAGGTTCTAATACTGCTGCAAACTTGGGGTATTTATTTTATAGAGGCAATCAAGTAGGAATTGATACGGCTTTTACTACTAATGCTTTATCCACTGCTGAAGTTTCTATATTTGGTAGTTGGTCGGGATCTGCTTTTGGAAGAAATTCTAATTTAATTTGCGGCTTTCACAGCATTGGAACTGGCATTACACCAACACAAGCTACTGCATTTTATAGCGCAGTTCAAGCATTGCAAACTGCATTAGGGAGACAAGTTTAATGGCATTAATCGCCCAATATGCCGGAGTTGGTGAAACTTGCCCCTTGTTTGATGTTGGCGCTACTAACGGCGGTAGTCTCACTGCTGGAACAATTTATTTTTCTTTCCAACTACAAAACCGCGCTGGATTCAATAAGCCAAGTGTAAGTGGTGCGATCGCCTACTCCACCAATCAAAAAATCATCATCACCATCCCCGAAATGCCCGATGGTTGGGATGTACATTATTTTGTTGTCAGTGCTGGGGTGACAAACGACCCCTCCACTCACGTCCAAATTGCTCGCGTCGCTGCATTCCAATACGGCATTGGTATTGAACCGCAGTCGGTAAAAACACTGTTGCCAGCAGTCCTAGAATTGACCCGCAGTATTCACACTGCGTTAGCTCCTTCCGTGACCAGCGTAGGGAGCCTTCCTAGTGGAGCGGATCGCCTTGACGGGCAAGTGCGATTTATTACCGCCCTCTCAATTTTTGTGGAGTATCGCGCTAATTCAAATTTACCTTTATCTCCAGATGTAATTGCCGCTGATATTGGCCAGTGGGTACGAGTTGGCGGCCCATCAACCTACGTGAGCGATACTCGTGCTGGGGTGGGGAGCGATCGCCCCATCAATTCAATAAATCCAATTACCACAATTCCCACTCCCCCTTATCCAGGGGAAACTTTAAGTAAGTATCTCCCGGCGTGGGAGGCAAAATATTGGATTTACAATGACAGTCCAAACGCAATTCCGGCGGGGACAGAGTTTGGAATTGAGTTGGAATACAATAACAAGCGTAGTCCCGATCTGCTCAGTGGCTTATTCATGGTGAAGTTCATCGGATTTGTGAAAGCCGATGGCAGCATCAGAACCCAAGATGGTGATGGGCGGGACTTCCCAAATTGCGGTGCAGACTTCCCTTGGACACCAAAACTAACCACGCCTTTTATTACAATTGACGACTTACAGCCAACAGAGGCGATCGCCCTTGCAGTAAAACCATTTTTTGCAGCTGCTGAATTCACTGTAAAAGACATCATTGGTGTATTCCCAGCAACCCGCGTGCAATCGGGCGACTACAACCCTGTAGGGTTACTTTTGTCGTATACGCAAACAGTTGGCGGAGTAATTATTGATGTTGGCGATCGCTATCGAGTAGTGCCCAATTTTGGGCTAAGTTACGATGTGCTGAGAGGGATACCCTTAATTGGCAGCTATAACCCACCTGAAAAACCTCGGCGGACTTTTGGGAATCTGCAACCAAATTTAGCAGGACAAAAAGTAGTTATTAATGGCAATGGAGACGTTTTTACGGAATCACCAAGTTATACGCGAACTAGTAGTGAAGGAATAAGGGCGATCGTTTCTACTCTGGCGGGGGAAAGCTCTCCTGGTGGTTGGAGTGGCTACGTCGCAATAACTGCGGGAGCTACTCTAATTCTTTCTTATCCTTGCACAGTAAATGGCGTGGGAATGATTCGCGCTAATTACCCAGACGTGATCGCAGATGATATCAGCAAAAACAAAGGGTTGTTTAATCCCTTCAGTGTAAATATTTATTTACAAAGACAGGATACTCTAGAAATCCGCCGTTTCTCTGGGTTTGGCGTGGTGGCCGCAAGTTCACAGCAATTTACTATCAGTAATTGGGCTGCGGGTGTCGTCAGCGATTTACTATTTGCTGACGACGATTTCTCTTTATTTGCGCCATTGACAGGGGCGATCGCGCCTGCAATTACTGGCAACTTCCCATCTACCAGTTACCGCGTATCTTACAGTTTTGTTTACGATGGCAACCAAATCACCTCAATTAGCCACGCATCCCCACCATGCGTTTATGAATTTGAAGGAGAATTAGAGCCGGGGACAATTGAGGTTAACCCTGCAATTACTATTTTAGATGAGGGTGAACCGCCCACTGTAATTAATGCTGGAACTATTACCCACGCCTATTTAACTTTTGCCTTTCCCCCAGCTACGGGTGGTGGGGTTAATTTTGAAAGAATATTGATAGATAGTTCGGGCAATATTGTAGTAAGTTCAGATGGCAATATTATATATATTTGAATATGGCTTTTATTACCGATTCTCTATCAGTTGCTAGCATCACCGTTTTAAAAACTTTAAATAATTCTACAACTCCAAAGCGTGTACCTAACCTTTTCTTGACGGTTTTGGATGATGGCGTTGGAAGTTCAAGTTGGTATAGATACAATAGTTCCTCATCGACAGCAGAAAGCCTACCATCAATAGTTGCCCCAAATGACGGGGTGGGTAGATGGCATCGGTATGGTGCAAGCAATAACAATGATAGTGGCGGCGGCGCTGCTCCTTTAACCGTGCTAACCACACAAACCCCATACAATGCGAGCTTTGGGGAAAGAATCTTGGTTTGTGGATCTAATTCTTCGCCCCCGATAGAAATACGCATACCAGTAGAGCAAGTATACGGTAACGAAATTGAAATTATATCGGGGGGAGCGACTGCTAAAATTTACAGACTTGGTAACAATTCCCAGTTCCCCCCAGGATCGGCAAATACAATTCAATACTGGGTTGTGGGGATTTACAGTGGCACTTTCTATTCAGGTGGAAAGTTAATATATGGGTCGGATGGCACAAGAGACACTTGGATAGCTCATCCCGCACCCAGTAGTAGCCCAAGTGGATTTTTTGGCTACGAAAACGTTAGCGCAGATTTTTGATGGTTACTTTTGAAGAACTCAAAAAGCTATTTGTTATCACCAATATGCTTACCGTTCGGGTTCCCAAAGGGGTTGCCGCACAAACGGTAAGCTTGAGAGTTAGCGGCGCTAATGTTAGAGCAACCTATTTAACTAACCTAGAAGCAGGAGAGGCGATCGCCCTTCTCACTGACAAAGGTAATTGGTATCTCACTGGTGCTGCCAATGAAACGGAAAATACCAGCAGTAGAAGAATTATTGAATATAGGCGATCGGTTCCCATCAAAAAAGTTACTGATTTAGGTATAGCTATTATTATCGATGTTTATTACCCTATCGGGGTTGACCCCAATAGCAACCCTTTTCTTTACCCAATAGAGTCAAATAATAAATATTATATTTGTGAAATCAAAAACAGTGTTTACACTATTAAAAAAGAAGTTCCAGATTTGATTTTTTTAAATCCTCAAGTATTAATTTTAGGATTTAAAACAACTAGGTTAAATACATTTGATATTGGTAGGAATACAAGAGAGCAGTTTGACGAAAGCGTATTAAATGGTGCTTATTATAGCCTAGGGTATGGCTCGGACAAAACTCTAAAGCTGTTAACAGCATCTGCTAGAGAAGAAATATTGGAAGGAGTTATTTATGACTATGCTAGTGGATATTGTCAAGTAGATTCTATTGGATGCAAAGATAGGGTTAATCAAATAACAAATATTAGTATCCAGATGCCTTTGTCAACCACAACCAATCCTTTTATAATAATTAATCCAACAATTACTGATTCAGTGCAATCCAGCAATCAATTACTAGGCTTTTTCGATGAAACAATTTCATTCTGCATAAAGTATCAAAATTCATCTGGCACTATAAAGTATTTAGCAATCTCTGGAGTTAAAGATAGCGATGGTGATTCTAGCGCCAATTCAAGAGACAAAGGAATTGTAATTTGGGATTTAGGAGATATAAATAATTTAAGCTCAAGAGTTAATCCATGCTGTAATCTAGGTCTGTTATGGCTTTTTGAAAACAACCAAGTGGGATTAATTTTGAGTGGCGGGTTTTGGGCAAATATTTCAGCAAGCATTAATCCGACAAACCCCGCCACAGGGCAAAAACCAATGCCAAGTGGAGACAAACCATTTACAGCTTATGGTTCTGTTGGCGGCATTGTTTTGAAAGTAGATATCCCCGGTACTTATGATATTGCATTAGATTATCCCTACAGGCAACAAGTTTTTATCTTTATCAAAGAAGAGTTTTTGGAAGGCGAAGAAAATACCACTTTAACGCCAAACGATGCAATATTCTCTTCACCAATAAATGCAAGCGTTTTCCCAGATGTTAATTACCAGCCCGTGAACGTGGGTGAAATGCCGCCACCTTTGGAAAACAAGGATTTATTTGTGCCCTACAGTAAACTTAAAAGAGTTGGTGATTTCAAAGATGTCGTAAATGAAGAATTTACAATTGTCAAGCGATTAGCGCAGCCAACAATTTTCAATGAAGATAAAAAGAAAAAGACATTTTCAGGCTAGCGAAATTGTAAATTTCTGTTGGTAGTGACCTGCGATCGCCTCTTGGGAATCTCAATTGTGAAACTTTGACCGCGCACCGTAACTTCAATACTGGTAGTAGATTCTTTGATTTTGGGGAATAGCGATCGCCAAGGTTCGGCTACTTTAGCAGTGGTGTACATAATAAAAATAACTAAGGATTTCTTCTACTTCTAATCTTCGCCCAATCAATAATACTGCCTAGTTCGGCGCTTACCACATCAGTTACGGTGATATTAAATCTAGGCGCTTTCGGCTCCTTGGGCACTGGCACTTTACTATAAGTCAACTCTGGCAACATCCATCGCCCCAATGTGAGGGAAGTAACAGAAGTCACCTTAGGCACACCGTCAACCGCGCCCAAAATATTGAGTGTAGTTTGCGCTCCTAGTACTATCCTTTGGCGAAATTCACCATTGCAAGTGTAGTTAAAGCGATCGCCCTCTCGAATCCCCAAATTCCCCCCAACTTGCAACGTCTCTGTAAATCCATTTCTCCAATTTTCAATAGCCAATTTACACCGAGCAGCAGTCAGCGCTTGCTCAAAAGTTTTAGCTAAGGGGAAGCTTTCACTGCCATTAATCGGGGCGGCCGCCGTATACCCCGCAGTTTGCAGAAAATACCGATATTTCTGTTTCTCCTCTTCGGTTTTATTAGGTTTTTCAGCAGGTTGTTCTTTGGTAAATTGTGGTGGACTTCTAGTGGCTGTGGGCAGTTCTCCAGTGCCCTCTTCAATTGAGATTTCTTCTAGGGCAGTGGCGATCGCGGGGCCTTGAGCCTTGAATTGTTTGATGTACTTGGTGAACTTTTGGGGTGTATTTTCTTCCCCGCGCTCGTAAGTTGGGTAGCCACCCTCAAACCCTATTAACTTTTGTTGGTATGTAGCAACAGTCACTTGAGTGAAAGCTTCAAATTTTGATTCTTCCCCTGCAGTTAAATCAGGCGCAAGGGGGTCGTCTTCACTTCCGGTTCTACCTTCATTATCTGGGTTGGGGCGACTTGCAAACGCGACTGATTCCGTGCGCTCATACTCCACATAGTACGGCGGCGCGTAGTCTGGATTAATTAGCGGCTGAAGTGTACTAGTACCGTCTCTGTTGCACACTTTTACTAATTCAAATAACCCCTCGCTACTGTATTCAGGCATCAATTTGAGGTAGTAGCTAGTGCGCCCAAGAACTGGTATTTGAATAAATTTATACAAATCGAGTTCTGGATCGCCTGAATCCATCCCCAGTGTTTCGGGATTGTCCGCTGATTCTTGGCGGAAGCGTACAGTATTATAGCCAGATGTTGCAGTAGAAAGTAAGTAGCCAGTATCTTCGTCGTAGGTGTAATCTGTGGTTGTCCGCTTCAAGCACACCCAATAATCATTAGGATTGCCATTAAGGCGATCGCGGCTATCATCATAAATTTGAGCGGCATAGCAAACGAAACCCCAAATCTCGTCAACAACTTTAACCGTCGCCCCATCCTCAGTAGTGGTAGTTGAGCGGGTTTTAGTTTGTCCGCCAATATCAAAAATCAAGCTCATATTTTGGATGGACTGCACACCCTCTAAAGGAATATGAGCATTTTTATCGCCGTCGATCCGTTCTTCTATTTTTCTTGGCTTTCTTGTATATCTAGGTTTTTGCCCTTGGGTGCGCTCTTGCTGGTCAGATCGAATCTCGCTAAATTCCCCAGTTAGTTCGCTATTTGGGTATTCAAACGCCAGCGCTGTTGGTAACTCGCCCCGTAGTTGTGGCACTGGTGGCAACTGCACCTCGCTTGGAAAATTCACTAAGTCGGGGGGCGGGGGATTTAAGTTAGGAATTGCTGTCAGTCGGCGCTTGCTGAGTTTGGCGATCGCCTCAAAACTCGTATCAACTCCATCCTCTCCTTTAATATCAGATTCTTGATAATTCCACACCCTTCCGCTACCAATCGGAACCACCTCAACCGCAGATGCGTTACTCCACCTCACAAAAGAATTTGCGACTAACAAGCGATCGCTCAGTAGCTGCAACGGATTCACCACTGTATCCCTTGCTGTACCTTGAGGTATTGGTACAGACGCAAGGTTGGGCCCAGTGTAGGCAATACCTATCTTGGCAAGCAACTGCTGTATGGTCGTGTTGAAGTTGGGATCGGTTAGTGATGGCGTGGGCGCGGTGCATTCGGTGTCTTGAAATGGCTCACTGATTGATGTACTATTTCCCCCATCCGACCGCAAGAAGCACGGCTCATCAAGATAATTTTCCCAGCGCGAACCCAGTGAGGCGCTTATTTTACAACGTCCATCTGGGTATATCGATCGGGGTAATTCTTTAATATTTAAACTGTTAATTCTCAACGGCAACCCGTACAAATCCAATTCTGTCCCCGGTGCAAAAATACTTTGTATTTGCGCTTTAGATAGCCTTAGCTCTAATTCAAATTGGGCAGATGGTTGTTGTTCAAATTGGCGAGTAAATTGAATAGCCCCCTCTAATGGCAAATTGGTAAAAAGTTGAGGGTAGGGAGGGGGAAGCAGGGGAGGGAAGAATTTAATTGTTTGGGTATTACCGTAAATTTGAAGACTCCGCCCTACTGTCCCATAAACTTGCACTGTGTTGGTGTAGGGATTGTAGACAAATTCCCCCGCTTGAGGCGATTCGGGATCAATTGCTGGGGTGTAAGTTTGTCCGTTGGAAGTGATCGCCCTTACACTTTCCCAGCTTTCAGGAAGAGTGATTGTTTCTTGGTATTCAACAACTATGCTTTCTGCTTTCCCAAAATCCACAGTTACTAAAGGCGCAAAGTTGTTTTCCTGTTTTGCCACTTCAATTAAATGGGCGGCGGTGTAGCGTGCGGCGGTATCTGTGGCTAGGGGGGAATCGATTGTAAGCATTTTTCAACAGATTCTATAATTTCAGACGCGATCGCGCAATCCATCTCTTGCGCCCGATCCACTAAGTGGGTTTTATTCTCCATTGGCGGCAAGTCTTCCAGCTTATCTTGTAAATGTCGGAGCGACCAAAGAAATTCAATTAGCACAGGAATCTTTGTACCGTCTTGTACGTGATATATCTCCGTAAGTTCTCTTAGATGGTCGTTTGACAACAGGATGCACATAAAAGCGCAGTGGTAAAAATACTGGTATTTTACCGCTTTTGCCACTGTTTAATGCTAATTCCGTACAATTTCTTGAATTGCTCCTCAACTTTCTTTTGCCAATTTTGAAAAGCTTGTGGTTCAGGTGCTACCAACTTTTTGGCAAGTTCGTCTTCAAAAGGATTAACTTCTAATCTTATTATCAATTCCCCAAATTGTGCAGTAAAAATGAATATTTGATTAATGCCGCGCTCTTGGTATTCTGGCTCGTAAAGCCTATTCCACATCTGGGCGATGCCTGCCTGGGCTTGAGCCAATCATTGATTTTAAGTGTTCAAGTTCTCTTCTTCAGACCACAAATTTTTATTGCCGTGGCGAACCGCGCAACGGCGAGAGCAGTGATTACCAAAGCCATCAATTAAGTCAAATTGAGTTTGGCAGTATGGACAAATAGACAAAATATCCCCTTTGATTTAACAAAGGAAGAAGGAAGAGAGAAGAAGGTAGAGAAGAATTCTTCCTTCTTCCTTCTGGTTCAAGCAGCGATTTCTTGTTGAATCAACTCAACTTCTGATTTATGCAGTGAGCCAATCTTGTTGTCTCGTTTCACCGACAACCACTCACCGTCAAAATTTCGTACTTGCCAGATTTCACCCGATTCTGTACTTTTTACCCAATCACCAGCTTGATACACCAGAGACTTTTTTACTTCTAACAACGCCTCAACTTCAGACTTAAATTTATCGCCAACAAGCTGCATATCTGTAATGTCACCAGTTTCAGCAATGTAATCAGCCATCAGTTGAGGTAGCTTTTGAATCAGTTCTTTTTGAATTTTTGTAGTGGTCGTTAAAAGCAATTCTTTTAAAATAAGATGATTGCCTTGGCACAGTTCGCTGATATTCTGCCAATTAATGTTATTTGCTCCGGCTTTGGTACGAATAGTAGCTATAAAGTTAGAAGCTTTAATGTGTGCGTGATTGTCTGGAGTAGCTTTCAAAAGTAGCACCAAATTACTTCTATCGGTAATTATTTCGTGCTGACCTTCATTATCTGTTGCGTCAAAAAGTACGGCAATAGAGTTACCTTTTATTCCAACTACTGTACCAAGTCTTTCGAGTAAGTGTTCTAATTCGTGTATAGCATTTACACAAACGCGATCGCCTTCAGTAAAGCTTGCTACGCCTTCGGTAAGTTCTTTGTTTGAAGCTTCCACTTCTGGTATTAATTGTTGTTCCGCTAGTTGCACATCCATATCATTATCATTGTCTTCAACCTGCTTTATTAGTAAATCTCTTTGTCTTATGACTTCGCTATATTGCTCACGCAATACATGATTTCCGGCTTTCAATTCACTAATAATTTCATTTTGAGCAGCAATTACACTACTATCACTCTCCACTAACTCCACACCACTAGCCGCGCTATAAAGCGATCGCGCCCAACTTAAAATGTCATTCTGGGGAATTCCCTTATCTACCATTTCCCGCCCAAATTGCGCCACTTCTTGGCGCAATTCCTCAGCTTTTTGTTCGCACTCTTGGTATGGCTCTAAAGAGGCGGTGAGTTTGTTCAATTGCTCTTGTAATTGGGCAATTTGAGAGGCGATCGCCTGTGTGCCAGAAAATTGGAAAGTTGTCACAGTATTTTGCTCCTTGTTTTTAAAAACTTGATTGGGAAGTTCGCAGGAAGAGGGGAGATAGCGTAGCGGTAGCGAGTCTGCGAGCGTCGGGAAGAGGGATGATGATTCAGATTCAACTTCATCACTTCTTCCTCCTTCCTCCTTCATCCTTCCTTGATTTGCGATCTTAAAAGTATCAATGCGATCGCTGTCTCGCTCCCAGTTGTAAGCAACAGCGTCACCCAACCAATCAACGACAAACCCAAACCCCAAGTTTTCTTTGATAATCCCCAACGATCCAAGCTGGTCAACAACGTGAACTCCCTGTTTTACGTTGCTCCTAGTCAGCTTTTTCTCCCATTCCTGCCATGCCTGTTCATACGCCGCGATAGACGGGTAATTGTCGGGGTCTGGTGGCTCATGGGTGTCATAAAAAATCGTTAGTTGATCGCCATCAGCAATGCGTGGTACTTCTCCAAAATCAGCAGGATTCCAAGCAGTTTCAGATTCAACGCCAGTTCTTCCACTTGGGGAAACCCCATCGCGCAGCGTCTCGCAGAGAAGAGCAGACTGGCTTATATTTTTCACAGTTCCAACTTCGTCAAAAACTTGTTTGAATTTCTGTGCATTAGTACCCCAATACAGCAGGCAGTGTGATTGCCTAGCCGAGAGTTTTGGTTGATAGTTCGTATCTAAAAATTTGATGCGGCCTTTCCAAAAGCAGATGGGTTGAGTGTCAAGGAGCGGGTGCAACCAATTGGTATCTGTCGCTGCCGGAACCAGGGCGATCGCCTCCGTTACCCTTCCAGCCTCTATCTCTGCTTGCAATTTCGCCATCCACTTGCCAGGGCATGAATAGGGAGGGTTCATAAACACCCGTCCGTACCACTCCTGAGCAAGTCCGTCATCAGATGCGGTGTAATGGTTTGCCGCTTTGATATGTTTACCGTCATCGGCGCAAGGGTCAAGGTCAACTGCGCCGAGTACCTGCGTGAGTAAATCCTGAATATTGGGTGGTGTATACCACTTATCTGATTCTTTGGGTGGAGGGGGGCAAGGTTCAGAATGAGAATTATTCTCTACCTGAGTCCCTATACCCTGCTCTGACGTAAACATTGCGGTATCGGCGGTAGGAACATCTAAATTTTTTTTCACTAACCTAATGGGACAATCAAATGGCTCACCGCCAACACTAAGAGCAAGTCTTGTACCTCGAACGCCGCATACTTCGGCGCACTCTCCAGCAATGGCTAGTTTGGCATTGGGGTTTTTAGCTTTGAGGTTTATATCACCAAATAAAACATCGCATACAAGTTCAACGCGATCGCCTATCTGAAAAAAGTTCTCAACCATTTCGCCACCACTTGTATTGAGCGAAGTCGAAATATCCCTCAAGGAGTTTGATTCGATGGAAAGCAACGTCGGCACAGACTGGGATAAATGCTCAAATAGGCTTTTGAACATCACCCAACTAGCGCCATTGCCTACTACCTCATTCGCTAGCGACTTGGTAGGAGGAAGCCAGATATTATCTGCTGTTTCTTTATCGCCAAAAAACCGCAGACAAGCGCGAGGAGTCACCGCAACAATTCTGTCACCCACGATCGCGTCGGCTATGCGAGAGTGATTATCAGACTTTCTACCCATCGCTCGGATAGTGAAAGATGGTTCATCACTTTGGTAAAGGCGATCGCTATCTCTTCCCCCACCGGCACGTTTGATTAAAGCTTTAAAGGTTTGGTGTCCTTCTCTAACTGTTGAGCAAGGGGCAGACTGAGGAATCAAATTTGTCCAATTAGAGTGGTCTGGGATTAAACAAGAATTAGCTTCACGGGCTAACTCTGGAAACTTACGCAACTGCCAAGGTGCAAGTGTTGTTTCTGGTAGCTCATCAATCAAGTCAGCGATCACCTCATACCACCCAACCTCTGAGATTTGTGGAGGTACAGGATCAGCGAAAGTACCATCCTTGCTTGCCAAAAGATAAAGGCGATCGCGGCTTTGAGCAATACCCCAATTACGGCAATTGAATTTGTAAAAGCGGGAATAGTAGCCACACTCATCCAGCGCCGCTTGAATTTGTTTAAAAGACTCGAATTTGCGGTATCCCCAGACGTTCTCAAGCATGAAGTACTGGGGCTTTAAGGCTTTGATGATGTCACCGGTGGCTATCCCGGCTGCTGCATCTTCTGGCAATTCGCCCCGGTTAGCGTTGGCAATGGATGCATTTTTACAGCTGAGGGTAGTTATTAACAAATCAATATCTGCCAAATCAGATGGGGCAACGTCTTGAACTTTTTTGATGTAGACTTCGCTTTTGTGATTTTGGTGGTAGCAGTGGGCGATCGCCTCATCACATTCGATTGCCCACACAGGGACACCACCAATTTGCTTCAATCCATGCAGGTGCATTCCCATACCAGAGGCGATTGAGCCAATTTTAAAATGGTGATTCATTTGGCGGCTTACCAGATTTCAAACTTTTAATTTCTTCTTCTAACTGAGCAACCTTTTCTCGCCAATATCGGTTCGGATAATCGGATTTAAAAACATCCTCCCTTTCCCAATAATTGGTAAGGAGATAGTTTTCAACGTTGCGAATTTTAACGATCGCCCCTTCTAATTGCTTGATTAGATGATTAAGCAGAATTCTTTTCTCAGCGTGGGTTTGGTCGCCGTTGGCCATCTCGGTAATTAAAACCAGTGCTCGTAAGTAAGCTAAAGTGTCATCCTTAAAAGCTAAAAATCTGACTGCAATATCACGTTCATCAGATTTAACTTTACGGATACCCCAAACAATTGAACTGTGCAAATTGGCAAGATTAACGTTGCTTTGGTTTAGTTCTTTTTCTACGTAGTTGATTAGTTTTACCATCCCTTCTGAGGGTATGGCATGGCGCTCGTCGTCACCACTGAACCAAACAACATGGTCGGCAAACTCTCTCAATATTGCTCGTTGCACGGCTTCGCCAATATGTTCGTTTACTTCTTGATACTCATCCGAGTCATTCCAAAAAGTAGGAGGGTTTTCTTGCTCTTTTGCCCAATTGACCAAGGCACGGCGAACAGTTTTACCAAGAGTTTCTCTATCAATCATTTTTACAATACCTTTATGTTTTTATTGCCAGTACCCGCGATCGCCCACCATAACCAAAGTTCGCACCACACAAGCTCCCGTAACTTTGTTGATGATTTTGCATTTCTTAGCTTGATGCTTGGCGGTTTGGGCATCAATGCAAATTGGTTTCCCAGTGCATACGGTGTGATAGTCGGATGGGTTTAGTGTCAATGAAGGCAGAGGGAATTCCGAATTCTTCTTCCTTCTTGGACTACACGACGCACAAACAAAAGCCATACTTCCATCATGTTGTTCGTAGGAATTTACAAATTCCTTGCCACAGGATGGGCATTTCATCTGGTTTTTGGCATCCATCATCACGCAGTACCTGTAAGCCGCTTTTACGTCATAGCGAGCGATGCTCCACGCCATTTCTAATTGGGTGTCGCTTAGGGTTGTGAGTTGATCTCTGTTGGTTGCGGATTGCCGGAGGATGAAGTCAATTTTAGTCATCGAGATCCCTCCAACCACTGACGAGCAATTGCTCTTGTGTCATAGCTTGAGGCTTTTACCTCACTCGTGACTTCCTCTTCTTCGTAGTCGCATTGTATGCCCAACTCCTGCTCTAAATTTTTAATCGTCAAAGAAAGATTGTTGAATTTAGGACGACGTGGTAATCGCGCAGACGTAGAAGCGATCGCCTCTAACTCGTGAGTTTCTTTAAGCTTTAGTTGCTCTACAAGAGCGTCTTTTTGTTCTGGTGTCATCCAGCTTTGAGCATTCACTATAATCCGCGCTTGGAGTCTCCCGCGCTTATTTAATTCAGCCTTTTGCTCAGGCGTAAGCCTTTCTTCAACAGAAGGCAATATAGGTAAGCTGAAATCCCCTAATATGGATTCCCCTGGCTCCCTATACTCGCCCCCTACAAAATTTGCAAAATCTAAAATCTGTCCGGCTGAGGGGAAAAAATTGTACTGGCGTGGATGCTTCTTAAAACATCCCGCGATCGCACTTTGTAATTTTTCCAAAGGTAAGTGCTTTAAAGTCTTGTACCAAACAGATTCTAAAATTCCTCCGTTAAGAATAGTGCCGTTATAAAAACTTTCTAATTCCTGAATGCAGGCTTCAAAATTTTCACGAGTTAGCATGATTTACCTCAAATTAAGCTCAATTAGCGGTCTACGTTTGACCTCACGGACAATGCTGATACTGCGATTACCCGTCTGATGTGATGTTTGCCACTTCAAAACCAATGCGGCTAGAGTCTCCCATTGGCGCGGATCTAATTCCAGTTTTTTGATATATGCGTAGCCGTAATCAACATCTTTACCTTTGTTTTGACCGCTCACGTATAAGGCAAATTCAGGCACAATATCACCCCGCTTGATAGTGGTTATCCTGCCACTCAAACGGTAAGCATTAATCACCTCTTGCCCTAAATCAATCGCCGCCCATGCATCTATTTCCATTGGGATTTTTGGCAATACCCCTGTTTGCTCCCACTGCGATCGCACTCTATCTGCTGTTTTATGAAAATGATTGTTATTCTCATTCGCCGGAATATTCGATTCAAGCGGTAAGACGTGGGGCAAAAGCGCAGGTTCTTCTTTGGGATTGGTGGCAAGAAAAGGATCTACAGGTGATTGGTTTTCTTCTCTACGAGAGGTTGCACTAGCAAAATCAACCTCGTCCTCGTCGTCAGTGTGTGTGTTTTGTGCGTCAGCGCTTCTTACACATTCTTTAATTAAATTCTTAAATTCTTCTATATATAGTGGTTCGGTTAATAAACCGGAGGGGTGCGGTTTATTAACCGGAGGGGGTTCGGTTAATAAACCGGAGGGGTGCGGTTTATTAACCGGAGGGGGTTCGGTTAATAAACCGGAGGTATGGGTGCATCGAGAAGGGTTTTGTTTTCGTAATTCTGATAAAGATAGAGACCAATCAAGTGCATCTAAGGCTTGCTGCAAGTAGGGAACGTGAAGGCTGTATGCGGTGTGATTGCCTACTCCTTTACAAGATGATACGAAGCCTAATTCTTCAAGCTCCTTAAGCTTGGTGCGGATCTGTTTGTCTGTCGCAATCCACAAGGTCAGTTTTTCAATTTCTGATATTGTGCGAATCCCTAAATCTATTGATTCTTCTGCTAAAGAGGGATTTTTGGAGATTTCACCATTGGCCCAATATTCAAAAACTGAAAGTAAAGCGGATAGTACTTTGTCACACTTTGCTAACCTAAAATAGTCTTCACGGATAACCAGTAGCAGTGATTTGGGTTTGTGCGATATACAGCTTTCTCTCATACCGTCACCGTCACTGGTAATAATTCCAAAGCCCGATCGCGCATTTCTTCCAATTTCTTAACAGCCCCAGCACCATCGATTTGAGCGGCTTCTAGAAGGATTGGGTAGCCACTGTTGATTGATTCAAGTACTTCTTCCCTTGTCGCTTCTCTACCTTCTTTGAACCAACTCACTCTTAGGGGATCGCCTAGCTTGAATATCAATCCGTTTGGCAGATGCCAGACATCGTACTTACTCGTTACCCAAAGCCCAGTCGCCCCAGGTTGACGGTTAATAGCTATCCCCAATATTCGTTTTGGAATTGGTTGGGGTAAATTGGTATATTTCATGCTGCTTGTGACCTCTTTGGCGCAAACCCACTTTTCATCAATTGCTCATACACCAAACCTTTCTGCTGGTACGAAAACTTGGGTAGCAATCGCAAGAAAGAAGCGATCGCCACCTCCACTTCAATCTGCTCCCTCTCGCTGGCAATTCCCTCATTACGCTCGATATCTGGCAATGCTTGTAATCCGACTCTTACCCCAAGGGCGATCGCTTGTTCCTTAGCTTCCTGTTTGGTTGAGGTTACTTCCCTAACTTCTTCTACCCACACAAGCATGTTGTCAGGAATCAGCTTGCTGGTTTCATCTCCAAATCTGACAATGCACCGATCGACTGATGGATGCTGGGCAATTACACCTTCTGCACCGTGAAACTCCTCTTCGGCATAGTGGGGAAGTATCCGCACTGTTGCCCCAATTGGGGGGCGTGGTGACTTCCCAAGCCTCACCTTGGGCGGTTTTATCTCTTCTACAGCCTTTTGTACGTGTTCGGCTTTGAGATTGCACCCTTCCTTCTCAGCCATGTCTAGCGCTCGTTTGTAAGCCTGCTGTACCTGAAGCGGCTCCTTAAGTTGGGTCAACGGTCGGATATGACTTCTTTGTGTGTACAAATGTTAAGACCAATTGGTCTTAACATTTGTACACACTTCTCAGCAGCAAGTAACCTGTTTAAGTGTCTGTCTGTGATATCTAAATCTTCTAGCACCGCCTTGAATTTTTGGCGATAGGCATCAAATGAAACTGCCTCGCCCCTCCATAGTGCAAGTTCATCAATTCTTAATAAAGCTTGGGCGGCTTGCTGAAAGCCTTTTTTACCCGCTTCAATGCCCTCTAATATTGATTGCTCTAGCTGGTGCTTTTTATCTAATTCAGAACCAGATAAAATCGTGATATTGGACACTGGTATACTCTCCTTGTAAAGTATGTAAGTATATACGTAAACACGCGATTTTAATAAAAAATCGCATTATCAAATATGTCGTTGGAAGCCTAGAAATCTAAGGGTTTTTGTGCGATAATAAAAACCTAATAAAGACCCAATATGCAATCAGGTAACAACAATCCCGTATTTAGCGCTTGCTAAATATCAAGTTGTTAGATTCTTATTTGGTTTGTAAACAAAGGAATAAATTATTCAGGTTGCGAGGTGAGATTCGCAACTTATTTTTTTATTAGGACTTTAACCTCCTCCTTAATAGCTATCTGCTGCTCAATCAGTACCCTGCAATTTGTGCGATATGGGCAGGTTTTGCACTGCCCGTTGATGTGCCAAAACTTAAGCAGGTTGTTAAGAGCCTGTTGATATCTGGTTGCTGATGAATTGAGAAGCTGTGCAGGTGTTATCATGCCGCTACCTGCGCGTACTTATTTCCCCGCCCAATAGGTGCGGGGCTTTCATTGCCTAATGAAACCTCGCCCTTAAGGTCTTTCAAAGGCGTTTCTGACGACATTAAACCAATAAATTGCAGTGGAGTTTCACATCTCCATTTAGAAATTCGTTCATCAACCTCCAAAATTAAACATCTTTCTAAAACATGAGAGCGGGGAATCCCTTCAAACTTTTTCAAAAGTTCATCTAGTTCCCTATCTATATAAATAGTTACCGGATTTTCTCTTTTTCCTATAGACTGTTTAATTTTGAAATGTAATGGTGAAAGTCCAGCAATCTGTTTTTTGCAAGACTTCAAAGCGTAAATAGAAATTAACTCTTTGCCGATTGCAGCAAAGATATGCAAGCAATGACGATATTCATTAGTGGGTGAATAGATGATTTTTTCACTAACAAAATCATCTATTTCCTTTTTTCTAACGCGCATAAACCTTCTTTGAAACACTATATGTTGCACTTTATCATGAAACACATAGTGTTGCAATGCTATCTTGTAAAGTTTCACGTATAACAGTAATTCTGGGTGTATGGCAAAAACTGTGTACACCTACGAGGGCATAGAAAAACTGGCAGAAATTATTGAGAAGGCAAGAGGGCATCTATCAAAAAGGGCTTTTGCTAAAAAAGTCGGTTTATCACCTCCAGCTATTGAGCGAATTTTAAAAGGTGAGGTGAAAGAGCCAGAACTTAAAACCCTTGAGAAGCTAGCGCCGCACTTAGGTTATACCAGAGATGAACTAATAGCCATTTGCGCCAGTGAGAATGCGCCGCAACCAGTGAGAGAGTACAAGTTTGCTGAAGACGTAATTCCAGTAGTGGATCAATTGCCAGATAGAGAAGCCGCAAGGGTGGCACAGCACATCATTGCCCGGTTATCCCAACCTAAAGTTTCCCTCAATGGTGTCAAAGGTGAAGGGGTATCCTTCCACCTTGAGTTGATGTCTCAGGTTGATTTGGCGGATTTACTAAGGGCGATCGCCACGCGGGTTGAAAAAGAATGAAGGAAGAAGTTCGTAGGAAGAGGGATGACTTAACTTCATCCTTCTTTCGTCTTCCTGCTTCCTTCATTGATTTGCCGCCTTAACCGTCCTTGTAGGGACGATATGCAAATTGTGGTTCAATTAAAGCGCGAATTTGTACATTTTGTTGATGGCGATTTTCTAAGATATTAGCAAGTCGCTGATCGGAAAGGACAAATAACGCCATATCAACAGATTTGGTTGCTGAATCTAAAGTTTTACCAATTAAACCATTACTACTATTACTCCAGGGTTCAGTCGGAGAAGTTGGTGAAAATTGCACAGTAATTGTAGTTTGATTTAATGTAATTTTTTTAGGCGATCTTATCGGTTTTTCTAACCCAAATCGACTATCTGGCTTACCTCCTGGCCCATCTCCCCACATAATATTAAACTCTTCTGTAAATAAAGATGCTAATTCTGGGCTGTCAATCTCCAATAAGTTATTGGCATTGCCTAAAGTATTGGAATTTGTGAAATCACCATAAGTATCACTTAAAGTAAAATTGGCCGAAGTGATAATGACAATGCGATTATCTACAATCACAAATTTGTGGTGCATCAAGCTGCTACCTGCTGAACCATCTGCTCGATCGTCTATCCAGGGAATTTTAGCATTCTGCAAAATTATTAAAGCATCTCTTTGATTGATTTCTGCTGGGCTGAGTTGATTATCTTGGTTAATATCGATAAATTTGCGAAATTCGTTGTAGCGTTCTTGTTCCCTTTTATCTAACTTACTTACTTCAGCAGATGTTAAACTACTCCAAGGTCTGCTGTAGGTATTTTCTAAAATTATCCTGACTTTTACCCCAGCTTTTTGTCTATCAACCAGTGCTTGGGCAACTTTGGGTAAACGTAATTCTTGCACCGCCACATCAATCGTAGATTTAGCGTGCGTAATAGCATTGACAATTTCTTTTTCTAAATCATCCCCCAAGCGAGTTTGCTGACGGTAAGCTTCTTTGTATTCTGAAGACTCAGAATGGTTAAAGTAAACTTGAACTAAAGGGTCTTGTGGTAAAGGTGCTGGACGCTGATTGAAAGACTGGACTCGTTGACAACCAGCGAGGGAGAATATCAGTAAAAAGATATATGAAAAATATCTTTGTCTAGAGATAAGTTGCACTGTAATCTGTTAAAAGTGGATTGGGAGTGGACAGATTTATCATTCCCAAAATTTTGTGTTCTAAATTAATTAGAAAAATAACTTTCCAAACAAAGGGAAAAATCCACTCCTAGATGCAGAATTACCAAGATTTTTTTCAGGATTTATCCACGTAAACTGCATCTTCTGAAAAGATCACCAGCTTATTACCAAAGTGTGTTCTCACCATTATCGGCTATATGCAAATTTATCTAGATTACAGCGCTACTACTCCCACTCGAAAAGAAGCGATCGCAGTTATACAAACAGTCCTGACTCAACAGTGGGGCAATCCTTCCAGCTTACATGAGTGGGGACAACGGGCTGCAACGGTTGTTGAACAAGCCAGAGTTCAAGTTGCTAGTTTAATTAACGCTGCCAATCCTGAATCAATCGTTTTTACCTCTGGTGGCACTGAGGCAAATAATTTAGCGATCATGGGTGTGGCTCGGTTGTATGCTGTTCCTCAACATCTAATTATTTCCAGCGTCGAGCATTCCGCAATTTCGGAAACAGTAAAGTTGCTAGAAATGTGGGGTTGGGAAGTTACGCGCTTGTCTGTAGATATTAAAGGTAGAGTCAATCCCCTAGATTTAAAGGCTGCGTTGCGACATAACACAGTTTTAGTTTCCATAATTTATGGTCAAAGTGAAGTAGGGACAGTGCAACCGATCGCAGAACTGGGTAAGATTGTGCGATGCCTGCGGCGAGCGGAGCCATCGCATGGTACTTTGTTCCATACAGATGCGGTGCAAGCTGCGGGACGTTTACCCATAGATGTGCAACAACTAGACGTAGATTTACTTAGCCTTTCTAGTCATAAAATATATGGGCCGCAAGGTGCAGGGGCGTTGTATGTGCGTCCTGGTGTGGAATTGATGCCCTTACTGAGTGGTGGTGGGCAAGAAATGGGGCTGCGTTCTGGTACGCAAGCAGTACCGATAATTGCCGGATTTGGTGTAGCAGCAGAATTAGCAGCGCAAGAATTGGCTATAGAAACACCACGATTAATTGAGTTACGCGATCGCGCCTTTGCCCAATTAGCTGAGATTCCTGGTTTAATTCCTACAGGGGATGGCTGCGATCGTTTACCTCACCATGTCAGTATGTGCTTAGAAAACGCCGACGGGAAAAAACTTAGCGGTAAAGCCTTGGTACGACAGCTAAACCTTGCTGGCATCGGCATCAGTGCTGGTGCTGCCTGTCACAGTGGTAAACTTAGTCCTAGCCCAATATTGTTAGCAATGGGTTATTCCGAAAAAGCCGCCTTGGGTGGAATTCGCATCACATTGGGGCGTGATAGCACTGAAGCTGATATAGATTGGACGGTAATGGTATTGAAGCAAGTTTTGCAAAGGCTGACAGGCGAATCATTAAAGCAACAGCTCCTTCAAATTCAAGTAAAGTAATAGGATGAATTCGCTAGGTGTTCCGATGATTGAGGAGAACGAGCTTCTGAAGAATATAGGTTCTGTTAAGGATTACCTCACTTCATCAAACAGCACACCACTGTTCTTACAGGCTGACAGTTATGCCCTACTAAAGTTATTTCCTGCTGATTGTATCGATTGTGTAATCACATCTCCCCCCTATTGGGGACAAAGGGCTTACATTAATGGAGGAATTGGTCTTGAGGAAAAGTGGGAAGACTATATCAATAACTTGCTTGGAATCTTCTGTGAAGTAAAGCGAATTCTTAAACCCAGTGGATCTTTTTGGTTAAATCTCGGAGATACATATCAGCGTAAATCTCTGATTGGTATACCCTGGCGAGTTGCACTAGCAATGAGCGATAAACAAGGTTGGATTCTTCGCAATAGCGTCATTTGGAATAAAGTAAAAGGCGCACCTGATAATGCAAAAGACAAACTCCGAAATGTGTATGAACCTGTTTTCCATTTTGTAAAGACAGACCGCTATTTTTACGATGTTGATGCAATTCGCTCGAAGCCAAGACAAGCCAAGGTTGTCAATGGTTCCGTAGTTTCTGCAACAGGCGTTTCTGGTGTACGCTATCGTCGGCAAATTGAATTATCTACAGCGCTTAGTGATTTAGAACGTACAAATGCTCTGAAGGCTCTTGGTGAAATATTACAGGAAGTGCGACTAGGTAAATTATCTGACTTTCGCATGATTATTCGTGGTCAGCAACGAACTACGCACTCCGATTCAGCAAAGGTTTCTGGACGAGCGCGTGAACTTACTGAACGCGGCTTCTATTTTCTCAAATATCACCCAAATGGTAGTAAACCTAGCGATGTCTGGGATATTTTGCCAGAAGATACTCAAAAACGGAAACTTCATTTTGCACCCTACCCTGAAGATATCTGTAAACTTCCGATTCTTGCTACCTGTCCACAATCTGGTGTTGTACTAGACCCATTTACAGGAACAGGTACAACAAATTTGGTTGCATTTCAACTGGGACGAAGCTCGATTGGAATTGATATTTCAGGCGAATACATTACTGCTGCTCATGAAAGGTGTGGACTACTGTTATGACTAAAGTTGTCGAATTGTACGGTAATCCTACAAACCAATCACTTATCTGGAGTGATATTGCCTCTAGTCAAAACTGTCCTTTCCTATCTCGCAAATGTCTTAAGAATAGGAAAAGTGAGCCTGATCTTACTATCGGCTCATGTACAGTTTCTTACGGTAGGGAAGCCCGGAATATTATTATCTGTCCGTTTCGACTTCTTGAACGTAGTCAAATCTTTACAGATTGTATTCATTTATTGACACTTCATGAGCCTGGTAACGAACTTCGGATTGTTCCTGAAATTGCAGTACCAGGAGGTAGTATAGATTACTGTCTTGCTTCTGTACGTTCAGGAAAAGTCATCGATTTTATTAGCATTGAACTGCAAACTCTTGATACTACTGGAACAGTCTGGCCAGAACGACAACGTTTTCTCCAGCGTCATGGTGTTTCAGTAAGAGATGTGGATGTCGCATCGGGGAAAGGTTTTGGTATGAACTGGAAAATGACTGCAAAGACAATCTTGATGCAACTCCATCACAAAATTCACACGTTTGAACATCTCAGCAAACATCTTGTTTTGGTAGTTCAAGATTGCCTTATTGATTACATGCAACGAGAATTTTCCTTTGAACATATTCAAGATGCTCGTCTTGGAAATCCTATGCATTTTCACTCCTACGAGTTGCTTACTGAAGCTTCAGGTTATCGTATTCAACTTACAAAGCGTTGGAGTACAAATGCAAATGGAATCGCACAGTGTCTTGGTTTACAAACCAGCCCAAGAGTGGAGCTAGAAGTAATGTTAAGGCAAATTGAGGAGAAGTTACAACAAAGCAGCTTATTGTTTGTTGGACAGCCATTACCCGTTTCTACACATGAAGATGTTACTGATGACAGCTAACTCAGAACCCATTTCCTTCAAGACTTTAAAACGCAAGGCTCCCAGCACAGTTGGTCGTGGAAAAGTGGTCAACCTCAACACCAACTTAAATTTTTCTGCGTGGAATGATGAAAGCGTTGCTCTATATCTGGGTGATAATCTGGAACATTCAGGATATTTCAAGTTATCCCAGCTTCGTATTGTTAAACGAGTTTTTCCCAAAAGGTAATATTTTGAGTCATAAAGGAGTTCAAGCATGACTTAATTTTTATGACTGTTGAGGCTTTTCTTGAATGAATAAATTCATCATTGGGATTGGGGTGTTCATTGGCTCTACGATTGGCAGCTACATCCCAGTCTTGTGGGGTGGAAGTTTGCTATCGTTCGCCTCAATCTTCTTTAGCGTTATCGGTGGTATTGCAGGAATTTTGCTTGCGTATCGCGTATCAAAATATCTAGGTTTTATCTGATCGGCGCTCTATGCCGTTATCGCTGAAAGTTTTAAACGAGTCTTTTTCCAACAGGTAAAATTTTGAGTGTGTCTTCTATGCGATCGCACTCTAAATTTGGGATGTAAAACAGCTTTGTGTTTACTCCCTCAATCATAGCCAATACTGGAACAATGGAAGTAATGCTAAAGCGACACAAAAAATTATGAGTGAACTTCCTAATACCCTTGAAGATGCGATCGCCCAATCTCGTACAGCCGTCCAAGCTGCCCTTGCAGATGGTTGTACTCGCATACAGGTTGAGTTCCTGTTTCCAGAACTCAAGTTTATGCCGGTGGCGGAACAATTTCTGCCACTGTTTACAGAATATGATTCCCGTTTGAAGATTTTCTTTGCTGACGCGGGTGCTGCGGCTTTAGCCCGTCGCAATTGGACAGATGCACCATTTCAAATTTTGGATATTGGTACGGGAAGGACTGCTTCCTTACAAACAAAAATTCAGCCAGAGGATGAAATTTTCTTATTCATTGCCCCCACTTCCGTAGAAGTACCGCAGGTGGAAAAGCTATGTCAAGAAATAGGCGATCGCCCTGTAGTCTTTTTAAATCCCCGTTTAGAAGATTCTGGAACTGTGGGCATTGGTTATGCAGCAAGGCAAACTCGTCTGCGTTTCACTAATACCATTGAATCCTGTTATTACCTGCGCCCCATAGACGAGCAAAGCGCCCTATCTCGCTGCTATCCCGGACAGTGGGAAGTTTGGCTGGAAACCGACGGCGAATATCAAAGAATTGCTGAATTACCCACAAAACCATCGGGTGATGATTTGGATCAGATCCTTTTAAAAGGACAACCGCAAACAACAACGGACGCTGCACCTGCGAGAAAGCCCAATGTATTTAGGAGTTTGCAACGGTTCTTAAAGGCGTTGAGTAGTTAGGAGAAAGCAGAGGTAGCAGGAGGAAACTCGCTCATCTGCTGCCTCATTTTGAGTTTTTTATTTCTAAAACAGAAACTTGATATATTTTGCCAAAAAGACGCGATTAATCGCGTCTCTACAACTTGTTTAATTCCCTTGCAACGGTGCATTCAAGACTTTCTCGATGCGATCGCGTGTTTCTAATAAATGCGCTTTGGTGTATTCATCCTCAGAATTAACCCCCTTGAGTTTCTCATCTAGTTGTTTGAGTTTATACCAAGCTAGAGTCCGAGCATCTTCTGGGACATATTCTTTTCTCAACACCATATTAGTCAAAATGTCCAGGTATTGGCGCTGCAAGCCTCGCCGTAAACTGGCAATCTTCATTGGCTTACCTTTTGGTTTGATTACTTCTGTCCAGATACCTGATTGCAAAGTGTCAAATAGTTCCGGTAGAGTCAATGCATTTTCTGGCTTAGTTTTAAGTTCAATATCCTTGAGGCGAGAGAGGCGATCGCCTGAGAGTAAATCTCGCAATACAGAACCCTGCATGAGCAGCACCAAGTCATGAATCGGAAAATCCAAACGACCAACTTGGGGAGAACTACCCCAATGTCGCCAACGGGAAGGTGCTAATTTATTCAGTAGTTCTGGTGAAAAGCTCAGAGCATCTTCTGCAAACAAATACTTTTGCAGGGTTTCTAAAGCTTGTCGTTGTTCTTTAACTGGTACTGCTTCAAATGGTAATCGGTGCTGCCCAACTCCGGAGGGGATTTCGCTAGGGTGAATGCGATAAAAAGACTGTCCCCCGATGTATTTAGTGGTGTAATATATTTGTTGAAAATAGTTACCCAATACTGTACTAAAACGTTCGCTGACATCGCTGTAACTATCACCAGCTAATGGATAACGTTTATCGAGACGCTCCCACATCACCCGCGAATTATTCAACTGCCACTGAGAATAAAGCAACACATTGCCACTGTTATCCCAAGCATCAGCAGTTGGGTCAAGGTCATAGACATCTTCATCTGTAGAATAACTCAACTCTGGTTTATAAGATTGTGTGGCAATTTCCTCCAAAATTGGCTTTTCTGCTATGGGAGTTGATGTCTTAATTGGGATGTAGCCATATTTAATCGCCCATTCATCATAAGGCCCTACCATACTAGGAAAATAATCTCCCTGTTTTGTCCCTTGAGGGGCAATATTTGGGGGAATGTAGTCCATTACGGAAGTTGTCAGACCTTTATTTTTGGTAATTTCCGTATTATTCATTTCCTCTGGTGCTAGCAGAGTACTACCACGAAAGTTATGACGTAAACCAAGAGTATGTCCAACTTCGTGAGCAATGATTAAACGTAAATATTGATTGATATATTCTTTCACCTGATCTGGAGTGGCCATGGTATCTGGCAATAGTGACATCGCCAGGGAACCAAGGGCAAACTGGTTAGCAGCTTCCATCCCATAGCATAAATCGTACTCGCCTGCCATTTTAGATAAACGATTCAACAACTCTTGTTGCCCTGGCATCTGCTTGGGTACAGCATTGTTTTTGCCATCTAAACCATTGGCGCAAAGTAGACGATTTTGCATCAAAGCTGATAAGGTCGTCTGGCTTTGGGTTTGGCTGGGTTGGACAATTTTGCGATACTCATTCTTAAGCGCCCGGACAAAGCTGGCATCTACGAGAATGTCTGCATCTAAAATTTCACCTGTCAAGGGATTAACGCGGGATGGCCCCATTGCAAAATAACCATCGACTGTGTTAATCCAGCGAATTGTGTTGTAACGAATATCTGCTGGGTCCCATGTTGCATCATCTGGCATCTGGCGGACTTCAATTGCATCCTTGAATCCCGCTTTGAGAAAGGCTTTGTTCCACATTAGGATGCCTTCTTTCATCGCATCGCGGTACTCTAAGGGCACAGCGTTATCAATCCAGAAGACAATCGGTTTTTTGGGGCGAGAAATTAATGCTTTTGGGTCTTGTTTTTCTAAATCCCAGCGATTTATGTAACGGACAAAAGAATCGCCCTGATCGTCTTTGGATAAATCTTGGTAAGCGGTGATGAAATAGCCAATGCGATCGTCAGCAAGGCGCGGTCGATAATCTTTTTCAGGTAGCTGGGAGAGACTATAGTGGACGCGCAAGGTATAGCCACGGTTATCAGCTAGCGAACCAAAACTTGGTGTTTCGCTGTCACGATCGCTGGTACCAGAGAAATTTAAAACTGACTCAATTTCTAAGTTTTGAGGAAAAGCTTTAGCAGTACCAAAATAGGACTGGTCTGTAGTTGCTGGGACTCCTAAATTTGCAGATAATCCGCCTAAATCTGTCAGTAATAAATCGCCTAAATCGATGAGAAGAGTTTTGCGTTGGGGATGAATGCTTTTTATAGAAATGCTGTAGAGTACAGAATCACTAAAAGACCGAGCTAGCGATCGCACTTGAGGATCTCCCTCACGAGTGCGAAAATTAACATTGCGGATGACAAAGTTTAATTTATCATCTACCCGTTGGAAATAAAACAAAAAATCTTGCAGAGGCATACCACTGTAAATACCCCGTTCGCCAATGCCCGATTCTAGGGTTGCTGTAGCGAGGTAATTTTTATTGAGTTGCTCTGGCTTAATTTCTAGATAAATTTTATTCTTTTCTTTATTGCGATAAAGGGTGAACAGTCCCCCTGACTTTTGCGTGTCTTTCACTACTTCATCAAAAACCTCTAAATCATCCTTTGCTGCTGGTGTTTTGGCAGGCTTAGGCTTTTCTGCGGGTTTTGCAACTTGCAAAAATGGTTGCTGTCCTGCTTTTTTAGAATCTTTTACTACCCAAATAAACGGTTGAGGCTGTACGTGTTTATTTTGATTAACCACCCAAACTTGCCCTGATGGTAGCCTCTGTTTTTGAGAAATATTGATATTATTTAGCGATAATGCTGAGATTTTAGTTGAAGAAGTTTCTGTCGTTAACTGACTATTGGCTGTAACTATTGCTTTTACAGCCCGCACAGCCTTATGGTTCGCTGAAAAATCTGGATCAACTCCATTGACAAACGGTGACTTGGCGTTAGCTGTTGTTATTCCTAAAAATAAACTATGTAACAAAATCATATAAAAAGTTAATCTGTTCTTCATCGCATCAATCCCCCAATAACGATTCGGTAGTTAATTTTTAACTTTTGCAAAGTTATGTAGCCTGCTTTTTGCTAATTCTTTCAGCTGCTTTATATAAAGCAGTAAAGTTTAGACTTCAATTTTAGTTGCCATTTTTCCGCAATGTTCACGCTGTTGTACAGATGGATTTTTCCTAACAATTGCGTCTTTTACAATGAGTAAGTATTATTTTTACATTAGACTAGTAAATATCTTGGAAAAAAAGTATAACAAATTAACCAAAGTCGGGAAATTACTTAATTTTTGAAAGAATTTTTCCGATCGCACTTATTTACATCAAGAGAAGAAGCTTGATGTGACTTAGGGTTAGCGAGAAGCCACCCTCAAAAAACGCCGCCAGTGCAGCCCATCATAGATATCGACAACACATGATATTTTTCGTGTAGTATTTATTGATACTATTTATTTTTGGCAATGATAAACAAAGTAACAGAGAAAAAATTTTAGTTCCAGATTATCAAAACAGTAATTTAAATGTAACAACGGACACAGAAATGTCAACATATTTATCTCAAGTTTGGCAACTGCTGAGAAATTATGTGAGGGATATAAGCTTACAAGAGATGCCAAAGACCAGATTGGTGGAAACTAAAGTCGGTTTATCTCTAGGAAAAAGTATTAAAGAACTAAACAAAAGCGTTAAATTTGCTCAAGGTAATTTACAGGAAGATTCATGGTCTCAAAGACTGCAAGAAAGCTTAGAAAAATGGACAATATCAAAGAGCAGTTTGACTTCTAAGATAGGCGATCGCATATCGGGCCCGCTACCATCAGAGTTATGCTTAAGAGTGTGCGATCGCCAGATGCATGAAGAGATTTATGATTTACTAGGCAATAGAGCGCTGAAATCAGAAATAGTCAACCAAATAATAGAATTGGTTGTGAGTAGTCAAAAGATTGACCCAGAAGTGCTTTTCTGGCGGCTAGAAGATTTTTATCGTCGCTGGTGTCAGGGAGAATTTATTGATGCCACACCAGATGATAACCTGCCTCAGAAAACAAAATTAAAGCTAGCAACTCAAAATATTGCGATCGGGCTGAGACAGTTAGACATCTATACAGGATTGAACGTACTGATTTTACTGTTAGAGTTACACCGCTACGCCCAAGAGCAAGATGAACTCAAAGAAAAAATTACCTTCTATCCATCAGCCCAACCAGATACAGACAATTTTTTCACATCCCAACTGCTGCGGATCATTAACTATAGCGATGCCTTAGAAATTGGCAACTTTAGCAGTATAGTCGGGCAATTTCTCAAAGGCGGTAACTTTCGTAGTGCTTACTTGGGCGATGCCAACCTTACCGGGGCAGATTTTAGCGGTGCTGACCTCAGCCTTGCCTATCTCGGCGATGCCAACTTAACTGGTGTAAACTTCATAGGTGCCAACCTTAGCGGTGCCAACTTCGGCGATGCCAACCTCAGTGGTGCTAACCTCAGTGGGGCTAACCTCAGTGGTGCCGACCTCAGCAGCACTAACCTTAGTGGTGCTAACCTTAGCCGTGCCAACCTTAGCCGCGCCGACCTGAATCGCGCCGACCTCAGCAGCACCAACCTCAACCGCGCCGACCTCAGCAACACCAACCTCAGCCGCGCCGACCTCAGCAGCACCAATTTCAGCCGAGCCGACCTCAGCAACGCTATCCTTTTTGGTGCGAATCTAAGTGAAGCCAACCTCAGCAACGTCAGCCTTAACCATGCTGACCTCTGCCGCGCCGACCTCAGTGGTGCTGATTTAAGTCACGCCATCCTCAACGGTACTAACCTCAGCGATACAATTCTTTTCAGCACCAACCTTAGTGATGCCATCCTCATGGCTGCTGACCTTAGCTATGCCAAACTTAACGGTGCCAAACTTAACAATGCAAGACTTAACGGTGCAATGTTCTTAGGCGCAGACCTTAGCGGCGTAGACCTGAGTCGGGTAAGCCTCAACGAAGCTGACCTCAGTGGGGTGATTCTCAGCGAAGCCGACCTCAGTGGTGCCGACCTCACCGACGCGATCCTTTTCGGTACAGACTTCAGCTATGCCAACCTTAACAGTGCTAACCTCAGTGGCAGTAATCTGAGTGGTGCGATCCTCAATGGCGCGAATCTCAGCCACAGTAACTTAAGTTACGCCATCCTCAGTGGTGCAGATCTCAGCGATGCCAATATGGAAAAAATGACCTGGGGTAAAAAACAGCAGTGGGAAGGTGTGCGGGGATTAGAGACAGCAGTTAATATCCCGGTGGCATTGAAAGAAGAATTGGGGTTGAATTGAGGGAAGGTGGTGATATCTTTATTTATGTCCTTTACGTCCTCGGCATCTCTGTCGTTTTTAAAGTATTCAGATGCTACCGGATATTGATATTCAGGGGGCTATATCCCGCTTGCTAGAGTGTAAGTCATTCACGTAGAATATAATGCCATTGTTGCGGCAGTTCTCATGACTTCATCTGCGTCGTTTGACACATTAGAGTCTTTACAGGCGGATATCGCTGAATTGATCGCTCGTTTACCGACATTAAAAAATCGGCAACTTATTCAGCAAGCACTTGCTACTATTGTCCGTCTAGCTGATACAGAAATTGAGCGTCTCGATTGGAAAATATTGTCGGCTGCGTTAGCAGATATGGAACGCGGTTTCCAGCTCTTTTATGATTACCGACACGTTCGCAAAGTCACCATCTTCGGTTCTGCTCGTCTAGCGCCAGATACGCCAGAGTACCAAATGGCCCTTGAGTTTGCTCGCGCTGTTTCTCAATTAGGATTTATGGTGATGACCGGCGGTGGCGGTGGAATCATGCAGGCGGGTCACGAAGGTGCTGGACGAGAAAATTCCTTTGGATTAAATATTCAATTACCTTTTGAACAAGAAGCAAACCCTTTTATAGAGGGCGATCCCAAGCTAATTATTTTCAAATATTTCTTTACTCGCAAGCTTTTTCTCCTCAAAGAAAGTGATGCTGTAGCCTTATTTCCGGGAGGCTTTGGCACTCAAGATGAAGCTTTTGAATGTATGACATTAAGCCAGAATGGTAAGTTTGGCCCAGTACCTCTAGTTTTAATTGACCACCCTGGTGGTGATTACTGGCGGTCTTGGAGCGAATATATTGATAAGCAATTAGTCCAAAATGGTCTTGTCAGTCCTGAAGACCCCAGCCTTTACACGGTGACAGACAACCTGGATGTGGCTTGTGACGCTATTACTCGTTTTTACCAGGTTTATCACTCCTGTCGATATGTAGGCGAGCAATTAGTCATCCGCCTGAAGACAGATATATCAGACTATCTTGTAGAGCAACTCAATGCTGATTTCAGTGACATTATTGTTAAAGGACGGATTGAAAAAAGTCAGGCATTACCTCAAGAAGCACAAGATGAAACGGTTGAATTACCCCGCCTCATTTTGTACTTCAATCAACGGGACTTGGGGCGTTTGTATCAGATGATTGCCACAATTAACCAAATGGGTACTGCTACATCTTCTGATGAAGTACACCCAGAAAGAAAGTAGAGTTTAGGGGTGGATTTTTCCACCCGCATCCCAATATTTTTGACAGGCTTCACAGGCTTATTGCCAGTTTAATATCTTTTGGATCGCTAAAGATTTGACTCTATGAAAGCGATATGATAACGCAGGCGATCGCAACAAACTTCCCACCATCTCCAATAGCTAGCTCTCCGCAACCGAATAGTACTAGCTTCACTAGCACTAGAATTAGATTCCCCATCTGGACTGAAATTCAATGAATATAGTGATTTTCAATGCCCTGTAAGTGGTTGAAAAATTAAATTACCATCCAAATCAATCAGGCGTATAGTTCCCCAATATCACAAGCAATTAGTTTACTATTATGTCTTTTTTCAGTAGTTAAGTGTTTATGCGTACTTTGTGGTAGCCTGCGGACAGCCGCTCTGCATCTACGTTAAACAAAATAATTTTCACAACTCAGATAGGATTTCTATATTCACAGTTTAGATCGGCTAGATCAACGAAAAAAATGTTGGATGATTTTGATATCTTCATAATTTAACTTAGCTGATATGTCTGTTTTAGGATGACTTTGAAACAGGTATTGAAGAGAAATTTACAATGTATATAAATTATTATCATTTTTTTAATAAAAAATGATGAAATATGAAAAGTCAATTCGCTTTGCCTCCTTTATACTGGCTTTCAAGAGACGTGGCTCTCAGAGTCAGTCTTTTTTTGTCAAAAGTATAACGAAAATCATGTAATTCACCTTACTTTCAGATGCCTAATGCACCAGTTATTGTGACTCAATGCTGATCTGCTTAAAAAAGCGTGTATATTAGCACAGGAAATAATATAGAACATCCTAAACACATATAGAGGAATAAAATATGCTGGAATTATTGGGTTCAGGTTTGGTGTCACTCTGGCTGGAAATGGCCGGGGTACAAATCAAGCCTCTAGATGCCTTAGATGCTTTAACTTGGCAAAGTAGTCCTGGCTTAGTTATTGCCCCCGATCCCAATCCAACTGGGGCAACTACGGTGCAGGAATATCTGAAAAAGCTCATCACATCAAAAGTGGTGGCGCAAAATCTGGCTGAGAGTCAGGGCATTTGGATGCAGTCGGGACCAATGCTGATGGCAAACCACCAAGGAACGACACCTCTCCCTGCTGCCTCTTTAACCAAAATTGCCACTTCACTTGTTGCTTTGAAAACTTGGGGCCCAGATTACCAATTTGATACTTTGGTGAGTATCACCGGACCAGTGGTAAATGGAGTTGTGCAGGGCGATTTGGTGATTACAGGCGGTGGCGATCCTTTGTTTGTTTGGGAAGAAGCGATCGCTCTTGGTAATACTCTTAATAAAATGGGCATCAAGCAGGTAAAGGGAAATTTGATCGTTAATGGCACTTTTGCCATGAATTTCCAACGGCAGCCGATGCTGGCAGGTATGATGCTCAAGCAAACACTAAATCGTGCAACTTGGGGCCGCCCCGCTATTTACACACACTCAATCATGGCTAAGGGAACACCCAAGCCTCAAGTTGTCATTTCGGGTACGGTGAAAGTTGAAGCACAACCAAACCCTCAACAAACTTTGTTACTGCGTCATCGCTCGTTACCCTTGAAGCAACTGCTCAAGGAAATGAATGTTTACAGTAACAACGATATGGCAGAGATGCTAGCAGATTCAGTGGGAGGAGCAGCTGTAGTCCAATCCACTGCTGCTAATCTTGCCAGGGTGCCACAAGTGGAAATTCAGTTAATTAATGGTTCTGGGCTAGGCCCCGAAAATCGCATTTCCCCCAGGGCTGTTTGTGCGATGTTTATGGCTATTCAAAGTGAGGCATCTGCCCATCAGCTAAATCTGAGTGATTTGTTCCCCATGTCTGGGTTTGATCACCGAGGAACAGTACACAGCAGACACATTCCCCTTGCTACTGTGATCAAAACTGGCACTCTTCGAGATGTGAGTGCTTTAGCAGGAGTTATGCCCACACGCGATCGCGGTTTGGTTTGGTTTGCTATTATCAATCGTGGGACAAATGTTTGGGGTTTGCGGACTGGACAAGACCAACTACTACAAAGTGTTGTAAAACAGTTACAACTACCTCTAACCGTTCCTACCGCCCTGATTCCCCACTCAGCAATCAACTCTTTACCCCAGCTAGGTGCAATCAGTCGGAATGAAATTTTATTCAAAAGTTAGTTCATTATCCGATCGGTTTTTGAACCAAAAGTGAGCATGGGTGTCCCACATCTCCTTTTTATCGGTGTCACTACTTTGAAACTTCTAGTTTTATTAGCAATCCAAAAGTTTTATTGATGGGTAAAAACCGAACTTGTAAAGGGTGAATGTCCATAATAGCTTTTGGGTTAAATTTTCCATTAACTTGATTATAGGTAAATCGTAAAATGCCCTAACCACACTATTGGGAAGAGCAGGCGAAACCTGAAGTAAAAATAACTGTAAATAGATTTGTCACGACTAAGCAAAAATTAAGCTTATAAATTAGGTTGTGATTATGCGATTTCCCAAATTACCCAGATCCATACGTCAACTCAGTAGTTATGTTTTAGCGCTCGCGCTTGGAGTTGTGTTAACGGTTAGCACATTGCAGGTGTTGCCTTCCCAAGCCGAACCTGCACCCCAAGTTACAGGTGGAGATACTCCACAACTGATTGCTCAACGGCAATCACCAGCCACGGCTGCGATCGGTACTAGTAGCTTTGTCACAGCAGCAGTGAATCGTGTTGGTTCAGCAGTTGTTCGCATTGATACTGAGCGGACAATTACTCGTCGCGTCGATCCATTTATGGAAGACCCATTTTTCCGTCGGTTCTTTGGTGACGGTTTCTCCCAACAGGTTCCTTCTGAGCAGTTACGCGGTTTAGGTTCAGGTTTCATTATTGACAAGAGCGGCTTAGTTATGACTAACGCTCATGTGGTCGATAAGGCTGATAAGGTAACAGTCCGGCTCAAAGATGGCCGTACCTTTGAAGGAAAAGTTCAAGGTATTGATGAAGTTACAGATTTGGCAGTAGTCAAGATTAACGCTGGTAACGATTTACCAGTCGCACCCTTGGGTTCTTCCACTAATGTCCAAGTCGGAGATTGGGCGATCGCAGTTGGTAATCCTTTAGGATTTGATAATACCGTTACTTTGGGAATTGTCAGTACGCTCAAACGTTCCAGCGCCCAAGTTGGCATTAGCGACAAACGCTTAGACTTCATTCAAACCGATGCCGCCATTAACCCAGGTAACTCTGGCGGGCCGCTATTAAATGGCCAAGGTGAAGTGATTGGCATTAACACAGCGATTCGTCCCGACGCGATGGGTATTGGGTTTGCCATTCCTATTGATAAAGCGAAAGCGATCGCAGCGCAACTGCAACGTGATGGCAAAGTTGCTCACCCCTATTTAGGTGTGCAAATGCTAACTTTAACACCCGATCTTGCCAAGCAAAATAACACCGATCCCAACTCTCCTATTCAGATACCAGAAATTAATGGTGTTTTTGTCATGCGAGTAGTCCCCAATTCTCCCGCTGCATCTGCTGGTATTCGGCGCGGGGATGTAATTCTGCAAGTTGATGGTAAAGCTATTACCAGTGCTGAACAATTGCAGAACGTTGTAGAAGATAGTCGTCTTGGTCAAGTATTGCAGGTGAAAGTGCAACGAGGTAATCAGACACAGCAGCTTTCAGTCCGCACAGCTGAGTTGCAAAATGCTTCATAGAGCCGCACATCTGTTACTGGTGGCAACTTAAGTTGAAACAAAGTTTAAAAAAGCTTTCTCTCGTTCCCAGCCAGATGGCTGGGAATGGTCACAATGATTCTCGGTCTCACTGCGATAACAAACACATTACAAAGGAGTCTAAATCACTTACTAACAGTTAAAACTAGACCTTCATGGGCTAATACTGCTTGAGAAAAAGCAGATTTAACATCGACTTGAACCCGATCGAGAAAATCATCATGGTCATCTGGGTGATGATGAGAAATAGCTAGCCGTTGTACACCAGCATTCAGAGCTGCATTCACCGCAGCTTGCCAGAGTAAATCAGCAGAGTCATGGTTGTGAGACGTAGGGGGAGTGTAAGTGGCATTGGCAATCAGCAAATCAGCGCCTTTAATAAACTCTAAAATCCGCTCTTGCTCCACTTGCTCGGCATTCTGGTGCAAATCCGTGACGTAGGCAACACTATAATCTTGCCAACTAACTCGGTAGCCAACTGAGCGCTGAGTTTGATTGATTAATGCGGTTGTAATGATAACATCATCTAGCTTTACATCACTGTCTGGAGTCAGATTGTAAAACTGCAATTCCGACTGCATTACCTGTAAAGGATAAGGAAAGTGGGGCTGGAGCATCTGATCGTACAAACATTGTTTGATTGAGGCTCCATTTGAGGCAGCTGTGCCGTAAATATGAAAGCAATTTTCTACAATAAATGCGGGAGCAAAAAAGGGAAACCCTTGAATCCGATTTGATTGACAGTTGGTAAAAAATAAATGGGCTTGTATTGGCTGTTGTAGTTCTTGCCAAGTTTTACCCAGTATGCGTAAGCCAGTACCGCCATCAAAAATCAGGCGTTTCCCACCTACATATATTTCTACACAAGCAGTATTACCACCATAGCGGTTGGTGCTGGTGTCTGGGGTGGGAATCAAACCCCTTACACCCCAAAATTGCACAATAAATTCATCTGCTGGGCTACTTGGCAGGATAGCAGACTTTTCAGGTACGTAGCTCTGGGAATCCGACAACTCAAAATTTGACATTTTCCTTCAAATTAGACCTTAACGAGCAGGTCATCGTAGCGCCGAACTTCCAACAGCCTGTTTTTTTCGTCCACAATGACTACCGTAGGAGAGTAATTTTTTAACTCTTCTGGAGTGAACTGCCCGTAAGTCATTATAATCAAGCGATCGCCAATAATGCCTAAACGTGCTGCACCCCCATTTAGCTCAATTACTCCTGAATGGGCTGGAGCCGGGATCGCATAAGTAATAAAACGCTGACCATTGGCACTATTAACTACTTGCACTTGTTCATAAGGTAAGATCCCAGCCTTTTCCAAAAGGATTTCATCGATGCTGATACTACCCACGTAGTTGATATTCGCCCCTGTAAGGGTGCAATTATGAATTTTTGCCAAAAGGAGAGTACGCTGCATTTTGGTTTAGGATTTGGTGGCAGTTTTTGCGATCCGTAACAAGCGAAATTTATGAGTAGAGACGCGATTAATCGCGTCTGTAAAGGAGTTAGGATTGAGGAATAAAAATTTATAACTCTTAACTCCTAACTCCTAACTCTTCTATTATCCTCTATAAGCTTTGACGGATTTTTCTACTAAAGCTGCAACCTTGTCCACATCTTGCCAACCGAGAATTTCAGTCACCTTTTTTTCCAAATTTTTATAACTACGGAAAAATTCAGCGATTTCATCTAAGCGGTGTGGCGCTACATCTTTCAGGGATTTAACCTGAGTGTAACGGGGATCTTTGTCAGGAACACAAAGGATTTTTTCATCGCGATCGCCACCGTCAATCATTTCCAAGAAGCCAATCGGTCGTGCAGCAATAATACAGCCTGGGAAGGTTGGCTCATCAATTATGACCATCCCATCGAGGGGATCGCCATCATCTGCCAAAGTATTGGGTACAAAGCCATAGTCATAAGGATATTTTACCGAGGAATAAAGTACTCGGTCTAGAGCAAAAGCTTCTAGTTCCTTGTCGTATTCGTATTTATTTTTACTTCCGCCAGTAATTTCAATCAGAACGTTGATTAAACCGGGTTTCGGTTGGGCAGGAATACGAGATAAATCCACAAAAAAGTCCTCTGATAACAGTGAATCATGGGGGCACTCAGTCAGCTTCGCTCCCCGTGTAGAATTTTAGGGCAATATGGATCTCTGATGGGGAATTGGGAATTGGGAACTTGTACTGAGCGCAGTCGTAAAGCCTGCGGCATAGCTACGCTTAGGGCGCAGCCTCTCGTAGAGAAGTATGGGCCATTGGAAAGAGAATTGTTCAATAATTCTTCGTCTCCCTTGTCCTCCTCATCTCCCCACTGCTCTAAAAAATGGAAAAAGCGTTGCGAAGTTAATTCGCAACGCTTTTTCCAAGATGGTATTATTTTCCCCCGCCCTTGATTGCTGTTGGGGGGATTTCTGCCCTACTCTGTCAAGACACCCGAAACCTGGAGTCATACTATATAAATTCAGGTTATTCCTGATGAAATGCTACTGGAAAACTTTATCAATCTTTACTTCCTTGTAGGTTTTGGATCAGGGGTTGCTGGTTATTTTGAACATTAGTTGAAGAATAGTGGGCGATGACAAATACGGGTAGGGTAAGAGTCAATAGAGCGATCGCAGTTCCCACAATGTCTGCCAAACGTTGGGAATATGTGTCGTTAGAATTGGCAGACTGGCTATTTGAATTCATACAAAGTTGAAGTTATTCGTAACACTGTGTAGGTCTACTCTCTGATTGAGAGTCTTAATGCTATGTTAGCTATTTTTAAACTGTAAAATGTGTAGCATCCTACAATCTAAACCAGTTAGACAACTGTCATAATAGCCTTTTTATACATGGAGTTCTTAATACAAAGTTACAACTAAACAAATCATGTTTTGTTTTGTAATTAATATTTTCAGATGTTTCCCTGTATGGTGTAATGGTTTGCATACGCAAAGCCAACTTTGACAGCATCATAAATTACATTTTTTCGCTGGTTAAAGATTAATTAGCAAAACATATTTGTCTGATACTTCATGAGTATAACATCCTAAAATGCCTTTGATAAGGTCATTTTACTGGAATTGCTAATTTGTGATACAAAATACAAAACCGCGAAAGCACTGAATATCTATCAATGGTTTCGATTGTTATCCAGTAGTTATACACACAAATATTTGACACCAAAGAAGAAATGGTAGGAATGTTTTTTATAACCAATCATAATTCCCGAAGAAATACAGATACATTAACTGTGTTGGGCAGCATAAATTCAGTGATAACACTAAACAAATATTTCAGAATTTAAATCTTAATATCTGTGTAATGTCACTGCCTTTTTGTCAATCTATATATAGGTAGAGTAAATAATATTTTAGAAAGTGGCGTATCAGCTAAAAAAACCGCCACTAAATATAATAGGGCGGTCTGGTTAAGCAATCGGAGGGTAATTACAGATTACTCTGCTAATAATTGAAATTGCTGTAACGAAGTTTGCACTAAATTGGGCATGGAGAAGTGGCAGAGAAGCAGGGGTAAGGGGTGCAGAGAGAGAGGAATTTTCCCCCTACTCTTTTGCTTCTTCCCCAGTTACCAGTTCTTAGTTCCTTCCGTAAACACTAATTGGTTCTTTGATAAATCGGGTGTAAAGATGCTTAAAGGTAGACTTAATTACGCGAGGCATACCAAAATCAATGGGCATCAACTTGTCTGGTAGCCGCCAATCTTCTATTTTTAATAAGTCAGGATTTAAATGTGGAAACTCGATAGCAGTTAGTTCTGGACAAACTCCGAGTCTTTGGGAAGCTGCAACTGTGGGCACTTGTTCAGGAGGAACATTGAGAATTTCTACCATTGCCCGATCTAAAGCAAATATATCTGATGCGGCTGCTAAAATTCCTAGTTGGCGAGGTTCACCATTACTAGGGCCATTTCCTTCATGACCTATGATGCCATCTAATATGGTTAAGTTAGGGTTAATAGCTCTGGCAGTTTCTACTAACATTTCACCAAATCTATTCGCATCTTTTCCGGCTTCCATGTGCCACCAAGCTTTCATTTTGCCGGGGACGCAACCAAACAAGTTTTTTACACCCAGTGTTAATGTCAACTGGGCATGAGATTTAACTTTAGGTAGATTAATCACTACATCTGCTTCCATTGCTTCTTTAGACAGTCGCAGATGGTTAAAATTATCACTAATTGTTTGGTAACGCTGACCGTGAAAATCGATGATGGGAAGATTGAGTTCTTCTAAAATAGGCAGATAGCCGTTTGCTATTGCTACGCCCTTGGCACTACCAAAAGCAGGACTATCACCCAAAAAGGGCTTACCGCCAACTTCAATTACCATTTGGGCAACTTCGTAAACTAGTTCGGCACGGGTGATACACTCTTTACCAGGACGCGACCCTGTAAGTAGATTGGGTTTGAGTAAAACGCGATCGCCTTTTTTAACAAATGCTGCTATTCCTCCAAAAGGTTCTAGGAGAATTACTAAGGATTCTCGTAAAGCCTCTCGTTCATAAGATGTAGCCCGAATGAGACTAACAGATGGTTTTTGAGTCTGCATAGATTGGGAATGGGGAATGGACAATGGGGAAGAAGCAAGAGAGCTGGGAGCAGGGGGAGAAGAACTATTAATTATTGTCCAATGCCCAATTCCCAATTCACCATAATCTATTATTCTGTTTTGAGCGGTAAGATACCACTCATGTGTTCTAGATTTAACACTGTGGCTAAGTCTGTTTCACTCATTAATCCCCGTTCTAGAACAATTTGCCGCAGGGATTTACCAGTTTCTAAAGATTCTTTGGCGACAGCAGCAGCGTTTAAATAACCAATGTGGGTGTTTAGTGCGGTTACTAAAGCTAAACTGCCTTCGGCATAAGCTAAACAACGTTCTTGATTTGCAGTAATTCCCTCGATGCAGCGTTCGGTGAGTGCAGCGATGGTATTGCCGAGAATTTCGATACTGTGAATCAAGTTATAGGCAATTAGCGGCATCATCACATTTAATTCTAATTGTCCGGCTTGTGCGGCTAATGTGATCGCACTGTCATAACCCATCACCTGAAAACACACCATTGATGTCATCTCTGCCATGACTGGGTTATATTTCCCTGGCATAATCGAGGAACCGGGTTGCACTGGGGGAAGTTGGATTTCTTTCAAACCAGTTTTTGGTCCCGAATCCATCAGCCGCAAGTCATGAGATATTTTGACTAAATCCTGCGCTAAATTGCGTAAAGCACCGGAAACATTTACAAATGGAGCCATACTCTGCATAGCTGCCATGAGATGGGGCGCAGGTTCTAAAGGTGTATCAATCAATTCTGAAAGAACTTCTACTACACGGGCGCGATATAGAGGATGAGTATTTAAACCGGTTCCTGCTGCACTACCTCCCAAACCCAGCACCATCAAATCTCCAGAGGCGGTGTAAATCCGGTTTTGGTGTTCTGTAAGAATGTGCGCCCAAGCGCGAAAATTTTCACCCAAACGCACGGGTACAGCGTCTTGTAAGTGGGTTCTGCCAGATTTGACAATATCTTGAAATTCTACAGCTTTGTTTTCTAAGGATGCGATCGCACCTTCTATTGCTGGGTGTAATGTCTTGGATAATGCCAATAAACCACCAATCCGAATGGCAGTAGGAATCACATCATTGGTAGACTGCCCATAGTTAACGTGATCGTTAGGACTAACACGTTTGTAATTGCCCTTTTCTTCACCCAGAATTTCTAAGGCGCGATTTGCCAGAACTTCGTTGACATTCATGTGGTGGGATGTTCCAGCACCTGCCTGATAAACATCCACGACAAACTGATCCCGGAACTTCCCAGCCAGGATTTCATCAGTTGCTTGGACAATCGCCTGACTAATATCTTCGGGAATACAATTCAGTTCTCCATTGACAATTGCTGTAGCTTTTTTAATGATTAATCCAGCATCTACGTAAGTAGCTAAAGGCTTAATGCCACTAATAGGAAAGTTTTCGATCGCCCGTAGCGTTTGAATGCCGTAATAAAAGCTACTAGCAATTTGGCGATCGCCCATCGAATCGCGTTCGATGCGGAATTGAGAGTCTGTGTGTTCAGTCATAGTATTGTTTTAAGAGAGCTACAGAAAACAGATTTTCCCACGCAGGCACACTCAGATACACTAATCTGCATAGATTTTGCATATTTGCTTGGCTGCTTGTTGCTTTACAGTTGTTAATTTTGAAGTTTGATTTTTGAATTCCCTATGACCATACCCAACTGGATTACCTTCTCTCGCCTATTGGGGATACCATTTCTGCTTTATGGTTTATATAATCCCACACCTGAAGCTCAGTGGATATGTTTGGCGATTTTTCTCGTTGCTGCATTGACTGATTGGTTAGATGGCTATTTGGCACGGAAGCTCAACCAAATTAGTGAGTTGGGTAAGTTTCTCGATCCCTTAGTGGATAAACTTCTAGTACTTGCGCCGTTGCTGGTTTTTATTGAACTAGGAAAAGTGCCTGCTTGGGGAGTGTTTTTGATTTTAGCGCGAGAATTAGCGATCGCTGGCTGGCGGGTAAATCAAACGACGATTACCGGAGCGAATATTTGGGGTAAACTCAAAACTGTTAGTCAAATAGTAGCGATCGCACTTTTGATTGCGCCTTTGGGTGAAGTGTGGCGAACTCCCTCTTTGCTTGCCTTTTGGATTTCTGTCGCCCTGACTTTAATCTCTGGAGGTATTTATCTTGTACCGCAAAATCCAGCTAAGGAAAATCCACGGTTAGATACAAAGCGAACCTAAAATAAAACCACTGTGGCGATCGGTTTCAAAAATAATTCAATAAAATTTGATCGGAGTTCTAAGGTATAGTCTTTATTCTTAACTCCTTGTACAGATGCGATGAATCGCGTCTCTTCTCACCCCTAACTTTTTTCATGCCATCCAAAATCTTACCACCGCCCCTGAAACCTGGAGACTTACTACGAGTAATTGCCCCTAGTGGTGCTTTGCGAGAATTTGAGGCATTTGAACGGGGTTTAGAAATTTGGCGATCGCGTGGTTATCGAGTAGAAATCAGCCCCCAGATAGATGACAAATGGGGTTATCTGGCAGGGACAGACGAAACCCGCCGTCAGCAATTAGCAGCGGCATGGCAAGATCCTGATTGTCGCGGTATTCTCTGTTCCAGAGGCGGTTTTGGTAGCACCCGCATTTTAGAAGATTGGAATTGGCAACAAAATTCAGCACTTCCCAAGTGGTTGATTGGCTTTTCTGATATCACAGCTTTATTGTGGAGCCTTTATATAGCAGGAATTTCCGGCGTTCATGCTCCTGTGCTGACAACTTTGGCAGATGAGCCAGATTGGTCAGTTGAGCGATTATTCGATTCAGTAGAAGGTCGTCCTCTCGCGCCTCTTAAAGGTTGCGGGTGGGGTGGCGGCGTGGTAACTGGTACTTTGTTACCAGGTAATCTCACGGTGGCTACTAACCTTTTAGCTACACCAATCCTGCCACATCTGGATGGTGTAATTCTGGCGTTGGAAGATGTCACAGAAGCACCCTATCGCATTGACAGGATGCTGACACAGTGGCGTTTGAGCGGTGCTTTATCTCAAGTCTGCGGTATTGCTTTGGGCGGTTTTACTCGCTGTGAAGCGCCGCCAACTGTGTCTAGTTTTAGTGTAGAAGAAGTATTGCGCGATCGCTTGGGTGATTTGGGGATTCCGATTGTTTCTGATTTACCTTTTGGTCATGATAGCCCGAATGCTGCGTTACCAGTGGGTATAGAGGTAATTTTAGATGGGGATGCGGGAATATTAGCGATGCCTACGGCGGCAAGCAACGCATCATAAGTTTTTCGCAAATATTCCATCATCTATATTAGTCTCAAAGATTAATTTACTTCTGTATTACAACTAAATAATCCCGATCCGAATAAAAGTTGTTTCCATCTGGACTGGACTCTTTAATCACTTTAAATTGCGCTTTTTCTATTAACAACTTAATTGCGTCTGGTGAAGTAGGCTGATACAATACTTCGTCATTATTGTACGCAGCAAACCTTGCCCAACCATTCGGTGTAGTTATATTAGTGGTATGAATAAAAGCTTTCCCACCTGACTTGAGAATTTTATAAATACTGTTTAAATATTTCCAAATCGTTAGTAAATCTAAATGTACAAATACATCGAAGGAATATACAAAATCAAATTGTTCGTTAAACTCAGCTTCAAATTGAGAATTTTTTATTAAATGAAACTTTATCTGAGGATATTCACTAAGTGCTGCTTCAGCCTTTTTTAGCATCTCTTCTGCTACGTCGAAACAGTATATTTTTTTTACCTTTTCAACTACTTTTGCGGCAATCCTACCACCACCTACACCTATTTCTGCCACTGTGCTGTCTTGAGAAATAAATGGTGTAATATATTCACTTACAATATTGACTGCATCTTCTACAGTGGCCCATTCATCACCTAAATAATTGATGTAATTATCTCTTTCATCATCTGTAATCTTTTGATTACCTAGAATAACTTGAGATTTATCCCATTTTTTGGCGTAATCATTCCAGAACTCTTGATTAATTTCAACGTTTGATTGCTGCATTGGTAGCTCCTGTTATAGGAATAATATCTAACTTGAACAAGATTAGTACTATATCAGTTTCTCAGAATTTTTTGAAACCACTCTTCGGTGCGATCGCCCATAGCTTCTAAAGAATATAGAGTTTCTGCTTGCTGGCGACAAGTTTGTCGGTCAATTTCATCCAAATGCTTAATCGCTTCTACTAAACCTTGAACACTATCAGGTTCCACCAAAAAACCAGTTTTGCCTTCTTGGACAATTTCTGTTAAACCACCCCGACGATAAGCAATTAAAGGTACTCCACAAGCAAGCGCCTCTATTGCTACATTTCCAAATGCTTCTATCCAACGAGGAGTTACTAAAAGAGATCGACATTTACCCAACTCTTTTTGTAGCTCAACCGTTGGTAAAAAACCTACATATTCGATGGGAGCATTAGGGTATTCTTGGCAAATTTTTTCCCAGTAAGATATATCCTGTTTAAACCCAAATATTTTCAACGGAATACCAGTGATTTCTGCTGCTGCTACTGCATCTTCTAGCCCTTTTTCAGGAGATATTCTACCTACCCATGCCAAGTTCTGAGTTGGTTTTGGGCAAAATTGATAAATAGATAAATCCAAACCGTTTAGCAGACAAATACACCGCTTTGCAAATGTGAAAGTAGCTGCCTGTGTTTGACTGTGAACACCAATAGTATTCGGAAAATTGATTGCTATTTGTTCAATAATCTGATCCATAACATCTGTTAAAGAACCCATACTGATCAGATGTGCGATCGGACAATTAAAAAATGGTGTTAAATACAGTGGTAGCCAATCATAAGCAAAATTCACAATCAAATCATAATCTGCTTGTACTTGACGAGCATAATCCCACATATTCGCTAAAACAGAATTTTTATGCAGCACAATCGGATCGCTACGACTTTGATTTTGCGCTGGTATCTGTATTAGTTCTCCGGGAATTTCTTTAATAGGTAATGAATTGCTGATAGATCCTTGCGGTGTAACAATTTCTAATTTATGTCCTCGCCGGAGCATCTCTGTAGCAATATTAGATAGGGTTAACTCTACTCCACCTCCCAATCCTGAACCTATAGCACCCATTGGGGTAGACATAAATAATAATTTATGGTACATTTGCTGTCGTTAATGTATTTTAATAAACAATAATCATGATTTGACAGATGCCAAACCTGTAATTTAAATAAGTAAAGCTTTCAGAGTTTCTCAGAATAGAAAGCAGTTACTTTTTAGCAATTAAAATCTTTGTATACTAATTTGTTTAGTTCATACTTTTCTGTTGGTAACTTTGTCTCTATGCTTTCTGGATACCAAATTATGCTTTAAGTGAATTTTATCAAAGTTACTTAATAAAGAAGATTTGCTTGGGTTGAGCATGAAAACTACGCCACAATAAAATTAACATATTCTATTATAAAATATATATTTACCTATTTAAATTATTCTAATTTGTAGATAATGAGACTAAATGGAGTATAGTAGGGCAATAATTTCTAAAAAAGAGAAAATTTTACATGAAAATAGCGTTAATTGCTGGAGGTTATATCCCTACGCCTCCCTTATCAAATTCTATTTTAACTCTGATCCAAGATTACAAATATGTTTTAGAACAAATGGGGCATGACATAGATATTTTTAATTCCAAACAAGTTGATGAAGTTATAGATAAAATCAATAGTAATAGTTACGATTTCGTACATTTACACGCCTATGAATTTGTTAGAGCATTCAACGAAAACCTTAAACAAAAGTATTGTTTTAGCTGTCATAATGGTTATTTTTTAAAAAAAAATAGATGGGAGAAGGATTTTAAAGAAGGATTTAAACATTACTTAAATGCACCTGGAATAATAGCCCTTTCTCATGCAACAAAAGATATTTTTTTGAAAGCTGGCTACTCTGGATACATATCAACCCAAGTAAACGGGATTGATAGTCAAAAATTTGATTTTCAAGAGCAAGGCAATAATAAAGCTATTTGTTTAGGTTGGATTCAACCGAGAAAACAGCAGAGATTATTGGCAGAAATAATAGATGGTAAAATTCCAATGGATTTTGTTGGCCCTTTAGACGATCATGATTTCGTAGAAGGAATTACAACAAAATACTTAGGTGTATGGAGCTTAAAACAAGTTTATTCCTATCTTACAAATTATAGTTGTTTAGTTTTAATTAGTGATGGAGAAGTTGCACCGCTTGTAGTATTAGAAGCAATGGCGGCAGGTTTATGTATAGTTGTTTCAGAATCTGCTAGTGCTAATTTACATTCAAAGGATTTTATTAGAGTTTTACCAGATGATATTTTAACCAATGCTACTGCGGAAAATCAAAAAGTTGTTTGTGATACAATCAGGGAATTGATTGAGAAAAATAAATTTTTTCGCAGAGAAATTGTAGAATATGCCAGAGAAAATTTTAATTTTAGTGCTATTATCAAAAACTATATTCAGATTATTGACGAATTTAGCAAGGTTGACCATTAGTAGATCATCAATCATGAACTGTGTATTATAAAAGTGCATAACAGCAATTAAGATGAATTGAATAGCTAGTATTACAGCATAAATTAGGATATTTAAGGAAAAACAGCTCATGAATAAAGAAACAATAGAATTTATTGATAGGGCATTGTTAACAGATGGAGATTATGTTTCTGTTGGGTTTGAGATTATCAAACCAGATCAATGTTTTTCTAACATGATTGTAGAAGATACCAGTGTTTCTGATTGGCCTTATTTAAGAGGCGAAATTCCCCATAAATGGTATGTAGATCAAAGAGAAACGTATGTAGGATTTCTCAGCCGAGATGAAGCTCACATTCTTTATAATACTGCCCTAAAATTTAGAGGTAAAAAAGCTTTAGAAATTGGTTGCTGGTATGGTTGGTCTGCTTGTCACTTAGCTTTAGCAGGAGTAGAGTTAGATGTAATTGATCCCCTGCTAGAAAAAGAAGATATGTATGAAAGCGTAACTAATTCTTTGCAGTCTGCGGGTGTTCTTGACAAAGTTAATTTAGTAAGCGGTTATAGTCCTCAAAAAGTAGAGGAATTAGCAGAAAAATCACAGCGTAAGTGGTCGTTGTTTTTCATTGATGGTTCTCATGAAGCTCCGTGTCCACTCGATGATGCAATAATCTGCGAACAATTTGCAGAAGCAGATGCTTTAATTTTATTTCATGATTTGAATGCTCCTGACGTTGCCCAAGGCTTGGATTACTTAAAGCAAAATGGGTGGAACACAATGATTTATCAAACTATGCAAATTATGGGGGTTGCTTGGCGCGGAAATATTGAGCCAGTGAAACATCAGCCCGATCCAGATATTAATTGGAATTTACCAAAGCATTTAAAAGACTATTATGTGAGTGAATTATCTACAGATTCAGTAAATGAATTTCTGGAAATTATTACTGCTATCCGTCCCTACACTTTATTGGGTGAAGCACGTTTATTTTCACTCTACTCTCTAGCAAAGAAAATTTGTCTAGAAGATATTCCCGGAAACTTTGTTGAATGTGGAAGTTGTAAAGGGGGAGCAGCAGCGCTTTTAGCATCTGTAATCCAGCGCTACAGCCTTAGCCCACGTTTAGTTTATGCTTGTGATACTTTTGAAGGAATGCCTGAACCGATAGAAATTGATCTACACAACGGAATAGCCGCAAATGAAACGGGGTTTGGAGTTGGCACTTTAAAAGCTCCAATTGCAGAAAATATACAGTTGATTTGTGAATTATTAAAAGTTCAAGATATTGTTGTACCTGTTAAGGGTTTATTTTTTCAAACATTACCTCAATATAAGTCTGAGATAGGTAATATTGCCTTACTACATGCCGATGGCGACTGGTATGAATCAACAATGGATATTTTCAATAATCTTTATGACAATGTTGTGCCAAATGGCATGATTCAGGTAGATGACTACGGTCATTGGGATGGTTGTCAAAAAGCCTTACATGAGTTTGAGCGTTTGAGAGATGAGCAATTTAATCTACGTCGAATTGACTACACTGGGGTGTGGTTTAAGAAGGGTGAAGTGATAAATATCCAACACATATAGACTTTCCAAAGTTCCTCTAAAAATGGGCATGAAAGTTACCTTTTTCCAATCCCAAATTCAGAATTTTTCCCGCAAGTTGACCAATTCTCCTTGGCGGCTTTCGCTAATAGGGATAATTCTGAGTATATTTTTCATATTCTTATATGGTTGTCAGGGGACAGTCCAGAAGAATGAGAGAGCAATTCATCTGAATTTATGGCAATCAATCAATCCCCCTGTTAATCGGGATGTGTTTGATAAACTAGTAGATAAATTTAATCAGACTCACACTGATATACAGGTGGAATCTATCTTTGTAGGTCAACCCCAATTGCCAAAAATATTAACAGCAGTTGTGGGCAATGCGTCTCCAGATATTCTGTCATTCGATCCTCAATTGACCGGTCAGTTTATGGAACTAGGGGCAATTCGTCCTTTAGATAAATGGCTGGACAAGTTTCCATTGAAGTCGGAAATTAGCCCCAACTTATGGGAGGAATTAAAATTAGATGGTCATCTTTGGTCAATTCCAATTTCCACTAGCAATGTAGGCATTTTTTACCGACCTAAACTTTTCCAAGCTGCGGGAATTACGCAAATTCCTAAGACTTGGGAAGAGTTGAGGGAAGTTGCCAAAAAATTGACTATAGACCGGAATGGCGATAATCGACCGGAACAATACGGAATGCTATTGCCTTTAGGAAAGGGTGAATGGACTGTTTTTAGTTGGTTCCCCTTTTTATTGAGCGCTGGCGGAGAAATTGTAACAAATAACCATCCGAATTTGACGAATCCAGGTGCGATCGCAGCCTTGCAATTTTGGCAAGACCTATTAAAAGATGGTTCAGCAACCCTTTCTTCGCCAGAGCGAGGTTATGAAGAAGATGCTTTTATTGCGGGTCGCGTTGCAATGCAGATCACAGGCCCTTGGACTTATATCATGAAGTCTAATGTTGACTTTAACGTATTCCCCATACCTGCAAGTGTCAAAGCTGCTACGGTAACAGGCACTGGAAATATGTATTTGATGAAGAGTACACCAGAAAGAGAGCAAGCAGCACTCAAATTTTTAGAGTATGTTTTAAGTGAAGAATTCCAAACAGAATGGAGTATAGGGACAGGTTTTTTACCAGTTAACATTAAATCTGCCCAAAGTCAGGCTTATCAAGAAATTCTCCAGCAAAAACCTGTTTTGAAAGTCTTTATTGACCAAATGCCTGTGTCCGGTTCTCGACCCATCATTCCTGGCTATAGTCGTTTGTCTGAGAGTTTAGGTCAAGCTATCGAAGCCACCATGTTAGGGGCATCTCCAGAAACAGCACTCAAACAAGCTCAAGCAAACCTCGATTCAATTTGGGATTCCCTATAATTTAGATGGAATCTAAAATCCTAACTAGCTTAATTATGATTAACCAGAAATTCCACTCCGGCGATGTGAATTTCTTTTCAAGGTACATAAGCCAATTGCTGGTACAATTCCCAAAATTAGTGCTGTAAATCCTTGTCCACTCCAATACAGTATAAAAGTACGGTTGGCTTCTGGAATCAGATTTTGCACCAGAAAAAGCAACCAAACCAAAATAGTAATTAATAAGAAAGCAATTGAGGGTAAAAAATTCCACCACCAAATACCTGCTGTATATCGCCTCAGTACCAGCCATTGGCAAAGCCCTAGCCAAACACCAGAAATTATATATGCGATCGCAGATAAAAATCCGAAAATAAAAGTTTCTTCAGGTGATGACGAGGCTATGGATGAAATGTAGTTAATCCAGGCTGTAGAAACACCGTTGGCAATCAGCCAACCAATGCTAGTCGCAAATAGCCATTGCAAACCCGGTAAATATCGGTAAACGATCAGGGCTTGGTCAGCAGCAAAAATCACGGCAAATATAACGTTACTGAAACTTCTGACCAAAATACTCCATGTTTGTGCCTGGAGAGCAATACTCGGTGAGCTTTGGAGAATAATTTTCTCTAAGGCGATACTGGCAACGCCACCCACAACCCATCCAATGAGGGTCATTAAGGTAAACTGAATAAAGAACCTCTGTCGCTGCGATCGCGGAATCAAAAACTTTACTAGGTTAGGCTCATTATTAGCAGATGCAACACGATCGGGACTGTTAGAGTCAGTTTGCATAACAAGTTAGGGAGTAGGGAGTGGAGAAAACACAAAAGAGTGCCGAAATTCTTTTATATTCCACTTTCATTGTTAATTATTGTTTTATCCTATTCCCAACTTTCCTTTGGTAGAAAGCGACTAGCTCTTTTACTCCAACCCTGCTGAAAAAGCGTAATCCCAGAATGATAAGCTAAACAGTGACATAAAAATTGTGACTTAGGATGAAGTGATAAATGGGTGTTTCTTCAACGACTCCTCATCTCTTACGGGCTGCTCGTGGTGAAGTAGTAGATCGTCCCCCTGTATGGATGATGCGACAAGCGGGACGATATATGAAAGCATATCGAGACTTAAGAGAGAAGTATCCTTCGTTTCGCGATCGCTCGGAAATTCCAGATGTAGCAATTGAAGTTTCCTTGCAACCGTGGAAAGCCTTCCAACCAGATGGAGTAATTTTATTTTCTGATATTGTCACCCCATTACCTGGTTTGGGCATTGACATGGATATTGCGGAAGGTAAAGGACCAATCATTCACTCCCCCCTCCGCACTCAAGAACAAATTGATCGTCTGCATCCCTTAGAACCAGAAGCTGCTCTACCATTTATCAAGACAATTTTACAAGCGTTGCGTTCTGAAGTAGGCGATAAATCAACAGTGTTAGGCTTTGTGGGTGCGCCGTGGACATTAGCAGCTTATGCAGTTGAAGGAAAAGGTTCTAAAACCTACTCCATCATCAAAAACATGGCATTCTCAGATCCGACGATACTGCATCAACTGTTAACTAAATTAGCAGATGCGATCGCCATCTATGCCCGCTACCAAATTGACTCTGGCGCTCAAGTTGTGCAAATGTTCGATTCTTGGGCGGGTCAATTGAGTCCTCAAGATTATGACACCTTTGCTCTCCCCTATCAGCAGAGAGTTTTCCAGCAGGTTAAGCAAACCCACCCCGATACACCTTTGATTCTGCTAGTTAGCGGTAGTGCGGGTGTGTTGGAAAGAATGGCACAATCTGGCGCTGATATAGTCAGTGTAGACTGGGCAGTGGATATGGCAGACGCACGAGCAAGATTGGGCAAGCAAGTTAAAGTTCAAGGAAATCTTGACCCAGGCGTGCTATTCGGCTCTAAACAGTTTATCCGCGATCGCATTCTCGATACCGTTCGTAAAGCTGGTAATTGGGGTCACATTCTCAATCTCGGTCACGGTGTCTTACCAGAAACTCCCGAAGAAAATGTCGCTTTCTTCTTTGAAACCGCAAAGGAACTGAATTTTGCAGGAGTTAAGAATTAGGAGTCATACAATTTTAGATTTTAGATTTTAGATTTTTCTTTCAATCCAAAATCCAAAATTCAAAATCTAAAATTTTCAGAGTTATAAGTTATCAGTTGCAATTCGGAACTTTTAACTTTATTCTTAACTCTTTAGTTTTAACTCCTTACTTTTAAAAAATTTTCTATGAGCCAGAAACGGATTTTAGTGACTGGTGCAAGTGGTTGTGTAGGTCATTATTTAACAGAAGCCTTAATTAAAGAAACAGATCACGAACTGTATCTGCTAGTTAGGAACCCAAGCAAACTGCAAGTTGATACTAAAGCCCGTTCAGGTATCAACGTTTTACAAGGTGATATGCAAAATATTCGCCAGTTTGCCGATTTGCTATCCACAATTGATACGGCAGTACTCACTGCCACAGCTTGGGGTGGTGATGAGACATTTGATATTAATGTCGTCAAGACTATAGAGTTACTGGAACTGCTAGATCCAGAACGTTGCCAGCAGGTGATTTATTTTTCGACAGCTAGCGTTTTGGATCGCCACAATCAACCATTAAAAGAAGCCGGGGAAATTGGGACAGATTACATCCGTTCCAAATATGAGTGCTTACAAAAAAAAGAAAAATTAGCGATCGCACCCAAAATTACCACAGTTTTTCCGACTGTAGTATTGGGCGGTGATGCGAATAAACCTTATTCTGCTGTCACATCTGGTATTCCAGAAGTGACGAAATATATTAATGTGATTCGCTTTTTGGAAGCAGATGGCAGTTTTCACTTTATCCACGCACAAGATATTGCCACTGTAGTGCGGTATTTAATCGATCATACTGCCGAGAACGATCAACCACGTCGGCTGGTTTTGGGCCAAGCACCGTTAACTGCTAATCAAGCAGTAGAACAAGTTTGTGCTTATCTGGGCAAAAAGATTTACTTTCGCATTCCCATCTCTATAGCATTGGCTAATTTGATTATTGTTCTATTTCGTATTCAAATGGCTGCTTGGGATAGATTTTGTATGAACTATCGGCATTTCACTTATGAAAAATTCATAAATCCTAATAGTTTTGGCTTGCCAAATTATTGTGCAACCATGAGTGATGTTTTAAAAATTAGTGGCGTTGAACGTGCTGATTGAGAAAATATCTATTATTTGCTAATGATAACGGTCATTTCTTGCAAAGATAAGCCGACACAAGCTGCCAGTTCTTCCAATGTCAATCGTTCGCGTGTGTTTGCTTCTAACGTAGACGTTGCAGCTGCAACGTAATCAGGATTAGCAAGATGATTGACATTCTTAGGAAAAGTTGCTTGGGAATAAAGGCTAGCAATACCTGAGCCTCCAGTAAATTTTTGTATTTGATAAGTGGCAATTAAAGCTGCTTGACGCGCTTGGAGATAAGCAACATAGTATTGTATGATAGCTAACCTTTTTTGTTGTCTAGCTTCCTGCCAACGAGCTCGTAAAACAGGAAGTTGTTGAAAAGTACTGATGAATTTAATCGGGTCAACTGTGACGGTTAAGGAAAAGCTATTTGAGCGTTCAGATGGGGAATTGGGTGATGTTGAAACTGTAGTTAGACCCGGAGATAATTCGATAGCTACGACATCCCTAAAAGCATTTAATCCCATTGCAGCTTTTGTTTCTAACACTTGGGCTGAGTTGCGTTCAGCAATAGCTACTAATTGCTCAATGATTTTGAGATCCTGCTGTGTAATCTCAGTTTGAAGTAGGTTAGGTTGATTACCGTAACTGGACTTATCTTCGGATGCAACCACAGCAAATGTAGTACTGATAAATGTAACGGCAAGGAGAATCTTGAAACTTTGTGCAAAAGCTTTTGGGAGCCATCGTGCGATCATCTGATTGATTTATTCTGAAGCACTACACTTCTTTTCTAATTTGCTTCTATTTTTACGATACAGCTAAATGAGAATATTTCTTATAAGTGTGGAGTCTTTTTCAAGAAATATAATTAGTAGATGGTGATAATATCAGTCTGTAAAGCCTTTAAATCAAAGGTTTGGATATCTATTCAGGATTTTAAACGATTAAATTCTTTACAGATTTTAGTGATAATATTTAACACACAGGCGATCGCCTATGACAGTTGCCTAAGTCCCAATATGGTTCGGATAAGGTTTTTTGATGACACGCCCTAGATCGCAAAGACGCGATAAATCGCGTCTCTGAACCGTATTGGCTTAAGTTCTACTGATATGAATTTAGTTTACAGCCGGGTGGTAGTTAGAGAAACCAGAAATCTCCTGATTCCTGTTTCAACATGCTTTTCTTTTTGCCGATTAGCTGCAAGAATCCCAGTCGCTAGCAGCCCATTAATTAAAGGGAAAAATATCGGTGGTAAGATAAAACAACTTTAATAAAAAGTCAATAGCTCTTTATTTTCGTTAGAGTGGGATAACAATCAAAGTGTGAGGATTGATACTACATGCGAATCTTGTTAGTGTATCCAATATTTCCTAAAACTTTTTGGTCTTATGAAAAAATCTTAGAGTTAGTCGATCGCAAAGTTTTATTACCACCTCTGGGTTTAGTAACAGTAGCCGCTATTCTGCCCCAAGAATGGGAGTTCAAGCTGGTAGATCGCAACATCCGCGCAGCAACCGAAGAAGAATGGGCATGGGCAGATGTAGTAATTCTCTCTGCGATGATTGTCCAGAAACAAGATTTACTTGAGCAAATCCAGGAAGCCAAAAAACGTGGCAAGTTAGTCGCAGTCGGCGGTCCCTACCCCACCTCTGTACCTCACGAAGTTGAAAATGTTGGCGCAGATTTTCTGATTTTGGATGAAGGGGAAATCACTTTGCCCATGTTTATTGAGGCAATTCAACGGGGTGAAACTTCTGGAACTTTCCGCGCCACAGAAAAACCTGATGTCACAAGCACGCCAATACCCCGCTTTGATTTATTAGAACTGAATGCTTATGACATGATGTCGGTGCAGTTTTCGCGCGGGTGTCCCTTCCAGTGCGAATTTTGTGACATTATTGTTCTCTACGGGCGCAAACCACGCACCAAAGCCCCAGCCCAACTTTTAGCAGAATTAGATTACCTCTATGAATTGGGTTGGCGGCGGGGTGTGTTCATGGTGGATGACAACTTTATTGGCAACAAACGAAATGTAAAATTGTTGCTGAAAGAGTTAAAAGTCTGGATGGCAGAACACAAGTATCCCTTCCGATTTGACACTGAAGCTTCAATTGACTTGGCACAAGATGCAGAAATGTTGGAGTTGATGGTTGAGTGTGGTTTCTCGGCGGTGTTTTTGGGAATCGAAACGCCGGATGAGGATAGTTTGCAAATGACCAAGAAGTTTCAAAATACTCGCAGTTCTCTAACTGAGGCAGTGGAAACCATCATTAAAGCGGGATTGCGCCCAATGGCTGGGTTTATTATCGGCTTTGATGGCGAAAAAGCAGGCGCAGGCGATCGCATTGTCCGCTTTGCTGAACAAGCAGCTATTCCTTCTACTACCTTTGCAATGTTGCAAGCGTTACCTAACACCGCGCTTTGGCATCGCCTGAAAAAAGAAGGACGACTGCGGGAAAATCAAGATGGCAACATCAACCAGACAACATTGATGAACTTCTTGCCCACCCGTCCGCTAGAAGAACTTGCACGAGAATATATTGAAGCATTTTGTACTTTATACGACCCAGTGCAGTACTTGGATCGTACCTATCGCTGTTTCTTGATGATGGGTTTGCCGAGTTGGAAAGCGCCAGCAAAAATGCCAGAGTGGGTGGTTGTAAAAGCGTTGCTGATTGTAATTTGGCGACAAGGAATCAAACGGGAAACCCGTTGGAAATTCTGGCACCATTTGTTTAGCATTCTCAAGCGTAACCCTGGAGTGATTGAGCATTACATCTCTGCTTGCGCCCACAACGAGCATTTTCTAGAGTATCGGCAAATTGTACGCGATCAAATTGAAAGTCAGCTAGCTGAATATTTAGCACAAGGTGCAGAACAGCCTTATGTGCTAGTCAAGGAAAAAGCCGAGGAAAAAGCTGAAGCGGTAGTTAGTTAAAGGTGGTAACGCATAAGCCAATCGCAAGTGATTGATCGCATTTTCACCCGTACAAATGTACGGGTGTATTTATGTGTATAGCTAGTGGTATTTATGAATGAAAATAGTTTTTGCAGAGGCCAGTTTTCCTCCTGCCTCTTGTCTCCTTCATATTTTATCTACCGCGATCGCGTTCTAAATCATCAATCACTTTTTGCAAATACCACTCGTCTGACATCCCAGGATGGTAATCCTGTTTCTGCTGAATCAATCTTTCGGCAATTTCCCAATATCCCCCAACCATTTGCAAAAGTCGCTGATGTAGCAAGTTATATTTTTGCTTTTTTGACTGTGGACTAAATTTCTGGATTTTTTCTAGGCTACTTAAAACTTGTTGATAATTTCCCCAGTCTTCTTGTTCGCAAAAAATACTCGCCGCCCGTTGATAATCTTCCACGGCATTTTGCATTTCTTCTAAACAAGTATAGGCAATGCCACGATTGTAGTAAGCTTGAGCATCATCAGGATTTATTTGCAGCGCTTGGGTGTAATCTTGAATAGCACCGAGATAGTTACCTGTACTCCGATAGGCATTACCTCTGGCAATATAAACTAACGCATCTTGTGGTTGCATCTGGAGTGCTTGATTAAGATCCGCGATCGCACCTTGATGATCTCCCAATATAGAACGGGCTTTACCTCGGTTACGATAGACAATGGCATCTTGGAAATTTAGTCGCAATGCTTGATTAAAATCTGCGATCGCTTCTCGATAATCTCCCATTTTACAACGCACAACCCCACGACAGCAGTAAGCTTGGGCATCTTGCGAATCGGCTTTCAATACCCAGTTTAAATCGGCCAGTGCCTCTTGAGTATCTCCCTTTTCAGCTTTTTCTAATAACTGGGTGAAATAATCATTGGTTGATAAAATCGGTGCATTTGGGGAACGTGATTGTTGTAAAACAGGTAATTCTTGGGGTTGTAGCTGTTTAATTCGTTCCAGACACAGGCGACAGTTTTCTTTATCCTGTTGTTCTAGATATAATTGTGCTGCTTTTTTAAAGTTAGCGATCGCATCTTGAACATAACCTTGTTTGCGCCGCACCATCCCTCGCAGATTATAAGCCGCAGCATAATTGAGATTGAGACGAATAGCGCGTTCAACATCTTCCAGCGCCCCTGGTAAATTTTTCAGCGCCACCCTAGCCAATCCACGACAATAATACGCCTCTACACTCTCAGGATTCAGCTTCAGGGCTTCGGTATAATCTGAAACAGCCTTAAGGATTGCTCCTGAGTCATAATATGCTAAACCCCTTTGCAAGTAAGCTTCGGCAAAGTAAGGTGTCAGTTGTAAAGCATGGCTAAATTCCTCAATTGCTCCGGCGTAGTCCAGCAATTCTCATTATGAGAATGGTTATCAATATGTTAAGAGCGAAACTAACCGATGAAGCCTGGGAGACGTTGAGAATTCTGCTGAATGATAAATTTGAACTAGGAGTGGCTACTTCAAACAGATTTTTAGACACAATGAACTACCAAGTAATACATGGCAATTCAAGCTAATTCCATGTATTACACGGAGTTGTAAGTATTCTCAAAAAGTAAGATGAATTTTCAGCTTGTGTTGGGATGAAATTCTAATTCCAGTCCGTGGATCATAAAGTTAAGCAGACTTTCCCAACTATCAAAATAAAGATAACGAGTTAAGGCGCGTAAATCATCAAAGAAGGTCTTGCGTGTTGGTAAATGCTGGCGGATAAATTGGTATTTCTCATCTATAATGTCAAGTAGAGTATGAAACAGAAATGCAAGGATATTAAAGGTTGCTAATAGGGAGGATAAATGCGTTTTCCCATGTCCGAAATTATGTTCTAAGTTGTAACCTTTGGTTTTAAGAGTGTTATTATTTTCGTTTTCTATTTTCCATCTGCTGCGACCATCTGACACAATCGCCTCAACATTAATATCTGTGATTCGATGATTTGTCGCAAAGGTATTTTGTAGATTATAGTCCCATCAGAGCGAGTAATGGCCAATTCACACCAGTTTACTAATAAAGCATCCTCGCTATTCCGTAAAGGAATTTGGTTGACATAACGGTAGGTATAAATCTCATAGACTTTGCCCTTCCAATGTTTGACACTAAATGTATCAAGGGGCATTCCTTCTAACCATTCATAAAGTGTTTTATGGGATTTAGACCGACACACTAGAATGAAATTTAGTTTTTCTTGTAGTAATAATTCACATAAAGGTTGATGGCAATAAAGATCATCTCCTAAAATGGTAATACCAAGAGATGCATACTGTTTGGCATATTTCTGAATCCAACGTTTTGCTGCCGCATTCTCACAATCCTGCTTTTGATATCCGTCTTGAGGGACAACAAACTCTGGTATTAACGGGATTACTTGAGAATTACTAGGACAAACAATTACTGGTGTCACCACAGTATGAAAATACTGAGTTGTTCCGTTTTTAAAAGTTCTGCTCGAACAGTGTTCACAGTGAATTTCATTGGAGCAAAAATATTCTGTTCCATCTAGAGCTATCAGCAAATTATTTTTAAAAGAACGAAATTTTGATAAGTGTTTACCATTCTCTAATGCTTTGAAAATCTTGGTAAACACCGGAAACACAACGGTTGGTTCTATCTCATCAAGTAAATCTCGGATATGGTTATCGCTTGGAATTTGGTGTACCCCAAACAAGCTTTGAGCATTATTATGTCCCTTACTATGTGCCATTGACCTTTGATGGGCAAGAAAAGAAGGACTCTGAGTAAAAAATATGGAGAATGCGCTTAATGCTGCATCACTCATTTGATAGCGTTTGTTTTTGCCTGTTCGCTTATCAGGTAAATCTTTCAGGATTGACTGAAAGTATTGTACTATTTCGTCAAAAATTCCTGGCTGATTCAAAAAAGCTCCTGCGTTCGCGAGTATTGAGATACAAAAACCATACCTTTAACTGAAAATTTTGCATAGATGCTAATGATAGTTATAATCATTCTCATGATGAGAATTGCTGGGCGTAGTCTTTTCGCCTAGCCTTTTCCAATCCTCTATTGTAAAATTCTTCATTCATACATTTGTTTGGTTGATTCAGTTAGTTGAATTCCAGCAAGCTTGCTTCGTAGCCTAACCTATCCACTCACTCTTAATATTCTAAGTATTCAGCGTGGCTTTGGTTCATTTCGGATTTGCAGTGAATTAAAATGAACAAACCCCGTAAATTTTATCGGCGATATTCATGCAATTGAATATTGTACACTCCAGGTTTTACAGTTAGATTTAGTATAAATATTGACTAAAACTTTGATTAAGCTTATCAATAATGAGTTATACCAATGAAAATCAGAACTATCACAACAGGTATATCACTTCAATCTTTACAAGATCGGGAAACAATTAAGCAAGCTGCTGACTTTAATCAGCAAGCAAAGATTTTCTTTGAAAAACAAGGATACGAAGTACAAACAACTAGAATCGCCACTAATACCTGGGAAGAATATCTACAAGACTTATCAAAAATCGAAATTATCAATGAAATTCAAACTCTAGAACAACTTTGCCAAAGTCTGAATATCAGCTTTTTCAATATTGGTTATGCCAGCAAACCTGAAACCATAGATATCATTCCAGATATCAACAAAAATACATCGATTATTTATTGCTCTAGCAGAATTGGCGACAGTGAAACTGGCATCAATTTTGAGAATGCTAGGGAATCCGCTAAAGTTATTAAACGTATTTCCCAAGAAAGTGAAAATGGTTATGGTAATTTTCGTTTTTGTGCATGGGCAAACTGTCAGCCAGGTATCCCATTTTTTCCTACAGCCTACCATAGAGGCAATACATCTTTCGCTATAGGTTTAGAGTTAGGTGACTTGGTAATGCAAGCATTTTCACAAGCTAAAAATATGATAACAGGAGAGCAAAACCTGCAATTACTTTTAGAATCTGAATTAAATCAAGTCGCGGTTATTGCCGAAAAAATATCTGATAGATTCGCCGTTACATATACAGGAATCGATAACTCTCTAGCCCCATCCTTGAATAAGAAAAACAGTATTGCTTTTGCTTATGAAAAATTGATTAATGGTAAGTTTGGACATTCTGGAACTCTCAGCGTTTCTGGTATGCTGACTCGTGTACTGAAAAATGTATCAGTAAAAATCTGTGGTTACTCTGGGCTGATGCTTCCAGTTTGTGAAGATGTGGGACTGGCTACCAGAGCTAATGAGCAAACTTATGATATTACAAATTTATTATTATATTCAGCAGTTTGTGGTTGTGGACTGGATACAGTTCCGATTCCGGGTGATATAACGATAGAAAAAATTGCAGCTTTATTAATTGATATGGCAACTTTAGCCATCAAGTTAGATAAACCACTCTCAGCTAGATTATTTCCAATTCCAAACAAAAAAGCTGGGGAAATGACTACATTCAATTCCCCATATCTCGTAGATTGCAAAATATTTACATTTGACTAAAATTATTACGAAAGCAAGCTAGGAGAAGTTAGTACAAAAACATCCCTACTTCCTTGAGTGTCATACTGTGGTTTGATGGGAGTGGTGAAGTGGAAAAAATCATGATCGTTAACTAATAAAAGTTCTCCCGGATTTAGAACTTTGCTAAATACAGGATTTTCTTTTTTGGCAGTATATAGATGTGTTTCTCCACCTTGAATATTATCTCTGTTTACTGAAAATATGCCAATAAAATCAGTACCATCTTGATGGATACCTTCAGGCGCTGGATTACCCAAATTATCTGCCGAACAAATAGTTCTAATTTGATGAACCCCAATTTCAGCTTCAGGATGAAGTTTACAAGAATCACTAAATGCTAAAACTAGATTTGTAAAAATATCAAGTTCTATGAGTCCATCATCTAATTCTGCGAACTCTCTTTTTATATCACCCACTAATGGATTATACTCTTTACTTTGAAAGAGATAGCCATGAGGTAATTTGATTAAATGATTTCCAGAAACTGTGAACCGAGATAATCTTCTGGAACGATAGTTGCCTTTGATGTAAGGATCAATAGGCATATTAATAAAAAATGGCTTGAAACCTTCTGGATTGATTGAATTTACTTTTCTTAGAGTAAACAGAAAAGCATATTCTAATTCCGTTGCTGTCTCCAATTTTTGCATAGGATTTACCTCCTTGCACGTTGAGTGCAATCTCCCGGATTTTTTATGGGAGGCTTATAATGCTTAGTATATGCTACTTTTTATTACTATGTTGTCAATTTAACTACAAAAGTTGACAATCTATGATATGTAAAGTTGCTTGATTTATGTCACAGGGTGGAGTCGCTGCTGCAAAGATTTACTGTTGAGAGTTAGGTGGGTAAGGAATCGACGTATATTTACTAGCAGCAACAAGGTTTTATAATGATGGATTGGCTTTACCGTTACCCACCTTTGTATCCGGGTATTTTACTCAAGCGTTACAAGCGATTTTTTGCTGACGTTCAACTTACTTCTGGCGAAATAGTGACAGCACACTGTCCTAATACAGGGCCAATGACTGGAGTATCAACTCCCCAAAGTGCTGTACAGCTTTCCAAAAGTGATAATCTTAACCGCAAATTGGCTTACACTTTAGAACTAATTCAGGTACATGACAATGAGCCGACTTGGGTAGGCATAAATACTTTTTTGCCCAATCGGGTGGTAAAGCTAGCTTTGGCAAAATATCTTTTCCCAGAATTGGGTGAGTATAGCCAAATCAAGGGTGAGGTGGTTTATGGACTAGATAAAAAAAGTCGAGTGGATTTTTTCTTGACGGGGAGTGATGAGGAACGCCCGATTTATTTAGAAGTGAAAAATACAACTTTGTCTGAGGGGAGACTAGCTTTATTTCCTGACACGGAGACTACAAGAGGACAAAAACACTTGCGAGAACTGATGGCGTTGCTACCTTTAACTCGTGCGGTGATGCTTTACTTTATCAATCGTGGTGATTGTACAGAGTTTTCCCCTGGCGATCGCACAGATCCTGTATATGGTAAATTATTGCGGGATGCGATCGCTCTTGGTTTAGAAGTCTTACCTTGCCGTTTTGATATTTCCCCCGAAGGCATCCGTTATTTGGGTTTGGCAAAACTAAAAATTTAATTACACTTAATTAAACAATAAATCCATCTAGACAGGATCTAGATGGATTTGTTGGTAGTTGGTGTTTATTAAAAAACATTCAACCAGATTTTAGTAAAGAAACGACTATGGGTAGTCGCCACCCCAGAAATAGCATTCGCTATTCTGAAGTTTGCTTATGCAGGAATCAAAACTGTGTCAATTACGTGGATGACACCGTTATCAGCAGCAACATCTGCTGCTGCAACTGTTGCATCATTGATTTTTACGCCATTAGAAGCGTCAATTTTTACTTCTGAACCTTCAACTGTTTTAGCTGTCTTCAGTTTAGCTACATCAGCAGCCAGTACCTTTCCTGAGACTACATGATAGGTCAAGATTTTCTTCAGCTTAGGAATATCTTGAAGTAATGCGTCTACTGTACCTGCTGGAAGCTTGTTAAATGCTTCATCAGTGGGTGCAAATACTGTGAATGGGCCATTGCCATTCAGTGTATCTACCAGACCAGCCGCTTGGATTGCTGCAACTAGAGTATTGAAAGAACCGTTATTAGTAGCAGTGTCAATTATGTTGGCCATGTGCTTTACCTAGTTCTGTGTAACTTGTTACAAATCTAAACTATTTATTCAATAAAATCTATCTATCGTTAGGCGTATGTCAAATCAATTTTTTTATTGATAGTATAAGAGTTTGTATATATTTTTATACACACAGAGAATTATATGTAGTTAATCTAGATAGATGGTTACAAGCACTCCTGGATTCGTGGTTTACGCCGCAGATATCGCTCCTTTTTTACACATCGGTAAGTGCGATCGCTTTTCACTAGTGTTAGTACAGTACTAATACACCAGCTTAATTACCAACTAAATTAGGTAAAAAGTTGTCTAAAACTATTTTGTTGGTAAAAATGTATTTTAGTAATTTATGACTATTTTACAATAAACCTATGCCAGACAAGTAATTCAGGGGCATTTTAAAGTTTGACTTCCCTTGTCTAAGCTTTATGTCAGGATTTTATAACCAAAAATGTTGGTAATAAGCGTATTTAACTGATATTATTTCATCACTAAATACATTTCACTTTTTGTTTGTGTAATTCTGCTTGGAAATAATAACGGCTCATCATAACTAATGCTTTTAGCAATTACGAGGCCGTTTGTTTATTTCCAGAATTTTTCGTGCGTAGTAATTACGTCAAAGCTCTCTCTAAATGAGATTTATCCATATCCTCTGCATTCTATGCAGTTTATTTTCTGTTGCCTCTACGTAAGCCAGGTACGTCAACAATGAGACTTTTAGGTAATATTTTCCCCAAACTATAAATTTCATGAACAGAAGAAGACTTATCGCTTGGATTGCTACAGCAGTTACCAGCATGATGCTGGTAATAGGCTCCCAGTTTATCAATTTATCGCCAGCAAACTCCACAACCACACTTAACGTGTATGCGGCTGTCAGCTTAACAAACGCACTGAATGCAATTAAAACCCAGTACCAAAATGCTAACCCGACTATCAACGTAGTTTATACATTTGGAGCTTCTGGTACCTTGCTGAGTCAAATACAAGCGGGAGCCCCAGCAGATATTTTCATTTCAGCTGCTACCGACCAAATAGATGTCTTGCAGAATGCAAGCCCAAGTAAGTTGGTAGCAGGTAGCCGTAAAAACGTTGTCAGAAATCGTCTAGTCTTGATTGCCCCTACGACACCTCCTGTTAGTACTGGTAGCGCTGCTCTCACCAGCTTCAATGGTTTGACCAATGCCAACATTACTGGTATTGCTATAGGTGACTATACAGGTACTCCTCCACTTGTGCCAGCAGGAAACTATACCAAACAAGTTCTCACTAGCCGGGGTATTTTCACTACTCTCAACCCTAAGTTATACCTTGCTAGCAATGTGCGTAACGTTTTAACTGCTGTTGAAAATAAAACTCTTGTAGTTGGAGGTGTAAATAAAACTATCGATGCAGGTGCAGTTTACAAAACTGATGCTGCTCTTTCTAACAAGGTAAGAGTTGTAGAAACAGCCCTAACAACAGAGAGCGATCCGATTGTCTATCCATTGGGTATACTCACCAGAACTACAGTTTTAACGACCGCACAGAGTTTTTCTAACTACTTAACTGGTACTACTGCTCAGAATATTTTCAAAAATAATTATGGGTTTCTTGCGCCTTAGTTACCACAAAGTAAATCAATTAAGTAGTCATTGTCGTGAATTTTGAACTATTTGGAGTAATGTCTCGTGAAGTTCACTAAAAAACTCTCAATTATTGTTTGTAGTTTGACCACTGCCTTTCTTCATACTGCTGTGATTACCAATACTTATAAATCGACAGCACAAGCGGAAGGACAAGAACTGATTAACAACGGGGGATTTGAAATAGATCCTCTCGCAGATATTAATGATCCCAACATTTTAAACTCTAATGTTACAGGATGGGTTAAATCTGGAGATCCAACAGCTGCATCGGGTGTTACGATTAGCAACTTTCCTCATACTGGTAATCAAGGTTTATCGCTTGGTGCATTTTCAAGCATTGCTTACATATCACAGACTATCCCTACAGTTCCCGGTCAACACTATCAACTTACTTACTATTTAGCATCCATAGAGGAAGCACCCAATCTTGATAATAAACTTCACGTATTTGTAAATGGTGAGAAGGTTTCTTCCAAAAAGAATATTGCCTACCAAGCCTACACAGAATACAAGTTAGATTTTGAAGCTGAAGGAACATCTACAGAGATCAAGTTTGGTTCTCTAGCCAAGTATGCATTTTTATATTTGGATGATGTGAGTGTCAAAGCAGCACCTGAAGATGAAGGACAACAATGAACTATAGGTAAAAATGTAAGCTGCTTCATCAGCTTAGAGGATGTTTGTAAAGTATTAGGTTGTATCAAGATCCCCCCAATCAAGGCTTCAAAGGGGGATCTGAAGATATTTGATGCATTACGTTGTTGTAATTTTGAATTATTTGGAGTCAAGTTTGATGAATTTAACCAAAAAACTCTCAATTATTGTTTTTAGTGTTACTATTACCTTAGCTAGCACTGCTGTGATTACCAATACTTATAATACAGCAGCACAAGCAGTAGAACTTGTTAGGAACGGAAGCTTTGAACTCGACCCACTCGTAGATCCTAACAACCCCAATGTTCCAAATCCTAATGTTACAGACTGGATTAAATCTGGCGATCCGATCGATACATCAGGGATTAGAATTAACAATTTTCCTCAGTATGAGAGTGGTAATCAAGGTTTATCGATCGGTTCATTTGTAAATCCTGCTTATATATCCCAAAATTTGGCTACAACTATCGGTAGTAACTATAATCTCAGTTTCTTTTTAGGAACAGACGAAGATAGCAGCCAAGTTGATAATATATTTCAGGCATTTGTCGATGGAAATAAAGTCTTTGATAAAATAAATACTATAAATGTTGCTGGATCTCCTTTCACACAATATGACTTGAATTTTTTGGCAACAAAATCATCTACAGAGTTAAAGTTGGGTGGTAGAGCTAGCTATGGTTTTTTATACTTGGATAATGTGAGTGTAGAACCTCTGTCTGTGCCTGAGCCATCAAGTATTGGAGGAATAGCAATTGCTGGCTTGTTGGGAATATGGCTGAAGAAAAAGAAGACAATTAGCTTGAAAGAATAGCCCTTTTTTGTCACTCTCGGAAAACAAAAGAGCGATCGCTATACAATCTTAATCCGGTGTTGCCGGATCGGGTATGAATAAGCTGATGTAGCCGCTTTTAACCAAAATAACTGGGTTGGTTTCCGGGTTTCCATTTAATATTGCAACCAACACTCGGCTTTTGGTCGCTTGTAACAGGTTTGCCTGCCAGCACTGCTTCAATGGCTGCGCGTAAATCTGCGCCTGTTACAGGTTTACCATTACTGGGACGGCTATCATCTAATTGTCCCCGATAAACAAGTTTGCGTTGCTCGTCAAATACAAAAAAATCAGGTGTGCAAGCTGCTGTGTAAGCTTTTGCCGTCTCCTGACTCTCGTCGTAGCATAAGGTAAAATTAAACCCTTGTTCTGTGGCAAATGCTTGTAACGACTCTGGCGCATCATCTGGATAATTCTTAGCATCGTTAGCACTGATGGCAACGATCGCTAAATCACTTGTAAAATAATCTTTTCCTAACTGCACTAATTCTTGTTGGATGTGCTTTACAAATGGGCAATGCCGACAAATAAACATTACCAACAGCGCTTTTTTATCTGCAAAAGTAGAAAGCGAAGTTGCCTTTCCAGATACCACTTCAGGTAGATTAAAATCTGGTGCTTTTGTGCCTAGTGGCAACATAGTTGAAGCAGTTAAAGCCATAGTTCACCTAATGTTTTTACGCTAATAAGGGCTTTTGCTATCAGCATATTCACTCTAGCACTAAGCTTTCCATAAAAGAAGAGACGGTAAATCTACCGTCTCTTAATTATTTATTGAGAATTACGTTATAAAAAATTAGTTTTTACAGATTTGCCAAAACACCAACAATACCGTGTCCTGTGAATACTTCTAATGCTATCAGAGAAATAAAACCGATCATTGCTAAACGACCGTTCAGCATTTCTGCATAGGGAGTGAAACCAGTGCGATCGCCTTGCTCGTCTATATAAACCTTTGGCTCAATCGCAAAGTTGTTCAGTTTGCCTTGGTCGTCAATTATAGCAGTGCTTGTACGCATGGATTTTTCCCTGTTTTCTCTTTATGTAAACAACTGTAACAAAGATATTAATATTTGTAAAGTATCTTAATCTCCTTAAGTAGAAGTCCAAGGCAGAGATATGATAATGGATCGAGTTCAAAGCCATATCTAACGAACAGGCTCCGCTTCTTCTGCATAAGCACTTTCAGTCACAAATCCACTCCCAAAACTAATGCATCGATTTCGAGTAGAGGTTATTGCCAAAACGCCAAACCCGCAGCAGGTGATTTATGCCGCGATGCACCAGGACTATACCGATGGGTTCGTGTTTGATGAGCGCGACTCCTGGCCGTCAGAGTCACAAAGCGGCGAAGTTATTGTTAAGCGACTTTTAGCGGGTGAGAGGGGACACTATGGGCCTCTAGAGCATCCCCAAATTGTTTTCAACTGTGGTTACTTTCCCCACAGTGTTATGCAGCAGGCTCGTACTCATCGTGTAGGAGTATCATTTGATGTTCAGTCTTTTAGGTACACAGGCAACCAATTTATTGATGTACTAGAAGGTAAGAAAGACATAGAAGATGTTTTTTACCTACGCCCTGTTGGTTATTACACTGATAGACAAGGCAAAAAGTACCATTATTCACCAGAGCAACGAGCAGCAGATTTAGAGTGGTGTTTGGAAGCAGCTAAACGATATCAAGCTGATTTTGAGGGTGGAATGTCTGAAGAACACGCAAGAGGTAAAGTGCCTTTTGATTATCGCCAGCATTTTGTGGTGAGTTTCAATTTAAGGTCTTTCTTGCATTTTTGTGACCTGAGAAATAAAAAAGACGCTCAACTTGAAATTCAGAAGTTGTGTGAAATGATGTGGCCTCATTTTGAAGATTGGGCACCTGCGATCGCACAATGGTATGAAAAACAGCGTCTTGGTAAAGCCAGACTTGCACCATAATCATATTTTGGGCTGGATTGAGAATGTCCCACTTGGATTGATTGAGATACCACGCTCTAGATCAAAGGGATTATCCAAACAGCCACCAAAAAATCATAAATAAAAAATTAGTAAAATGTTTTCATGCGTTGAGACTCAATATTTTACAAACTGTTTCAACAGTCTCCAACTTTGCTATTTGAACTGTTGACAAATCCTCCAAATAATTCAAATAGCTATCGTTTTGATTCAGTCGCAGTCAAAGAACCGAAATTTGAAATTGATGGGGTATTTCTACCCCCTGAAAGCGATGGTGCTGGAGTTGTATATTTTTGCGAGGTTCAGTTCCAAAAAGATGAACAACTTTATGAAAGAGTATGGGCTGAATCTTCGTTATATTTCTACCGCAACCGTGCCAGATTTAGCGACTGGCAAGCAGTGATAATTTACCCGTCGCGCAGTATCGAACAAATCGATATTCATCCTCATCGTTCATTGCTGAACGGTGAACAAATACATCGGGTGTATTTAGATGAATTAGGGGATATTCGTCAATTACCTATATGGGTAGCGTTGATGGTATTAACTACAGTGGATGAAGAACAAGCGCCAGAAGAAGCAAGGTATTTATTAACAAGAACCAATCAAGAAGAGCTATTACCATCAAGTCGCGCCATAATTGAATTAATAACGACGATCATGGTGTACAGATTTGAACAATTAACTCAAGCGGAGGTAGAGTCTATGCTAGGAATCACGCTTAAGGAAACGCGAGTTTACCGAGAAATTAAGGAAGAAGGACGTGAGGAAGGACGTGAGGAAGCAACAGCTAATCTCATTCTCCGGCAATTGACTAAGCGATTTGGGGAACTTTCGGAAGAAATACGCTCCTCAATTTCTGGTTTACCTTTGCCTGTTCTGGAAGATTTGAGTGAAGCACTGTTAGATTTTACTAGTTTGGTCGATTTACAGGTTTGGCTAGAAGCGAGATGAAAAAATGGCCCTAAGCCAAGCCCAACGGTAAACCCAATTACCCCCTAGATACATCTACAATTAAATTATTACCAGCAGTGCAATTGGTGAATAGATTTAAGTTCTATATTTTGTGTAAACTTTTTTAGATATCATTCAGTCTAAATACGAGCCAAAGTCACAATTTCTTGCTGATCCTGATATTTTCCCTGGCGTGCTTCATAACTAATAGCGCAGGGTTCACCTTCTAAAAATAGCAATTGCACCACGCCTTCATTAGCGTAAATGCGACAGTCAGCACTAGAAGAATTAGAAAATTCTAAAGTTAAATGACCTCGCCATGTAGCCTCAGCAGGGGTTAAATTTGCAATTATGCCACATCTTGCATACGTAGATTTACCTATGCAAATTACTGTAATATTTTCAGGAACCTCCAGCTTTTCTAGAGCCACCCCAAGCCCATAGGAATGAGCAGGTAAAATAAAATAACTGCCATTGGCATCAGTATGCAGCGCTGTTGGCTCTAAATTTTGGGGATTAAAGTTTTTGGGATCAATTATAGTTCCGGGAATGTGGCGAAAAATGCGGAACTCAGCCGAGGAAAGGCGTATATCGTACCCATAAGAAGACAATCCATAGCTAATTACAGGCTGAACCGCTACAGAATCATCTTTTTGCACTTTTCGGATTAGGCTTGGCTCAAAGGGCGAAATCAAGCCCTGTTGAGCCATTTCAGTAATCCAGATATCGTTCTTAATCACAAGTTCTTTGCTAACGTTAATTCAAACAGACTTGATATATTAGCACGAACTGAGTATTTTGTTTAGGGTCGATAACTTCGACGGATTTCTGTAATCTGATCTGCTACATCTAAGAGAGATTTAGGCATCTCTGGCCCTGTGAGAATAATATCGACGTGGGGAGGGCGTTTTGCCAGAAACGCTAAAACTTCGGTTTCAGGAATTAAACCAAAGTTAATCGCCAAACTTAACTCATCTAAGACCACGAGAGAATACTTACTCTCACATACTACTTGTTGTGTATATTGCCACAGTTTTTGTAAGGCTTGATTTTCCGTATCGTCTAAATGTGGTGTATCGATACAACGAGGCAAATCACAGCGAATCCAATCTAAATTTTGTCCTAATTGTATGGGTCGATCGTGTCCTTGACGAATACCTCCTTTAAGGAACTGCACGATTAATACTGACGTTCCTTGTCCAGCTATTCTCAGTGATTGAGCTATAACACTCGTAAAAAAATTACGATGTGAGCTAGTGAAAACTTGCACTAGTCCTTCAACTGGATATGGCAAGGTAAGGGTTGAATTGATGCTTTGAGTTTCTAGCTGGGCAACCATAGGATTAAGTTCAAAAAGATACAATAATTAAGTTTTTTTGCTGTCAGTAATTATTACAAATCTGCCTGTATAATCAATCTGTTTTTCACAGATGTGGTGGATTTAGCAAATTGCATTCTAAGTCAACACTACGTTTGTGTGTAAGTCAAGAGTTGTTTGGATTTAAATTTACGTCTTTTCCCTGTAGATAGTTGTAAAACTTAAAACACAAGAGTTACAGTTCCAATTATTTAAAAAAGCTGGGTATAACGTCTGAAAATCCCTAAATGTTAGATTTGTCGGTTGTTTGGGCAAAACAGACTTAGCAAGTAGTGAATTTGACAGCATGAGGAGTGAATTGTTGTGAGATTGGTGATTCTGGGAGGTTCAGGATCTGGGAAAAGCACTCAAGCGCAAAGGCTTGGCAGATACTTTGATATTCCTCTGATTTCTACAGGTGAGATTTTACGGGAAGCAATATCTGGCGATCAGCCACTGCCGGAATTTCGATGGTCGGAAGCCGATCCCCGAACTTCTCTTTCGGTTTACGCTAGTCTGAGTGAACTAGGTTATCACGCACGACCCTATATCCAAAAAGGGGAGTTAGTTCCAGACGAAATGATTATTGATTTGATCCGAATTCGCCTCAGACAACCAGATATTAACTGCGATTGGGTCTTAGAGGGTTATCCTCGTACTGCCTTCCAAGCTGAGGAATTAGATTTTTTATTGGACGATTTAGGGCAAAAGCTAGATTGGGCAATTTATCTCCAAGTTCCAGAGGCAGTGATGGTTAGTCGATCCTTGGGGCGATCGCTACCAGATGACCAACCCGAAATCGTGCAGCGCCGTGTAGAATTATTCTACGATCGCACCATTCCCATCCTAGAATATTACGACCGTCGTCGCTGCCTATTGACCATCAACGGCGACCAGTCACCAGATATGGTGCAGCAAAATATTTTGACTCTGCTTTCACTTCCTTAGACGAGTGCTGAGTGGGAGAGTTAGAAGTTAAGAAGAATTCTTCGCAATGCCTAATGCCCCTCAAATGATGATTTGCAACACTAAGGTAATCTTAAGGCAGTATTGTAAAACTTGAGGCAATTCCAATGGCTTGGCAGCGTCCAGACGGTCGTCTTCCTTACGAACTACGTCCGATCAGCTTTTACCCCAGTTTCACCCGCTTTGCCCCCGGTTCTGTTCTCGCAAGATGCGGTGATACTCAGGTACTTTGTACTGTTAGCGTTAATAAGGGAGTTCCAAAGTTTCTTGAAGGAACTGGTAAAGGCTGGTTAACTGCTGAGTACCGAATGTTACCATCTGCTACCCAAAAACGCCAAGAAAGGGAATTATTGAAATTATCTGGACGGACGCAAGAAATTCAACGTTTAATTGGACGTAGCTTACGCGCAGCAGTTGATTTTGAGGCACTGGGAGAACGCACGCTGACTGTGGATGCCGATGTCTTGCAAGCAGATGCTGGAACTCGAACAACAGCGATTACAGGCTCGTTTGTGGCCTTGGCTCATGCGATTTCTAAATTGTTGCAAGAGGGCGTGTTAGAGCGATCGCCTTTGTGTGGACAGGTAGCAGCAGTTTCCGTAGGATTACTGGAAGCAGAGCCATTTTTAGATTTAAATTATATTGAAGATGTGGCTGCAACAGTAGATTTTAATGTGGTGATGGATCAACATTTGGGAATCATTGAAGTCCAGGGAACAGCCGAAGAAGGTAGCTTTAGTCGTACTCAGTTGGATCAACTGCTAGATGTCGCTCAAAAAGGAATTCAGGAATTGTTAATCGCCCAACGCGAAGCGATCGCTGATTGGGAATCATTGTTTGTGATTAATTAGTTTTATTAATTTTTAATAAGAATTAATAAATGTATCCTCTGTGGTGTTAAGCAACAAAGTATCAAGTAACTGGGTGTAAATAAAAATAATTATGAGAGTAGTTAGTACGACTGACTACTGACAACTTAGCGTTGAAGGTGATAATGAGCATCTACGTTTTTCCAGCCTACTTAATCCATGATGTTAAATGTTTCAAAAGTTAAAAAGGGGAATTGTAATAAGTTCGGTATGGTATTGCTGGAAGCCAGCAATATGATGATGAAGCCATGAACAAAACCGTTGAAGTTCTACCGGATCAGCCGACGCTGGTTGCACGAGCGCTAGAATTAATTCTGTCCAAGTTAGATACTGCCATTGAGCAACGAGGGAGGTTTACCATCGCCTTATCTGGCGGCAGTACACCTAAACCGTTATACGAAGCGATCGCTAATCAAAAACTGCCTTGGGATAAAATTAATGTATTCTGGGGGGATGAGCGTTACGTACCACCAGATCACCCCGATAGCAATGAACTGATGACGCGTCGTGCATGGCTAGATCGTGTTGATATCCCAGCAGCTAACATTCACCCCGTACCAACTTTAGAAGCCAATCCAGAACTCGCGGCTGCAAAGTATGAACAACATCTCAAAGAATTTTTCAATTCTTCTGGGGTCGAGTTTCCCGCGTTGGATCTAGTATTACTAGGAATGGGTGATGATGCACATACTGCATCTTTGTTTCCCCACACAGAGGCTCTCAAAGTACGCGATCGCCTGGTGACTGTGGGTAACAAAGACGGAAACCCCAGAATAAGTTTCACATACCCCTTCATCAACTCTGCTCTCAGTGTGATTTTTCTGGTTGCTGGTGCTAATAAACGCCCAGCTTTGGCACAAGTCTTTGCACCTGTCGCCGATGACTTCGCTTACCCATCCCGTTTGATTCGACCCCAAGGTGAACTTTGGTGGCTGCTGGATGCGGCAGCAGGTTCGGAACTTCAACATTAGAAGAATGGGGCATGTAGGAGCATTGGGCATTAAGAAGAGACAAGGGAGACAAGGAAGACAAGGAAGAGGGAGGAGACAAGGAAGAGACTTGTTCAATAATTTCCCCTTATCCTCCTTGTCCCCCTCGTTCCCTAATCCTTTCCTGCCCTCTGCTCCCTTTCCCCGTATCAAATCGGCAGTAATTGCTAGAATCTAAAGCTAGGGCCGCCCTCTGCTTGCCAGTCCTACCTATATTTATGATGATCTTGAACAAAGGCTAAATATCGATGATCGTCTGCCCTAATTGCAATCATCCCAACCCTGATGGTGCTGTCCAATGTGAAGCTTGTTATACACCGTTACCCGCGACTACTAACTGTCCTAGTTGTGGGGCAAGTGTGCAGGCAGATGCTGCATTCTGTGGCCAGTGTGGCTATAACCTTCACTCCGCAGGAGTTCCACATGTTCATAGTGGGGTAGCTACAACAGTTACTCCCGATGTTTCTGTGGAAGTACCACCGTTAGTTCCACCCGATCCACTGTTAGAACTTTTACAACCAGATGCTTTGGGAATGAGCGGTTCTACTAACTCTCATCCTCCCAGTTCATCTTTACCAGCAACAGAGGTGGCAGCTCCCCCAGTAGCTCCGCCAGAGGCAGCTGTTATAGAAAGCAGCCCTCCAGAAGCAGAGCCAAGCGTCGCAGTACCCGTAGTTTCTGGACAAAGTATTCCTACTCCACCATCGTTGGAACCAGCGCCACCCTCTGAAGCTGAACTACCTCCACCAGCTGCACCAGCACCAACTGCAACCGTTGCCAGAACGCAATTGCAGCAGGTTATAGCGCGGTTAATCCACGTTCAAACCGATCGACTAATTGAATTGCCGCAAAATCTCTCTGTGATTCATATCGGCAAGCCCAATGACCGGATTCCTCCAGATATAGACGTTTCAGGATTTCCAAATTCAGAAGTTGTCTCGCGGATTCATGCAGATATTCGTGTTGAGGGAGACGCTCACTATGTAGAAGATGTGGGAAGTTCTAATGGCACTTACATTAATAACTTGCCCCTTTTACCAGGGAATCGTCATCGATTGCGACCAGGCGATCGCATCAGTTTGGGTAAAGGAGACTTAATGACATTTCTGTTTCAACTTGCTTAACTGATTTTCCATCAATTGTGACATCAGTCTAAGCATTTTCTGCCCATCCTCCGGCATCTTTTTTGGAGGAGAAACAAATGCACCGCATTAGACGAGCGACGGATAACTATGTTGTTTTTAATAGCGCCATAGTTTATAGCCGTCGCTTCGATGTGCGAATTGTTGCATTGTCCAGCAACTCCACTACCTCAATAATTACACTAGGATGGATAAAATACACTGCCAATTTTAAATTTTTAATTTTCCAGAAAATCTAAAATCCAAAATAGAGTGACCTATGAGGGAACCAAGTAAAAATTTTGAACCCTTGCTCACCCAAGAAGCTCCGCCAGTTGTTGAGCGTATGGGGCTAACCTGGCTAATTGCAGCAGCGATCGCAACTGCTTTACTGTGGCAAGTACCGGGAGGTGATTATATTTTATACCCATTTACAATTCTGGCAACCTGGTTTCATGAAATGGGTCACGGCTTAATGGCACTCCTATTAGGGGGACAGTTTCAAAAATTACAGATTTTTAGCAATGGTTCCGGTGTTGCAACTTATGGCATCCGGTCGTCATTCGGGCCAATTGGCCCGGCAATGGCCGCCGCCGCCGGCCCAATGGGGCCGCCTCTTGCGGGCGCAGCTTTGATTCTGGCTTCCCGCAGTTTTAAAGCAGCTTCCCTAAGTTTAAAAATATTAGGAAGTTTTTTGCTACTTTCCACATTAATTTGGATACGTTCCTGGTTTGGATTGGTGGCAATTCCCTTGTTGGGTTTAATAATCTTGGGTATCGCCCTGAAAGCACCTCGCTGGGCACAGGGGTTTGCCATCCAATTTCTGGGTGTACAAGCTTGTGTGAGTACGTACCATCAACTCGATTATCTATTTAGTAGTTCTGCTGGGCCCCTTGGAATTTCTGATACAGCGCAAATGCAGCGATATTTGCTTTTACCTTACTGGTTTTGGGGCGGGTTGATGGCGATCGCATCTCTGGTAATTTTAGCCCAAAGTCTCCGCGTTGCCTATCGTTCAGAATGAATATACAAATTAGCGATCGCCAATCCTTACCTAAGCAGACGGTTGAGCGCGAATTTCATTGGCGCAAGGACGACCATTTTCAACATCAGCAATATTAGCAAAAGTTGTTTCTGCAATATTGTGGAGAGCTTCTGCTGTAAAAAAGGCTTGATGTCCGGTAATTAGTACATTGGGAAACGTTGTCAGACGTTGAAAAATATCATCTTGAATAATTTCGCCAGATAAATCCTCAAAAAACAATTCCGATTCTTGTTCGTAGACATCCACACCGAGATAGCCAATCTTACCAGACTTCAATCCCTCAATCACTGCTTGGGTATCAATCAGCGCTCCCCGGCTAGTATTAATTAGCATTACGCCTGGCTTAATCTGTTCTATAGCCTCAGCGTTAATCAAGTGATGCGTTTCAGGAGTCAGAGGGCAATGTAGGGAAATAATATCAGAGTTGGCAAATAGCTCAGGTAGTTCTACATACTTTCCACCTAACGCCTCCAATTCTGGATTGCGATAAACATCATAGGCGAGTAGGTTACAGCCAAACCCCTTCATAATCTGTCCTAAAATCAAACCGATTTTGCCAGTGCCGACAATCCCCACTGTGCGCTCATGTAAATTAAATCCCAACAGTCCATCTAGGGAAAAATTGCCTTCTCGGACACGGTTATAAGCCCGATGAATTTTGCGATTCAGACTTAAAATCAATCCTACGGCATGTTCTGCTACTCCATAAGGTGAGTAAGCGGGAACACGCACAACAGTAATTCCCAAATCTGCTGCGGCTTGTAAGTCTACATTGTTAAACCCAGCACACCGAAGGACAACCAGCCGAGTACCCCGTGAGGCAAGAAGTTTTAAAGTTGGGGCATCAACCTGATCGTGTACAAATACACAAACCGCCGGAAATCCGGCGGCGAGGATAGCAGTATCCCGATTTAAACGAGGTTCAAAAAACACTAATTCGTGTTGTGTGGGAGAATTTACAGTTGACAAAAACTGTCGATCGTAGACTTTTGTACTGAAGACTGCTACTTTCATGCAAAACCTCAAGCTCTATGCTGCATGGTATTCGACTACATAATACCTTGGCAGTTAGAAAAGCGATGTCTAAGACGGGCTATTCGCTATCGTATTTTTGAATATTGCCAGCTTTCAGAATTGATGTTTGTGCAAACGGTTTAATAACTATAGAATTTACACCCTAAAAACGTGAAGCCTGTTTCTTACACTCCCCTCTAGCCTTATTGAAATAAAAAATACTTAGTTAAAAATTCCCCTTTTAATGGGGTTGGGGGATCTCCTCCGTGTAAGTCTGAAACTAAAGAAAAAATTTAGAATTCAGAATAGATAATTAAGGTAGATTACTGACTTTTGGCTGTTCGAAGTAGCCATACATCACCCGCGAAACTTGACGAATAAAATCCCTAGCTCTAATGTCATTATTTGGTCTACGCACGAAAATTCCTGCTAAATAACGTTTACCTGTTGGCGTTTCAATAATACCTGCATCACCCAGTACAAATCGCAGAGTACCTGTTTTATGAGCAATATTTGCACCAGAACCTAAGCCAGATGGAAGCAATGCTCTATTATGACAACGAATCATAATACCTAAAACTTGGGATTGGCTTCTATCAGAAATTAACTGATTCTTTGTAACCAAAGCTGACAGTCTTACCAAATCTTTGGCACTAGTTTTATTAGTTCCTTTAAAGTCTCCTAACATATTGTGAATCACAGTGCTTTGCAATCCCCAACGGCGGAACTTTTGATTTAATTTAGATACACCACCTAAACGATCAATAATCATATTTGTAGCAGTGTTATCGCTAATAGTCATCATCTTGGTTGCAGTTTGCAAGAGACTCAGCTTAGTTCCCACTCGTTGATACTGCAAATCTCCAGAACCGCCAGTGACATGTTTCCGTCGCATGACCAAAGCTTCACCAAGTTTGATTTTCCCTGCATCTATTTCTTGAAACAATGCAATCAAAATCGGATACTTAATTGTGCTAGCAGCAGAAAATGCTTTATCACCATTAAAACTAAAATAATCACCTGTTTTTAAGTCCATAAAAAAGATTCCGGGAGTGAGGAATCTATAGCGAGCCATTAACGCTTTAATAGGAGTTTTTAGTTCTGATATCTCGCGTCCTAGAGGAACTACACCAGTAAATTTAGAACCATTTATTGGGTTGGCAGGATCGCCCAGAGGAACCGGAGAAATAAATTTAAGTTTTGGTAATTGTAAATCAGATTGATTTGCACTCCAGTCATTTACGTTGCCAACTTGGTTGGTGTTGGGATTCGCTTTTACTGGAGACGAAAATAAAAAAATACTTGTAAGGCTGAGTAATAAACAGCGTAGTTTCATGTAGTGCTGTAAGGATAGTGTTGGATTTATTTACAGAGATTTTCTCAAGAAGTTAATGAAATCCGGATTGATTGACATAGTAATGACTAAGGTATCCCATGTCAATAGATATGAAAAACAGATTTATTGGAGAATTGAAAATAATATGTATGGTAAAAAAGCACAAGGTAGAATATGGAGAACATGCTTTTATCACATCAATCGATTATATTTTTATACAAATAGTAATAGATTCTTATTACAGCTTTAATTCTGCTAGCAATGATTTATACATACATAGCGATCTGGATAAAAAAGCAATTGCTTCTATCTAATTCATAATTATTAATTCATGAGATAAAATTTGGATAATTAGTTATAATATTTACACTTAGTAACTAGGGTATTAAAGGTTATTTATAAAGTGTAAAAATAAGATTACCGTAGTAGCGTGTCAAGGCTAAAATAGTGCAGTCGAAAAAGAAATGGTATAACTATACTGGATCGGTAAAATAGTCTATGTAGTTTCACTAATGCCAATTAACCCACGCATCTGCTAGAGATTTGAAAGGTTTACTGTTATATAAGAAATGCTTGCCAGAGTCTGGAGTGCATCAATTGTGGGCATCGATGCCGTCAAAGTAGGGGTAGAAGTCGATGTCTCAGGGGGATTACCGGGAATTGTTGTCTTGGGACTGCCAGATTCAGCGATTCAAGAATCGAGAGAAAGAGTTAAAGCAACGCTGAAAAATGCAGGTTTCGCCTTTCCTATGCGGAAAATTGTGATCAATTTAACTCCGGCAGATTTACGCAAAGAAGGCCCCTGTTTCGATTTGCCCATTAGCGTGGGAATTTTGGCGGCTTCTGAGCAAGTTAGCGCTGATTTGTTGGGGGATTATTTATTCTTAGGTGAAATGTCTCTAGATGGCAGCTTGCGTCCAGTGGCTGGTGTTTTACCGATCGCAGCAGCAGCCCAAAAAATGGGAATTGCAGGTTTAGTTATCCCTGCTGATAATGCCCAAGAAGCCGCAGTGGTTCAAGGCTTGGTTGTTTACGGCTGCAAACATCTGTCTGATGTGGTGAATCTTTTAAATAATCCAGGGCGTTACAAACCTGTGCAAATGGATAGTACAGTAGACACAGCAACAGTATCTTACCCTGGCGCAGATTTGCATGATGTGAAAGGACAAGCTCATGCGCGTCGAGCTTTAGAAATTGCTGCTGCTGGTGGACACAATTTAATCTTTGTCGGGCCGCCTGGTAGTGGGAAAACCATGTTAGCACGGCGCTTACCAGGGATTTTACCGCCCCTGAGTTTTGCCGAATCTTTGGAAGTGACTCGCATCCATTCGGTGGCTGGTTTATTGAAAAATCGCGGTTCGTTGGTACGCGATCGCCCTTTTCGCAGTCCCCACCACTCAGCATCCGGACCTTCTCTGGTTGGTGGCGGTAGCTTTCCTCGTCCTGGCGAAATCTCATTATCTCACAGAGGTGTGCTGTTCTTGGACGAATTAACTGAGTTTAAACGTGATGTGCTGGAATTTCTCCGTCAGCCTTTAGAAGATGGCTACGTTACAATTTCCCGTACCAGACTATCGGTAATGTTTCCCGCACAGTTTACTTTGGTGGCGAGTACCAATCCCTGTCCTTGCGGTTACTATGGCGATACTATCCAACAATGTACCTGTTCTCCGCGCCAACGCGAGCAATATTGGGCAAAGCTTTCTGGGCCGTTAATGGATCGGATTGATTTGCAAGTTGCAGTGAATCGCTTGAAACCAGAAGAAATTACCCAACAACCTACCGGAGAAACATCAACATCAGTGCTACAACGAGTGCAACAAGCAAGCGATCGCGCCATTACCCGCTTCCAAGAAGAAGCAAATCTGCGTTGTAATGCTCAGATGCAAAGTCGTCATCTCCAGAAATGGTGCAAGCTAGATGACGCTAGTCGCAATTTATTAGAAGTAGCCATTAGAAAATTAGGTTTATCGGCAAGAGCTAGCGATCGCATTCTCAAAGTAGCACGAACTATTGCAGATTTAGCGGGAGACGATGAGCTAAAAACTAATCATGTGGCGGAAGCAATTCAATATCGCACAATCGACAGAATGCAATAAAACTATTAAATTCCTCCTCAAGAACGCTTTACAAACTCCCTTGGGAGGATGTCGCCACCCAGAGAATAAGTATCAAATATATCAGGAAGTAAGCGATATCCTCTTAGAAGGAGACTGGTTGGATGAATTTGCAGGCGATTTGGAAGTTATTCCAAGAGACATTCAAAGAATGGAGTGAGGATAAAGCCTCACGATTAGCGGCGGCGCTAGCTTATTACACGATTTTTTCGATTGCACCGTTATTAATTATTGTAATTGCGATCGCAGGGGCAGTATTTGGAGAAGAGGCGGCAAGGGGTCAAATTGTCGGACAAATTCAAGGTTTAGTTGGTCCAGATGGAGCAGAATTTATCCAAACAGCTATTCAGAATGCGAACAAACCACAGACAGGAGCGATCGCTTCTATTATTAGTGTTGTAGTTCTGCTATTGGGTGCTACTGGTTTATTTACCGAGTTGCAAGATTCACTCAACACGATTTGGGAAGTCAAACCGAAACCCGGACGCGGCGTAACTAACATCATTCGCCTACGCATTTTGTCCTTTGCAATGGTCATAGGTATTGGCTTTTTACTGTTAGTTTCTCTGGTAATTAGTACGGCGTTATCAGCATTAGTAACATATTTTAGCAACTTGCTACCCGGTGTAGATTTCCTTTGGCAAATTCTCAATTTCCTTCTATCTTTTGCCATCACTACGTTTCTGTTTGGACTCATTTTTAAAGTCCTACCAGATGTCAAAATTGGTTGGAGTGATGTTTTAATTGGAGCTATGCTCACCTCCTTTTTGTTCTCGATTGGGAGATTTTTATTAGGACAGTATTTAGGTAATGGTAGTTTTGGTTCAGCTTATGGTGCTGCTGGTTCACTAGTGGTGATTTTAGCTTGGGTTAACTATGCGGCACAGATTCTTTTCTTCGGCGCTGAATTTACGCAAGTTTATGCTAGAAGGTATGGAAGCGGCATAACCCCAACAAAACATGCCATTCCTTTATCTGATAACACTGAATATAATGGCAAGGCTAAAACAAGGCAATCGTCCACTAACAAAAAGTCATCTTCTAACTTAATTAATCGCTTATTCCAATCTTTTAAAAAACCCAAACGCTTAAAACAGAAAAGGAGAAATCCGCGATTTTAATCCCTCACTAGTGAGATTTTATGTTTGTAACTCTGAAAAATATTGAAGGTTTTAACCTCTAATAAAAATCATTTTTATGAAATCAGAGCGCAGATAAATAAAGTGATACTGGATTTTTTCCAGAAGTCTATATGAAAAAGGAAGAAAATCAGTGCTAATGGAAAAATGGTTTTTTATCGATTGGCAGGCAATCTTTGTTCCTAGCATCAGCGTCTTTGAGTTGATTATCCGTGGCTCACTAGTATACTTAGCGCTATTCTCAGTGTTACGTTTCCTTCCTAGCCGACAGCTAGGAACACTAGGAATTACTGATTTACTCGTAGTTGTGCTATTTGCTGAAGCTGCCCAAAATGCGATGGCAAGTAATTATACATCAATTACTGAAGGCGCTATCCTGGTAGGAACTGTGATTTTTTGGAGTTATTTATTGAACTGGTTAGGTTACAAAATACCTCAGTTCCAACGTTTTATAAATCAGCCACCGCTACTACTGGTAAAAAATGGTCGGATGATTCAGCGCCATTTGCAACGAGAGTTAATTACAGACGATGAGTTGATGAGCAAGTTACGTCAGCAAGGTGTAGAATTTTTAGCCGATGTAAAGTTTGCATATATGGAGGCTGACGGTAGGATTAGCATTATCACGTTTGACTCAAAAACTAATTCCGTCCCTGAGCCAAAAGCAGCATTAAAAATTGATCTACATTAATTAAACTGTAAAATATGACGGTTGTATTCTGTGCCGAACTGTGATTGAGCGTTATACTTTGCCCGAAATGGCTAATCTGTGGAGTGAAACCTATAAACTAAAAACTTGGCTGCAAGTCGAGATTGCTGTTTGTGAGGCTCAAGCTGAACTAGGTTACATTCCATCTCAGGCGGTTGAGGAAATTAAGGCCAAGGCAGATTTTGACCCCAAGCGGGTGTTAGAAATTGAGGCTGTAGTCCGCCACGATGTCATTGCTTTCTTGACAAATGTCAATGAATATGTTGGGGAAGCCGGACGCTACATTCACCTGGGTTTAACCAGTTCGGATGTTTTGGATACAGCTTTAGCACTGCAATTGGTTGCCAGCCTGGATCTATTATTGCAACGTTTGGAAGATTTGATTCAGGTAATTCGTGAAAAAGCACGGGAACACCGTCATACAGTGATGGCTGGTCGATCGCATGGGATTCACGCTGAACCGATTACTTTTGGTTTCAAGCTAGCTGGCTGGTTAGCAGAGGTGTTGCGACACCAAGAACGCTTGAGAATTCTCCGCCAAACCATTGCCGTGGGTAAGATTTCTGGTGCAGTGGGAACTTATGCCAATGTTGAACCCCGTGTAGAAGCGATCGCTTGCCAGAAACTCGGACTCCAACCCGATACGGCCTCAACACAAGTTATTTCCCGCGATCGCCACGCCGACTATGTGCAACAATTAGCTTTGGTAGCCGCATCCATCGAACGTTTTGCCGTAGAAATTCGCAATCTGCAAAAAACAGACGTTCTGGAAGTTGAAGAATTCTTCTCCAAAGGTCAAAAAGGCTCCTCGGCCATGCCACACAAACGTAATCCCATCCGTTCGGAACGGCTAACGGGAATGGCCCGACTGGTGAGAAGTCATGCTGGTGCAGCTTTGGAAAACGTCGCTCTCTGGCATGAGAGAGATATTTCCCACAGTTCTGTAGAACGGGTGATTTTGCCAGATGCTTGCACTTTGACACATTTTATGTTGTCAGAAATAACCGACTTGGTGAAAAACCTGTTGGTCTATCCTGAAAATATGGAACGAAATCTCAACTGCTACGGCGGCGTTGTGTTCAGCCAAAAAGTGCTACTTGCCTTGATAGACAAGGGAAGCAGCCGCGAAGAAGCTTATGCGATCGTTCAAGAAAGCGCTCACGCCGCTTGGAACAAGCCAGGAGGCAATTTCCAGAACTTAATTAACAAAGACCCTCGCGTTACCCAAAAGTTGTCTCCAGCAGAACTAGAAGTCTGTTTTGACCCCCAGCAGCATCTCCAGCATTTAGAAGAAGTTTACCAACGATTAGGAATTTAGGATTAATTGGCTTGTAGTAATCGCTTAAGCGCTTACTACAAACTTTTGACTCAAAAAATAAACAATAAGCGAAACCCTCGTTTTCAGATAGTGGGAATTTATGTAGATGCAAAGCGTCTACCCGCAGGGTATTGCCCCTACCGTATGTAGTTAAGTCCTATTATAAAAATGTGAATTCGACAAACCTATTCCTGCCTTAAACTTAAGTTCAAGTCTTTCCCTCTCTGCATCGGAGAGGAACAGGGTTTGCATAGTAAAACCAAGGAGAGGTCTTTTTATTATGCTGATTAGACGGATACTACATAATCCGTTGAACCCAAGTTAAAAAAGAGTACAAAAATATCAACAACATTTAGTATTGTATTGCTGAAGACTGTCTGTTTGATGCTGTAATTATTCTTAGCGCTGGGTAGTATACATAACAAATACTTACTTGTTTATTAGTGCTACGAGTGCTTTAATGATTGAAATCCTAGCCACACTTTCTGCCTCTGCCGCAGCAGGAATGAGAATAGGCATACCTTTGCTGATTATTGGACTATTGCAGGGTAGTAACTTATGGTCACAAGTTCCAATTTTATCTCACATTTCCCCACCAATATTGTTAGGATGCCTCACCTTTTGGTCTTTAGTTGAATTATTAGCCTCAAAAAAGCTATGGGGGCAAAGATTACTACAACTAGTTCAGTTATTCATGTCTCCCATCGTAGGGGCAATTATGGGATTAGCAGTAGCTAATGCCACAGCAACACCAAACTGGCTAATTGCCTGTATTGGAGGTTCCTTAGCTTTAGTACTCCAGCTAGTTCAAGTTGGTTGGTTCTATCGGTTACGTGGCTTACCCTTGTGGGTAGTCTTTCTTCAAGATACCTTGTGCATTGCTTTAGTACTTTTTGCCTTTGATGCTCCCTGGCAAGGAGGATTAATTGCTTTAATACTGCTCTGGTTTGCAGTTCGTAGTGCCAAGCAGTGGTATGACTGGTATCACACAAGGGGATAGGGAATGGGGAATGGGGAATGGGGAATGGAGAGTTAAAACTTGAACGTTCACCCTCAGAAGCTCAACTTCTAAGTTTTAACTCGCCCTCCTTCCAACCCAATTCCCAATGCCCACTTGCCCTGAGCGTAAAGCCTACGGCATAGCTTCGCTTAACGCGCAGCGTCTCCGTTAGGAGAAGCCGAAGGGATATCCCAATTCCCTTTATTGCAAAAGCCCAATCATGTGCAAGAAGCCGTGACCAGTAATTAGCTCAATTATTAAGGCAATAAAGCCCAACATAGCAATCCGACCATTCCAGACTTCAGCACTAGTTGTTAGACCCCATTCCCAACGTTCTTGGGGGTACATTTTCACCATTTTTTTCATTTGGGCAGCTTGCGAAAGCTTGAAGCTGGGGTTTTTCAGCGCATCAATTACTAACTCTGCAAGTGCGTTAATAAATACTGGATGAGTATTAGGAGCCGGAACGCGGCGGAAATTGTGAATTCCTGATTCCTCTGCTACTTCCCGATACTCAATATCAATTTCTTGCAGTGTCTCAATATGCTCTGAGACAAAACTGATAGGCACGACAACCAAATCTTTTACGCCTTGTGCGCCTAATTCTTTAAGCGCATCTTCAGTATAAGGTTGGAGCCATTCTACTGGGCCGACACGACTTTGGTAAGCTAAAGTATGGGCATTGGGACGATTGAGAGTCTGCATAATCAGAGCAGTACATTCCTCAATTTCTTGCTGGTAAGGGTCGCCAGCCTCTTCAACGTAGCTTTTCGGAACGCCGTGAGCGCTGAAGAATATATGAACCTCGTCTGGATTTGGAAACTGCTCAAGTTCTTGGGCTATCAGTTCCGCCATTGCTTGGAGATAGCCTGGTTGTTTGTACCAAGAAGGAATAACGGTGTATTCAATGGGCTGAAGTTTTGGCTCTTCTTGCCAAAGTTTGTCTAAAAGCCGAAAGCTGGAACCACTAGTACTGATAGAAAACTGGGGATATAGTGGTAATATTACCAGGTGTTCTATATTGTCTTGAGTGATCTGTGCGATCGCTTCTTCTGTATAAGGATGCCAATAACGCATTCCCACGTAGATATTGGCTTCTTGCCCTAAATAACCCAACTGTTTTTTTAAAGCTTCCCCTTGCGCTTCTGTAATCCGCCGTAGTGGGGAACCACCACCGATTTGCTTATAATTTTGTTGAGATGTTCTGGTTCGCCGCGAGGCAATAAACCAGGCTAGGGGTTTTTGCAACCAGCGAAACGGTAGGCGAATAATTTCTGGATCGGAAAATAGGTTATACAAAAACGGCCCGACATCTTCTAGCTTATCAGGGCCACCGAGATTGAGTAATAATACGCCTACACGACCCATAGCTGTTACTTTCCCCCAATCTTTTCAGATTTTTTACTAATGTTAACAATATATCTTTATTAAATAATAAAGCTTAATAGCAAGGAAATATGCAATGGCAACAATTTTAAGGGATTGGAGTTACCGCTATCAGTGGCTTTATGATAGTATCTCTCGTTTAGCAGCCTTAAGTGTAGGTGGTGAAGCCCGTTTTCGGCAACTTGCTTTGCAAGCCTTAACAATCCACTCAGATACTCAGGTTTTAGATTTATGTTGCGGCAGTGGTCAAACGACACAATTTTTAGTAAAAATTTCACAAAATGTAACAGGATTGGATGCTTCACCTAAGTCTTTGCAACGGGCGCGGCTAAATGTCCCGGAAGCGTCTTATGTCGAAGCTTTTGCCGAGGAGATGCCATTTACAGATAATCTGTTTGATGTAGTGCATATCAGCGTTGCCTTACATGAAATGCAGCCTCAGCAATTACGAAAAATTATTGATGAAGTTTATCGGGTGTTGAAGCCAGGAGGGATATTTACGCTGGTGGATTTTCACGCTCCAACAAATCCGATATTGTGGCCTGGGATATCACTGTTTTTGTTGTTGTTTGAGACGGAAACAGCTTGGCAATTGTTGAAAACTGATTTGGCTGGATTGTTAACAGAGACTGGGTTTGATGTGAGTAAGCCAATTTTATATGCAGGTGGTAGTTTGCAAGTGATACAGGCAAAGAAGTGAGATATAACTAAGGCGATCGCTGTAACTTTTTCTTAGAAAAAAATTTCGATCCCTAATAGGGATTTTAGTTGATTGCGATAATACTGCTGCAATTTAATTTGTCTGTATTGCTCGTTTCAATCCCTAATAGGGATTTTATTTGATTGCAATCAGAAAAATTCTCATACTTGGCAAAAAACTAGTCTGATTGCAAAGCTGTTCACGAGCCATGAGCTTACTACAGACTTTGTTTGATTTCTCGCAAAAACAATTGCCACCTCTCAAACCTCTGCATTTCACTTTTAACGCTCAATTTCGTTATGAAACTTAAAATTTTTCCCTTAGCAGCTAACATCTGTAAAATCTTTTCTACATGATCCAACTCTCCAACGATTCGCCGAATTGGGTGCGGCCAAACCTTGACGAGGGTAGGAGTTGCAGAAACTTGATTGAGTTCTGCTTGTTCTGGATGACTTAAAACATCAATTACTTTCAGAGTATAAGGATGTCCCAGCGATCGCTCCAACAATTCGTGTAAATTTTGCAGAATGCGTTCGGTTGTACTGCTATGTCCTGCAACAAACAAGCGGAGAACATAGCCTTGTGTGATTACTTCCTTTTTTTGGACTATTACTGGCTGGTGGTATTTTGGCACAGGTTCAGAAAGGTCTAGACGAACAATTAAATCGTGATCTTCCCAAAGCTGCCCAAATGAGGAACGATAAGATGTTAATACCATGCGATCGCACAACCCTTCTTGCCAAGGAGCTGCTTGCCATACTAACTCCCCTGTACCAAAAATGGCATTAAGCAAAGCTTGATGTCTAATTACAGCCGGATAAGCTTCAGCAAAAGTTCGCACTTGTTGAGTGCGCGGATCTAACCAGTGGTCAATAGTCGCAGTATAACAAGGCACTAAAAAGTGCGGTGGCTCTGGCAAATCTAGAATTTCTTGCAAAGCCGAACACAAATGCAAATGCCATCGACCTTGTTTGCTAGGGTCGATGCAGTAGATTAAATCTCCTCCAGGTGTAAATAGGGCAATGCCTTTAAACAACTGGGGTGTAGATAGTTTGTTTGTCGTCAAATTATTCACAGAGGTTAAGAAGCTAAAAGTAAAAATTCTCTCTTTTACCTTTTACCTTAGCTATAACCGCAACCAGGATCAGAAAAATATTTGGGATTGGGGGATAAGGGAGCAGGAGAGGCAGGGGAGCAGGGGGCAGGGGGAGAATATAAAATTACCTCTTTCCCCTCTGCTCCCTGCTCCCTGCCCCTTGTCCTCTTCCCAATGCCCAAATATTAAACTCTACCTCGGAGAAACTGTGCCATCTCATTAGGAGTTGGCGACATTTCCAAAGCAGTTTCTTCAGTGATGCGACCCTCTTGATAGAGATTGAGCAACGACTGATTCATCGTAATCATGCCGTCAAAGCCAGCTTGTTTCATTAACTCGCCAATTTCATCATACTTACCGTCTTTGATCCATTCTTTAATAGCCTCGGTATTGATCAGCACATCGTGAAAAGCAGCTCGCTTCCCGTCAGTTGTACGGCACAAACCTTGAGCAATTACCGCTACTAAAGACTCAGAAATTGCTACCCGCATTGCATCCTGTTCGTCACCAGAGTAGAGGTTGAGAATCCGTTCAATGGTTTTAACCGCACTATTGGTGTGTAGGGTTCCCATGACCAAGTGACCAGTCTGAGCAGCTTTTAGGGCAGTGTTAACTGTTTCCTTATCCCGCATTTCCCCCACCAGAATCAAATCTGGATCTTCCCGCAAAGCTGCTTTCAAAGCGTTGTCAAATTTCCGGGTATGCATTCCCACTTCCCGTTGTTTGACTAAAGATTTGCGGCTTTGATGGATAAATTCGATTGGGTCTTCAATGGTAATGATATGCTTGGCCATCTCCTTGTTGATGTAGTCAACCATCGCTGCCATTGTGGTAGACTTCCCAGAACCAGTGGGCCCAGTCACTAAAATTAAACCTTTGTGGTGATGACAAATATCCCGAAAAACTGGGGGTAATCTCAACTGTTCCATAGTTAAGATTTTCAGAGGAATCAACCGCAACACCATCGCAGGCCCTCTAAGAGTGCCAAAAACATTAATCCGCACGCGAGCAAAGTCATATTGAGTTGCTCCGTCAAATTCTAAGTGTTCTTCAAAGCGCTGAATTTCCGCCTCACTCATTACCTCCCGCAACCAATTCATAAAAGCTTCTTTATCTGCTTCCGGATAATCCCATGATTGAATTTCTCCTCGGCTGCGGAAGCGGGGTACTTCACCTACACCCAAGTGCAAGTCAGAATATCCCTGATCGTAAGCTTCCCTAATTAACTTCTCTAAAGTAGGTCCCGCACTGCTGGTTTTAGAGGGAACTGAACTAGGTATTGGCGGTGGGCTAACCGGACGATGACCTGCAACAGGCGTGTTGGCACTCCTATCCATTGACATATCCAATGTCTGTGTCATCTGCCTCTGCGTACTAAAGGTTGGCGGAGGTGGCGGCATTGGGGGCAAATTACGTTCGGTAACAGGGCTAGAATTTGATGGAGACTGTGATTCTGTCATATATCTTCACATTTGGCAGGTAAAAATTTGAATTAGTGAGAAGTCAAGTCACTTACTTCGATGACTTTTGGAAAATGCTTGCGTGCAAGCCCTAGTGGTGATGCGAGGCAATTGAAAATCTAGAACCACGGTCAATCCATTTCATCCACCTAAACTGGTATCTTTTTTTTCTAAGATTCCGCTACTCAGAAGATTTAGAAAAATTATTTAACCTATATATAATGGTTAACACACCTAATAGCTTAGAACGCCTCAGCAAAAATCCAGAGATCATATAGTGCTTTATAATACTTTTAACAAAATATGAATATTCTCAGCCATTAGATGAGAAATTTATCTTGGGCATGAATACAAATTGCCAGCAATTAACAGCATAAATACTAACTATTCATTTATTCAGCCCATCTATCAATTATGAGAAGCGCTATCAATTTTTATAAGAAATATTAAGCTTGATAGGAGCAATATCTGGGGATCAACGTTAAAAGCCCATACAATTTAGGTTATATACCTGAAGACAGATGCAGAAAGCAAGTTATTCTAATAGATATAAACTTGATTTTATATTCACAATTACAAAAAACTAACTGTAAACTTTAGTAAATAAATGCTCATTTTCCCGATTAGTTTTTATATACTGAATTTCACTGAGAAACAAATCAGTTAACTCGCCAAAAGCGAGATATCACTGAAATTAAAATTGGCTGTGTATTTTTGGGAGGAAAAGTCATGGTTTCTGCTGAAAGCTCTAATCTAGGAAAGACCTACTCCTTGTTGATGATTAAAAGCTTTTTAATATGGACTTTTACATTAGCAGTATGCTTGTTGGTTGTCGGTTTTCCATTAGTTGTCTTGATGGCTACGGTTGGATGTCTGTTATCGATCATCTTGCAATCTGTGATGCCTGTTAGTGCTGTTTTGCTTGTAGCAGGTGCTTTAATCATGTTTAATGTCATGGCAGTTGTATTTGCTGCGGGTGTACTAACTATTAAAGGCGTTCATCCCAGTGAAGTTAAATGGTTAAGCTGGCTGCATGGAGAGGCAGACCAAATGCAGACTACTGTTTATGCTGCTTGCCCTTTAACTTGTGAGATTAAAATGTAGTCATCACAGGTGAATATGACAAACAGTGCGTCTGCCCGGTTAAGCCGGGTTTTTTCATGCTTTTAATGATGTGATTACAATTGAATTCGATATACAGTTCATCTACCCGATTAAGCCGGGTTTTTTCATGCTTTTTATATAATTTTTCCTCTTATATTTATGATTTGTGTAATGATTGACCCTCAACTATTGACTATTGGTCATAGACCATTGACTATAACCATTGGCAAATTACAGATGACTAATGACTAATGACTAATAAAAAACGGGTTTGCATTATTTTGGGTACTCGTCCCGAAGCGATTAAACTTGCTCCAGTGATTCAGGTTTTCCAGAAGTCTTCAGCTTTTGATTCGCAAGTAATTCTAACTGGACAGCATCGGGAAATGGTTGAGCAAGTTATGCAGCTGTTCAACATTAAGGCAGATTATGATCTGGAAATTATGCAGGTTCAGCAATCTCTAAATGATATTACCTGCCTCAGTTTACAAGGGTTAGAAGCGTTATTTAAGGAGAAAAAGCCAGATTTAGTGGTGGTGCAAGGAGATACGACAACGGCTTTTGCGGCAGCTTTGGCAGCTTTTTATCAAAAAATCCCTATTGGTCATGTAGAAGCAGGTTTAAGAACTGATGATATCTTCAATCCTTACCCAGAAGAGGCTAATCGGCGGTTGATTTCTCAAATTACTCAGTTGCACTTTGCGCCGACTCCTTGGGCTGTGGAAAATTTGCACCGTTCTGGTGTTTTGGGTGAAATTCACATGACGGGTAATACGGTAATTGATGCGCTGTTGAATGTAGCTGCAACCCAAGCTGTTTGTAATGTACCAGGCTTAGACTGGGATTCATACCGCGTTCTGTTAGCAACAGTTCATCGACGGGAGAATTGGGGAGAACCCCTGCAAGCGATCGCAGAGGGGTTTTTACAAATCTTAGACAAGTTCCCTGATACAGCTTTATTGCTACCATTACACCGCAATCCCACAGTGCGAGTCCCGTTGCAAGAGCTTTTAGACAATCATCCCCGAATTTTCTTGACAGATCCTCTAGATTATGGAGAACTAGTAGGAGCAATTGGGCGATCGCATCTTTTGCTCACTGACTCTGGTGGTTTGCAAGAAGAAGCCCCCAGTTTGGGAAAACCAGTACTGGTTTTGAGAGATACTACCGAAAGACCAGAGGCTGTTGTAGCCGGTACAGCCAAACTTGTAGGCACTACGAGTGAGAATATTTTTGCATCTGCGGCTGAGTTACTGAGCGATCCAGATGCCTATGAAGCAATGGCAAATGCAATTAATCCCTTTGGGGATGGTCATGCAGCAGAGCGCATTTTGCAGATTGTGCAAAATTACTTGGGTGTTTTATCCGAATCAACTTAGATTAGACAAAATACAAAATTTCTGTTTTTCAGGGTGTATAAAATCGACTTTTCTTATTTGCATTCAATACAGTTTCAATGTTGTGGGGTGAGCATCTTGCCCGCTTTAAGACGGGCGAGATGTTCCGTTCTCGCAGCGTCTCCGATAGGAGAAGTTTTAATCTCAGACTTCCTTAGTTTAGATTTCTAAGAAAATAGGTATAACCTAGAAATGAGATTTTTCAAAAGTGGCTGGTTGATGAAATTGTCTCTAACTTTTAAATACCCAGAGCTGCTCTAGTTTCGGGCCCCACTGTACCATCTACAAGTAAACCTTTACTTGCCTGAAAGCTTCGGACTTGGTTAACAGTTTCTTGACCGTAAATTCCATCAACTCTGAGATTACCTAAAGCTGTCTGAACGTCTCTTACAAGCTGACCTCTAGAACCACGGGTAAGAATGACTGAACCGCCAACGCCACCAGGTCTACTAGTCACAGGAGGATTGTTAGGCTTATCAGCAACCCATCGGGCATAAACATATCTACCCGTAGAAAGCCGAGCAAAACCGTTTTCATACCTCTCAATCGCTGGAAGTGTTGCACCATTTGATACACAATCAATATAAGAGTAGTTGGTGCTTGGGCCTGTACGGATACGCAAACAACTGCCGTTAGTCTTTACATAAGCAGCCGAACTTATTTGAATTTGGGTCGCAGCAAGAAGTAATACACCAACACCAGCTAAAGCTAACCAAGCTGAAGATTTAAGTAGTTTTTTCCAATTAAACTTAGTTTTGCTGTTTGCAGATACCTGTTTTTCAGCAATAACTATGTTAGAAGATTTAAGAGGTTCTTTCCCATTTAATTGAGATTTAGGGAGATTATATTTGGTGTTTCCAGATGCCTCTTCTTGAGCAATAAACATGTGAGAATAAGCAAGATATTCCATAATGCAGCCCTTTATATGAAAAAATGAGTACTCACAGAGAATTACTTTAGCCTTCTCTGTATTTATTCTTAGTATATTTTATATCCCTGCTCTTTCAAAGGTTTTTGCTGGTAGCAGAATTAAAAAAGAATAAAATTAGTCAAAAAATTCCTAAAAAAATGCGATGTCTATCAAGGGCTGCGCCAACACCCTGATTTAGTATAAAAATTACCAGGCGTTGGTATAATCCTCGGTAGACATCGCATTTTCAAAATAAATTAAAGCTTTATTGCTTAGTGACTATCACCTTAAGCATCCAAATGTGTCAAGCGTATTCTTCGAGCATAACTAGACTAGCAACCGTAGAAGATAAATCATCTAAGTCTATCGGCTTGCATCGGTATATATCATAACCTGCTAATAATGCCCGATTCCGGTCTTCGTCGAAAGCAGATGCTGTCAGAGCAATAGCTGGAATCTTTCTCCCTCGCTTTGCTTCTAAATTTCTGAGCTTTATCAGCAGTGAGCAACCGTTTTCATCGGGTAAATAAATATCACTAATCAAGATGTCTGGTTTAAAAAATGACATTATTTCTATAGCATCACCTGCCGAAGCCGCTGTGATAATTTCTGCTCCCTCTAATTCAAACAAGAAGGTAAGTAAAGTTCTCGTATCACGGTCATCATCTACGACGAGCAATCGCAGACCTTTAAAAGACATTGATTGATTAGACATTATTCTCACCGCCGTCTAGCTCAAACACTTAGATTAGCAATCGCATCAAATGGCATGTATTTGTAAATACTATTTGATGCATTCTTTACTAAATCTTAATGGAACTAATTGCTAAGTGTCTGTCCGGTTTCGGACATAATAACTTAGAAGATTGCTTCATCGGCGATCGCGCTTTGGCTGATTCTTCAGTAACCGAGCAAATTCGTTTTGTATGACTCGATAACACTCACAAGAAGTTTCTTCTAAATCCTCTCGGTTCAGGATGTTAATTTGGCCACGCTGATAGCTAATCATTCCGGCTCGGCTCAGGGCGCTAGCCGCTACTGTCACGCCGGAGCGCCGTACACCAAGCATCTGGGCAATAAATTCTTGCGTGAGTGGAAATTCTTCTGATTCCAAACGGTCAGATACTGTGAGAAGCCAACGAGCCAGTCGTTCTTCTAGAGTATGAAGACGGTTGCAAGCACATCCTTGTGTAAGTTCGGTATATGTAGCTCGGATATAGCGCAGCAAAAGATTTTGAATAGCTCCGCCCCGATTAAACTCAGTTCTCAGGACATCTGCATCAATCTGCACTCCACTGCCCGCAACTTGGACAAACGCTTTTGTGGTTGTTGTGCTACCTCCTAAAATTACTGGGATACCCACCATGCCTTCATTGCTCACTATCCCAACTTCCACCGTCGAGCCATCTTTCATCCCAGTTACTATAGAAACCACTGCATTTTGGGGAAAATAGACCTGTTTGATGGGTTCTCCTGGTTCGTAAATGACTTGGCGCGTGGGAAGCGAAACTAACTTTAGGTGTGGAATAAGGCGCTCATAATCATTAGTTGGCAAAGCCGCGAGTAATTTATTTACTTGCGGCTTAAGAGTGTTTTCGCTCACTGAACATTAAAAGAGAAATTTGCTGACAATACTTTAAATCAAGTCACTTTTGCGGGTCTGTCCGGTTTCGCACACATAACTCAAAAAAATTTTTTGGCTCGGTTACTGGGCTTCATGCCCAGTAACCGAGCAAATTCCTTTTGGATAACTTGATAACACTCACAAGAAGTTGCTTCCAAATCCTCTCGGTTCATAATGCTAATATGACCACGTTGGTAGCTAATCATTCCGGCACGGCTGAGGGTGCTAGCCGCTACTGTCACGCCAGAACGACGTACACCAAGCATCTGGGCGATAAATTCTTGCGTGAGCGGAAAGTCTTCTGATTCTAAACGGTCGGAGACTGTCAGTAGCCAACGAGCTAGCCGTTCGTCCAATGTATGGAGACGGTTGCAGGCAGCACCTTGCGCCAGTTCAGAGTATATAGCTTGTACGTAGCACAGCAGCAAGCTTTGAATAGCTCCGCCCCGATTGAACTCGGCTCTGACTACATCTGCATCGATTTGCATAGCAGCGCCCGAAATCTGCACAAAGGCTGTTGTGGTTGTGGTGTTGTCTCCTAAAATTACTGGGATACCCACCATACCTTCATTGCTTACTATGCCAACTTCTGCCGTTGAGCCATCTTCCATAGTGGTAACTATAGAAACCACTGCCTTATCAGGAAAATAGACTTGTGTAATTGGTTCGGCTACTTGATAAAGGATTTGCTGAACTGGGAGCGGAACTAGCTTTAGATGCGGGACAAGACGCTCATAATCACTGGCTGGCAAAGCTGCGAGTAGCTTATTTGGTGGTTGCTGAAAGCGGTTTTTGTCTAATGACATTGAAAGTCACTCTCCTTTAGGTAGGTGACTTTAGAAAAGCTAACTCAAGGCATAAGGCAAATTTAAGAATCTGATCCTAATGTCGAAAGATGTATTCTCTAAAGAAACATGGGGACAATGTAGAAAAGCTTAAATGAAAACACTTATTTGAGTCTATGCACTTTGCTACATAGAAGCTTAACAAAAACTATTTTTGCCGTTGATTGGGCTGATTGCCTAATAAACGAACAAATTCATTTTCTATAACCTGATAACATTCGCAAGAAGTTTTCTCTAAAGCCTCTCGATTTAGAATGTTAATCTGACCACGATGGTAGGTGATTATTCCGGCTTCACTCAGGATATTAGCTGCTTCAGTGACACCAGCGCGACGTACACCGAGCATCTGTGAGATAAATTCTTGCGTGAGCGGGAATTCATCTGATTCCAGACGGTCAGAAACTGTCAGCAGCCATCGAGCCAGCCGCCTCTCTAGCTTATGAAGACGGTTGCAAGCAGAACCTTGTGCTATTTGAGTGTATACACCTTGCACATAGCGTAGCAGTACGCTTTGGAGAGCTGTACCCCGATTGAACTCACTTCTTAGTATATCTGCATCAAGCTGCATAGCACTGTCTGGAATCTGCACAAAGGCGGTTGTGGTTGTCGTGTTGTCTCCTAAAATTATGGGCATACCCACCATCCCTTCACTGCTCACTAGACCAACTTCCACAGTTGAGCCATCTTCCATAGTGGTAATTATAGAAACGACTGCTTTATTAGGAAAATAGACCTGTGTGATGGGTTCGCCTGCTTCGTAAAGGAATTTACGAAGTGGGAGCGAAACCAGCTTCAGATGGGGAAAAAGACGCTCATAATCGGTGGCTGGTAAAGCTGCGAGTAGCCTATTTGCTGGCTGCTCTAAGGTATTTTTGTTTAATGACATTAAGATTCTCCTAAATGTAGCCGTTTATAGAAAAGGCAACTATCGGCATGAGGAGAAAAATCAATAATCTGAATCCTAACGTCAAAAGATGTATTTTCTAAAAAAGTTTTAATAAAACATTGATATTTTTCTAAACATATATAATATAACATAAATAAATTAGTTATTTATATCAAAAAACTGATTTGGAGCAACTAACTTGCTAGAGATTTCTAAAGAATAAGGGCTTTAGCTATGTTTGTGTAAATCCTGAATGTATTAGTATGCCAGTTTATAACTCTAACTTTAATGCATCAAAAGTATCATAATGATCTCAGCAAAGGTTATGATTTTTAAGTATAATATTAAGATTTTTTGTTATTTTAATTACAATAATGTATATATGAGCAACAGTGGAAGCGATCGCAGTAAAAAATCCTCAGTCTAACTTTTGGTAATTGCTACCAGGCGTTGTAAACTCTTTTAGAAAAATTGGGTATATTTCACTACCGTGAAGACAAGCTATTTAGGACTCAATAGCTCAAAATTAACATTTATTAAAACTTAATTCTATAAGAATCTAAGGATTTGCTGATATACTACTGTAAATCGATTAGTTTATCGTAGTATGTATAAAGGCTAAAACAGTCCATTTCACAAATACTCAATAAAAGCAAGTATTTTCTCATCCAATTTTAGATTTTTATTACTTACAACTAGCTTACTTATATGGTTTATCTATGAAATAATAAACAATTATATCTGCATCCTACGGTTTATCTATCGAATTTTAGCATTTTAGCAAAACAGATTTATTTGCTAAGAGATTTATAATTGGTTAACTGCAAATTGGTTAGTGTTTGAAGCTAAATTAATTAAAAACAATAATGTGCTTGACAAAAGGCGAAACTTTCAACAAAAATATCACTGTTAAACCAACCGAATAACAACGCGGAAAGATGAAGTATAACCAACTGGGTAAGAGTGACTTAAAAGTTTCTGAAATTTGTCTGGGCACTATGACTTATGGACAGCAAAATACTATTGAAGAAGCCCACGAGCAGCTAGATTATTCTATTGCCCAAGGAGTCAACTTTATTGATGCGGCGGAGATGTATCCAGTTCCAACAAGTGCAGAAACTTATGGATTAACTGAAACTTACATTGGGGAATGGTTAAAACGTCAACAAAGAGAAAAACTGATTATAGCTACTAAAATTTCTGGCCCTGGACGCGGCTTTAAATGGTTACGTAATGGAGCCAAAGCAATAGACCGTGATAATATCAAACAAGCTGTCGATGATAGTTTAAAAAGACTACAGACAGATTATATTGATCTTTACCAAATCCACTGGCCCGATCGCTACGTGCCACGGTTTGGGCAAACTGTATTCGATCCAACTCAAGTGGGAGAAACCGTTCCCATCGCTGAACAGCTAGCAGTTTTTGCCGACGTAATTAAAGCGGGAAAAATTCGCTATATCGGTTTGAGTAATGAGACACCTTGGGGAGTTGCCCAATTTAGTAATGCTGCTAAACAATTAGGATTGCCCAAAATTGTTTCGATTCAAAATGCTTACAACTTACTGAATCGAGTATTTGATGGAGCCTTAGCAGAAGCAGTTTATTACGAAGAAATTGGATTACTAGCTTATAGTCCTTTGGCATTTGGTTTATTGACTGGTAAATATCTAAATGGCAAACCAGAAAAAGCAAGATTCAGTTTATTTGAAAATTTTGGTCAACGTTACTTAAAACCAAAAGTCAGTGAAGCTGTAGCAGCTTACATAGATATTGCCAAGCGCTATCAACTAAGTCCAGCGCATTTGGCTTTGGCATTTGTGCGGAGTCGTTGGTTTGTGCCTAGCACAATCATTGGTGCTACGACATTAGAACAACTCAAAGAGAATTTGGAAAGTGTGGATGTAGTTCTCAGTAAAGACATTTTGGAAGAGTTGGATATAGTTCATGCTCAGTCGCCAAACCCAGCACCATAAAAGTGCTGAGTGGTGAGTCCGAATTTGTCCTTATGCTCACCGTACCCGGTTGGTACTTCAAGAAAAGGGCATTGACTTCGATTTGATTGAAATTGATTTGCAGAATAAGCCTGAAGGTTTTACCAAAGTTTCCCCTTATGGTAAAGTACCTGCACTAACTCATGACGATAACCGAGTTTGGGAATCAGCAGTAATTAACGAATATCTCGATGAGGTATTTCCCAATCCACCACTGTTACCCAACAGCTCCATTGCAAGGGCACAGGCTCGTATTTGGATCGATTTTGCTAACACCAGGTTCGTCCCCGCTTTTTCTACCCTACTGCGGAGTTCAGATCCCCAAAAACAAGAAGAAGCTAAACAGGAACTATACAAACACCTGGAATTCATTGAAAACGAAGGTTTGGCAAAGCTTTCTGGGGAAGGCCCTTACTGGTTTGGTGAATCTATCAGTTTGGTCGATTTCACCTATTTCCCTTGGTTTGAGCGCTGGGCTGCACTAAAGCAGTATCGTGGTTTCGGGATACCAGAAGAGTTTACCCGTGTACGCCAGTGGAAACATGCTTTGAAAGAGCGTGAATCTGTGAAAGTGATCGCTCACTCTAAGGAATTCTACATCGAGCGATACGCTAAATTCGCTGCACCTACTCTCGCTGCCGTTTAAACGTAATTCATAATTATGTTTCAAGTGGGGTTTAAATTCTCACTTGAAACATAGATAGGTTAGTTAGCCCTTTCAAGGTGGATAAAATTCTTCTTTTCTCTATGTACTCTGCGTCTCTGTGGTTCAATAAAATGCTTTTAAACCGCAGAGGCACAGAGAACGCAGAGATTTTAAGAGTCACATTGAAAGGGCTAGTCTTAATAGAATTAAACTCTTTAAAATTACGAATTACGAATTACGAATTACGATTTTCCCAAAGTGAGCCGCACTTTTAAGATAATGATAAGCTTCTCGTGCCTCAGCAAAAGGAAAAACTCGATCAATAATTGGTTTGATTTGATGCTGTTGCATCGCCTGATTCATCGCCTCAAACATTTCTCGACTGCCGACATAAATGCCCTGAACTGTTAAACTCTTAAAAAGTATTGGCATGGGGTCAATTTCACTTCCTCTTCCTGACAATACGCCAATCAAACTAATCCGTCCCCCAATACGGACTGCTTGTAGTGATTTTGGCAGAGTACCTGCACCGCCTACTTCAACTACATGATCTACACCAGTGCGATTAGTTAATTGATAAACTTGCTTTTCCCAATCTGGTGTTGTTTTGTAGTTGATTGTCTCGTCAGCACCAAGCTGTTTAGCTCGTGCTAATTTATCATCACTGCTGGAAGTAATAATTGCTCTAGCACCATGTATCTTGGCAAACTGGAGAGCAAAAATCGAAACTCCCCCAGTACCGAGTAATAAAACATTATCACCTGCGCCAATATTGCCTTTTGTCACCAGTCCATGCCAAGCTGTGACTGCTGCACAGGGTAAAGTTGCCCCTTCAATGTAGGATAAATAATCAGGTAATATTACCAAAGCATCTTGGTGTAATACGACATATTCAGCCAGCATTCCATCGATACCGCCTCCGAGATCGGATTTCATTTTCTCTTTGGTTAAAGAGCCATAAATCCAGTCTTGGAAGAAAATACCAGCGACGCGATCGCCTATTTTCACCCGTGTCACACCTTCCCCCACCGCCACAACCTCCCCTGCACCGTCAGATAGGGGAATTAAGGGATATTTCTGTCCAGCACCGTAAGCACCCTCAGCGACGAGCAAATCGCGGTAATTTAAGGATGTTGCTTTGACTTGAATGAGAACTTGTCCCGCAGTTGGTTTTGGTTCAGCGCGATCGACTAATGCAAGGGCATCAATCCCAGCGTTGCTTTTAATTTCGTAAGCTTTCATAGAAAAAGCAGTGGTTTAATGTCATATTAAACCACTGCTGTTTATTGTAATAAATTAGGACTTACGCACAACATTTTTCAAACTCTCATTTCTCTGTGTCCTCTGCGTCTCTGTGGTTCGTTATTCCGTAACTCGTGCCTAAGTTCTGTAAATAAATAGTGCCTACCCTAAGTTGATGTTATTTCACCTTATGAGCTTGGTTGCTGATCGGGAAACATACATTTATCAGAATCACAACCACTAGGGCCAGCCTCTGACATTTCACCTAAATCGTAGCGGCTTAAGACTGCACAGAAATCATCTGTTTTCCGCCGTGTTTTCACCTCTTGATTCAAGCGCTCGTAGGTTGGTTTGTCTATTGGTTCAAATGGTAAACGTGGGAATGATTGCAAGTCATCAAAACGAGCTAAAAGAGCTGCTGAAATATATCCCCGATCGCTCTGAATAGTTTCATAGATTTTCTGTCCCAAAGGTTCGATTTCATCAGAACGCAGTTCCAAAGTAGCTGATGTATTGTGAGTCACATACCAGCGTTGAACCTGGAGGACAAAATCAAATTGGGCTAAGACTGAAAACTTAGAAACATCAATTTCATCAGCACCTGGTAAATCTGCCCAAGATACAGAAACAGGGATTTCTACTAGCCATTCACTCACCCGTGAATCAAAGGGATCGTTGAGCAAATTGCCCTGTTCATCTTTGTCTGATTGTGAGGGAATGACATTGTAACCGTAGTCAATACAGGCTAAAGCTACTGGATCATTTTTGCCGAAGGTGATGCGGCGAATAAATCTTTGGGCTTTGGGGGGATGCCATCCTGAACTAGCATTAGTTAACAAAGCCTTAGTACCACTGGGTTGGACTGTGGTACAGCGATTTGGACGTTTGAGATTGTGGCGATCGCAATAATCCCAAACTACACGATGTACAATATCTTTCCAAGAGCTTAGATATTTTTCTTCCTCACGCTTGAAAGCTAATCCTTGGGGTGTTGCAGGTCTTCCTGCTTCCCACCAGCGCAACCAATCAACACCAAAAGCATGGACAAAGAAATCAAATAAACCTGTAAAAGAAACTCCCACAATCGGGTCTAATTCACGGCTGTATTGATAGCGTGGTTCCAAGAATTTGTGATTTAAAAGTGCTGCTACAGATAGCGCCCCAGCAGTGAAAGCCTCTTCTTGTTCTTTGTAGTTACGTGGGTCGATTTGATTGAGGTGAACCTCTGACAAATTGCAGTGGAAATTACTGCCGATGATTTCCTTTCTTTGTTACCCTAGAGGCTTTTTATCCCCTAGTTCTACTGCTTGATTATTTGCAGTAGCTCCGCGTACCTTTTGCAGATGTGACTTCAGATAATAAAAGTGTTTCGGCTCCCTTCTCTACGAGAGGCTGCGCCCTAAGCGTAGCTATGCCGCAGGCTTTACGGCTACGCTCAGGGAAAGCCGCTCAACACAAGTGTTTTTCACATCCACCCCCGCACTCTTGGAGAGATTATATTCTAGACACAAATTTCTGATGTTATCTAGTTTCACTCTCTACGCTGTACGGTGTCAAAGACTTTTTAATTCCTTTGATTACCACGGGATTAGCATCTCAGCTTTCCCCGTTTTTGCGAGGTTTTTAACGTGAGGCAAAATCACTTACCACACGGATTTAGCCCATAGCGAGCTAAACGATGTTCTAACTCATTAGCATCAAGATTTGAATAACGTTCTTCTAACCACTGTTTTGCTGTTCCTTGTTCATAAGCTTGTAAAAATTCAACTTTCAAAGCTTGTGTTGGCAGCAAATCAATGTTCGATCGCGCTACGGCTTCACCAGCCCATTGAATCGCTCCCTCGCCGCTATAATACTGTTTGCGGACAGCATTCAGACATTCTTCTAAGGTTGGTTTTCGGTGAAAAACTCTGGTATGGTTTGCCATCCTGAGTGCATCACGCTCTGGATCGATTCGCCAATTGCCATTTTCATCTTGCTGCCATAAGTTATCTTTGGCAGTAGCTCCTTGTTCATCGTCAGCAATAAACTGACGCATCCCCGCGCTTCTTCGGATATTACCTGCAACAATTGTTACAGCAGCTTGATCGATTAACAAACAACATTCAACTGAACTTAATTGTCGTCCTACAGCTTTACTCAGGATGGAAGCACAACGCTGATAAAGTCCGGGTAATTTCACAGGATTAGCAACTCCTCCAAAGCCGTTGAGAGTTTCTCCCGCTTTTCGGACATCGCTGATATCAACTAATACTTCAACTGCTGCTGAAAACTGTTCATCAGTAGAGAGTTCTAATAGGGCTTGATATGATTCAACCCAACCTTCACGGCTATCTCCAACGTGAATAGTGACCTTATTGCCTTCTATATGAGTTTGAGTATATTCACGTCGCTGTTGCACAGGAGTGCTGCCAATTTCACCTTGTACAGTAACATTCAGTTGATTACGAATAGGGGGCAACTGGTTAATAAATTGTGGTTCTAGGACGGCTCCAGTACCACAGCCCATCATTGCCAGATCCATCATTAATCCGAAGGCACTCCAGTCTTCGAGATTGGTAGAGGTGCAATTATAAGCGCCGGAAAAGTTCTTTGGTTTGGTTATCCAGTCTGTGCCACCAACCCATAGCCAGCGTCCACTGGGCATAGCTTTCAAGTTGCGCTGCATCTTATCCAGTATGGCAGCTTCTTCTTGAGTGAGCTTTCCCAACTCGACTAAGCCGAGGAGAGTGCGATCGCATACCTCATCCCATGTTTCCCTTAGTCCCGCCTTAGTCCGGCGGCTATAGGTTCTAAAAAATACGGGATTAGCAGCCGGTGCTGTTTCGGGAAACTTTGCACTCTGGCGTTTTTTTTCTAGCTCTCGAACCATATATTAAGTGTCTTGCGTTCTTGTTGCGTGCGGACAGATTATGACTATACGCCAAGTAGTTTGAGTATTAAAGATTGTCAAATTGTCCACTTTACGCTAGCTATAGCCCGTACTATTTCCAACATAAATTTATGATGTATAATGTCCCTCACCCTTGGGTAAGAGCTTTGTGCTGTGTTTAAATTATCACAAGCTAACTGCAAGTAAATTCTCTTTATACCGATTTTTATTCAATTAATTAGCGGAGGCATAAAGTTTGCTTAAAATTATACAGGTAGAGATTGACGAACATAAATCTCATATACACGAACTGTTTTGGGAATATTTTAACGAGACTAAGTTGATAGCCAGCCATCAGTTCGGCATCAATTTAGATGTGAATACATTCTTTGAGCAATATATGACTCAACTGCACGAATTTATACCCCCTTCAGGACGCTTGCTTTTGGGACAATACGAGGCAAAAATAGCAGGTTGCGCTTGCTTGCGAAAAATTGGTGAAGATATTGGCGAACTTAAAAGGATGTATGTAAGACCAGAATTTCGCAAAAAAGGAATCGGTAAAGCATTATTAGAAACTATCATCAATGAAGCTTCTAATATTGGTTACTCAAAGATTCGTTTAGACAGCGCCCCTTCTGCAAAGGAAGCACATACACTTTATCGTGTATGTGGCTTTCAGGATATCGAGCCGTATTTAGAAAAAACAGAGATTCCTTTAGAATACCGAGCAAAGTGGGTTTTTATGGAATTAGTTTTAAAATGATCGATATCCGTTATGAAACTCTGTCAGATTACACAGTAATAGCTGAGGTGAATACATTAGCTTTTGGGCAAGAAAATGAGGCTAAACTTGTAGAGAAAATTCGCCGTTCTGACCGCTATATTCCAGAACTTTCTCTGGTTGCAGAGATTGAAAATGTTGTAGTCGGTCATATTTTATTCAGCTACATTGATTTAGTGGGTGAAGAAACGCTACAGGTAATCGGTTTAGCACCTTTAGCAGTTTATCCACAGTTTCAAAGACAGGGTATTGGTAGCGCACTAATAAAAGCAGGGTTAGAAATAGCAGAGGCAAAGAAAGAAGCTATAGTGATTGTCCTTGGCCATCCCCACTTCTATACTCGCTTTGGCTTTCAGCCTTCTGTTGTTTATGAAATCGAGTCTCCTTTTCCAGTACCAGAGGATGTCTTCATGGTTAAACCACTGCAAAGCTATCAAAAAAGGTATAAAGGAAAAGTTTTTTATCCATCTACTTTTGATGGAGTGTAACCCGCGCACAAATTCAGGGATGAGGCGCATGAATAAAAAATTAGCCGAATGCTGCGCGTAGCTTGCTTCGGTATAGGGGTACGCGCAGCGTCTTGTAGAAAGCGTCATTACGAATTAGTTAAACACTCTGGCTTGATGCTTTCTTGGCAACAGTTTTTAAGCGAGTCGCTCTGCTTTTACGGAGACTCTCACTTCTGCGAACTCCACCAGCCATCTCATATTCGCGGCTGTCTTTGCCGTATTTAAAAGCAATCCCTGTGAGCATTTTCTCTGAGAAAGCGCCCAAAGTTTGTTCTAACTCTTCAAGTTCTAATTTGGAAGAGTCAATCGTGCTGAGAATAGTGTTATGCCCCCTCTAACTTGGTACGTACCTGTTCAAGTAATTGTGTCAGGTTTATTAAGTTATAAGCATCCCCAAGATCCAGATTGGGATTTATTGCTTTGAGTCCAGCGAATCTTAACTCAGCATTTTCTAAAACGCGAGATGTGCGTTTTCTTTGAGACATAGATTTACTTCCTTGTGAGGTTTCTAAAATTACTATGCCCTACTGAAGCTAAATTTTGGTTCAGCAAAATCCACAATAATTATTGTATTTTGTAGGATAATTTCTCATTCTGCCAAATTAGGTATAATTTTATATTTTTAAGATGATGCGTTATCGTGCAGTGCAACGCACCCTACTACAGAATAAGCTGTATCAACTCCAGAACAAGCTGTAGTTACTAAAACTTGTTCGTTTGTAACTCTAGAATAAGCTGTAGTTAATAAAATTTGTTTGTTTGTAACTCCAGAGCAAGCTGTAGTTACTAAAACTTGTTAAGTGATAAGTTCAGAACAATCTGTAGTAACTAAAACTTCTAGTTTACTTATCATTTAAGGACTTTGTATAATTGATAAATGATTTTATCAAATAAAACTAAAGTTTTATTTATATAATGACAAGTATTTGTAACTAAAGTATCTACATTTATTAGTACAGCTTAAGTTGTATTAACTACAGATGTTAGTTTAGCTATCAAAGGATGAGTTTTTGTAACTACGGAACGAATGAACGACTATAAAGACTCAATGCAGAACTCCCTGAAGCTCGGATTCTTCATCCAGCCCGTCCACCCGCTGTCCCGTTTCTATGGGGACGTTCTCCGCGAGGATCGCGAAGCGGTCGTGCTCGCTGACCAGCCGGATTCCGAACTCTCCACGAAGCGGTGCATCGAGCGTCTCGTAATCGCGGGAACCCCCCAGAGCGTCGCAGACCAGATTCTTGCATTCCGCAACGAGGTCGGCGCGTTCGGCACACTGCTCTACACGGGCCACGACTGGACCGATCCAGCGCTCGCCCGGCGCTCTATGGAGCTGATGGCGAACGAGGTCTGGACCAGGATCGATCAGGCCGCGCATGGGACGACACCAAAAGGTCAAACTGACGGTAAGGCATTTTCAGTCTGATGGATAGCCCAACCATTGATTTAGAATCTGGCGTTTATTAATTCTGGATTCTAAATTCTAAATTCTTACTAGACTATTGGTGCTGAAACTACACCCTTTACCTCTAACGCAGCCGCAACCCGTAAAATTAACGCTTCATTATATGGTGCTGCTATCAATTGCACACCTAAAGGTAAGGCATTTGGACGCTGAATTGGTACTGATAAAACTGGTAAACCAATAAAAGATAATGGTTGAGTAAATAATCCTAAATGAGGACGGACAAGAATCTCTTCCCCATCCAAAATCATAGTTTGTTGACCAATTAGCGGTGCAGAAATTGGTGTAGTTGGGGCAAGAATTACATCGACATTTTGAAAAACTTCCCGAACGCGATCGCGATACCATTTTCTAAAGCGTTGTGCTTGCAGATACCAGCTACTAGGAATTAACGCCCCAGCCAAAAAGCGATCGCGTGTCGCTGGATCGAAATCTTGAGGACGCGATACCTTCGGTGGGCTTTGCCTACGCAATTTATCCAAATGCAGATTTGCGCCCTCGCTAGCTGTAATCACAAAAGCTGCTGCACGGGCGCGGTGTGCTTCTGGTATGGTTACGTATTCAGTAACATTCAAAGCATCAGCTACCTTTTGCACTGCTGCTAAAGCTTCCGGTTCCGCGCCTTTGGTGAAATAATCAGCAGCAATGGCAATTCTGATATCAGAAATATCTTGTTTGAGTTGTGGTAAAACCAATTCAGGCGGACGCTTTGTGCAAATTGGATCGCGATCGTCTTCTCCTTGAAGCACATCAAACACCGTAGCAATATCTTGCACCGAACGGGCAAAAGGGCCAATGTGATCAAAACTGCTAGAAAATAAAGCTACCCCAGCACGAGATAACCTTCCATAGGTTGGCTTCAAACCAAAAACGCCACACAACGCCGCCGGAACGCGAATTGAACCATTAGTATCAGAACCCAGCGTCAGAGGTACTAACCCAGCAGCAACAGCCGCCGCCGAACCACCCGATGAACCACCAGCAACTCGCTGTAAATCATGGGGGTTGTGAGTAGCACCGTAATGGGAGTTTTCTGTCACAAACCCATAAGCGTACTCATCCATATTCAAAGCGCCAACCAGCACAGCACCCGCTTGTTTCAGCTTCGCTATTGCTGTTGCATCTTGGGTAGCGGCTGGGTTATCTGCATTGATTTTTGACCCCGCCAGAGTCGTTAAACCAGCAATATCGAAGAGATTTTTCACCGCAAAAGGGACACCAGCAAGGGTTCCCGGATTATTACCTTGGGTAATTTCCCTGTCAATGCGGGCTGCATCTGTTAAAGCTGTCTCAGCAGTTATAGCCGTAAAACAATTGAATAAATGATTCCGCGTTGCGATTCGTGCTAACGCAGCTTTAGTAACTTCCACAGCGCTAACTTTGCCTTCGCGTACAGCAGCTGATATTGTTATGGCATCGACGGAATCAAAATTCATACTGAAATATTTAAGAGATAGCGCTTTTAGCTTTTTGAATAATAGCAGTCTGCATAGTTTTTGCTAGTTGTAGCAAAATAGCCGTAGAACCTAACTCTAAAATACAAGATAATAAAAACCAAAAAGGCAGAAACTCATCTTGAGGATTTTTAACAGCTATTCTAAGAGCGATCCGATTCAAAACGTTTGACCCGATCATAAAACCATATAGCGGCCCGATTAACGATCGCACTTGTTCACTTAAACGTGTTAAATCACCACCTTCTGCTTTAAATCGATCGGCAAATGTAGACAACGTGTTGGCTATTCCCCAAAGGCTATATATAGGAATTATGAATCGTGCGATCGCACCTCCTGGTGTAATCAGATATTCCTTGAAGAGATTTTTTAAATCGGCATGGAGACGATATAGCCAAATCAAAAAAACAATAATTGAAATTAAACTGATAAATAATAAAACTATTCCTACCAGTTTATCAATAGAAGTAAGTAGCTGATAAAGTGGCTTTGCCATGACTTCTAACAAAGAAAATAGTGTAGAAGCAATACCAAATCCTAACAGCACCCAAAGCAACCGCACCAATAATCTACCAACACCTACAGATTTCAATGAACTAGCAGCATTGAAATTATTCATCTGATTTTTCCAAGGTATAGTCGGTCAATATTTTAGGATCGCTAGTTATATTGCAAACTCAGTAAAATCACTAAAACATCAACATAGCTATTCTGGAAGCAATTATGGTTCAAAAACTGGTGCAACTTCAATTTCTTCTGGTAAAGGGAATGAATTTACAAGATTAGCGATCGCACTAATTCTCTCAAAATTTGCCACTACCTCATCCCGATACTCATCTCTTAGCTGCAAATCTAACAACAACGCCATAAGATCAACATACTCACCCACATCAAACCCTTCTCTTCTCATTTCTCCTCCTCTGCGTCCTCTGCGCCTCTGTGGTAGCCTGCGGCAAGCCGAAACGTCTACGTTATTCTAAAACTTATAACTTTTTACCCCAACTCAAATGCGATTAATTTTATACAGTAAACCCGGCTGTCATTTATGCGAAGGATTGCAAGAAAAGCTAGAAAAAATCCAAAATCTCAGTTTCGAGTTGGAAATTAGGGATATTACGACTCGTGACGATTGGTTCAGTGCGTATGAGTATGAAGTGCCAGTACTTTATTTATCGAACCATAGAGGCGCAGAGGACACAGAGGAAAAACCATTGCCGCGTCCTTCTCCTCGTGCTAGTGTGCAACAGTTGGAGCAAATGTTGCGTAAGTATTTAGCCAATTAGAAAAAAATAATGCAGAATAAGCGCAAGATTAAGAATGTGACGAGGTTCACAACATGAAATTGCGGGAATTACTAACGGCGGTAGACAGTGTTGAACAATTGGCTAGTCATCCGACTTTGGAGGATGTGGAAGTTAGGGGTTTGAAGACCAATTCCCATGCTTGTGGTGTGGGAGATTTGTTTATTGGGATGCCAGGAACGCGGGTTGATGGTGGGGAATTTTGGCAAAGTGCGATCGCATCGGGGGCTGTGGCTGCGATCGTTTCTCCCGAAGCTGCACAAAAAAATCCCCCCACAAATGAGGCTGTGGTCATCAGTGCAAGTAACATAACTCAAGCTTGTGCCCAGATAGCTAGTGCTTTTTATGGTTATCCAGGGCAAAAACTCAAGCTGGTAGGCGTGACTGGTACCAATGGCAAAACTACAACTACCCATATTATTGAATTTCTTCTGATCAAAGCTAATCTCGCCACAGCTTTGATGGGAACTCTCTACACTCGTTGGGCAGGTTTTGAGCAAACTGCTGCCCACACTACACCCTTTGCAGTGGAACTGCAACAGCAACTGGCAGAGGCTGTAAATGCTGGTAGTGAGTTCGGGGTGATGGAAGTAAGTTCTCACGCTTTGGCTCAAGGTAGAGTGCTGGGCTGTCAATTTGAGGTAGCGGTATTTAGTAATCTGACTCAAGACCATCTCGACTATCACCGCGATATGGAAGATTACTTTGCCGCTAAAGCGTTGTTGTTTAGCCCTGATTATCTCAAGGGACGGGCAATAATTAATGCTGATGACTCTTACGGAAAGCGGTTAATTGCCTCCTTAGATTCCGAACGGGTTTGGAGTTATAGCGTCAACGACAATAGCGCTGATTTATGGATGAGTGATTTAAGTTACGAGCCGAATGGTGTCAGTGGGATATTACATACACCAAAAGGTGACGTAGCTTTTCGATCGCCACTAGTCGGACAATATAATTTAGAAAATCTTTTAGCAGCCGTAGGAGCAGCTTTACACTTAGGGCTAGATTTGCAGTTAGTGGCATCTGTAATACCTGAGTTTCCCGGAGTTCCCGGACGAATGGAACGGGTACAGATTAATTCTGACCAGGATATTAGCGTGATTGTGGATTATGCCCACACACCCGATAGCTTGGAAAACTTGCTGAAAGCTGCACGTCCATTTATACCTGGGAAGGTAATTTGCGTGTTTGGTTGTGGCGGCGATCGCGATCGCACTAAGCGCCCAATTATGGGTAGAATTGCTGCTGAATTAGCTGATGTGGCAGTGGTGACATCAGATAATCCTCGCACAGAAAACCCAGAACGGATTTTAGAAGACGTTTTGGCGGGAATTGCCCAAACAGTAAAACCAATGGTAATTTGCGATCGGGCTACTGCAATTCGTACTGCTATTTTACAAGCACAACCAGGTGATGGAGTGCTGCTTGCTGGTAAAGGTCACGAAGACTACCAAATTCTCGGCACCGAAAAAATCCATTTTGACGACCGAGAACACGCACGCGACGCTTTACAGCAAAGACTTAATAGCCAAGCTTAATTTATTTGGGCATAGGGCATTGGGAATTGGGCATAAGGAACTTGTACTGAGCGCAGTCGAAGTATGGGGAATGGGCTAATAATCAATAGTTTTTCTTCCCTTGCTCCCCTTGCTCCCCCTGCTTCCCCTACCCCCTGCCCCCTGCTCCCCTACCCCCTTCTCCCCTTCCCCCTATGGGTAGATTTTTTTATAGTTAATGTTTCTTTCCGTAGGGTTTTTGTAAAAGATGGACAGATAAAGGTGAAAATCGAGACAGAATTATTTCTTGCTTCATCCTTATTGTGCTTGACTCATGAATGTTTCTCTGGCTAAGGATCTGTCTGTTTATCAACTGGTTATGGGAGTGCAAGTGCCTCCAAAACCATTGTCCCTCAGTCCTGCGACTCTGCTATCACTGGTGAGAGCGCAAATTGACTTACTAATTGAGCAGCAAATTGCAGCCACTTTATGGGTGAAGCTACCACCAGAAAAAATTTGGCAATCAGAATTAGCGCGTTACCAATCCTCAGTGGGTGCGTTTAGTATCATCTATACTTGCCAGCTTGACGAAAATGAAAAACAGGGAGATGAGGAAGCAGGGGGCAGGGAGCAGGTGGTCACTGAGCGTCCTGCCCTGAGCGAAGCCGTTGGCGCAGCCTCTCGTAGAGAAGGGAGCCGAAGTGGAGCAGGGGGCAGCGAACAGGGGGAAAATTCCTCTCCTTTGCACCCTTCCCCCTCATCTTTCTCATCTACTCATCATGTCACCGTTCACCTGCCACCAGATAGCCAACTGCGACGGGAAAACTTTTTGATGGTGTTATCACCCCAGTTTTGTAGTTTAATTTTGGCTCATCGACCACTTAAAAAACGCAAAAATCAGACATTAGGGAAGGTAAATTCTAATAAAAATCAGCCATTGCTGATTATCACCACTGTTGAGGGAAGAGTAATTCAGCAAGTATTAAATGGTATCCAAAAAGCGATATCTAACGACAAGCTACCAGGTGTCTACGCGCCAGAATCATCGCCAATTGTACCTGCTGATTTTATTTGTCCAACGATGCCGGAAGCGGCAACGATGAGTCAACTATTTGCAAAACAACTCCTGCGACAGGATGAAATTAATCGCCAAATCATCACAGCTCGCACCACCAAGTTGCAGCAGATAAATCAAGAACTGCACAACAAAGAACAATTGCAAGATGAATATCTGAAAAATCTCTGTCAGGAATTGCGTATACCCCTGACGCATATCAAAACAGCACTTTCGTTATTGAATTCTCCTAATCTCAAACCTACGCAGCGACAACGCTATTTACAGATGTTAAATACCCAGTGCGATCAACAAAATTCTTTAATTACAGGTTTGTTGGAACTGGTGCAACTAGAACGTAATTTGGAGGGGATGGTTTTGGAGTCGGTGCGGCTCTCAGATATTGTACCTGGAGTAGTTAGTACGTACCAACCTTTAGCCCAAGAAAAAGGGATTATGCTAGCCTACACCGTACCCACTGAACTGCCATCTATTTGGTGTGTGAGTGGTGGGCTGAGGCAGATTGTAATTAATCTGCTGCACAACAGCATTAAGTTTACTCCTAATGGGGGTGAAGTATGGGTGCGTGCCCGTCTTCAAGGCGATTATGTCCAATTAGAATTCCGCGATACAGGGATTGGTATTGCCGAAAGCGAGATTGCTAAAATCTTTGAGCGATTTTATCGTGTGCGTACATCAGCTACAGAAGATTATGCTGGTGCTGGCTTGGGGTTAACAATAGTACAGCAATTGCTGCTGCGCTGTGGGGGATCTATTTCTGTAAAAAGTAAATTATATGAAGGTTCCACATTTACAGTACAACTGGCAACAGTTGGCGATGCCCCAAGAGCGATCGCAATAGAACATGAATGATCGGTTATGATTATCCCCTAAATTAACTTTGTGGTGCTATGCAACTTTGCTCAAGAGGTTGTTTAAAAAGTATTTGGCTGTGATTTTAGACACTTATTGATCCCCCCTAACCTCCCTTAAAAAGTTACGGTGTACACATAAGTCTTTGAGAGTTGCCCCATAAGCTTTTGATCCCCCCAACCCCCCTTAAAAAGGGGGGCAAAAAGCTTTCAAAGTCCCCCTTTTTAAGGGGGATTTAGGGGGATCTAAAAGGATTTGATACATCACTAAGAACTTTTCAAACATCCTCTAAAACACAAAGAAAATAATCATGCCCACTTATCTAGTCCGTAACAACTGTACAAAGGTATTACTCACCGTATTGTCTTTGGTATCAGCCGCGTATTGAATCAAATCTTCTCGCAGTTCTTTGGCTGCATCTAAAGGAAGTAAGGTTGCTAGCAAGAAATAAACGCCACGAAAACGCGGATCGCCCATTCTATCAACTAATAGTCCTTCGGCGGCATCAGTTTCGCCCAAAAAGTTCTGCACTAAGAAGAAGTCCATGATTTTATCGTGGCGGAAGTACCATTCTTTTTTGGCTTCACCTTTGTCATCTTGCCACTGACGGCTGACTACCATTTTGTATTTCTCGTCTGACAAAGACATGGCGACTTGGTGAAATTCATCGGCGGGTAAGGCTTGTTTGTCTTGGAGTCGCATTTCGTAGACGGCGGCGGAGAATTTCTTTAAGGGAAATTCTTGATTCCATTCTTTGAGGTATTCTGCCGCCATTAAGTTGTATTGCTGTTCTTGCAGGCGGAATAAATTAGGATGTTTGCCTTGGGATAACATCAAGGCAACTACAGTTAAATCCATTGGATTGGAGAGAATGCGACGGGCAGCCTCTAATTCTTCTTGAGCTTGTTGGTCTTTGAGGACTTCTGTTAAATAATTGGTGCAGGCTTGGGCGTAATCAGCGCCTTGAATTTTGGCATCTTTGGGGAGTCGCTGCTGGCGGGAAAGCAAAAATTCTTGAATTTGGCTTTGTTCTAAGGGTTGCAAATAATAGGTTTTGGCGGTTGAGGGTGGTGTCCACTCTAGGGGCTGGGTTGTCATAATAATGTTGCCCCGGAAATAGCTTTCGACAAACTGACAGATTTTCGCCCGTGTTTCGGCGGTGACTTCGTTGAGTCCGTCGATGCAGATGTCAATTGCACCACTGTAAATCAGGTTTTTCAGGAAGCCCGCATCTTGGGCTTGCCCGTGTAGCTTTTCTTGAATGGCTTCGATTACGCCTTTATCGCATTTTTGGGCGGGGAGGTAAACAACAATGCGCTCTTGATTTTGCAACAGATGGCGGAGAAACATCGACTTGCCTAAGCCAGAATCACCTTCTAAGATGATTTGTCCTTTGATGCTGGGGAGGGCGGCGGTAATGGGGAGGATGTCGCCCGAAGTAACTTTGACTTGCGACTGGGGGAAGTATGATTGGTCATGAAAGTTATCTAACCCGGCATCGGCTAACAGGGAAGGCTTGAAGGGTTCAAGTAATTTGCGGCGGAAAAAGGGAACCCAGGTGAGGAGAAAGCCGACGTAGCCCATGCCGAGAATACGGCGTACCCACGGGTTCCAGAAGAAGATGGCTTGGATTTGGGGGGATTTGGGGTAGGCAAAGATGAGGAGAAGCCAGAAGGCAGCGTGAGTGAGGATGGTGATTCTGGCGTTGAAAAACCACTGCCAACCTTTGAGGTTAACTATGGCTGCTTGCAGTGAGTCGGTTTCACTGTATCCTGCTTTTTTGAGGTTTTTGTAGTGAGTTTCTAAAATAACAATATCTTGGGGTTGCCAAGAGACTTTTCTGGCGACTACAGCGATTTGTTTGGCTAAGTCTTCCCGTAATCGAGCAAAATCTTGGCTGGGTTCCCAGGCTTGGGCAAAGATGTTGAGAGTTTTCACGCCTTGGTCATGGGGTAAGGAAGCAGGAATTTTTTTAGGAAACCCCAGCCATGTAAGCAGTGTTTTGACTTCATCAGTGCCGCCACCAAGGAAATAGGTTAAAAATCGCCACCGTGCAAATTCTGATTGACCTGCGTAATAGACGCTATCCAGAATTACCACAATCTCATTTAATTCGAGTTGTTTTATCTTTCCCAATGCCACTGCTGCACCGTAAGGAACATAACTGTTAACGGATTTATCCTTGAGGAAGTCGAGGATGTCTTTGACGTAGGGTTTGGCAGCATCGCCCAGATTTCCCAATGCCACTGCTGCACCGTAACGAACACCACTGTCAACGGATTTATCCTTGAGGATGTCGGCGATGTCTTTGACGTAGGGTTTGGCAGCCTCCCCCAGATTTCCCAATGCCTCTGCTGCACTGGAACGAACATTAATGTCAACGGATTTATCCTTGAGGATGTCGAGGATGTCTTTGACGTAGGGTTTGGCAGCCTCCCCCAGATTTCCCAATGCCACTGCTGCACCGGAACGAACACCACTGTCAACGGATTTATCCTTGAGGAAGTCGAGGATGTCTTTGACGTAGGGTTTGGCAGCCTCCCCCAGATTTCCCAATGCCGATGCTGCACCGTAACGAACATTACTGTCAACGGATTTATCCTTGAGGATGTCGGCGATGTCTTTGACGTAGGGTTTGGCAGCCTCCCCCAGATTTCCCAATGCCTCTGCTGCACCGGAACGAACATAACTGTCAACGGATTTATCCTTGAGGATGTCGAGGATGTCTTTGACGTAGGGTTTGGCAGCCTCCCCCAGATTTCCCAATGCCTCTGCTGCACCGGAACGAACATCTTTGTCAACGGATTTATCCTTGAGGAAGTCGAGGATGTCTTTGACGTAGGGTTTGGCAGCCTCCCCCAGATTTCCCAATGCCTCTGCTGCACCGGAACGAACATCTTTGTCAACGGATTTATCCTTGAGGAAGTCGAGGATGTCTTTGACGTAGGGTTTGGCAGCCTCCCCCAGATTTCCCAATGCCTCTGCTGCATCGGAACGAACATAACTGTCAACGGATTTATCCTTGAGGAAGTCGAGGATGTCTTTGACGTAGGGTTTGGCAGCCTCCCCCAGATTTCCCAATGCCTTTGCTGCACCGGAACGAACATCACTGTCAACGGATTTATCCTTGAGGATGTCGAGGATGTCTTTGACGTAGGGTTTGGCAGCCTCCCCCAGATTTCCCAATGCCTCTGCTGCACTGGAACGAACATTAATGTCAACGGATTTATCCTTGAGGATGTCGAGGATGTCTTTGACGTAGGGTTTGGCAGCCTCCCCCAGATTTCCCAATGCCACTGCTGCACTGGAACGAACATCACTGTCAACGGATTTATCCTTGAGGATGTTGAAGGCTTTGTCAGCAATATTTTCTGGTTTCTCAACTACTGATTTTAAATTTTGCAAATCATATTCATTGAGTTTGTCAAAAGCAGATTTCTTAACTTGGTCGTGTCCGTCATCAAGGGCGGCTACTATACCGTTAATCTGCCAATCTTGGGGTTTGGGTTTGGGGGTTTCTTTGGCGTTTACCCAAGGTAGGGAGAGGAAGAGAGTTAGGAGTAGGGTGAAACAGAAAAGGAAAAAGAGCGATCTGCTGGTGTGGCGGGGTATGGTGAGCATAATTTGGGGCAAGGTGGCAGATTACACGCGGCTAAAAGTATAATAACAACCTTGCAATTCCTAATTCCTGATTGAGAGCCTTTAATGTTCGTGGGCGAGTATTAAAGACTCATTAACGAAGCTCTGAGGTTCATCGCCGATGCTTTGAGGTTCATTCACAAAGCTCTGAGGTTCATCGCCGATGCTTTGAGGTTCATTCACAAAGTTCTGAGGTTCATTGACCAAAAGATACATCTCATTTTGCTTAGGAAACTTTCAATACGATTCGGTTAAGAGGATATTTGAAAAGTCCTCTCCTCGGTAGCAAATACTTTGAGATCCCCCTAAATCCCCCTTAAGAAGGGGGACTTTGAGAGGTTTTGCCCCCCTTTTTAAGGGGGGTTGGGGGGATCAAAAGCCTATGGCGCAACTCTAGAAAACTTGTGTGTACACCGTAGCTTTTTAAGGGGTGCTAGGGGGGATCAGACGCTGTATCTGCTCACACACACTATCAAAGTGATTTAAAACTTGACTATTTGTAAACCTAATAATCTTTAAACCATAGCCTTCCAAAATGTTTGTTCTCTCTAGATCGTACTCTTGACTTTCATCTGTAAAATGGCTATCCCCATCAACTTCAATCACTATTTTTAAAGTAGGACAGTAGAAATCAACTATGAAATGATTAATCGGTCGTTGTCTTAAAACCCGAAATTGAAAATTTCTCAAATATTCATACCACAGCTTTTTTTCTGCTGGGGTCATATTTTTACGAAGTTCTTTCGCTCTTTCTACAAGCTTTGGATTGTAAGGTAAATGGTGATTGCTGCTATTGAGTTTATTTGTCATATTTTCTAGTGTTTATACCCCCTAACTAATACTGCTCGGGTTTTGGTGCATAGTCATTCGAGATCCCCCCTAACCCCCCTTAAAAAAGGGGGGAACCGGAGTCAAAGTCACGCTTTTTGTGCATAGTCATTGGAGATCCCCCCTAACCCCCCTTAAAGAAGGGGGGAACCGGAGTCAAAGTCCCCCTTTTTAAGGGGGATTTAGGGGGATCTCAAAGTATTTGCTACATCACTAAAGGCTTTTAAAAAATCCTTTAAGAATCGACAGCAGCTTTAGCAGGTTTCTTTTTAATCGCTTTAAAGCGTTCGCCTAATTGTTCAGCTATTATTTTTAACCCTGGAGTTTTCTTAGCAGCTGTCTTGACGTAATCATAAACTGTCAAACTGCTGCCCATTGCTTCGCTACCAACTGCCATTAAGGTATCATCTACTTGTTCTGTCAGTTGTCGCAGTCCAATCAAAACTTCGGTAAGCGTGGCGGCTAGTTGATAATCCCGGATGAACTCATCTAAATCAAAGCTGGCTGGTAAAATGTCTCGGTTAGATTGGGCAGCAATCAGGCTATTGTTGACAAAAGCTAGTCTTTTATCGCCCATTTTAAATAAGTTACGTCGTTCTTCTGCACTCAGGGTTACGAGAAAGGGCATCTTTGCTTGGATAGTCGCAAAGGCTGCTTTAATTTATTGGATATCTGCTGGGGAAAGGGAAGCGGTGATGTTTTGGTAAGCCATTGTATATTTACTCTGGTGAATCTGTTTGTTATGATTCCCAGTGGTAAATGCGATCGCACAGTATTTAAGGGAATTGGGAGTAGGGAAATTAACCTCTCTGGTGTACACACAAGTCGAATTACCCCCCTTAATCCCCCCTTGTCAAGGGGGGAAACCGGAAAATCTTGTTCCCTCCCCTTTGCAAGGGGAGGGTTAGGGTGGGGTAAATACGCTGTAAGGAAGCAATACGATTTGGTTAAGAAGACGCGATAAATCGCCGTCTCTACAATTAATTATTAACGCGATGGTTTCTTGCCAAATCCACAGCGCAATGTATTCATAATCCAAGTTTGGAAGTTGTCAATGTAGCTAAATATCACTGGCACTACTACCAGTGTCAACAGGGTGGAAGTTGTGAAACCGCCCATAATGGCAATTCCCATTGGTTGCCGAACTTCAGAACCTGCGCCAATTCCTAACGCTAGGGGCAGTATCCCGGCGATCGTTGCCAGAGAAGTCATTAAAATCGGACGCAGACGTGACACGCCAGCTTCTACGAGTGCCTGACGCTGAGTTTTGCCTTCTTGGATGTTGATGATTGTATAATCCACCAACAGAATTGAGTTTTTGGTGACAATCCCCAACAGCAACACGATACCAATCAAGGCATATATCCCCAATGGTTTTTGAGCAACCATCAACGCCACCAGTGCGCCGCCTAAACAAAAGGGCAAGGCCGCCATAATCGATAATGGATGCAGAAAGTTGTTATACAGCAACACCAGAATCGCATAGATACACATTAATGCCAGCCCTAACGCGCCACCAAAGCGCCCAAAAATTTCTTGCATAATTTTGGCGCTACCGGAGGGTTGCTGTACTACCCCTGGCGGTAAGTTTTGCATCACAGGTAGTTTGTTGATTGTTTCTACTGCCTCTCCCAAAGAAATCCCTTGTAAATTGGCTTCTACGGCAACTTGACGGGCGCGATCGTAACGGTTGATGGTTGCAGGGCCACTACCAAAACGGATATCTGCAACTGCCACTAGGGGAATCAATTTGCCATTTTGACTGAGGACTTGCAGATTTGTGATTGTGTTAATGTCAGCCCGCACTTTCGGATCGATTTGTACGCGAATCGGGATTTGACGATCGCTTAAATTAAATTTTGCCAAGTTGGCCTCATTATCGCCGATGGTGGCCAGAGAAGCTGTCCGAGCGATCGCTTGTACTGTCACTCCCAAATCTGCTGCCCGTTGTGGGTTAGGAATTACTAAAATCTCTGGTTTCACCAAGCTTGCAGTCGAAGACACTTCTACCAATCCTGGTAGCGATCGCATTTGCTTTTCTAGGGCATCAGCCGCTTGATTCAATGCTTCGGGATTTTCACTTCTGAGAACAATTGATAAACCCTTCCGACTGTCGCCTGGTGACTGACTTTGAAAACTAATTCTCGCTCCTGGTATTTGCTCAAAGTCAGGGCGTACTTGTTCCTCAAACTGTTTTTGAGAAATCTTTCGTTCTTCTCTAGGTTTGAGATTAATTGCCAGGCTTGCAGAATTGATCTCTTCGGTTGCTAGTACACGTTCAACTACTGGGTTTTGCCGAATGATATCAGTTGCCTGTGTGACTACCTTATTAACGTCTTCTAATGTCGAACCTGGAGGTAGTTCTATAGATACGTTAGAAATCCCAAAGTCGCCATCATCAACGAAACCCTTGGGAATTAAAGGAACCAGCATCAGACTGGCAATGAAGAAAGCTAAAGCGATCGCCATTGTGGTCAATCTATGGCGTAACGCCCATTGTAATAACGATCTATAAGGTTGAAACCCCCGACGGTTGTCAGTTCTGAGTGTTCTGTTTCCCTGCTTTCTACCTGGGATTGCAAACTTGAAATTAAACAATCTTATTACTCCCCCTGCTCCCCTGCCCCTCTGCTCCCTCTGCTCCCTCTGCTCCCTCTGCTCCCCTGCTCCCCTGCTCCCCTGCTCCCCTGCCTCTTTTAAAAGATACGCCCCCATCATCGGTGTAACCATCCGCGCGACAAGAGTTGAGAAAATTGTGGAAACGGCAACGGTAACACCAAATGGTTGGAAAAATTGTCCCGGAATCCCACCCATAAAAGCAACGGGCATAAACACGGCAATAATCGTTGCTGAACTTGCGATTACCGCTAATCCTACTTCGTCGGCAGATTCAAAAGCAGCATCCCAAGCTGATTTGCCCATAGCGATATGCCGTTCCATGTTTTCAATTTCCACCACGGCATCATCTACCAAGTTGCCCACCGCCAGCGCTAATGCCAACAAAGTCATGTTGTTGAGGGTGTAACCAAGGGCTTGCTGCACTGCGAAAGTGGGAATTATTGACAATGGTAAAGCAACAGCCGTAATTAATGTTGCTCGCCAGTCCCGCAAAAATACTAAAATAACGATGACAGCCAGCACCGAAGCTTGAATTAATTCATCAATAGTGCTTTGGTATGATTGGCGAACAACATCGGCTCTAGTAAAAATCAAATCTAGTTTGACATCTGCGGGAAGTGTTTTTTCCAGTTCTTTGACAGCTGCTTTCACTCCTTGTTCTACTGTCACCAGAACGCTGCCAGTACTACGCAACACTTGGAAAGCTACCACAGGTTGATTATTTAAGGTAGCAGCTTGGCGCACGTCACCAAATTTATCTTCTATAGTTCCCAAACTGGATAATGGTACGGAACCGCCTTGTGGTAAGAGGATTTCGTAGGTTTTCAAAATATCCACACTGGCGGCACTTCCTAATGTGCGGATACTTTGTTCGCTACCGCCGACTTCAGCCCGTCCGCCAGGTAAGTTAATGTTTAAATCGCGGATTTGGTCGTTTACCTGAGTGGCGGTGATACCCAGAGATTGTAAGCGGCTGGGACTCAGATTAATCCGAATTTCTCGGTCAACTCCACCCACACGTTGAATTTGGGCGACACCACGGACTCCCAATAAGGCGCGGCTAATAGTTTGATCGACAATATTGCTTAACTCTTCTACAGAACGCTTATCTGATTTAACCGCGTAAGTAATCACCGGGCCGTCGGCAAAGTCTAGACGTTCCACAATTGGATCGTTGATCTCTTGGGGTAAATCTTGGCGAATTTGAGCGATCGCATTGCGGACATCATTGGTGGCGCGATCGCTATCTGTACCCAAAACAAAGTTGATTGTCGTCTTAGAATTCCCATCGCTGACGGTGGAAATCATAAAATCGATATTGCCCAACCCCGCGACGGCATCTTCAATTTTTTTCGTCACTTGGGATTCTAGTTCGGCTGGGCCTGCACCTGGTTGGGTGACTTTGATCGAAACTGTTGGGACATCAATATTTGGGTTAGTATCAATCCCCAAGGATAAAAAGGAGAACCAACCCACAACCGTCAAAATTAAAAATAAAACTATCGTAGGAACAGGTTTTTTAATCGACCAAGCTGAGATATTAAAGGACATGAGAAAATTTTAGATTTTGGATTTGTCATTGGTCATTGGTCATTAGTCATTAGTCATTAGTCATTTCTCCCATTCCCCATTCCCCATTCCCCATTCCCCATTCCTTTCAATTTGCAACTCGAACCTTATCACCATCTTTGAGATATCCTGCACCATCAACTACGATGCGATCGCCTAACTGCAACCCACTCTTAATTTCTACTTTGTCGCCGTTTGTAGGATTTTCTAAGTCCACTTTCTGGCTGCGAACTATATCTCCACTTGATAAGGTGAATACAATTACACTTCCATCTGCTTGAGATTGGACTGCTTTTTGCGGCACTACCATCGTCATCGCTGAGTTAGTAGTAATTGCAGCATTCGCAAACATCCCTGGTTTAAGTAAAGTGGTTGGCGGTAAGTCAATTTTGACTGTAGCCTCTCGCCTTTGATCGTTCACCTGTGGTTGAATCTCTCTGACTCGTCCTTGCGATCGCACGCGCTGATCGACATCTGAAGTAATTTGCACAGATGCGCCAATTTTCACCTGATTTAATTGAATTTCAGGAACCTTCGCTTGAAGTTCTAACTTTTCATCTCGGATAATCGAAAATAGCTTTTGTGTGCCACCAATCACGGTTCCCACCTGCGTTTGCGGCGGCACACCAGTCACATCACCGACTCTGGCCAGTTTCTCCGCGATGACTCCAGAAACCGGCGCACGCATCACAGTTTGTTCCAACTGAGTTTGTAGTTGTTGCACCCTAGCGGCACTGCTGCGGACATCAGCTTTGGCTTTGTTGATAATAGCTTGAGCATTACTAATATTAGCCTGGGCGCTGCCGATATTAGCCTGGGCACTACGCAGGTTTTCTTGGGATAGATTCACAACTTGTATGGCAGTTTTTACAGCGTAGGAACGAGTATCAAGTTCTTGCCTACTAATGGTTCCAGAATCAGCCAGTTGTTGATAGCGCTGATAATTTTTGGCGGCTTCTTCTAGCTTTGCCTTCGCTTGAGCTAAATCTGCTTGTTTTTGCTGGACTATGGCTTTATTTGATGCCAAATCTGCCTGCTTGGATGCCAAATCTGCTTGTTTGGATTCGACATCGGCTTGTTTTGATTCGACATCTGCCTTTGCTTGGCTAATTTGGCTTTGCAATATGGAACCATCCAACACCGCCAAAACTTGACCTTTTTTGACAAAAACCCCTTCTTTAACATCTTCAGGGATACTTTTGATTTGTAAACCGTTTGTCTGTGGTAGAACCGGAATTAAATCACGTGCTGCTACAGTTCCAGTAGTTTTAAGAGTCCGCACAACACGGGCGGCTTCTACTGTGGCGATAGTAACTGTCATTGATGGGTTAATTTTTTTATCCGCTACCGCGCTTTGTTGACGGGATGGAAGATGACTTAATACACTCATTCCACCAAAGGCGATCGCAATTCCTAAACCAGCACCCAAAAATAATGGCTTCAACCATGCCCTAGTTGATTTTTGCTCTGATTTGCTCAAAAAGTTAGCATCCTCAGAGGTTATAGCTTCTTTCACCTCGATTTCTGAAACACTTTCATCGCTCACAGTCCGACCTCCACTTTCTGTCTACGCATACCAATCTTGGTATTTTCTTAAGAAAACTTGAAATTTATTTACTTCCCATCAACTATGACGCATTTCATAGTAAATGTCTTTTGTTTGCAATTGTATATAATAGGACTTCTTTGCTAAGAAATATTACTGCCGTAAACTAATTGAAGCCTTTCTGTAGATTATGATACAAAAAATTATTTCATTTCATCTAGCTACTCTAACTCACACAATATACCCATTTAGATCGCTGTCAACCAATGCTTATATATGAAAAACTGATAAAGCTAATCTAGAATTATTTAATTAAAGTCTGAGCTATCAATGTATTTTATTAAACCAGCAAAACCTTTTATCTACGCAAATACTAACTCCTCTAAAGCCTTTGTCTTGTCAGAAAGTTGTACATCCAGGGATAGTTCAAGCTAGCGTCCACAGCTACACGTGAGTTACAAATGAGCAAACTCCATTACCCTAAATTCCAGCCAGGGCGATCCTAATGGTGGAATTTTGAAATCAATCAAATCAATAAATAATTGATATTTACCAGAGTCACCAGATATGTTCAATGCCACTGAAATTTTAATTGATGCCTTTGTAAATGAAATTCGAGAAGGCTACCGTCGCACTTATGGCTGCTTTAAAAATGATTATCAGGATATTATCGCCTGGGCTGGTAACATGGCTTTGGAAAACATTGCCAATAGCGATGCCCTTTATCACAATGTTGAACACACAGTTCTTGTCACCCTTGTGGGGCAAGAAATCTTACGTGGCAAACACATCAGAGAAGGCGGTGTTTCCAGTGAAGACTGGTTGCATTGTATTATTTCCTTAGTGAGCCATGATATTGGCTACGTTAAGGGAGTTTGCCGACTAGACCAAGAAGCAGTAGGCTTATATTCCACAGGTAAAAATGGCAAAATGGTTTCTGTCGCTCCTGGCGCTTCTGATGCCAGTCTTACGCCGTATCATGTTGATAGAGCCAAGCTTTTTATTGATGAGCGTTTTGGAGGTCACAAGTTAATAGATGCTGAGGCAATTAAGAGCAATATTGAACTGACACGATTTCCCGTGCCTGCGGCAGAAGATCATCAAGATACAAAATGCTTTGCCGGATTAGTCCGGGCTGCTGATTTGATTGGTCAACTAAGCGACCCACGTTACCTGAAGAAAATTACTTCTTTATTTTACGAGTTTGAAGAAACTGGTGTAAACAAAGTTTTGGGCTATAAAACCCCTGCCGATTTACGGAATAACTACGCTAAGTTTTACTGGAATGGTGTCTATCCCTATATCCAAGAAGGGCTGCATTACCTATCATTGACACAACAGGGCAAACAAATTCTCGCTAATCTTTACTCAAACGTGTTTGTTGTAGAACACGAAAAACAACAGCAAGAACAGCAGAAGTATTTAGAGAAGTTAGGTGTGGGGAGTTGAGAGTTAGGAGAGACGCGAAAAATCTGTGTCTGTACAGGAATTAGGAGTGGGGAGTGGGAAGTTGAGAATGATGAGTTATGAATTAAGATAAAACTTTAATAACTCATAAACTCATAACTAATAACTCCTAACTACTATGGATTGGTGGCGACGACTAAAGAAAAATCCTTTGGCACAATTTGGGGCGATTTTGCTGTTAATTTTCTACATAGCAGTAATTGCAGCAGATTTCGTGGCTCCTTATGACCCTTATGCCTCACAGCCTAATGGTTCACTGCTGCCACCAACTCAGATACACTGGGTTTCTCAATCAGGACAGTTTATCGGGCCCCATGTTTATCCCACAACTCAGGGAGACACAAATTTAGAAACAGGCGATCGCCAACTCATCGTAGACTTCAAAAAGCCATCACCTGTACGTCTATTTGTTTCCGGGCCAGAATACCGATTGTTGCAGATGAGTTTGCCACTACCCCCCAAGTGGGATGAAGTCACAATCTTTCCTGGTATTCCCTTAAATTGGCATTTATTTGGCACAACAACTGACGCAAAAGTCAATATCTTGGGTACTGATGACCAAAGCCGCGACCAATTTAGTCGCCTCTTACATGGCGGTCGCATCAGTATGTTTATTGGGATTTTTGGCATTATCATTACCTATCCCCTCGGTTTGCTCATTGGTGGAATTTCCGGTTATTTAGGCGGTGTGACTGATAGCGTCATTATGCGCTTGGCAGAAGTGCTAATGACCTTCCCTAGTATTTATCTTTTGGTGACTTTGGGAGCAGTCTTACCACCTGGTTTAAGCAGTACCCAGCGCTTTTTGCTGATTGTGGTGATTACTTCGGTTATTAGCTGGGCTGGTTTAGCACGAGTCATTCGGGGACAGGTACTATCAATTAAAGAGCGAGAATTTGTCCAAGCATCACGCGCGATGGGCGCAAACCCTCTTTATATAATCCTCCGCCACGTCTTGCCGCAAACGGCTAGTTATGTAGTTATCTCCGCTACTCTTGCAATTCCCAGCTTTATTGGTGCAGAGGCGATACTAAGTCTCATCGGCTTGGGAATTCAACAACCAGACCCCTCTTGGGGAAATATGCTTTCTCTGGCTAGCAATGCTTCAATTTTGGTACTGCAACCTTGGTTAATTTGGCCGCCGGCTGTGTTGATTATTCTCACAGTGCTAGCATTCAACTTACTCGGTGATGGGCTGAGAGATGCACTCGACCCTCGGAGTTTGAGAAGATAAGCCCTCAATAATAGCAAATGCGATCGTTGAAATAGCAAATGCGAACTCCGATGTAACAAATGCGAATCCCGAAATAACAAATGCGAATCCCGAAGTAACAAATGCGAACTCCGAAGTAACAAATGCGAACTCCGAAATAGCAAATGCGAACTCCGAAGTAACAAATGCGAACTCCAAAGTAACAAATGCGATCGCTGAAATAACAAATGCGAACTCCGAAATAGCAAATGCGATCGCCGAAGTAACAAATGCGATCGCTAAAATTAGTCCGCTACCACTATTCAGTACCTCAAATATTCGCCGGATTTCGCGCTCTCGGTCAAAAAATAGATACTTTTCTTCTACTCTGCCACTAAAAGGAATGAAGGGATTTTGATTTAGCTCAGATACAGTATTATTAGTTAACTCTGGAGAAGTAGTATAATCTGGTTCTGGCGCAGTGGTATAAGATAGTTTTTTAGTAGAGTAATTGTAATTTCTCTCAAAAAAGTTTTCAAGTTCTTCTCTCAAATTTCTTTTATCAAGATCGTCTATATTTAATACTCTTTTAATCTTATCGTTTAAACTTTTACCTATTTCTTTTAAATACTGTTCTGTATATGGTTTGGCAGTAGGATTAGACCTCTTTATTTTAGAAGGCATTTGACTATAATTCATCCCTTGCCAACTTAGTAGAAAAACTTTTTCTTCTAACTTGCCCAGTGATGCTAAGTTTCCTTTTCTCTCCTTAAATATTTGCTTAATAGACTCTAATGCTTCTTCAGCTTCCATTTAACCTGATTGAGTTGGTAGAGTAAAGTTAACACTTGGATATAAGTCTATTATTTTACAGCAGAACCTACATAATCCTACGTCTATGTAGATATTCTTTGTATTTATGACCTAATCCTACATTTACCTACATCCTACGTATAACTATGGACTACAAGCGAATATAGAGACATCGAAACAACAGAGGAGTGCAAAACGATGTCTACTTACTATCCTGTAAATGAAAATTTAGCCACACAGCAACAGCCAATAGTTCAATCTCTAGATGTTCCCAGTCAGTCAAACAATACAGAACAACTTCTCGATATCGCTGAAAATATTACTGCTGCTTTAAGCAAATCAGATACAGTCGAATTAGTTCAAGCTGGGGGTCAGACAGCAGAAAATATTTTTAAGGTCTTAGTCCAATATGGTGGTAAACCAGTCGCAATTATCCTGGCTACTGCTGTTCTAATTGCAGCTACTGCTATACCCATATTAGCTGTAAAAGTATCTCTGGGTCAGATAACTCAAATCGATAATATTTCCCAGACAAAATGATAGTTTTGTGTTGGGTTGCGCTTTGCTTAACCCAACCTACATTTTACTGCTTCATCTAATACAAAAGGGCAGGCAAGATGCCTACCCCACAAGAAGGTTAGAAAGAATTAAGAACTTTTTGTTAGTAGCGAATTCGCGGATCTACATAAGCATTTAAAATATCAATCAAAATGCTGGCGCTCACAACGATCGCACCAAAAAATACTAGCACCCCTTGAACTGTGGGATAATCGCGATCTGCGATCGCTTGATACAGTCGATTAGCTAACCCAGGCCAAGAAAATGTCACTTCTGTCAAAATCGCTCCACCCAACAGAGAGGCAAAAGTTAATCCTAAGACTGTAATTACTGGGATTAGAGCATTCTTTAAGGCATGGGAGGCTAAAATTTTATTTTCACCAATACCTCTGGCTCTAGCGGCTTCTACATAATCTGCTTGCAAGGTTTGCTTTAAATTCACTCGCACAATTCGTTCAAAAATCCCACTCAGCAGAATTCCCAAAGTCAGACTCGGTAGGGCAAGATGGTGCAAAGATGTGAAAAACTGGGTGAGATTTCCACCGAGTAAGCTATCAATTGTATACAACCCAGTCACAGGAGTGGGAGCCGGAAGATTAGGCGGAAAGCGGTTGGAATTGGGAAACCAACCCAGTTGGACTGAGAAAATCAACTGCAAAAGCATTCCCGCCCAAAACATGGGGAGTGCGTAGGTGATGATCCCAAATAAGCGCCCGCCGACATCGAAATATGTCCCAGGACGAGAAGCTGAAAGAGTCCCAACCGCAATTCCAACGATGAGTGCAACCGCCATACTACATACTGCTAACTCCACCGTCGCCGGGAAATATTGCCCAATGATGTCCCAAACATTCTGTCCGCGACTCATTAAAGACGTTCCCAAGTCAAAGCGCAGTATGCTTCCCAAGTAATTTAGGTACTGTAGCCACAAAGGAAAGTTTAAACCTAGTTGTTTCCGCAATTCTTCTTTAGCAGCTTCTGGCGCACGTCCACCAAGAATTGCATCTGCGGGATCTCCTGGTGTTGCTCTTAATAAGAGAAAGACAATGGTAATAATTGTTAATAGCTGAAGTGGTGCGAGAAGCAACCGAGAAACTATGTAATATTGTAAAGCTTTAGAGCGAGACATATTTTAGTTATTTGTTATTTGTCATTTGCCATTTATTTTTACAAATGACAAATGACAGAGGACTAATGACTACTTTTTAATTGTCTGGTAAACCAGAATTTGGGTTGGGTTAAGTTGTACGCTGTTCACACCTTTTTGAGCAAATACATAGTCTTTACTTTGCCATAAGGGAACGTAAGGTACATCAGCAGTTACTTGCTTTTGAATTTCTGCAAAAATTTTCTGACGCGCTTCGGGATTTAGCTCTTTGCGTTGTTGATCGATCAGTTTATTCATCGCTTCGTTATAGTAGAACGAACCCTGAGTTTGACTGCCTCCATCTTCACATCCTTTAGCAACTGAACCTTTGTCACAAGACAAAAACGGCTGGACGTAATTATCTGGATCTAAAAAGTCTGGATACCAATCAAGTAAAGCTCCTGGATATAATCCTTTGGCAATGTCTTTAAAAAATGTCGGGCCCTCAGCAGGGGTAACTTCAAATTGCAGTATTCCATCCATTTTGGCATCTACAAGAGATTTGAGCGTCTGTGCTGCCAAACTACGAGTAGGCGAACTAGAAGGATACCAAATTTGGACTTTTGCCGGATTTTCTTTGGAGAAACCAGCAGTAGTTAACAATTTTTTAGCTTGGTCGAAGTTAGCATCGCCATAAGCATCTTTGAATAATGGTACAGAAACTTTAAATGTTGTGGGAATCATGCTATATAGCGGATCTGCTTGACCAAGTAAGGCCCGCTCATTTAAGAGTGGACGGTCAATTATTGACGCGATCGCTTGTCTGACTTCTAATTTATCTAAAGGCTTTTGATTCCGGTTCAATACCAGATAGCTTACTACACTACCTTCAGCTGCGATCGCTTGCCAATCCCCTTTTTTACCACCTTCTTCTAAGCTCCGATTTTGATCTGGCTGTAGCGATAGATAAGCTACATCTACAGCGCCTGTACGGAAAGCATTAAACAAATTAACCGGACTAGTTTGAATTTGGAGGTTAACACCCTTGTTAGCTGGTTTTTCTCCCCAATATTTATCAAACGTATCAAATCTTATTGAATCAGTACCATACTGCGCTAACTTGTAAGGGCCAGTTCCTACAAAAATATTCGGCTTAAATTTACCAGCACCGAGTTCGTAAGCTTTTGGCGAAACCGCACAGACTCCAGGAAACGCCAGCAGTGAAGGAAAGGCTGCAAAGGGCTTTTTCAGCTTAATGGTTAACTCATACTCACTTGTACTTTTTACCGAATCTACTACATCAGCTAGCAAGAATGAGGGTTTTCCTTTATTTTGAATAAAGCGGTTGATGGTAAACGCCATTGCTTCGGCGTTGAAGGGAGTCCCATCGTGAAAAACCACTCCCTGACGTAAGGGGATGGTATAAGTTAAGGCATCTTGACTGACTTTAGGTAATGCTGTTGCTAGCTGTGGCTTAATTTCCGTACTTCCTGGTTCGTAGGTGTAGAGGCGATCGCTCATATTAAACACCAAACCCAAGGATGCTAACTCATAAGCATCAGCTGGATCAAGGGTTCTCGGCTTTGCTGTTGTACCTATAGTAATACGACCATCACCTGTAGGGCTACTTACAGAACCCGATGGTGGCGTAGAAGGCTGTGGACGAGGAGCGCAACTAACAACTAAAAATAAGCATAGACAGAACAAAGATAGGAATTGTGTAATCCGACCCCACCGTTGCACGGACAAGGAAAACCAGGTCATACAGTTAAATTTTATGTAATCAGAAGTCAGTGATTGTACTATACATTTGCTAGTTTTATAGAAAACTTTACAATTAATTACTACTTTAGATACTTTTTATAAAGGATTTTGCTCGAATAGATAAATTTATGTGTATTCAGGTTGATTAAGTAAAAATAATTAAATGCTTACTATAATATGCAGAACTTTACCTCATCATAATAATTTAAACTTTTAAATTAACTGTTACGAATTGAGAGAAGTAGATTCAAGAGAAGAGTAGTTTAATATAAAAATTTCTTTCCCCTTATATCGTTCGCCTTTAAAGTTATCTTGCTTACTTTCCCCATTTTTTTGATCGTCACTTCTACTAATTGTATAATTCCATTCTTTGTCGTGTATTTCCAATGCCCATTCATATAGATTTCTAATTGTGTCGTTATTATCGTAAGTTAGAAGAAACTTTATTTTTCCCTTGTATCTATTTAATATTTGACATAGCCTGAAATGATCGTCTTTAGAAAATGAATGAGCATAAAGTTTATCTTGATCTGCATTGAAATAAGGAGGGTCAATGAATAAAAAAGATCCATTAGGTACAGATTCGATAACTTCTTCAAAATCGAGATTAGTAATTTGAACGTTTTGAAGTTTATCAGAAGTTCTACGTATGTTTCTGGGCCAATTCTCTGGACGCATACTATATTTGTCACCATATCCCCAATAACAGTTTTGATGCTTCATAATCCCAGAGTAGGAAGTTCTGTTAAGGTAAAACCATCTACCAGCTTGTTCTAATTGATTTTGTGGAATGAATTCATTTTTATAATATGTATGTCTTTCTTTCGTAGCAGATTCCCCTGCTAAAAATTTGATTAATTCTTCTGGTTGATCTCTAATTATTAATAAGGTATTTATTAATAATTCATCAATATCATTGAGCCAATTAATATTTACTTTATCTTTTACAAAAAAAATAGAACCACCCCCCGCAAAAGGTTCAACATAATAAGAGTGAGAAGGAATATGATTAAGAATCAAATTGCGAGCATAAAATTTGCCGCCAGGATATCTAAATGGTGAGTTTATCGGTTTGTTCATAGTTACCTACTATATTCCTAAAATTATGTTCGGTATTTCGTATCCAAAGCATACATAAAATTTATTGTAAAGTTAATAACAAAATACAAATATTAGCTCAATATTAGATATACAATCCTGTTATTCTTTGTACTGAGCTACATCCAATACAAAGAAGATTTATTTTTATTAAAATTGAGCAACAATAATTGAAATAGCTTTAATTTAAATTATTATTAGTTATACATAATTAACAAATAATATACGATATCGTAATCGTAAGCAGCAGATTGAAAGTTTAATAGTGAGACTAAGAGCGTGAAGTATTTCTTTCTATCTGAAGGATGGGCAGTTGCTAGAGTCTGGGCATCTGATGGACTCTGGCAAGTAACTGCATGGCGACGGCAACCAGATATTCAGCGAATGAATGTTTGTTTAGTGGAACAAAACGAATTGCTATGGCTTTATCAAGTTGAAGAAGCCATTTTAACCGTGGAAGTGAAGCCGACAATACCAGTCACAGCAGGTACTACCATAGGTCAAGTAGTACTCAAGCGTTTGATGAGTGCTGAACAGGTAATTGAACGCTTGAACACAGCTGAGGCGAAGTGTCAACTGCAAAATATCCATTTGGTGGTTCAGTAGGATCGGCATTAGGCATTGGGCATTGGGCATTGTGCATGAAGAAGGGTCAAGGGAGACAAGGGAGACAACGAAGAGGGGGGAGACTTGTTCAATAATTCTCCCTTGTCCCCGTTCTCCGTGCCCCCTGCTCCTCTTCTCCCTGCCCCCCTCATAAAAGTTAAAGATAAGTAAATTTAATCTCCAAGAGGGATTGGTAGCGAAAAAACTTTGAGATGCTACGCGATCGCATCAATTTACACGCTTGCAAACAATTCCATCAATAGTTACACTTTTTAAAACATTCTCATTTTTTGCTTGGCGGTGGCTACCCTACAAGGTAAACCTCCCGAAGCGAGTAAGCATTGCCAAAGCACCCACCCTGTCTGACTTATAAGACTAACTGTGGTAGTACTCTGGCTCTGGCAATAACAAAAAACAAGAGAGAGTTTTCTGAGTGGCGAATTTCGTTCCTTAGAATCTCAGTAAGAAAATTGCTTTGTAAACTAACTCATCGAGGAGGAGCGTAGTCGATGGGACTACCCTGGTACCGAGTACATACAGTCGTTCTGAATGATCCAGGGCGACTGATTTCTGTACACCTGATGCACACAGCCTTAGTAGCAGGCTGGGCTGGTTCGATGGCACTCTACGAACTGGCTGTTTTTGACCCTAGCGATCCGGTTCTAAATCCGATGTGGCGGCAAGGGATGTTCGTCCTACCCTTCATGTCGCGTTTGGGCGTTACCCAATCTTGGGGTGGTTGGAACGTTACTGGTGGTCCAGCAACCGATCCTGGCTTTTGGTCATTTGAAGGCGTTGCTGCGGCTCACATTGTTCTTTCCGGTCTTTTATTCCTAGCTGCCGTATGGCACTGGGTTTACTGGGATTTGGAACTCTTTAGAGATCCCCGCACTGGTGAACCTGCTCTAGACTTGCCAAAAATGTTTGGCATTCACCTGTTCTTATCTGGTCTACTTTGTTTTGGCTTTGGTGCTTTTCATGTCACCGGACTATTTGGACCGGGGATATGGGTTTCTGACGCTTATGGTATAACTGGGGCTGCCCAGGGAGTAGCACCGGAATGGGGCCCAGATGGTTTTAACCCATATAACCCTGGTGGCATTGCGGCTCACCACATTGCTGCTGGTGTTGTTGGTATTATTGCAGGCTTATTCCACCTCACAGTTAGACCCCCAGAACGGCTCTATAAAGCCCTACGGATGGGGAACATTGAAACAGTACTTTCTAGCAGTATTGCAGCAGTTTTCTTTGCTGCTTTCGTTGTTGCCGGTACTATGTGGTACGGAAACGCTGCCACTCCCATCGAATTGTTTGGCCCTACCCGTTACCAATGGGATCAAAGCTACTTCCGTCAAGAAATTCAGCGCCGCGTCCAAACTGACGTTGCTCAAGGTGCAACCCTTGACCAAGCTTGGTCGCAGATTCCTGAAAAGCTGGCTTTTTATGATTACGTCGGTAATAGCCCCGCTAAAGGCGGTCTATTCCGTACAGGGCCAATGGTGAAGGGTGATGGCATTGCCCAATCTTGGCAAGGTCACGCTGTATTCAAAGATTCCGAAGGACGGGAATTGACCGTGCGTCGTCTCCCTAACTTCTTTGAAACCTTCCCAGTGATTTTGACCGATGCTGATGGAATTGTCCGCGCTGACATCCCCTTCCGTCGGGCAGAATCTAAGTATAGCTTCGAGCAATCTGGTGTCACCGTCAGCTTCTATGGTGGCGATCTGAATGGTAAAACCTTTACAGAACCAGCCGATGTGAAGAAGTATGCCCGTAAAGCTCAAGGTGGCGAAATCTTTGAATTTGACCGAGAAACCTTGAACTCTGATGGTGTATTCCGCACTAGTCCTAGAGGTTGGTTTACCTTTGGACACGCTGTATTTGCTCTGCTGTTCTTCTTTGGTCATCTCTGGCATGGCGCTCGGACAATCTACCGAGACGTATTTGCTGGTGTTGATGCGGATCTAGAAGAGCAAGTTGAGTGGGGTCTGTTCCAGAAAGTGGGTGACAAGTCAACCCGCCGGAAAGAAGCCCTTTAATTTCAGTGCTGAATTCTGAGTGCTGAGTTCCGAGTTAAGGCTCTGACTCAGCATTCAGTGACTCAGTACTCAGAACTTTAATTACTGGCTGGATAGGCAGGAATTCATAATATGGAAAGCGTTGCGTACATCTTGATTTTTACTCTGTGTATAGGTACTATCTTTTTTGCGATCGCATTTCGCGAACCCCCTCGCTTTGAGAAACCAAAAGATAAGTAGATCCTAATTACCAGACCTTTAGCTGATTTAAAGAAGTTAGTATCCGTTGCTACTAATTGTAGGAGCAACGGATATTATTGTGTTTGTCCTTTGTTAATTTTAAATACTAAGTAAATAACCAATCATTTTTATATTGTGATATAATTTCCAATCTTGGGAGTAGATATGTGTTAATACTAGCTTTTCTGCGCTAGGATGAAAAAGGATGTTAAGTGTAAACTGCCATAGAACTGCTTACATAGTACATCGCGCTTGTCGCACAACCTTTACGGAGACTAGAACCAGGAACAAATCAGCATGGTCAATCAGAATTTAACCGCTACAGAAATTGGATTCACTCACGAAGATTTCGCTGCTCTACTTGACAAATACGATTATCATTTTAGCCCTGGCGATGTTGTACCAGGAACAGTTTTCAGTATAGAGCCGCGCGGCGCTCTGATTGACATTGGTGCTAAAACCGCAGCATATATTCCTATACAAGAAATGTCTATTAACCGGGTGGATAGCCCGGAAGAAGTCTTACAGTCAAACGAAACGCGTGAGTTTTTCATCCTTACCGATGAAAACGAAGATGGTCAATTAACCCTTTCCATTCGCCGTATTGAATATATGCGGGCTTGGGAACGCGTGCGACAGCTGCAAGCAGAAGATGCCACTGTCCGTTCTGGCGTGTTTGCAACCAATCGCGGTGGTGCATTGGTAAGGATTGAAGGATTACGTGGCTTTATCCCAGGTTCTCACATCAGTACTCGCAAACCCAAAGAAGAATTGGTAGGCGAAGAACTGCCATTGAAATTCCTAGAGGTGGATGAAGAACGTAACCGCTTAGTTCTATCTCATCGTCGGGCGTTGGTTGAACGCAAGATGAACCGCCTAGAAGTCGGGGAAGTAGTGATTGGTACAGTTCGTGGTATCAAACCCTACGGTGCTTTCATCGACATTGGTGGTGTCAGTGGTCTACTACACATTTCTGAGATTTCCCACGAACATATTGATACACCTCATAGCGTGTTCAATGTCAATGATGAAGTGAAAGTGATGATCATTGACTTGGATGCAGAAAGGGGTCGCATTTCCCTATCTACCAAGCAGCTAGAACCCGAACCCGGCGACATGATTAAAAACCGGGATTTGGTTTACGATAAGGCAGAAGAAATGGCTGCTAAATATCGCGAACAGCTGTTAGCGAAGCAACAAGGTGCTACTGCTGCGCCTGCTGCACCTGCTGATGTTTTAGCAGAAGAAGATATTCCACCAGCAACAGAACTTGAAGACGAGATTCCACCAGCAGCAGAACTAGAAGAAGAAATTCCACCAGCAGCAGAAATTGAGGAAGTAACCCCAGTAGTTGCGGAAATTCAAGAAAAGATTCCAGCAACCACGGAAACTGAAGAAGAAATTCCAGCAGCTATTGAAGAATAATACATTTTATAGTTTTACTTGTTTTTAAGTAAGAGTATTAAATCATTGTATAAAGAGGGAAAAACCCTCTTTTTTTATGCGGAAAATTGGCAACAGTTAGGGGTTAGAAATAAAAACTCATAACTTCTGACTAAATAAGTGGGGTGAAATATTGTGGCAACTATTAAATGTAGAAAAATCACTTTTAATAATATCCAGGCAATTTTGTTTGACAAAAACGGTACTCTAGAAGATTCAGAAACGTATTTGCGATCGCTCGCACAAAAGGCAACAAGATTAATAGATGCTCAAATCCCTGGAACTGGGGAACCCCTATTAATGGCATTTGGTATCAATGGCAATCTTCTAGATCCGGCAGGCTTGATATCGGTAGCGAGTCGCCGCGAAACAGAAGTTGCGGCTGCGGCATATATTGCCGAAACAGGAAAAGGATGGTTTGAGTCCTTAAAAATAGCCCGTCAAGCTTTGGATGAAGCAGAAAAATACATCGAACAAACTCCTTCACCGCTATTTGTGGGTAGCTTAGACTTGTTGAAATACCTACGCAAAGGGGGTTTAAAACTCGGTATCCTCTCAGCTGCAACAACCGATGAAGTAAATAAGTTTGTAGCGCATCACCAATTAAGCGATTATATCCAGTTAAAAATGGGAGTAGATGAGGGACCGAGCAAACCAGATCCAGTCCTATTTTTGCAAGCTTGCGAAGCATTGGGAGTTGAACCAGGTGCTACCTTGATGGTAGGTGATGCAGTTGGCGATATGCAAATGGCGCGTGATGCTAAAGCCGCAGGTTGTATTGGTATCACTTGGATAGGTAAGTCAGATAATGTCCGAGGTGCAGATGTGGTGATTAATCAACTTGATGAAATCCAGATTTTAGAAGATTAGCAGCCTTAACAAGTTGAATTCGCACAGGTTACATGCGTACAAAGGAGAGCTACACAGATTTGGGTCAAAGTTAAATCAAGAGTCTGAAACCCGCCTGCGCGGGTTTTGACTTTATAGACGTGGTTTCTAACCGCCGATTTAAGGTTAAGTTCTCTAAAGAAAAATATCTTGCTTTCTCATACTATTCTTTCTATGTCAAGTTAAACAGGCTAAAATATTAACTACTTCTTACAGTTGCGAAACAAGCCATGCAAAACACAGAAACTACGTTAAGGCTTCGCCTGTGGACAGTTGAAGAATACCATCGGATGGCTAAGGCTGGGATTTTTGGTGCAGATGAACGAGTAGAACTCCTAGAAGGAAAGATTATTTGGATGATTGCTAAAGGGACAGCCCATCGTTCGGCAGTGGGGAGAACAGATAGATTACTGCAAAATAGTTTGAGGAATCGGGCTTGGGTATGTATTCAAGACCCAGTAAAGTTAAACGCACGATCTGAACCAGAACCGGATATAGCTGTTGTTAAAATAGATCCACTAGACTACGCAGACCACCATCCCACTCCAAAAGAAGTTTATCTGATTATTGAAGTAGCAGATAGTAGCCTGAAACTAGACTGCGAAATCAAAGCTAAAGCCTACTCGCAAGCGGAAATTACAGATTATTGGGTGTTAGATGTGGTTAGTCGTCAATTGCACGTCTTTCGAGAACCAACTCAGGATGGCTATCAAAGTGAAATTATTTTGGCAGAAGACGCGACTATTTCACCTTTAGAGTTTCCTGATTTGAGCATTACGGTTTTAGAAATGTTACCGCCCGTCATTGCATTTTAGTTGAGAGTTAATTTTATCATCAATAACGTATTTAAGCCCGTCGTACCCATCTCCAGAGTAACAAAATAAAGTTATTTTCTAATATTAATATTATTTATTTTTGTTCCAAGGATTGACTGTTCTTTATCCTTAATTAAAAATTTAGAACTATTAATTCTCATAACTTCATAATTTTCTACCATAAGTACCGAACTTAAAGTAGCTATCATATCTGCAATGGATATCTTAAAAACTAGTGGTATCCTTAAGTTCAAAAAGGATTTTGGCATAGTTTTAACATTTAAATACAATTTTTTTTGACTTACGTACCATACCCCAGTAAATTTATTGCCTGTTATAAGTTCTTTAGGTTTAGAGAAAAGCAATGTTTGAACCGTAGTTTGCTCATAAGTCATATCATCTTTAAATTCAATAGTAACTTTTTCAGAGGATCTATCAAAACGCCATTTTCCAAAAAGTAAAATTTCTATTTCTATATCAGAATGCTTACTGTTACTCATGTTGATCCTCAAATTAGCTTTAGCTCTAATTTTTCCTATTCTTAATAAATGTACGATTACCGCATAAGAAAGTTTCGTTACAATTTTTTACACTAGAAAAGAATAAGTGCATCTGCCAAACTAACCAAGACTTGACTCGCCAAGCTCCCATTGAAAGGTGTTCTGTAGATGATTTTGGGGATAAGTCAAAACTATGTTGATCGTAGTGTAACCATTGGGCTGGCAAGTGCCCCATCGGTGTCATAGGGGACAATTTAAAAGTTAGTTGTTCATAGTCTAACCAGTTTCCTTCTTTTCGCCAACCAAGGCGATCGCCAAGTCTTTTTTCTGTTTCGTAGTCTACCTGACCACCCATTTCGCTCCAGATAGTTTGCTGAACAGTGAAGCCGAAATAGCCATAACTATATTGATCCCAAAGTTGATCGATAGTGTGAAGGTCTTGGCAAGAGAAGTTATCAATATCTTCCTTATAAACTTCATTCCAATAATTTTTATTCATGACTTTTAGCATTATTTTAGTGGTTTCAATATCAGCCTCTTTCCACTGATGTTGTGCTAGGAGATCCCGCAATTGGGTATAATCAATACCTTTATTGCTGGGAAATTTTTTTGGCAACGTAACATTGTTATTAGTCAGCCCTATTAATCCTATTTCTTCAGCAGGAGATAGAGAATCTGTAGAGACAAAATTTACTTCTGCTATACCTAGCGCTTTTCTTTGATCTGTTAGTTGCTTAGATATATAGTTAGAGATTAAATCAATGCCCTTGTCTAAAAAGACACCATTTTCGCTCAAATCAAAATTATGGATTTGCCAATCTAATAATTGAGATTGAATAAAAGCATCTTTTAATCTGGCTTTTTTCTCATAACTTGTCACCATAAAATCAAGAAAAGTTTCAGAAATAGCCTCGTTTTTTTCAAGGTTAAATAAGTTTGATTGATATTTTAAAATATTATCACCTAAATTTTTAATATCTCCAACAGTTGCGTAAAAGTATTCATCTACTTTTATGACTTCATCTATTAAAGATTGAAAGGGACTAAAATAATCTTGTAAAGAATTTTCAAAGTTGATTGCAGTGTGGGCAATTTTTGCTATTTCTTGACGAATTTTATAGGCTTTTCTTTGATATTCATAAATCTCTTGATATACTTCTAAGTCTTTTACTATTTGCTGAACAACTCTTTTTTGATTTTTTGTATCTTCTGCAAGGTTTTTAATTCCTTCACCAAGCAATTTTATTTTTTCTAGTATCAAGAAATAAGCATTACTCAGTAGCAAAACTGCTTTAAGATTTTCTTGCTTCTCCCATGTTAGTTCATCAAGTATTTTTGGATTTTGATGGTTTTTTTGCTCTAACTTACTTCTTTCATCTTCTAAGTTTTTTATAGCCAAATATTTTTGTTTAAATAATTCTTTTAAGTCATCAGCAAGATTTAATAAGAAATTATGATAATTATCCTTATAATTATCTAGAAAATCAATAATATGACTGTAATCCTTAATAAATAATTGGATTTCCTCAAAAATCTCTTCCTGACTAATTTCTTCTTTTCGCTTAATTATCCCACCAAGCTGATGATGATATCGAATGCCTTCTTTAATTAATCTCTGACGTTCTCTAATTTTCTTTTGAACTACTTTTACAGCAGTATTCTTAAGAACTGGTAATTGATAGGTTCTTTCATAAATTGAAATAGTTTTGTAAGTAATTAGTTGTCTTTGCTGTTTAGTTAGCATAACCTTGATTTTAAAAAGTACAAATATTCGTTAAGCTCTTACCCATTTCAACACCTTTGGGCCTTTGTCATAGCGGTAGGTAAAGCCATCATTAGCAGTAATGGATTTCCCAAGGCTAGCCTTGCTTCTGATGGTGTTAATGCTACAGTCTGTTAATGTCTGCATTTCCTTATGAGAAAGGCCTTCGATTGTACCTATCTCGATGGATGTTTCTGGTTGAGTTTGGGATTCATTTTTGGGTAAAACATCTATTGTAATTTCAGAATTTTTGGGAAGATTAATGACAACTTCTTTTGATTTTTGTAGTTGATAATCTTGTATGCTAATAAGTTGCCAGCTAGAATCTCCTGATAGTTCTAAAACCCATTGATGATAATTAAACAAACTTTCTCTATGTCCAACACTGATAAAAGTTGTTTTTGTATCTTGCAACTGTTGATATAAACTCTCTTCATTTTTCAAATCTAAAGCACTTGTTGCTTCATCTAATATAGTAAATCTAGGATGAGTAATTAGTAGCCGTGCAAATGCAAGGCGTTGTTGTTCTCCCAGCGATAATATGTTCTCCCAAGGAACTTCTGTATCAAAGCCATCTACTCGACTCAATAAATTTTGTAGGTTGACTTTTTGTAAAACTTCTTTGAGTTCTGCATCGGTCATCTTATGAGTTGTATGAGGATAGAGTAACTGTTCGCGTAAAGTTCCCAAAATTATATAAGGACGTTGGGGCAAAAATAACACTTCCTCTAATGGAGGCCGCACCAGACGACCAGTACCTGCATTCCACAAACCAGCGATCGCTCTCAACAGAGAACTTTTACCTCGACCACTAGGCCCCACAATCAATAAACCTTCTCCTGGCTGAACAGACAATGATAAATCTTCAACAATCACCTGCTCATAGTTGGGTGTTTGTAAAGTGACATTCTCAAAAGCGAGATGATTTTCTTCGATTGTTTTAATAGTACTTACTTTCTCTGGCTCTTTGTTGACAAATTCTATCGCATCTGAAAACTCACCCAAACGTTGAACGTAACTGGAAAATCGTCCCGAAGTTGCAAATTCTCTAATTAATTCTGCCATAGCAGTAGCAAACAAATTGCAAGCTAAACTGGCTTGGGCAATTTCTCCAAATTCAATTTCACCTCTAATCTGTAAAGGCCCAAATACTATAAATGGAAATATTTGGATAACCGCCTGATATCCTCTGTTAAAAATATCCTGAGTTAACTCCCAATTAATCTTGCGTTTAGCACTTTTAATAATATTATTAAATCTTCGTTTGATTATATTTAATTCTTGTTTTTCTCCCTGAAAGAAAGCTATTGATTCAGCGTGATTACGAACATGAGTCAGTCCATAAGTATAGTCTGCATCAAATTCGAGTTCTTCTTGTTTAATCTTATTTAATTCTTGAGCCAAATAAACAGCAATTAAATTGCCTATTATCGTATAAACAACTAATACAACTGCAACAAATTGCGAAAGAGACCAGAGAATTACTAAAAAAGTTGCCATTTCCAGCACTTTCTCTAAAAAAGTAGCCGAAAAAGTGAGAGCATTTCTAATCAATGGTTCGATTTCTTGGGATATTCGTTGATCTGGATTATCAATATTGGATTTAAAATTGATTTTATAATAGGCACGATTGCTCAAATATTTTTCTAAAATATGATTATTTAGCCATTGATACCAATCAAGAGCGATTTGTTTTCTAACAAATTTAGAAAATCCTACTAAGAGCGTTACGCAGACAAGGGCAGCACCATAAACTAATAATGTATTAATAAATTCATTAAAATCTTTTTCTTCAGTAATGATATCTAGCAAATAGCGGCTAACAAAACTATTAAAGGCAGTTACGCCGACAAGCATTATTATTAATAATATCAGGATAATGAGCATTCCCCATGCACGAATCACGTCTGGAAATGCTCGTCCCCGTGCCTCTGTGGGATACCAGTAAGGGCCTGCGATCGCTTTGACATCCTCCCAAAATTGAGTAAAAGCCGAAGGAGTATTTGTTATAGGTTGATTGTGAACGGTTTTGGCTTGCATATTCTAAAAATCAGTTGAGGCTCTTGAGGCTGACTGAATAATTTTGGTATTTTACTATATTGACTACATTCTTTGTTTTGCAATGCTTTTAAGGGTGTTACAGTAATATGCAAACAAAGTCTATATATTTTAGCTGTAGAATGTAACTCGCGCATATTTCTTTCCATCCCATGACAGTAGCGAGCTACTAATATGAGAAGATGAATTATTTAAACACCCCATTTTTCCATAACTCCAATACCTCCTTAGCTGTAAAATAGCGTTCTTGCTCAACAGCAAGAGATTTAATCACTGAGCGCATTTTTTCATATTGATTTCTAGGTTGGGGATTTTGTAGTTGCTTTTCAAATAGATATTGAAAATTACTAATTCCACTCCATTTACCGAAGAGAACCTCTATGGTGTTGTAAGGCAAAGCAGCATAGCTTTGAGGGTCGCTAAACAAAGAATTGACATGGATGCCTGATTCGTGGCGTTGAGCAGTTTGAGAGTAAGGGGGAGCAGGACGAATTCCCAGTTGCTCAATGTAATCAGTCACGGCGGCGATCGCATCATAATTAATCCCTTTGACTTCAATTCCAAAGCGGACTCGCAACCCATTCAATACCTGCTCAATGGCAACATTTCCGGCTCGTTCACCAATCCCGCAAAACGTACCCGATACTAAAGTCGCTCCGGCGATGACAGACTGGAGAGTATTTTCGAGAGCCAAGCCCATGTCATTGTGGTAGTGTACCCCGAAAGCAACCCCAGTTGTACGTTGCAGCAGGTCGTTAATCCAGATATAGCTCTTTTCTGGAGTGAGGACTCCAACGGTATCACAGAGCATAAAATGGTCGAGATAAGGGCTAAAAGAGCGGATACATTGCACTAAAAAGTCAAAATCGGCTCTTGAGGCATCTTCGGCGGCAAAGTCTACAGTGAGTCCAGCAACTGTAGTGGCATAGTGCAAGTTTTCGACAATTAAATCAATGGCGTTTTGGCGAATTCTCTCAATTACTTTTTTTGGGATATCATCATCAATGGTTTTTCCTTTAAACTCGTTCAACAAACGGATCTGAGGATCTCGCAGAAACAGCAGGCGATCGGAAAGGCCGTAGAAAAGGATGATGCGCTTAACTCCGTACATTTTGGCTTGATCGATATACTGCTTTCCCGTCATGGTAGCAGCAGCGATCAGACTATCCAATCCTTCCGATACTAATGATTTGACTAGCTCTTCTTCTTGCTCATGAACACGGGGCATCATAGATAATCTATCTACTCCAGTTTGGGCAATTAAATGGGCTAGTTTTTGCTTAGTTGGATAAGAGAAGAAGATACCTGCTTGTTGTTCTCCATCCCGGAGAGTTTCATCAGAAATTATGATAGGAAGGGTTTCCATTGTTTTAGACCAATTCAAAATTTAAAATTAAGAAAGTCAAACTAATTCAAAAAAATCAATGATTGTAGGCAACGCTTTTTTGCTCATTTCTGTCCTGGTTTCTCTAGCATCACACTCTGTAATTGTGTGGCTAATAGTTTGACGTTGGGTTCATAAAGCATTCCGCCGTGGTTTCCAGGTACAGAAATCACCTTGACAGGCTTTTGAGTATAAGTTTGCCATCCCCAATCGAGTAAATCGTAATCAGAAAAAGCTTGGATTTCTTGCAAAACGATTTCATGAATCTCTTGAGCGCGAAATAAAACAATCGGGGCAGAAATTGGATGAGTAGGCTGATAATGCGCGTAATTGAGCGTTAGTCCTTTCATTACTTTCATATTGGTTTTGAGTAAAGAAAGGGTGGAGTGTTCCGGTAAAACATTATTTCGGTACAAATACTCTGCCGCCAGTTCCCACTTGGCTTGGTCATTGGGTTTAGTAGCTAAATCGTTGTATTGCAGTCCTAAAGAAACTCCCTTTAAGGCTTCAATCCGTCGAATCAACTGCCAAATCCAATCAAGCTCTGCTCTATCAGTAAAATACTCAGGTTTAGAAACTAGTCCAGCGTCCAAGATAGCTACTAAACTCACCGTTTCACCTTGCTGTTCTAGCTGAGAAGCTATTTCAAAAGCAACGGCACAACCTGAAGAATATCCTGCTAGTATGTATGGACCTTGAGCTTGCTGTTGACGTAATACATCAATCAGTTGATTCGCATGGGCTGCTACTGATTCAGGGAGTGCGCTAAGTCCGTCTCTTCCTGGAGTTTCCAGTCCATACACTGGACGTTCAGTTCCTAAATTAATTGCTAAATCTCGAAAATAGAACCCGTGTCCGTTTGCGCCAGGAAGAAAAAATAGAGAGGTTGCATCTCCTTGAGGTTGGAGTGAAAGTAAATCAGGATTTAACTGTTGAACCTCAGTATTACAAAGTTGTTCTGCTAGTTGAGCAATAGTAGGATTCTGAAATAAACTACTTAAAGAAAGCTGTTGCTCAAACACCTGTTGAATATTGTTGAGCAGTTTGATTGCTAATAAAGAATGACCGCCCAAGTCAAAAAAATTATCATGAATCCCAATCTCTTGACGTTCGAGTACAGCACACCACACTTGCGTTAGTTTTTGTTCAACTTCGTTGCGCGGGGATTCATACAAGCCCTCAATTACACCATTTGGAGCAGGTAAAGCTTTCCGGTCTATTTTGCCATTGGGAGTTAAAGGCAACTGATCCAATATGATGATCTGAGCAGGTATCATATAATCGGGCAGACGGGATTTTAGATGATTTTTTAATTGCCTAGACAAATCATTATTGATTCCCGTTACATAAGCAATTAAACTCTGGTTACTCTCAGTTTTATATAAGGTGGCAATTGCTTCTTTAACTAATGGATGTTGCAACAAAATCGATTCAATTTCACCGAGTTCAATTCTAAAACCCCGTAGTTTAATCTGATTGTCTATTCGACCCAGATATTCAAGGTTTCCGTCAGATTTCCATCTTGCTAAGTCGCCAGTTTTGTAAATTCGCTCAACCTTACCAAATAATTCAACTTCAATAAATTGTTGAGCGGTTAAGTCAGGACGATTTAGATAGCCTCGTGCCAAACCCACACCAGCGATGCATAATTCTCCAGGTATGCCAGGAGGTAATGGTTGGTTGTGAGGATCTAATATATAGATGCGGATATTAGATAATGGTTGACCAATCGGTGGTTTTTTTCCATTAGGATGACAAAGTGCGATTCCTGCGGCAAGCATAGCTAACGCAGCATTAACCGTAGATTCCGTAGGGCCGTAGCAATTAAAGAAACACCGTCCCGTTGTTGCCCACTGAGTAACTAATTCGGCTGGACAAGCCTCACCACCAACGGTTAGACATTGCAAATCGGGTAAGGTTGCTTGAGGTAAGACAGATAAGGCTGAAGGAGATAAAAAGCTGTGGGAAATTTTGTGATGAGTTAAGAAATCAACTAAGATTTGACTGGGTAACAAGGTTTCTTTTTTAGCAAGATACAAGCAAGCACCTGTGGTGAGGGTAGTAGCAATTTCACCAATAGACAGATCAAAACTAAAAGAACCAAACTGAAGCAAACGGCTGTTTTGTTTAACTTGAAAAGTTTTCGCCCAAGCCAAACTTAAATTGACAATTGCGCGATGCTCAATCATCACTCCTTTTGGTAGTCCCGTCGAACCAGAGGTATAGATAACATAAGCTAAACTATCAGGTGTACTTTGGGAACTGGGATTATCGGTTAACTGCAAACTAAAAATTGCCTTATCCAAAAAAATGACTTGACAAGTGTATTTCAGTTCACCCAGGGGTAATTGGTGTTTGACGAAACTTTGAGTTAGTAACACCGATGTCCCAGAATCTTCTAACATGAACTTAATCCGCTCTTGGGGATAATTGGGATCAATCGGTACATAAGCGCCACCCGCTTTGAGAATACCGAGTACACCAACGATCATTTCCAAAGAACGTTCAACGCAGATACCAATTAAGGTGTCTGGCTGAACTTGGTGATTTTGAATCAGGTAATAAGCCAGTTGATTAACTTTTTGATTCAGTTGTTGGTAAGTTAGGCTTTGGGATTCAAAAACCAAAGCAAGATTATCAGGGTTTTTGGCAACTTGGGCTTCAAACAGTTCAACTAAAGTTTTATCGTGGGGATAATCAGTTTGAGTTTGATTCCAGCATTGGAGTTGTAGCAGTTCGGCTGCTGTCATCAAAGGCAAAGTATTGATCGGTTGTTGAGGATTATCAATAATTCCCTTCAGCAGAACTTCAAACTTTTCCGCCAGCCGTTGGATAGTACCCTTTTCAAAGAGATCGGTAGCGTATTCCCAAGAGCAATTTAACTGGTTGTCATATTCCATTACTATCAGTGTTAAGTCAAACTTAGCGATCGCACCCTTCACTCCCAGCCATTCAATCTCTAATCCTGGTAAACTCAGGTCGGGACTTTCATTATTTTCCAGTGCAAACATCACCTGAAATAATGGGTTATAACTCATACTGCGTTCTGGTTGTAACTTTTCTACCAGAACCTCAAAGGGAATGTCTTGATGAGAGTATGCATCTAAACAAGTTTGGCGAGTTTGTTGCAGGAACTCGATAAAACTTTGCTCAGGTTGGATTTGGTTACGCAGTACTAAGGTATTGACAAAAAAGCCAATCAATGATTCAGTTTGGCTATGGGTGCGGTTGGCAATGGGAGAACCAATACACAGATCGTTTTGGCGACTGTAACGAGCCAGCAGAATACTCAAAGTTGCCAACAAGGTCATATATAGACTTGCACCTTGCTGTTGACTGAAAGTTTTAACGGCATCGCTTAATTCTGGCGTTAAGGAGTAAGTATAGCGATCGCCTCGGTAGCTTTGCAATGCTGGACGGGGATAATCAGTAGGTAACTCCAGTAATGGAGGAGCATCGCCCAGTTGATGTTTCCAGTAATTAATCTGGTTTTCTAATACCTCTCCTTGTAACCAGTTTCGTTGCCAGTTTGCGTAGTCGCTGTATTGAATAGGTAATGGTGCAAGGTTTGGGGCTTGACCTTGGGCAAAGGCGGTATAAGCTTGCCGTAACTCCCGCACAAATACCCCCATTGACCAGCCATCACTGATAATGTGGTGCATATTGATGAGCAACACATATTTATGCTCCTTGAGTTGCAGCAGTTTTGCTTTAAACAAAGGGCCAGTACTTAAGTCAAACGGTTCTTGAACATAAGCATCGATAAAACGCTGAACGTTTGTTTCTTGATTCCCAGTCCCCAGTACCTGGTACGTTAAAACTTCGATGTCCTCTAAATTTGCGATCGCAACCTGGGGTTGTCCCACCACTGTGGGAAAATACATCCTGAGACTGTCATGCCGATTCAGCAAATAAGCCAAACTAGAATGCAAAGCATCAATATTGAGGTTTCCATCAAGTTGTAAAACCATCGGCATATTGTAACTAGCTGATGGCCCTTGGAGTTGCCCTAACAGCCAGAGGCGTTGTTGAGCAAAGGAAAGGGACTTGGGGGCATCATCTGGCAAGGTCGGAATTTCTTCTGCCATGACAGTTGTGGTTTTAGCAGAATTTAAGAATGCTAATATATCTGCTTTGTTGGCTTGAATTTCCTGCTTGAGTTCAGAAGTTAAGGCATTTTTACTAGTACGAATTCGTAATTTATCGTCTTCAGCCCATATTTTGCAGCCCATATTTTGCAAACGAAGCATTAAAGAAATTAATTGCTGATTTTGTGTCATAGTCATAGTTCAATTTCCTCTTCGTCTGAGTTTAAAGGTTGCATATCTGCGGTGGAGGAATTTACCCAAATGCAGCTATCGAGATAACTTGCCAATTCGCTGAGAGTGGGAAACTCAAATATTTTACGCAACGCCAGTTCTACTTTGAATTTGTCGCGGATGCGGGCAATTAATTGGGTTGCTAATAATGAATGACCGCCTAAATTAAAGAAGTTATCAGAGCGAGCGAGCGCTTCATATTTAAGCAGCTTCGCCCACAATTCGGCAAGCAATTTTTCTGTCGAGGTTACAGGCAATTCAATGTCTGTTGAGGAAACGGTTGCATTTGGCGCAGGTAAAGCTTTACGGTCTACTTTTCCATTTGGTGTTAGTGGTAGTTGATCTAAGACCATGAAATGGCTAGGAATCATATAATCAGGGAGATTTTTAGCTAGAAAATCTCGCCATTCTGCTAATAACGCTGGATCAACTTGATTGGTGCGATATTGCAACGGTTGATTTGCATAACGTTGCCAAGGTTTCTGTCGCAAATTTTTATTCTGAGCAAATCTTGGCAATATTGCCTGTCCAGGGATATTCCGTTGAAAAACAACATCGTAATCGGAAAATCCTGTGGAACTATATTGAATAAAAGGCGTATAGGGCAAATCTCTCGCTAAAGTTCGGAATGCTTCGGGTTCTATGCCTAATTTGGCTTGAGCAACTGCCGCTTTTAAGTCTGAAACAGTACCATCTAATTGAGTACTTTCTTCTAACAGCAACATTTCTGAAGTTAGATAAGCATTGGGAACAGCTTTAATGCCTAGTAAATCTGGTTGCTGAGTCGTTAAAATTCCCTCGATTGTTTCCAAATTTAATTGCTGGCTCTGCCAATCTAACCATTCAGGTTCCGCAAGGGGAATATCTGTTTGATCCAAATGTAAAACAACGTCATAACGAAAACGGTTCATTTCTGTTTGAGCAGAACCTCGTTTCAATTGAATTTGTACATTACTAATTCGAGGAAATTTTTGTTTGAGAGCGATAAAGAAATTAGGATCAATCAATAATTCGCCTTCAGTGCGGATGCTTTTTTTAATCTGTTGACGCAAGTCTTTAATTGATAATTCATCAGGGGCGCGATAAAACTCAACTGCGGTGTGGAAAGCTTCTAATAAATGGAGATTTCGCACATCACCAATAAAGATTGTTCCCTGAGTTCTCACAGCTTTGAGCGCCCCGTCCAATACTGACAATAAGTAATCTAAAGAGGGAAAATACTGAATAACAGAATTTAGTATTACCAGGTCATAATTATTTATTTCAATGCCTTCAAACTGGTTAGCTGCACCTTGTTTTAAAGTAACTTTTTCCTTAAGAGACTGCTGTTGAAGATGTTGTTCAATATAATGCAAACCTGCTGCTACAAGGTCTGTACCCAGGTACTTTTGACAATGGGGAGCAATTTTCAACAATAACATCCCTGTCCCACAACCGATTTCCCAGACCCGTTTGGGTGCAAGTTCTAGAATTTGCTCAACAGTTTTATCCCGCCATTCTTGCATCGCAGCTTTGGGATAAGGTTTTCCTGTATAGCTATCATTCCAACTAGCCAAATTTAGCGTTGGGTCATCTTCTATATCTTGTGGTTGATGGTAGGCATCATTGAAAACTTGTTGCCATAATTCCACGTGTTCACCTTGAAGGTCTTCATCCTCTGTTCCTGTTGGGACAATGTATGCTACTAGACGTTGATCGAAATCACTGTCCTCTCGGATAATGACAACTGCTTCCTGAATTTTTGAGTGTTTGAGTAAAGACGCTTCAATCTCACCTAATTCAATGCGGAAACCACGAAGTTTGACCTGGCGATCGCTGCGACCTAAATATTGCAAATTCCCGTCGGGTAGCCAACGAGCTAAATCACCAGTTTTATAAATCCGCTCAGTTTGATTGAACAGTTTGATGTCAATGAATTTTTCAGCACTCAGATCGGGACGATTCAAATAGCCCTGTGCTAAACCCGCACCTGCAATGCAGAGTTCCCCAGGAATACCAGGAGGAAGGGGTTGGTCATAGCTATCTAAAATATAGATGCGGGTATTGGCAATGGGCTTCCCGATGGATACTACAGCACCTTGAGAATAATTTCCTCTCTCAAAAGTATTTATCTGATAGATATCTGACCAAATTGTGGTTTCTGTTGGGCCATAAACATTCCAGAGTTCAGCACTTCTTTCTAGTAGTTGATTAGCAAGTTCCCAGGTTAAAGCCTCACCGCCGCAGAGGATTTTTAGTTGTGTTGAACCTTTCCATCCGGCGGCTAATAATATGCGCCAAGTCGCTGGAGTCGCTTGCATGAAAGTGATACCATTAAGCAATTGTTTTGATAACTGTAAACTGTCAGAAGCAATTTCCCGACTGACTAGAACAATTTTGGCTCCTACTATAAGAGGCAAATAAATTTCCAGTGCAGCAATATCAAAGGATATAGTGGTGATAGCCAGAAGAGTATCGGACGCAGCTATTCCAGGCTTTTCCCTCATCGAATATAAAAAATTAGTCAGTGAAGAATGACAAATTGCTACACCTTTTGGCTTTCCTGTAGAACCAGAAGTATAAATTACATAAGCTAAATCATCAAGGCTACTTTGTAAGTTGATATTATTTGTTGGCTGATTGTCCCATGTTTCTTTCTCTAGAAATACTACTTGACAGGGGTTTTTTAGTTTTTCTAGGGGAAGTTGCTTTTTGATGGGGTCTGTTGTTAGTAATACAGAAGCATTACTATCTTCGAGCATTAAATGAATGCGATCGCGGGGATAACTCGGATCGATCGGCACATAAGCGCCACCCGCTTTGAGAATAGCAAACAAGCCAATGATCGTTAAGAGCGATCGCTCCACGCAAATCGCAATCAAGGGATTATCAGGTAATTGTTGCTCTTTTTTGAGTCCCAACAAATAATGCGCTAGCTGATTGGCTTTTTGGTTGAGTTCTTGATAACTCAGGCTTTGATCTTCAAATACCACCGCAATGTTATCGGGCGTTTTTGCTACCTGTTGTTCAAACAGATTTACCAAAGTCTGATTTTTGGGATAATTAATATCGGTTTGATTCCAAACTTGCAGTTGTTGAATTTCTGCTGTTGTGATTAAGGGTAGCTGATGAATCGGCTGTATGGAATTTTGGATAATTGCTTCCAGCAAGACTTCAAAGTGTCCCGCCATGCGCCTAATTGTTTCTGCCTCAAATAAATCTGTGGCATATTCCCACATACAATGCAGTCGATCGCCCCTTTCGGAAAAATCTAGTGTTAGGTCAAATTTGGCAAATGGTAAACTTTGCTCTAAATATTGAATATCAAGCCCTGGTAAACTAACATTTTTCCCCGCTTCTTGAGTATTTTGCAACACCATCATCACTTGGAATAAGGGATTATGGCTCAGACTGCGTTCTGGTTGCAGTTGTTCTACTAAATACTCAAAGGGAATATCTTGATGAGCGTAGGCATCTAAGCAAGTTTGGCGGGTTTGTTGGAGTAACTCACTAAAACTTTGCTCTGGCCTGACTTTGCTCCGCAATACCAAGGTATTGACAAAAAAGCCGATTAATCCTTCTGTGTTGTTATGGGTACGGTTAGCGATCGCACTACCAACGCATAAATCCTCTTGACGGCTGTAACGAGATAGTAAAATACTAAAAGCCGTCAACAGAGTCATAAACAAAGTAACTCCCTGTTGTTGACTAATAGCTTTAAGTTTCTGAGTCACTTCATGACTCAAACTATATTCCTCACGCCCACCTTGGTAACTTTGTTGCGCTGGACGAGGATAATCGGTAGGCAAATCAAGTAATCGGGGAGCATCGCCTAGTTGTTGTTTCCAGTAATTTTCCTGGCTTTCTAAAATTTCCCCTTGTAACCAATTGCGTTGCCAAGCTGCATAATCGCTATACTGAATCGGCAACGGTGACAAATTTGGAGTATACCCCGCAGCAAAAGCAGCATAAACCTGTTCCCATTCGCGCTTAAACACCCCCATTGACCAGCCATCAGTAATAATGTGGTGCATATTGATGAGCAGGACATTTTTCTGTTCGCTAAGTTGCAGCAGTTTCGCTTTAAACAGTGGGCCAGTATTTAAGTCAAAGGGTTCTTGGGCGTGGCTATCAGCTAACCGTTGTACGGTTTCTGCTTGAGTTTGCGGATTGAGCGATTGCAGATTTACAATCGCCAGTACTTCTATATCCTCTGGATTTTGGACAACTACTTGCGCCTCTCCCTCCAAAGCTGGAAAATAGGTGCGGAGAATTGTATGGCGATCGATAAGATAATCAAAACTTGCACGCAATGCCTCAATATTCAACTTGCCTTCAAGTTGCAGAGCCGTTGACATATTGTAGGTAGCTGAGGTTCCAGTGCCTTCAAGTTGGTCTAAAAACCAGAGTCTTGATTGAGCAAAGGAGAGATTTTTAGGAGCATTTTCAGGTTGTGGTGTGATGGGTGGTAAAGCAATTACTGAAGAGGCTTTGTCAATTTCTGTTGCCAACTCAGATAAAATGCTTTGCTCAAATACCTTGCGGACAGATACTTCTACACCAAAAGTATCACGAATACGGGCAACCAATTGGGTTGCTAATAGGGAATGTCCACCCAATTCAAAGAAGTTATCTTGACGACCAACAGACTTAGCTTTTAAGAGAGTTTGCCATAAGGTAGCCAGCAATTCTTCTGTTGGGGTAACGAAGGCTTCAAAGTTAGTCGAAATAGCTGTATCTGGTGCTGGTAATGCTCTCCGATCTAGCTTACCGTTTAGGGTAAGAGGTAACTGTTCCAATACCATAATTTGGCTAGGAATCATATAATTCGGTAGGCAAATTTTTAGAGAGTCTTTGAGTTGACTGCTTAAATTGCTGGATTTTTCCTTTGCCGTGACATAAGCTACTAGCCTGGGATTATTATCAGCTTCATATAAAATTACAACTGCTTCTTTAACTAAAGAGTGTTGCAATAATAGTGATTCAATTTCACCCAATTCAACCCGAAAGCCCCGTAATTTAACTTGAGCATCAATGCGACCTAAATATTCAAGGTTGCCATCATCTGTCCATCTTGCCAAATCGCCAGTTTTGTAAATTTGCTCAGTTTTGCCAAATAATTCAACTTCAATAAATTTTTCGGCAGTTAAATCGGGACGGTTGAGATAGCCTCGTGCTAAACCAACTCCAGCGATGCACAATTCCCCAGGGATGTTAGGGGGTAATGGTTGATTGTGAGCATCTAATATATAGATGCGGATATTAGATAATGGTTGACCGATAGAGGGTTTTTTGCCATTCGGTTCACAACTAGAGATACTGGCGATAACCGTTGATTCCGTCGGTCCATAGCAGTTAAAGAAACGTCGTTTTGTGCCCCATTGTGTAACCAACTCGGCTGCACAAGCTTCACCACCAACAATTACGGCTTGCAAATTAGGTAATGAGGCTTGAGGTAATACAGATAAGGCAGAAGGAGATAAGGTGAAATGGGAAATTTTGCGATCGCGCAATAAGTCAACTAAAGTTTGACTAGGTAACAAAGTTTCTTTCTTGGCTAAATACAAACAAGCACCTGCGGATAAAGAAGTGGCAATTTCACCAATAGACAAATCGAAACTAAAAGAACCAAACTGAAGCCAACGGCTATCGTGTTGAACTTGAAAAGTTTCAGCCCAGGCTAAACTTAAATTGACAATTGCGCGATGCTCAATCATCACCCCTTTGGGTTGTCCCGTTGAACCAGAGGTATAAATTATATAAGCTAAATTATCAGGAGTACTTTGAGGATTGAGATTATCTATTAATTCTTGGGTAAAAGTTTCATTATCTAAACAGATGACCCCGTGTTTGAGTTTAGCTAGAGGTAATTGTTCTTTAAGGTGACTTTGAGTCAGCAACACCGATATCCCAGAATCTTCTAACATGAACTCAATTCGTTCTTTGGGATAATTGGGGTCAATCGGCACATAAGCCCCACCTGTTTTGAGGATACCGAGTACACCAATAATCATTTCTAAAGAACGTTCAACGCAGATACAAATTAAAGTGTCTGGCTTAATTTGGTGGTTTTGAATTAAATAATGAGCTAGTTGGTTCGCTTTTTGATTCAGTTGTTGGTAAGTTAGGCTTTGGGATTCAAATACTAAAGCGAGATTATGAGGGTTTTTGGCAGCTTGAGCTTCAAACAAGTCAACCAAAGTTTGATTAAGAGGATAATCGGTTTTAGTTTGATTCCAGTTTTGGAGTTGCTGACGTTCGCTTTCTGCGATTAATGGCAAATTATTAATGCTTTGTTGAGGATTATCAACAATTCCCTTAAGTAGAACTTCAAAATGTCCCACCATCCGTTGGATTGTTTTAGCCTCAAACAAATCGGTCGCATATTCCCATTCTCCTGTCAAACCTTGAGGAGTTTCGCGGAAAATCAGCGACAAATCAAACAGCGTCGTTGTGTTTTCCCACTTAAAACGGGTCAGAGTTGATCCAGGAATTTCTAGTTTCTCTGGAGTTCCACTTTGCAAGCCAAACGCCACTTGAAATAGGGGATGATGAGAAAGCGATCGCTCTAATCCCAATTCATCAACTAGTTTCTCAAAGGGTAAATCTTGATGGTCATAAGCATCTAGAGTTACTTGCTTGACTCGTTCAAGTAATTCTAAGAAACTTGGATTCCCTTGCAGATTGGTACGTAATGCTAGGGTATTGACAAAAAAGCCAATTAATGGTTCTGTCTCTCGACGATTACGATTAGCGATCGCAGAACCAACTACAATATCCTGCTGACCACTGTAGCGCGACAGTAACAGCGTAAATGCTGCAAGCATTGTCATAAACAGGGTAGTTCCTGATTCCTGACTTAAACGCTTCAACTTTTGCGTTAAATCTTGATTGAGTTCTAAAAACTCACTCCGCCCCTTGAAGCTTTGCACTGATGGGCGTGGTTTATCTGTGGGTAATTCTAATAGAGGTGGGACTGCGGCTAATTGTTTTTGCCAGTAATTAAGTTGGGTTTGCAGTACCTCTCCCTGTAACCATTGTCTTTGCCAGTGGGCGAAATCGGCATATTGTAGAGATAATTCGGGTAAAGGAGATACTTCTCCAGCGCAGAAAGCAGTATAAAGGCTGAACAATTCACGGCGAAAGATGTCCATTGACCAGCCATCACAAACAATATGATGGATAACCAGCAACAGCAGATGAGTTTGATCGGCCAATTGCAACAACTTTACCCGCAGCAAAGGAGGATTTGATAAGTCAAAGGGCTTTTGTAATTCTTCTGCTGCTAACTGCTGCGCTTTGCTTAACTGGTCTGCTTGTGTCAATTGTCGCCAGTCCAGCACTTGCATTGTCAGTTGCGGATGAGGGTGAATCACCTGTATCGGCGACTCATCGACAATAGAGAAACTAGTACGTAAGACCTCATGACGTTGGACAATTTCTGCGATCGCTTTTTCTAACGCACTTATATTTAGCAATCCGCTAATTTGCCAGAAAAACGGCACATTGTAGACACAATTTTCGCCTTCTAGTTGGTCAATAAACCATAGTCTTTGTTGAGCAAAAGAGAGAGGAAGGAGTTGTTCTCGTGATACGGGTGTGAGAAGTGGAGTTAGCCTGTGATTATTTTGCGGAGATTGCTGTTGCTTTTTGAGTTTTTGTAGGACTAATTCTCGTTTTTCTGGTGAAAGAGTTTCAAGACGTTTTAGTAAATCGCTCATAATATTTATTGTTTAAAATTAATTTTTTCTCGAACCACAGAGATGCAGAGAGATAACAAAAATATCGAGTAGTTGAATTAATACTTACAAAAGCAACTCTTGAGTCACTTCTTGGTCTGATAACTGATCGACTTCCTTTAAAATCCTTGCTAAAACATCATTTTCTGCTTGCTCAATTTGTTGATCGCTCACTTTTTGGGCGAGTTCAGCAATAGTTGAGTTTTCAAACAAATAACGTAGAGGAAAATCTAGAGAAAACACCTCTTTTAAGCGAGAAATCACTTGAGTAGCCAGTAAAGAATGTCCTCCTAACTCAAAAAAGTTATCGTGAATTCCTACCTGTTTTAATTTCAGAACTTCAGTCCAAATAGTGGCTAATTCTTGTTCAATTGGTGTGCAAGGAAAAACAAAATCAACCTCTATATTTCTTTGATCGGTATCAGTAGCAGGCAAAGCACGGCGATTGATTTTACCGTTAGGAGTTAGGGGAAATGCTTCCATAAAGACGAAAGCAGCAGGAATCATGTAATCTGGTAACTTTTTATTGAGGAAGTTTCGTAAGTTGCTAGGAATTGGTGAATTATCCTTTGCAACTAGATAGGCTACTAAGAATTTCTTCCCTGGTTCATCTTCCCGCGCAATAACTACAACTTGCTTGATGCCAGGATGTTTGGTTAAAATCGCTTCAATTTCTGCTAATTCAATGCGAAAACCACGAATTTTTACCTGTGCATCAATTCGACCCAGAAATTCCAGATTTCCATCAGGTAGACAGCGAACTAAATCTCCAGTTTTGTAAAGGGTATCTCCTTCAATAAAAGGATTAGAAATAAATTTTTCACGGGTTAATTTTGGTTGATTTAAGTAACCTCTAGCAACACTCGCTCCACCCACATAGAGTTCCCCAACAACACCAATTGGAACTCGGTGTAAATCTTCATCTAATAAGTAAACTGTCCTATCACCAATAGGTTTTCCAATAGAAATTGAATGGGCATTTTGAGCAATTTGTTGGGGAATTGGATAAGAAGAAGTAAAAACTGTACATTCCGAAGGGCCGTAAACATGAATAATTTTGGTTTCCGGCAATAGTTTTAAAGCGCGACGAACATGAGGTACAGAGACAGATTCTCCCCCAAACATTAGTTGTTTAATTTCTGACAACCCTTGTGGCATCGTGTCAATCATGAGATTGAATAATGCTGTAGTCAGAAATAAGGTGTTAACTCTTTGTTCTTGAATAATTCGGCTTAAGCCTTCAGGTGTGGGAATTTTTTCTGGATAAAGCACACAACGCCCACCGTAAAGCAAGGGTGGCCAAAGTTCTAGGGTTAGTGCATCCCAAGAAATAGATGAATGTTGTAGCCAAATCTGTTCTGCATCAAGGTGAATATAATCAACCCCAAACATAAAACCAATAATGCTACGATGAACAACTTCTGTTCCCTTTGGTGTTCCCGTCGAGCCAGAGGTATAAATGATATAAGCTAAATTTTCTGGATTAACTTCACTATGTAAATTGTCTTTTTTGTGTTTAGCAATTATTTCCCAATCTGAGTCAAGATTCACTACAGTTTGATTATTGAGTGGGAGCCTATTTTGTAAATCAGTTTGTGTTAGCAAGATGGGTGTTTGTACATCTTCCAGCATCAATGCTAGTCTTTCTGAAGGATAAGCTGGATCTAGTGGAACATAAGCCCCACCCGCTTTGAGAATAGCGAGTATTCCTATTACCATTTCTAGCGAACGCTCTACACAAATTCCCACCCTAACTTCGGGTTTAACTCCCAGCGATTTCAAATAATGGGCTAATTGATTGGCGCGGTTATTTAATTCCCGATAAGTTAAATGTTTCTTTTCATAAACAACTGCTATGGCATCGGGATTTTTTTCTACCTGTTCTTCAAATAAAATATGAATACATTTGTAATTAATAGAGTCTGTTGGTTGGTGGTTTTCTAGCAGAATTAACTGTTCTTCTTCATCTGCACTGAGTAAAGATAATTGGGAAATATATTGTTGTAAATTATCTGCCATTCCTGCTAGCAATGTTTGGAAATGTCCAATCATGCGGGCAATCGTCTGTTCCTCGAAGCAGCTAGTATCATAAACAATCCTGCCAGATAATTGTGAAGCAGGATTAATAACTAACGTTAGAGGATAATTCGTTCGTTCAAAACAACTAATATGACTAATTTCTAAAGTTTTTTTGGTTTCTTGTTCAGCAGAATTTAGCGGATAGTTTTCAAATACTAAAATACTTTCAAACAGTGGCAATCCGGTCGGAATATCACTCAGTTGTTGAATTTCTGCTAGCGAGCAATAAGCATACTGTTCTTGTTCTAATGCTTGGGTTTGTAATTGCTTGAGCCAGGGTAATAATTGTGTTTTTCCACTGACTTGTGTACGTATGGGGAGAGTGTTGATAAATAGTCCCACCATTGAGTCTACTTGCTCAAGCGTCGGTGGACGGCCGGATACAGTCGCACCAAAAACTACATCGGTTTCCCCACTGTAACGGGAAATTAGTAACGCCCATGCTCCCTGCACCAAATTATTCAAAGTTAAATGGTGCTGTCGCGCCGCATGTTGCAATTTTTCAATTACCGTTTGGGATAATTGAAAACTTTGCTCATTATATATTTCCAGTCCCCTGTTCGCTGTTCGCTGTTCGCTGTTCCCTCTCAATGAAGTAGGAACTTCAAATCCCTGGAGAGTTTCTTGCCAAAATTTCTTTGCTTGATCGCTATCCTGTTGCTGTAACCACTGAATATACTCTCGATAGGGGCGAACGTGTTGGAGGCGTAAATGTTCGCCTCGCTGATGTGCTTCATAGAAAGCTAAAACTTCTTTGAGAATAATCTGCATCGACCAGCCATCAAAGAGGATATGATGATGGCTCCAAATAAATTGGTAGGTTTCCTCCCCTAGCCGGATGATGGTGAAGCGCATCAGGGGAGCAACATCCAGTTCAAATCCTTTTTGGCGATCGCATTTCAAAAAATCCTCTAGATGCTGTTGTTGTTCATCGGGCGTGAAATTCCGCCAGTCCAGTTCTTCCCACGGCAGATCAACTTGCTTACTCACCATTTGCAAGGGCTTTTCGATCTCTTCCCAATAGAAGGAACTGCGTAAAATTGGGTGTCGTGCAACAACCTGTTCCCAAGCTTTCTGGAAAGCAGTAAAATTCAATTTCCCAGAGAGGATGCAAAGCAACTGCTCAAAATAAACTTCTGATTCTGGTGCATAAAGGGTATGAAACAACATCCCCTGCTGCATGGGTGAAAGTTCATAAAGGTCTTCGATATTGTTCATAAAACTACCTCTGGATTATTGGGGACTGGGGACTGGGAACTGTGGACTGGGGACTAGGGATTGGGGATTGAGGAACTAATGACTAATGACTAATGACCAATGACTACTTCCTTTTGTCTTTGTTGATTTTGCTTAGGAATTTGTCAAGCTGTTTTTGGCTGAGTCTGGCTGCTGAGAAGTCTGAAGGTGTATGACCGATCGCATCAGGAGATTGACAGTGAGCAATGAGCGATCGCAATGCCTCCATAAATCCAAAGGCCAAACCCTCAATGGTGTCTCGTTTATGAATTTTCTCGCTATAAGCCCAGGTCATCTCCAGCCTTCCTGCACGAATGAATCCGCTTATTCCTAACAGGTGGCTGCGCTGATTCAGTAAACTCTGTTCAGCTTTGAATTCTTGAGCCAAACCCAATACAGCAGATGCCTTAAGCACCCGATCGAATTGACCAAGATAGTTAAAACTTGCCTGTGCTTGGGGTAGCGCTTGTAGTTTCGTGCGTATTGTTTCATCCTGCTGCAAATATCGCAACACACCATAGCTTATACCCCGGTTGGGGATGCGCCGCAGTTGTTCTTTAACTGACTTTAAAACCTCTCCTGGATGGTCAACTTCTTCTAGCTTTAAATGAACGGGGAATAAGGTGGTAAACCAGCCTACAGTCCGCGACAAATCCACATCTTCAAACAAGTCTTCCCGTCCATGTCCCTCTAGATCGACTAGCAGAGAACGTTCTCCCGTCCATTGGGCAAAGCTTTGCACTAGGGCAGTCAACAGCACATCATTAATTTGAGTGTTGTAGGCAGAGGGTACATCCTGCAAGAGGGCGCGGGTTTGTTCTTCAGTTAAAGAAAGGGACACAGAAGCGGTTGAGGCTACGATATTATTTTCTTTAAATGAAGGATAGTCTAGTGGCAAAGCTGTAACTTGAATATTAGATTGACTTAGCCAGTAATCCAACTCTCTGACAGCATCTTTTTGGGCGTATTCTGTCAGGCGATCGCTCCAATATTGAAAGGAAGTAGTTTTAGGTGGTAATTTAATAGCTTCGCCACGGCTAATTTGCTGATAAGCTGTAGCTAAATCTTCGAGCAAAATCCGCCAGGAGATTCCATCTACTGCTAAGTGATGGATGATGAACAGTAATCGACCAGGTTGATCATTGCCCAACCGAAACAACACCACTCGTGCGATGCCTGTGGCGGGCGTAGCGATCGCTCTGATAGATAAATTCAAACTAGCTTGGAGTTCCGCATCCGCAGCTTTCATCGCTGTTTGCTGTTCTGCTAGCGAAAGGTGCGATAAATCAAAGATGCTCAGTGGTACAGATTCCTGGGTAGCGCCGTTAATTTGCAGCCAGTTTTCCCCTTCCTGCACAAACCGCAGACGCAAAGCATCGTGATGCACTAGCAATTTTTGTACGACTTGCTGCAATAGCTCTGGTTGCAAGTCTGGCGGCACTTCTAGCAGAGCTGACTGGTTAAAGTAATCAGGTTCGGGCAATTTCTGCTCGAAAAACCACTGTTGGATGGGTGTTAGCGCCACCTTGCCAGTTACTAATCCTTGTTCGGCTTTGACAGAGCGAGTAATTCCTGCCACGGCAGCTAACTCAGCAATGGTTTGGTACTGAAATAATTGTTTGGGGGCAATTTGGATACCCGCTTGATTGGCGCGGGAAATTACCTGAATGCTGAGGATAGAGTCGCCGCCCAGCTCAAAGAAGTTATCGTGGATGCTGACTTGCTTGAGTCTTAAAATTTCCGACCAAATCGCCGCTAATCTTTCTTCTGTAAGGGTTTGGGGTGCAACAAAGCTATCTTCTGCGCTCCGAGAAAAGTCGGGGGCTGGGAGAGCGCGGTAATCTACCTTGCGGTTAGGTGTCATCGGTAGCGTTTCCAGTAGCACAAACGCCGCCGGAATCATGTAGTTCGGTAGTTTCTGTTTGAGGAACTGGCGCAATTCATTGGTGGTTGGTTGCGGATGGTGCAGAACAACATAAGCCACAAGGCGCTTTTGTCCGGGAATGTCTTCACGAGCAATGACCAAAGCTTGAAACACCTGTGTGTGTTGTCTCAGCACCGTTTCGATTTCTCCCAATTCGACGCGGAAGCCGCGAATTTTCACCTGATCGTCAACTCGACCAAGATATTCTAGGTTGCCATCTGGGCAAAATCTTGCTAAATCCCCAGTTTTATAGAGACGATCAAATTTTGGACTTTGGATAAATTTCTCAGCCGTAAGTTCAGGACGTTGCCAATACCCTCTGGCTAATCCTGCCCCACCAATGTGCATTTCTCCAGGAACTCCTATAGGCACTGGTTGCAGATATTGATCCAGAATATGAACTTGAGCATTGCTGATGGGTCGTCCAATGCTAACAGAGGTGGCTGCTGGGGTTAAGCGCTCTAAGGTCGCTATAACCGTTGCTTCCGTTGGCCCGTAACTATTAAGTAATTGGGGTAGATTGGGGAGGTGAGCAATACTACTGTGCCAGCGTTTCACTCTTTCCAGTTGAGCTTCTTCTCCTCCAATAATCACCATTCTGAGACTTTCGGGAATTCGGATATCTTCAGAGGTAAGTTCCGCTACTAATTCATGCCAGTAAGCTGTGGGAAGATCCAAAACAGTTAATTGCCATTCTCGGCAACACCGCCAAAATTCATCGCTGGAGTGCAACATCTGCTCAGTTCGCAGTACCAATGTTGCACCGACCGAAAGACAAGGTAAGATTTCTTCAACTGATGCATCAAAACAGATTGACGCAAATTGCAGAATATTATCGCTTGCATTAATTCCATATTCATGCATTGCGGTCATGACAAAATTCATCAATGACCGATGTTCAATCATCACCCCTTTTGGTTTACCTGTAGAACCAGAGGTGTAAATAATGTAAGCAAGGTTATGGGACTGAACTTCGCTAATGGGATTGGCTGTACTGTGTTGAGCAATTATTTCCCAGTCTGTATCTAAACAGATCGTTTTTCCGGCATAATCTGGTAATTTGTCCTGGAATCTTTCTTGAGTCAGCAGAATTTTTAGTTGCGTATCTGCGAGAATATCAGCCAGTCGCTCTTGGGGATAAGCTGGATCGAGGGGAACGTAAGCACCTCCCGCTTTAAGAATTCCAAGTAAGCCAACAATCATTTCCAAGGAACGCTCAACGCAGATACCGACCAGGGTTTCTGGTTTGACTCCTAAACTTTGCAGATAGTGTGCTAATTGATTGGCGCGATCGCTCAATTGGCGGTAAGTTAACTGTTGACCTTCTTGCTGAATAGCTACAGCATCGGGCGTTAACTCCACCTGAGCCGCAAATAAATCGTGAATACAATCTTTAGCGGCATACTCCCTGTGAGTCTGATTCCACTCCATGAGCAACTGCTGATGAGTCTGCGTTAACAGTGGTAATTCAGAAACTCGCTGCTCTGGGTTAACAACAATCCCCTCTAGCAAAATTTGATACTGCTCTGCCATCTGCTGGATTGTGGCAGTGTCGAATAAGTCGGTGTTGTATTCCCAAATCATAGTAATTCCCTTATCTGCGCCATGATGCGGAATCAGAACGACATCAAGATCAAACTTTGTTGATTTGTTGCTGAGGGCTACATTTGGTCTGATGTTCAAGCCTGGGAGAGTTAAGTTTGGCTGGGGAGAATCATGGAAGCTGAACATCACTTGAAACAGGGGATTGTAACTCAAGTTCCGGATTGGCTTGAGAACTTCCACGACCTTATCGAAGGGTAAATCTTCGTTAGCAAAGGCTTCCAGACTGACTTGGCGGACTCGATTCAGTAACTCCCGAAACGTGGGATTTCCAGATAAATCAGTGCGTAAAACCAAATTATTGACGATCATGCCAATTAATTTTTCTGTCTCGCGCATCCGCCGATTGGCAACAGCCGTTCCTACACAGAGATCGTCCTGTCTGGTGTATCGGTGCAATATTACTAAAAAAGTTGCTAGCGTCGTCATGAATAAGGTGATTCCTTCTTGACGACTGAGAACCCTCAAAGATTCGCACAAGCTAATGGGCAACTCTACCCTGACTTGAGCGCCGTTGTAAGTTTGTTCTGCTGGGCGCGGGCGGTCTGATGGTAATTCCAAAAGGGGCGGACTACCGGATAACTTTTGCTGCCAATAAGCTAATTGTGCTTCGGCTTCCTGGCTTTTAACCCACTCTCGCTGCCAATGGGCATAATCTGCAAACTGGAATGTTAATTCTGGCAGTGGGGAAAGATTACCCAAACAGAAGGCTTGATAAAGTTCCACAAACTCATTCAAGAACACGTTGTTGAAAGACCAGCCATCATGAACCATGTGATGTTCGATGTGGATCAAAAGATGGTCTTGGTCGCTCAACTTCAACAATAACCACCTGACTAATGGCAGTTGATTTAAGTAGAAGGGCTTTTGCACCTCTGCGTCAAATAGGCGCTGACTTTCTGCTTCTTGCTCAGACTCAGGAAATGTCTGGAGGTCTATAACTGTGAACATCTCGGCTCCGCTCGATGTGAACCTGATTGCTTCGGCTGGGTGGATTACTTGAAATAACCGTCCATCTATTGCCGGAAAAGTCGTTCGGAAGATTTCATGCCGTCGGACAATCTCACTGAGGCACTGCTCTAATGCTGCCACATCTAGTTTTCCAGTCAATCGCAGAGTTACCTGAGCTTGATAGGCAGCACTTTCAGGAGCTACTTCTTGGATGAAATATACTCGCTCTTGAGCAAAGGAAGCTGGCAAGTATCCTGACCGTGAAATTGGTTGTATGGCAGGACGTTGCAACTGTTGTTTGAGGTGGCTGTGTTGTTCAATTAGCCCAGCTAGACCCGCTATGGTAGGGTTGGCAAAAATATGGTGAAAGAATAACTCGACTTGGAAACCCTCGCGGATGCGGGAAAGTATTTGAGCTGCTATCAGGGAATGACCGCCCAAATTGAAAAAATTGTCATCGATTCCTATCTGCTCAAGTCCCAATAACTCAGCCCAAATGCTTGCTAGTGTTGCTTCAGTGGAGTTACGAGGGGCGACAAAGGTTTCTTCGAGATCGGGGCGTGAGCGATCGCAAACTGGAAGATTCTGACGATCGACTTTACCATTGGGAGTAAGGGGCAAGGAGTCTAGAATGACAAAGACTGCTGGCACCATGTAGTTAGGCAGTTTTTCTTGGAGAAAGCGTTTGAGGCTAGTGACGCTCACATCAAGTTTTTGCTTAAGCACAATATAGGCGACAAGACGCTGATCGCCAGGGATATCTTCACGGGCGATTACTACTGCCTGCTGTACATCCGAATGTTGACTCAAAAGCGCCTCAATTTCTCCTAATTCAATACGGAACCCGCGAATCTTCACCTGATGATCGACTCGCCCCAAAAATTCAATGTTGCCATCTGGTAAGAAGCGAGCTAAGTCACCAGTCTTGTATAATCTACTCCCTTCTGCTTTCTCAAAGGGATGAGGAATAAATTTTTCCTTGGTTAGCTCTGGGCGGTTCAAGTAGCCTCTAGCCAAGCCATCGCCACCAATATACAATTCGCCAGGAGTACCAATAGGAACTGGTTGCCGATCTTGAGCGAGAATATATATTTGAGTGTTAGCGATCGCTCGACCAATGGTCAGTTGAGTGTCACCAGTATATTCTGCTACTGTGGCACAGATTGTTGATTCTGTTGGCCCATAAGCATTAAAAAAGCGCCGCCCTTTTGACCATTCAGCTATCAACTTAGGATTACAAGCTTCTCCGGCGACGATGAGGGTTTGTAAGTTTGGCAATTCCTCTTTTGGTAATGCTGCTAGTGCTGTGGGTGGAAGTGTTACGTGAGTTATTGATTGCTCTTGCAACAGTCGCATTAAATCTATTCCTGGGCGCAAGGAATCCTGAGTTCCAATGTAAAGGCTAGCTCCTGAACACAGAGCCATGAAAATTTCCCAAACTGAAGCATCAAAGCTGAAAGAAGCAAACTGGAGAACACGACTGTTTTGCTGTACATTAAACAGCTTCACTTGTGCCTGAGCTAGATTACACACGCCTTGATGTTGAATCAGCACACCTTTGGGTGTTCCTGTTGACCCTGATGTATAAATTACATAAGCTAGATTTTCTGGTGCAACCCCACTACTAGGATTCTCGTTGCTCTCTTGGTGAAAAGATTTCTTATCATCCAGACAAACCAACTTCGCTCCGCTTGCAGCCAAATCGTCAACGAATTTTTCTTGAGTTAACACCACCTGCACTTGCGAATCTGAGAGCATGAAGCTTAAACGCTCTTTGGGATACGTTGGATCTAGTGGCACATAAGCTCCACCCGCCTTAAGGATGCTCAAGATTCCTACAATCATTTCTAGCGATCGCTCGACGCAAATGCCTACCAGCACCTCTGTATCTACACCCAGCAAACGCAGATAATGTGCTATTTTGTTGGCTCGGTGGTTCAACTCCTGATAAGTTAGTTGTTCCTCCTTGAACACAACAGCGATACTGTCTGGAGTTTTTTCTACTTGTGCTTCAAATAACTGATGTATACATAAGTGCTTTGGATAAGCTACCGTTGTATGATTCCATTCCACCAATATTTTATGTCGCTCCTGCTCAGTTAAGGCAGACAAATTATTAATATTTTGAATAGAGTTAATGATAGTTTCTTCCATAATAAATTTGCTACAGAAAGTGAAGATTTTACAATTTTTCTAACTTTTTGCTATATCCTTGCCCAGGCTTTACAGTTATTTCTTTCACAGACCTTTAGAGCGATTTTTGGGCTTCTGCTAGGTAACAGATTTATTGCATAGATATCTCAAAAAATAGGCCTTTGAGGGTTTAATCGATGAGATTGGGCTCAGAGGCCATTTTCTTTGCTCACAGAAATTTGGTGCGATCGGTTAACTGATACTGATTTTAAATAGAATCCGAATGGATATCTTAAAGCAAAATCCAGTCAGCTTTTAATAACTCCAAATCCCCAATTTAAAATCCCAAATAGTATTTGTGCCATTTGATTTTAAATGTCACCGAATGTAACAGTGAAATTATTCCTCGACAATTTCAATTGTTTTTGGAGCTTGAACATCTTCCACCTCAGTAACAGTTTCTGGGCTAAGGTGATTTTTCAGTTTGAGTTTTAGCTCCTCTGAAATGGGTAAATCTTTTATTTCTTTCAGGAGATATCTTACAGATTCGGTTTTACTCCGTTCTGTATAGACGGCCTTGAGAACAGCCTCAATTCCATATCCCGCGACAGTATCACCTAGAACCGTGATTAGACCAAGTAAACCTATACCTCCAACGATACCAAATGGGCCTCCTACTGCTGTGAGGGCAGCAACAATAGCAGCATTACTACCTGCTGATGTAACTGTTAAAATCACGAGAATTATCCCAGGAAGACCCAGACCAGCAAGTTTTTTAGCGATTTCGTCCATTTTTATTACCTAAAATCTTTTTTTTCTTGGTTAAGACATTACTAAGGGGAAGAGCATGGAGTCTTTGTAAATCAAGAAACCTCTCTCAAAACCTAGACTAAGCTAAATAAGAGTAATTCACGTTTAGATTGGGTTAATATTTTTTGAGTTTTATCTCTAATTCAACCCCATCTGATAGCTCAGTCTTTAATCAAAGCGATCGCTAATTTTTCCATTTACAGCAGAGATAGCTACTGTTCTGGGTGAGGCTAAATAATTTTTGCCCGTTGGATCGCCACTGCGTCCTTTAAAATTGCGATTGGTTGCATAAATACCTGTTTCTTCTTTCGCTAAAACCCCAAATCCAGAATTGATACAAGCCCCACAACCTGTCTTGAGAATTTGTGCCCCTGCTTGTTCAAAAATGTCGATATAGCCCAATTCTTGAGCTTGTTCTCTAATTTCAATAGTTGCAGGTACAATAAACAAGTTTACACCGTCTGCCAGTTGGCGACCCTTTAAAACTTCGGCTGCTTGAGCTAAGTCATAGAGTTTTCCTCCAGTACAAGAGCCAATAAAGGCTTTAGTAATCGGAATGTTTTCTAACTGACTAATGGCAACTACCCGATCTGGTTTCGGGGGACGGGCAACTTGTGGTTCTAAACTGCTGAGGTCAAATTGATAAACCCTTTCGTACTCAGCATCAGCATCGCCGATAATCTCTTGAAATTCTTCTGAAACTCGGTTTTTTAGATATTCACGGGTTACTTCATCAGGAACAATCAACCCACAGATTGCACCACACTCCACGGCCATATTGGCTAAAGTCAACCGTTCATCAAAGGGCAGTTGTGCCAGGATTGACCCTCTAAACTCCATTACCTTACTAGTAGCGCCAGCACAGCCGATTTGTCCCAAAATAAACAGGATAATATCTTTGGCACTGATTTTAGGAGGTAAGGTTCCAGACAACTCAAATACTAGGGTTGGAGGAATACGAATCCACATATCTCCTGTGGCATAAATATTAGCCATATCTGTCGTTCCCACGCCTGTGGAAAAGGCTCCCAATGCTCCGTAGGTGCAGGTATGGGAATCTGTACCGGCAATTATCATCCCTGGTCGGACAAACCCTTTTTCTGGTAGTAAAACGTGACAGATGCCTGTTGCTTCACCTGGGGAAACCACATCAAATAAGTGGCATCCTTGGAATTTAGCAAATTCAATCATCTGTTCGTACATCAGATATGCTTTGTCATCAGCACGGATGTCGTTGATTTGGATGAAGTGATCTGCTACTAAGACCACCTTTTGGGAGTCCCATAACTTTGTTCCTTCTCCATACTGTTTATAGAATGTTTGAGCTACAGGCCCGGCCACAGCATCATGGGATAATGCTAAATCGACCTGAGCAAAAACCACTTCTCCAGGCTGGACGTAGGAATTTCTAGAGGCAAGGCCCAAGAGTTTTTCTACTAAAGTCATAGGTCTTGGCGGAGTGAGGCTCCCAGGAATGCTAATCTGACCCTGACGACGCAGCTGATTAAAAGACATTAACCCACCTGCTGCTGCGATCGCATCAACTACAGGATTCTCCTGTTTCTCCCCTAGAATTTCTAGAGAAAGTCCAATATTGATGCTATTACGATAAAAAATCTCGGCGAACGATCGCGCCCGAATCTTTGTAATTCCAGCAGCTTGTAGGGCAATGGGAGCAATTTCTCGACTGGAACCACAGCCGAAATTTTCTCCTGCTTCAATCACATCATATTTTAGCAGTTCACCTGCTCCAATAACATGCTCTAAAGCATAATGTTTTAAACTATCTAGGTCATCATTTGTAGCTCGATTAGCAGGAATAATATCATCAGTATTGATATCATCACCAAGGTGCAAAACGTTATTTTCGTGACTCATGAAGTACTCCTAATTGAGAATGTTGCACAACTGAAAGTTCTTCAAGTAAAAGGTCAACTAAGGTTGCAGTATTAACTAAAATTTCTTCGCCTTGGGTAAACAAATCAGCTGTTCGGTATCCCTTAGCTAAAATTCGGTCTTGCGCTGCAATAATCTGTTGGGCAGCCTGCACTTCTCCCCATTGCTGAAGCATTAAAACACAAGCTCCCAAGGTTCCGAGGGGATTAGCAATTCCTAAGCCTGCAATATCTGGCGCTGTACCGTGAATGGCCTCGTACAAACCAAATCCATTAGCGTTAAGACTTGCCGATCCTAATAAGCCAATTGAGCCAACTAATGCACCGCCAATATCGCTGAGAATATCTCCAAACAAATTACTCGCCAAAATTACATCAAACCGTTGGGGATTCAGAACCATTTGCATGGCTAAGTTATCCACCAGCATTGGTTCAACAATAACGTTGGGAAACTTTGTGGCTTCTTCTTGAACTAGACGAGTCCAATGCAAATGAGGTAAGGCGTTTTCTTTGTGAGCTACGGTGAGTAATCCTCGACGGTATTGGGCTTGCTCTAAAGCTTTACGAGCAATCCGACGAATTTCTTCATCGTAATAGCGCATCGTATGGTATCCATAATTTCCTCGTTCATCTGAGGAGCGTCCAGACGGCCCAAAATAGATTCCACTCACCAGTTCTCGAACGATGAGAATATCAAGTCCTTGAATTTTCTCTGGTCGAAGACTAGATTTATGCAGAAGGCTGTTAACGCTACGGATTGGACGAAGATTGCAAAAAAAGTCGAAGTGTTTTCGGAGTTCCAGCAATCCGCCTTGACTAACTGCACCAAATACAATCCCATCGGCTCCATCGCACAGTTCGGTAGTGGCTTGAGGGAAGTAACTACCCAGTTGTTCAAAGGCAGTTGCGCCGAGCCAACCATAGTCTACCTGTAAGGTAAATCCTTGAATTTTAGCAACGTGTTGCAGAATTTTTAAGGAAGCTTCTACAACTTCTGGCCCAATCCCTTCTCCAGGAATGGCAACAATTCGATAAGATGCCTTACTTAAAGATTCCATTTGGTCACAACTCCAATACCTCGTAGTTTACATACTCACTCAGAAAGCCTCAAAGGTTGTTTTAAAAGTGTTTATCTGTGATTTTAGACACTTAATTTATTTCCTCTATCCCCCTAAAAAGGTAGGTGACTGGAATCAAAGTTTCCCAATTTATCGAGTGATTTAGAGGGAACTCACCTGAATTAAAGCGCTCAAAATTTAGGTTGAACAACGTACAGTTTTTATAAAAACTATTTCTCGATGATTTCAATTTTTTTTAGATATCGAACCTCTTTAGTATCAGTAATCATTGCTACACTAAGTTGATTTTTCAGTTTGAGTTTTAGCTCCTCTGTAATCGGTAAACCTTGAATTTCTTTGAAGAGAAATATCACAGATTCAGTTTTGCTACGTTCTGTATAGATGCCTTTAAGAATGGCTTCAATTCCATATCCCGTTACAGTATCTCCTACCACAGTTACTAGACCTAGCAGAGCTATACCTCCGACGATGCCAAACGGCCCTCCCAAGGCTGTCAGAGTAGCTGCAACAGCAGCAGAACTACCCCCTGTTGTTACCGTTAGAATCACGAGTATTACACCAGGAAGACCCAGACCAGCAAGTTTTTTAACTATGTCATCCATTATAATAATTACCTAAAATCCTTACATTTGGATGCTGATGAAAACGCTACTTAAGTATCTAATCCAGAAAAATATTTTCATGAGAATAACATATTCTCTATTAAAGCAACTATGTGTTTAAATGATAGCTCGTAAAATATCTCATTCCTATACTAAAGATATTTTTGGGAAGATTTGTAACACTATAATTCAGCGCTCGGAAATGTATAAGATTTATTTAAGGTTAATAAAATTCTACTAGTCTGATTGTAAGAACACCTCCGGTTTAAATATTAGCAATTAAATCTAACAAACTGAAAATAATTTTTAGTATTCGCTTTTCTATTTATGCTGGTATAATTTCCCTGATACCGCCCCCATTAATGACAAGCATTTTATATTTTTGATTGGTGTGAACTCTATAGTTTTTTGCGATGGATTAGAGATTGCTTATGAGATAATATTTACGGTTATTCCTGCTATCTAATATTGGACAAAGCTTTCATTATGATAGATTTCTACAATAGATTTATTAAATTAGACTAATTTTCAATTTAATAACTGCATTTCAAACAACAGACTGAAGTTCAGCCTACAAATCATCTCAGCTTTATCTACAAAATGCAATAGCAGTTAAGACAGTTAAGCGGACAGTTAAGCGGATGGTTAAGACAATTAAGACAGTTAAGACAGTTAAGCGGACAGTTAAGACAGTTAAGACAATTAAGGAGATAGTTAAAATTTTTAAAATTGCTAACTACACAGAGGTTACTAACTGTAACTTCTGTGTAATTAGGTAAAGAATTATGCAGATTTCCAGAGGTACTTGCTTTTTTTCGTCCCTAGGGGCTACCGCCTCATACATACACTTATTCAAAAAACACTGCTGATGTTGGATCGTTGAATGGAGCAGAGGTGGCTGTTTTGTGTTTAGAAGATGCTTCACCTATTATTTAGCCTCTTGAACAGTTCTTGCAAGTGATTCTTGTCATTGGTTACTAGTCCGCTCCAATTCCTGATCGTCCCAGGATACAGGGTCTTCTAATGGTTCGAGATGAGTTATGATGCTGCTTTTTGGCAGTGCTTGAATGATGCTCAACTCAATTGCTTCGCATAAATCATGTCCTTGCCGCACTGTCCATACTCCAGGCACTAAAACATGAAAGGAAATAAACCGACGTGTTCCAGCAATCCGAGAACGCATTGCATGGAACTGGATACCTTGGCGTTCATATTTACTGAGAATAACCCGGATTGTCTCTATTTCTTCAATAGGCAAGGCAGTATCCAGCAATCCAAAAAAGCTTTCTCGTAGCAAACGAAATCCTGTCCAGACAATATTGACTGCTACCAACAAAGCGATGATTGGGTCAAGTACTAGCCAACCTGTTACCTGAACCAAAAAGATTCCCACTATCACACCACCCGAAGTCCAGACATCAGTAAATAGGTGGTGAGCATCAGCTCGCAGTGTAATCGAACGCAAACGTCGTCCCGCTTTTAGCAACACAAAAGCAACTACACCGTTGACTGCTGTTGCCAACATTGATAGAGCCAACCCCAATCCCACTTGAGCGATCGCTTCTGGATGCAATAACCTTCCCCAAGCTTCAACTGCAATACTAATAGCTGCAACTATAATCAACGCACCTTCGGCTCCACTGGAAAAATATTCTGCTTTAGAATGCCCAAAGGTGTGTTCTGCATCGGCTGGTTTGGCAGCATAAGTTACTGCCCACAGTGCCACCAATGCTGCCGCCAGATTCACACACGATTCAATCGCATCCGAAAGCAACCCTACCGATCCGGTTAGCAGATAAGCCCCAAACTTCAAGGCAATAGTAACAATTGCTGCCCCAATTGATAAGAAAGCATAGGAGCGCACTGTTCGACCACTCATCAAATTTACTCAATTGTAATTTTTAGCCAACAGTAACAAATTTAGCTCATAGCTTCATCCGCCTTGAGACTTTGATTAGAATTTCGTATTCACATAGAAACGGGTAATCGTGGGGCATAGAAAGCGATCGCTCTTGGAGGGAATGAGTAACACCATTGTTTCTCTGGGGAACGGTAGTAATGTCTGCGATCGCAGATATTACTACTTTTGGCTCCAAAGCGCGGCTGTGATTGCCTAGGACAGTGATAAATAAAGTTCAATATACGCTATGCCTAAAGATACACGCTTTTGAGTAGTAGTTTATGTGAATCTCAATTGGGTAAAATAATTATCTTAAAATCAGGAATTATGCCACAATACTTTGGACAACTGCACACAACTGAAGCGCCTTGGTCAATCCTTGGAGCAGTACAAGCAATACAACAGAATGAGCGCCATATCCTCTTGCTGTGCGGCGACCCCTGTCTAATAGTTAGTGTGCTAGCACCAAACTTAATTCGGGTACGGATGGCCCCAAGTGGTGAATTTCTCTCTAGGCGATCGTGGGCAGTAGCACTTGCGGATGAAGAATGGCCTACTGTGCCGTTTGAAGTGCGGGAAACAGCAGAGACTATAGAAATTGAAACTGAGCAATTGTCTATTGTCGTGTCCCGCGATCCATGTCGTATCCAGTGTTTTGACTCAGTAGGACAGCCTTTTGCACAAGATACAGACTTAGGGATGGGGTGGCGGACAGGGGAGGTTGCTGGGTGGAAACGGATTGAATCTGACGAACATTTCTATGGTTTTGGTGAACCGACTGGTTTACTAGATCAGCGATCAAAAGTGAAAACCAACTGGGCATCAGATGCGATCGATTACGGCATCATGACAGACAGTATGTATCAGGCAATTCCCTTTTTCATCGCCTTGCGTCCTGGATTGGGATACGGACTTTTTTTTAATACTACTTATTGGAGCCGATTTGATCTGGGCGCACAACAGCCTGGAGTCTGGCAGATGGAAACTCAGGGGAGCGAACTAGATTACTACATTATTTATGGGCCTGAACCTGCGAAAATTATCCAGACTTACACCCAGCTAACTGGACGGATGCCTTTGCCACCTCGATGGTCATTAGGTTATCACCAATGTCGCTGGAGTTATGAGTCACAAGATATAGTACGCAAACTAGCTGATGAATTTCGTCAGCGTCGCATTCCCTGTGATGTTATTCATTTAGATATTGACTATATGAATAGCTATAGGGTTTTTACCTGGAGTCCCAAGCGATTTGCTGATCCTCAAAAATTAATCGGAAATCTTAAGCAAGATGGATTTAAAGTAGTGACGATTGTTGATCCGGGAGTCAAATACGAGCCAGAAGCAGATTACAAAGTCTTTGACGAGGGATTAAAGAATAACTATTTCATCCGAAAAACTAATGGTCAATTGTTCCACGGCTATGTTTGGCCAGACAAGGCTGTCTTTCCTGATTACCTACGTCCTGAAGTTAGAGATTGGTGGGGAAATTGGCAAAAAAGTTTGACTGATATTGGTGTTGCCGGCATCTGGAACGACATGAATGAACCCGCACTGGATGACCGTCCATTCGGCGATCCTGGTGACAAGATTTCTTTTCCCCTTGATGCACCACAGGGGCCAATTGAGGAAATAACCACCCATAAGGAAGTTCACAATCTTTATGGGCTAATGATGGCACAGGCATCTTATCAAGGAGCGAAAATATCTCGTCCGACTGAACGCTCTTTTATATTGACACGCTCTGGATATGCTGGCATTCAACGCTGGTCAGCTATCTGGACAGGAGACAATCAATCTCTGTGGGAACACTTGGAAATGTCCATACCAATGCTTTGTAACCTGGGACTATCGGGTATTCCCTTTGTTGGTAGTGATATTGGGGGGTTTGCGGGGAATGCTACGGCTGAACTATATGCGCGTTGGATGCAGCTAGGAATGCTTTACCCCTTGATGCGTGGGCATTCAGCATTAACTACTGCACAGCATGAGCCTTGGGTATTTGGCGATCGCATCGAAAAAATTTGCCGCGAGTACATTGAACTCCGTTATCAACTACTACCTTACATTTACACTCTTTTTTGGTTGGCTGCAACTACTGGCGCACCAATTCTTCGCCCACTTCTGTATGATTTCCCCAATGACCCAAAAACCTTTTCTCTTGCCGATCAAGTAATGCTTGGCCCCTCCTTACTAGCGGCACCAATTTACCGTCCAGGCGTTGAACATCGTGCCGTCTACTTGCCTGAAGGTTGTTGGTATGATTGGTGGAGTGGGGAAACTTTTATAGGACCCATTCACATTCTTGCTTATGCACCACTGGAGAAAATGCCGTTATATGTTCGTGCTGGCTCAATTATTGCGATCGCGCCAGTAATGCAATATGTAGATGAACATCCCATAAACCAAATGAGACTGCGGATCTGGAAGGGTGTTGGTGAGTTTACCCTTTATGAAGATGATGGTCATACTTTTGAGTACAAAACAGGAGCCTTTTGCACCACAACTTACCATGTTTATTCCGAGCAGCAAAGAACCATTGTTGAGATTGCAGCCAGAGAAGGTGAGTTCTCACCTATAACGCGTGAAACCATTGTGGAATTAGTTGGCGTTGGTGAACAGAGTTTTGTGGATAATGGTACTGCACATCGGTTGGAATTTTCTACCTAGGCAGATCCATAAAATTGATTCTGAAGTTTGCATTTAGAATTCAGTAATACAAGTAAGTTGGCGTAAATAATTGTTGTTGGGATAAGGCAATAGGCAATAGGCAATAGGCAATAGGTAGATGGGTTTTAGGCTAGTTCATTAATATTACATAGTTTGATTTTATTGTGCCAACTTACTTACTCAAAAAAAAGAATAATCCCTAATGAAGTCAATCCCAACAACTTTTGGTTTCATCAACAGTCTTAATTGATTTATCTGTTGCTTCCAAAATAAAGATAGCCACTAAAGTAGCCAGGATAGCCAGTAAAGAAGCACTCACAAGCATAAAAGGAGAAGAAATAGGCTGTTGAGGAACTTGAGCTTCGGATAGGATACTTGCATTAACTAAGTTTTGATTTTCCGCTAAACGGCTTTCTTCTAGCTTTTGTTGCAAAAGTAAATAAGTAGATTGTGCGACTTTTGCTTTACGTTCTAACTGGTGTTGTTGTTGTTCTAATCTCGGAAGATAACTCAGACGTTGTTTGTAGCTAGATTGTAAGTTAGATAAAGCAGCAGATTGGCTTTCTAAACCTAGACGGGTTGACTCTAATTCTATAAGCTTCGCTGAGAGTTGCTGTTGTAACTCTCCTAATTCATAGTTTTGATTTAGTTTTAGTTTATTCGTTCCTGTAACTTTTTTTATGCGCTGTTGCAGTAGCTCGTTTAAAGACTTTAACTTGTCTTCTAAATCTAGAATTTGCGGATGGGTGTCTTGTACAACAGTTCGCCTGAGTGTAAGTTGCGACTCTAATTGTTGAATTTCTTTAAGAATATCTTGTACACCTGAAATCTGGCTAAGGGAAGTCTTAATCATTGCCTGTCGAGAGTTCATACCCAATTGTTCGCGGATTTCTTTAGACTGTGCATCGACATCAGCAATTCTTGATTGAGCTTCACTAAATTTCTTTTGTAAGTCTGCAATGTTTTCTACTGCCTTACTTGCTTCTTCTGGCAGGGAAACACTCTTATAGTTTTCTTTAAACTTTGTGATATCGGCTTCTGCTTTTAGAACAGTTAATTCTGCATTCGGCATCTGTTTTTCTAAAAATTTGCGCGCAGCCGTAGTTTGATTCCTCTGAGCGGATATATTATATTCTAAATAAGCATCCATCAATTTATTAACAACTTCTGTTGCAATTTCCGGGTTAGTATCTTGATAGGAGACTAATAAAATATCAGTTCCATCAATATTTTTCACAGTCAATTTTTTAAGAAAAGCCTGGAGTTTTATAAGCTCCCCTTTGTCGTCCTTCAAGTTGAGTTTGTTTATAGCTTTTTGCGCTATAGGTATAGAGCGTATAACTTCTGCTTCTGTATTTAAAGGATTAGTTTGATCCTGAGATACTGATTCTAGCTTGTTTATTTCTGTTCCTACTCCCGTTAGGGAAGAAGTTATATTTGTTTTGTGGAACAGCAGCTTTCCCTCTGCCATATAATTAGGTTGTCTTAATAACAAAGGTAGCAATGAAATTAGCAATGCTGGAAAAAATATTACTATAAAAGACAACCTACGGCGCTTCAAAATTTGCAAATATGTATTAAACGTAATAATATTTTCTGTTCGAGATTCCATAAATTTAGATTGGATTTTTGATGATTGATGTAATTAAGCTTGAATGACTCAATATTGCAAACAAGCAAAAGAAATAAAATAGATAATTTGTCAAGCCCACCTACTGATTATATATAGGAGTCATATTTGATTTCTGAAAAAAATCAGTACAACTCAAAGAGCCTTATTGACTATTGCCTATTACTTCTTGCCTATTACCTATTACCTATTACCTATTACCTATTGCCTATTACCTATTGCCTCCTACACAAATAAGTTTAGAAATCAAAGACGCTCGATAGCGCAGCGTTAGCGACGCAGGAGCGTCTGACTCACTACCGCTTCGCTATCGGATTGCTATAGAAACATATAAGTATGAGTTTTAGAACTATTATGGTGAACTGCTAGAATTTCATTAATCACTTGCTCCAAATCTTCGTCTGTGAGATTAGATCCCGAAGGTAGGCAAAGACCGTGTGTAAATAAATCTTTAGCGACTGTATCTCCAATATATTCACACTCAGCAAACACAGGCTGGAGATGCAAAGGCTTCCACACAGGACGAGTTTCAATTTGCTGTGCGGCAAGTGCGATGCGGACTTGTTCTCGATCTGCTCCAAAAGTTGCTGGATCGATTGTTAAACAGGTTAACCAGCGAGTAGCACGGCCAAAAATAGCTTCCGGCATAAATTCTATGCCTGGGAGATTTCCTAAAACCTGTTGGTAAATCTTAAAGTTGCGTCTTCTAGCTGCCACTCGCTCACTCAAAAGATGTAATTGACCGCGACCAATACCAGCTAAAACATTGCTAAGGCGGTAGTTGTAACCAATTTCCGAATGTTGGTAATGGGGAGATAAATCGCGCGCTTGGGTTGCTAAGAAACGGGCTTTTGCTACCAATTGTGGATCGTCCGAAACCAACATCCCACCACCGGAGGTAGTGATGATTTTATTGCCATTGAAGGAGTAAATGCCAATGCGCCCAAAAGTTCCGGGGGAACGCTCTTTGTAGGTAGCACCTAAAGCTTCAGCTGCGTCTTCAATTAAAGGAACGTCATATTGATTGCAAGCTTTCAGGATGGGATCGATATCTGCACTTTGACCATACAGATGCACAAGTACCACTGCTTTAGGCAATCTGCCAAAACGTGCGCGGTTCTCTAGCGCTTCCTGCAATAAGTCAGGATTCATATTCCAAGAAGTGCGATCGCTATCAATAAATACTGGTTTTGCTCCTAAGTAGGCAATTGGATTAGCGGTAGCTATAAATGTCAGGGTAGAGCAAAAAACTTCATCTCCAGACTCAACGCCTAATAATCGTAAAGCCAAATGTAGAGCTGCTGTACCAGAACTAACAGCCGCCGCATACCCAGCCCCAGTTACTTGACAAAATTCTTCCTCGAAAGCATTGATGTGTGGACCAACTGGTGCAATCCAGTTAGTATCAAAAGCTTCTTTGATGAGTTTTAGCTCGCGATCGCCCATGTGTGGAATCGAGAGCAAGATTGGTTTAGTCATAATTATTTTCAGTAGTTTGGATTATCTGATAAGGCTGCAATAATTCAGATTTTTTTATGAGAAATTCCTCAAAGTATTCCTGATGACTTTAAAAACCTTTACACTTACTTATCATTTAACGTTTTGTATTTTTTGAGATTGCAGAGAAAATATACTTTTCATGTTTTGAAATAACTTCTGTTTCATAAGCTTATAAAATAAGAAATGGAGTATACCACTTGGATCTGATAAAAAATATTTAACATTCGTATCAGACAAACTATATTCTAAAGAGCCGTTGAAAGCATCTTGAATGAACCTATGGAATTTAGCATAATATTGTTCTTTATAGGAAATTCTCTCAAAACTGATGTTATTTGATAGTAAATATAAAATATACGGAAAATTTACACCAACTGAGAGAGAACCCATTAAAGATTGCCAAAACCGTGGATTGATTTCAATAACATTAATTTGTCCTGTCTGAGAATTATATCTTAAGTCTAAATTAGCAATACCACTCCATTTAAGTACATTCATAGTTTTTGTGACTATATCAATAACAGCAGAATCATGAACAAATTTCAATTTGTCAATTTTGGGAGTAAATCCTTCTGTTAATCCTAATTGCTGTTGTATTGTGTAAGCAAGAACTTGCCCATCCTGACAAAGAACACTACAACCTATGTCATGACCAGGTACATATTTTTGAACAATATATACATCATTGGGATAGTTACAAATAGCCTGAAAATTTTCTTCTTCTAAAGAATCAAATTTTTGTATATTTTTTCCACCACTTCCATCAACTGGTTTGAGTATTACAGGATAATTAAATTGGCTAATATTCTCAATCTCTTTAAGTAAAACTGTTTCAGGTGTTGGGATATTATGTTTTTGTAATAAAAGGTGCAACTTCCATTTGTCAAAGGCTGCATCTAAATTTTCTTCACTTGGCAATGCCACTATTCTACAAAATTTTGACAATTTATATCTATATTTTGAAACAAACTTAAAGCCTTCTTCGGAAGCAGGAAATATAAGATTTATTCCTTGATTTTCGATTATCCTAATTACCTCATCTAAATACTCTAGTGAATTCATGCTATTTGCCGAAACAACTAAATTATCAATATATGCCGAATACTTGTAAAAATATAACCATTCATTGTCATCTAATGTTTGGCCAGAGGAAACAATCACATTTATATTAAATTCACTATTAGCTTGTTTAAGACAGCGTATTGCATAGTACGCAAGAGGATTGTTGCATGGATCGGGAATTAAAACGGATGGTTGTTGAATTTTCATTGACTATGATTTATGTAAATTTTCAAAACTTAAATACTAGAAGCATTATCAAGCTTAATTGCTTAACCAATATGAGAGATGAAAAGCATAATTTCCCGAGCGTGGTCATTCAATGTGAACGATAAGCAGGAAAAAAGTCTGATTCCAATAATTCTGATGCTGTTTTACCTATAACTTTCGCTTTTAAGTTCACCAATTTATAATATTTTTCCTCATCAATTATTAAGCGTAATGTTAAAAACTTGTGAGTTAGTTGAGAGAAACCCGCTTTGAAAATATATAAACTATCCTCAGTTGAACTACCAACTCCACCCCCCAAGTGCAAAAATTCATTACCGCGTTTCTGTGCCCAATATCTTGCATAGTCGGTTTCTAAACTACCCGGTGATAAATGAACAAACTGATTTCTTGTTCCCCCAAGTGTGCTTTGCACAATTCCACAACATTCTGTATATAAACCAACACAAGCTATCTGATGTTCGTGTTCAACAATGCATAGATGAAGACTAACACCTAACAAATCATTCATTTGAGTAAAATATTCGGAATTAAAAGAGTAGTATCCTGTCGTTGCATTGACACGTTTCATGGTTTCTTCATAGATTGCAACAAATTCGTCCAAATAATCTTGGAATGGAACCATCCTTGCAATCATTCCGAGGCGCTTACACTTGTTAATTGTGCTACGATGACCCTTTCTCGTGTGAGTCCACAAGTTAGAAAGTCTCAAATCAACTGAGACTGTTTCCCCTGTAAGTTTAAAATTTTCCGTTTGAGAGACTTTAGTGAAACTCTCATTCAGAATTGGATGCAAACGAAAGAAAGCAGAGCATATCCCTCTAGAGTGAAATTCCTGCTTCATCATATCTAGAGCAGCATCTAGAAATCCTGGTGTGTTAATAGCTGCTTCACTAAGCAAGATCCCCGGATAGCCATAGGGGGAAACAACATCAAAAATATCTGCTGATTGTAGTCCTTCAAAGAGGATGTCATTACATTTCCTGAGCAAATAAGGTACAAAAAACTTTTTTTCACCTTCAGTTATTAATATAGCCTCGGGGATAGTATCAGTTCTTTTAGCCTCTAAATAAGTATACTCAGGCAAATGGTAAAAATCATGACGGATTTCTTGCAAGGTTTTTAACCACAAATCGTTGGTCAATTCAATTATTTGTACTTGTAAATTCATGTGATTATCCCTATTTATTTTGCTACATTTGACTATTTAATATCTATCTTCTGCTGACCACAAAATAGGAAATATTGCTGGATCGCTATAATCTGGATTACCATTAGGCAGTTTGCGACACATACTGTCAAGAAAGTGGTGAATTTGTTCTTTGTTATTCCAAAAAGGTTGATGGCGATTGGCATAGTCCTGTAAATATAAAGCAAATGCCAAGCGTACTGAATTGCTGCAATTGGGATAGCTACCGTGAATAGTACAACAGTGGTGAAAGCTAACTTGACCTTTCTTCAGAATGATAGGTACTTCAACAATCTCTCGTCCTTTTTGGGTAAATTTCTCTTCTATCTCTTTGAGATTCTGGTTATTGAAGCAACGCAGATGTTCGGTATCTGACCACTTATGGCTACCATCAAGAACAACGAGTGGTGCTTTATTTTCATCAATATCTTGGAAAGGTATCCAAGCGGAAAGCATTTTTTTAGAGGTGCAGTTAGAAGAATAAGAGTAATCGGTATGCCAGCCAACTACGCCTCCTCGATCGCTAATCGTGATGGGTGCCTTATAGACTAGCGTATCTTCAAATAATCGAATTTCTGTAGTTCTAGCTAGTTTCGCAGCGATCGCCCCAACAATTGGTTGAAGAACGAGCTTGCGTAGTTCTTTTTTCCGATAAGAAACATGTTGATTATTGCGTACAGCGTCTCCATCTCCAGGCTTCCAGTCGCTGTAACCAGTACTATAGGGAAGTGTTGCGTCTCGCTCTCCGCGATAAAAATTTTCACTACCTGCGATCGCTTCATCTATAATCTCATCAGGTATAACTTTTTTGCTAATAAACCAGCCGTGTTCTTCATAAAAAGCAATATCTGACTCTGTGGGTAAAAGAGCTAGCTGATCTTGTGAGAATTTGTAAGTAAAAGTTTTCATGTAATATATCCTGCTTACTTTCAAAACTTCAAAAAATTGTGCGAACAACAATAAATTCTTGAATTTTGAATTACTTTTCATCCTCCAATCATAGAGATAGCAAGATTGTCATATTGTTGAAAAAATTCTCGAAATTTCGCTGCCACACGACTAATATCATCTAAAGAGTAACGTTGATCAGTTGGTATTGTTAAAATGCGTTTTGACAAATCTATTGCTAAAGGATCATTAGATGAATTTTCTGGCGTTTGCGGCCAATGAATCGGTGGAAATATATTTTGACTTATTAAGTAGTTACGTAAAGCTTCTCGATTTTCTGGATCTTTACAGACGATTATACTGTTGAATGGCACAGAACCATCGGGCCAAGAGGTAAAAATGGGTGTCCAATTAGGATGGTTTGTAATTGATATCCAAGCTAAAAATTGTTTGACATTTCTTTCCCTTTTTCGCCTAAATTCTCCAATATTCAGGCAGTTTAAAATATTAGAAGTGAAAGTTGAAGCTGCATAATTAGTTTCGCAATCAAGCTCTTCCTCACTTTCAATCTCTAGTCGCCGATAGATATCTTTCGAGATATTTGCACCACTAATATAAGCTCGTTTTAACAGCATAGCAGTCAGTTTTTTACAACTAGCTGGTGATTCTGAAGAAGCTTTTGGCAACTTAATATTTTGGGGTGACCAGATAATACCTCCATTTGGGATTGGCAGAGTTTTACGTAGAGAAGCTATAGCATAGTGAGCATTACTTTGCTGTGCCCAAGAAGAAAAAGGGTCGTGGCTATGGTCTTCAATTAAGATAATCTCATTATGTTTAGATAGCCAATCTTGCCAACATTTTCTTTGTCTAACCCCAAATAAGTTAACTGCTAAAACTAAATCACCTGGGAAAGTATTGAGGGAGTTAAAATCTGGGGATTCTTGAGTTGGCAAATCTCGATACCAACATATCTCAAAATATTTTTTGAGTTTTGTTGCAAAATCCATGCATGAAAAAGATGGTAAATGCAGTCGTAGCTGACGCCCTTGATTCTGATTTAATAGATTGTTGAGAGAAATCAGACAAGCTGTACCAGTGGAAAAAAGTTCATATATCTTAGGTAGAAAATTGTTAGTTTTAGATGCCATTAAAAACTCATTTGACCAATCAAATTCAGAACCTAATTCCCATTCTTTTTTCATAAACATTTACCTGAAATAATAGGATTTATTACAAGAGATTTCTTTGGCTATTGTGAAGCCAATCTCTTGTCTTGACGAAGTTAGGAAGCGTTAGCGAGTTCGCGAGCTTTGAAAAACCTCACTCAGACTTTTCTCCGTCTTCTGCCTTATTTATTGAGAGTTTGTACAATAATATTTCATACTTCTCTAGTACTACCTTGAAATTCTTCACCTGTAGCGTAGCCTTCTTGGCTAATATTCTCTTTTTTCAAAACTTTGAACAGAGTTAAAACCAGAATTTTCAAGTCCAACCATAGATTCCAATTGTCAATGTACCAAATATCTAATCTGAATTTCTCTTCCCAACATCCATCTAATAATCGGCGACCATTGATTTGCGCCCAACCTGTGATACCCGGTTTGACATTATGGCGACGTGCTTGTTCGAGGCTGTAACGGTCAAGATACTGCACCAGTAAAGGACGAGGGCCCACCAAACTCATGTCACCCTTGAGGACGTTCCAAAGTTGTGGGAGTTCGTCCAAACTGGTTTGACGAAGAAATTCACCAAAAGGCGTGAGGCGTTTCTCATCAGGGAGAAGATTGCCTTTGGCATCGCATTCATCAGTCATAGTGCGGAACTTGTAAAAATTGAAAATACGAGCATTTTTACCGGGACGGGGTTGGATAAAAATAACTGGATAACCCATGCGGAAATAAATAGCGATCGCAATTATCAATATCACCGGAGAAAGAGCTAAAAGGGCGATTGCTGCTACAAATCTATCTAATATAGACTTGATTAATCTGCTGTTTTTTCTAAAAAAATGTTTTTGTAAATATTTGCTGTTCATAGCTGTAATTTTCATTGTTGTAAAGATAAAAATCAGGAATCAATATCTATCAGTTTTATCGAGGAAAATAAGCGTAGATACTTTGGTTTTTTCTTTTCAAGACTTTGCTGCTAGAAATTTTGAAGACATGTACACCAAGAGGTTGAAATTCGGCATTTAATACTCCATCGTTAAGCAGAACTGTCTTGTTTTCAAATAGAACAGTTGCTTCGGTAGATGTATTAGAAAGACCAGTAAAACTAACAGAAACAGGTTCATTTGCTGAGTTGACGGCAATAATGTAAGTAAATTGATTCCAAACAATTGTCAGCAAATTAATAGAGGGAAAGCTGAGTGACTGCTCCATGCCATAGGTGTAAAACTCCTCTGTCCTTGCTGGGCCAGCGACAATCTTAAAGCTCACATTATCTAGCCTCGTGCCATACAAGATAGCCGAGCCCAATTGCTCTGGCCCTACAATCTCTCCAGCAGCCTTATGATATGTTTGCAAAACACTTTCCAGATTGGGATGGTCGCGCTTGTGCCAATAAGAAAAAATCAGAATTCCCCTAGCACCAGATACGATAGACTGCCAAAAGTCGTGATATGCCCCTTCGGTTGTTGCGATCGCATTGCCAGATTCGTGAAAGAGTTCCAAAATTGCTACAGGAGTTTTTTCTCCATTCAGATAATCAGGGCCTATCGTGGCTTGTGCTAACTCGATCCCCTTTAGTGTGGTTTCCATGCGCCACCGCACCCATGCATGTGGCACCCCTATATAGTTTGTGTAAATGCTGGAGGGAATGATATCCAAATAAGGTACATACTGCTGGACACTTGTAGCATCATAGTGACCGGGGATGTACATATAATTTGGTCGCTTTTTTGGGTCATATTTGCGTGTCCAACTCGCATAATTGGTAACTATCGCCATTTCTCCATCTCTCCAATAGCGCCGTTCTTCAGGAAATTCCCACCACGCTACTCGATCGCTCTTAGCAAGAGCGGTAATCTTGTTTGCCGCTTCCACCTCTGGTATCGGCTCAGATTCACCTGGCAGGCTGGCAAGAGCAAGCATCTTACCCTTAGCTACAGTTTCAAGAAAAGAGGGGGTAAAATGATATGTCTGGGCGATTTTCCATCCGAATTGCCGCACTCTCTCCATATCTTGTGCTTCGTGTATAGAGTATAGACCTAGCGGAAATTCCTTGCTTTGAGGGTATATATCTTCTGCAAAAACTTCTGTATTTGTTGCCGTAAAGACGACGGACGCAATAATAATTCCAACGGCTGCTAGTAGCTTTTCAGCACAATGCAAGAATTTTATTTTCGACCAATGTTTCCACTTTTTAAATGTCAGAATGCGTTTCATTTAAAACCTTCTGAAAAACATTTGCTAATTTCTTGTACAAAATATCTCGATCAAACACTGTGTCTGCAAGTTTTCTTGCAGCAGCCTGAGCGCTTTGCAAGCACTCAGAGCTATTTAAAAATTTTGCAAGTTGAATTGCAGCAACTTTTGGATCGTTGCTAGAAATGCTAATACCAGCACCAGATTGTTCGAGAATTTCTTTCTGCCAACCGCCATAGTTAATTACGACTGGGCGACCTGCTGCTAGGGCATCAAAGAATTTATTAGCTGAATTATGCTCCATCTCAGGAATTGGCTTAAACAAGGAGGTGGCAACGGTACATGCAGAAAGAAGTGCTGGCATTTCAGCTTTGGGAATAGGTGGCCACATCCAGAAGTTTTTTTCCAAAATCCCTAATTGACAACTAGCTTCTCTGACTTCACTTTCGCAGACACCTGAACCAACCACCAGAAATTTAGCCTCAGGTATGATATTTCTCATGTGACTTGCTAAATAAGCCAAATAGTTGACTCCATTTATATGCCCGAATGTACCGGTGTAAACAATCAAAGGCCCGCCAGATAATTCGGGATGCTGGCGGAGAAACTCTAATCCAATTGTTTCTGAAATGTTAAAACGTGCATTATCGCAAGCATTAGGAATCACTTCTACTTTCTCAGGAGATATACCCTGTTTGACGATGCCTTCTTTCATACCAGGAGAAAGTGCCACAATATGAGAAGCATTTTGATAAGCTATCAGTTCTAATTGCCGAGCCAAAAATATAGCTAATGGTGAGCGTACAGCTTTCATAGCTATTGGCATTTCTGGCCAGAGATCTCTGACTTCAAAAATATAAGGAGTGCCATGCAACCATTTTCGCAACAAAGCTGGTATTGCAATAGTAAGCGGTGTACTAGTAGCAAAAGTGAGGTCAGCTTTTTCTTCTCGCAGGACTTGTAAAGAAGACCGAACAGCAAAACTCAAAAATGCAAAAATTCTCCGCGAGAAGCTCATGTAATTACTGTACTTCAAAGGAATAACATTTAATTTAAAACTAACATTTTTGGTGTTGAACAATTTCAGGATATTAACGGCGGGAATTCCATGAATTTCCGAGTCACCGCAAAACATACAAACTTGCCATTTATCTTGGACAAGACGAGTCGAAAACTCCCAGGATCTTGTGCCTCCAGAAACTGTAGGAATCGAAAAATATTGATGTAAATAAATTAATGTGCGAGTATCCATCAACGTTGAACCTCTAGAGAATTATTTGAATTAACAATTACATCTATATTTTTTTAATTTGCATGTAATAGATTGAAATATTCTCGAAGTGACTGCTTGCCAATCTGGTTCCAGGAATATTTTTCTTCTACTAAATTTCGTGCCGCCTGTCCTCTTTTTGGGAATTCTAATCGCGCGGCTAAAATATCTTGCATCCGTTTAGCGATCGCTACTGGAGTAGCTTCCACAGACCATCCAGCCCCAGCCGCCTCCACTTCACTTGCCATATTAGTTCCAGGTGTGAGTAGACAAGGTATTCCATAAGATAAAGCCTCTAATACTGCTATTGGATGTCCTTCAAAGCGAGAGGTATGTATAAACAAATCTGCGCTTTGGAAAACTTCTTGCTTTGCATCTCCCAAAACTGGATCGTTGAGATGAACAATATCTTGAAGTTGATATTTATTTATCATCTTCTCAAGTTTTATCTTACTTCCAGCTATATTAGATCCATATAAAAGTATCTGAACTGTTGATTTTCTCAATTTTTCTTGTAATAGCGCACAAGCTTCTAATAGAAGGTCCAATCCTTTATGGTTGATATCGAGTCTTCCTAAAAAGACAAATTTTAACCCTGGTTTGCTCCCTGGGTATGCCAATAGTTTAGGTTGCGGCATATTGACTCCATTTCCAACTATAAATACAGGATGACTCCAGGTTTTTTTCACATCTATAGCTTCTTGTTCATTTAAGCAATGCAAAGCAGCAGAATTTCGTACCATCCAGTTAAAAAATAAAAAGTTACCTACCTTTTTCTTCAGTTGTTTTTGCTGCTGCGCTCTCTGTGTCATCCCACCTTGAGGTGTAATTATATAGGGAATCTTGCGTTGCAAAGCCTCATATACGAGTGGAATATGCTTCAAAACATAGGTACTTTGGAAAACAATCAGATCGGGTTTATTCAATGGTTCTGGCATTGAAGCTAAACTTGGATAAAGAGGTAAATCATTTATATAAACAACTGGATATAGCTCAGGATTTTCGTAGCGCCCTAGTGTAGAAGTAGTCAAAAGTCCAGTTTGCACTCCTAAATTTTGCAGGGCATTCACTAATGGCGTTACGGCAGGTGTTAACCCAGTAATTCGATTGTGCGTAATTGGCGCAACATATAGGATAACAGTTGACCGTATTTGATATTCATCAAATTCATGCATAAAAGTGATTCTCTCCTATTCAAACTATAGATTTGAATTTTTATCAAACCCTTTGATTTTTTGTAGATATAGTAGGAACTTTGTTGTGTATCAAATTTGGCAGTGCAAATATTAGGCTTATAATTGAATAGTTGTCATATAATGTTCCAGAAAATAGAGAACCTATATAAATTGGTGAACAAATTATAGTTATAATTTTCCAGTTTCTATTTAATTTCCCTTTCCATAAAAGTATTCCATACATTGCAGTAAATCCTATAAGAATAACACAGGGTAAAAAGCCGCCATTATATAGCATATCTAGATAAATATTGTGAGGATAGGAATATATATATTGGCTTCCTTCTCCGAATAAAAAATTATCTTTTATAAAAAAAGATGTCAAATTTTGCCAATATCCTTCCCTGACTGCAATAGAACTAGAGGAGGCACCACGGTCATAAAACCAAAATACTCTAGAATCAATAATAGATTTAGAAAAACTTGAATTTATAGCGAGTAAAAAAGGAGCAAATGTTATAGCTATACTAGCAAACTTTAGCCAATTCAATCTGATATATAGTACTGTGTAAAGAAAAGATAATGTCATAAAAATTCCTACTATTGTTGCACCTCTAGAACCTGTTTTAACCATTAGAGACAATGCAATAACTAAACAAAATATCGTAGTGATTAAGCTAAGTATTGAAATTTTTTCTTTTTTGCTAGAGTAATTTTCATGAACCAATACGAGATTTAGCAAGAAAATAGTTCCAATAATTCTGTAGTAAATATTGGGCCCAAATATAAAGGATTGCCTTGGCTCGTTTCCAGAAAACTGTTGAGATAATACTCCAAGAAAAATTAGTGTAATGGCAGGCAGCCATCGAACTATCTTACAACCTGGACTATTACTGAGCAATCGCTCGATTACATGAGTGCCAAAAACAAGAATATTAACATATAGAATTCCTGATATAGCGCCAAAATAATAGTCAAAATTGTATTGATAAAATTGAATAAAAATAGGTAAGAGAGCGAAAAAAATGAATATTTGAGCAGAAATTTCTGCTGGGCTTAAAATAAAGTTTCTTCTCAGGACAAAAACTATTGTCCAAAAAACAAAAAATAAAGGAATTTCATACACCGTTTTATTTTCTCCAGGAAATGTCGAACAAAAAATCAAAATTAAGTCAATAGGTAAAAGAATTACGTTATTCCAAAAATCCTGATTTAATGTTTTTTTAACGATCGTATTTGACATTAATTTGTACCAATATTATGAGTTTGAGAACACACAATGTAGTCCTGCTGTGTACTCGTGCAAGATACGTTTGAAATTAGGAGCGTGCAACCAGGATCGTAACGGATGAGAACATAGAATAACCTTGCTACCAAGGGCACGGATTTCTTCATCGTAAGCGCCGGGCTGGGCTGTGTTAACCAGAAAATCCATCTGGAAGCGATCGCGATCGATATGTCGCAAAATGTACATTAGCCAGGTTTCGATTCCAGCCATGTTCATCTCTCCAACAACATGGAGGATATGTATAGAATGCTCATTTGCCTTCTGGATATCTCTAGAGTTTGTGTAGTGCATAGAAGATAACTCCTAAACTAAAAATTGTTTGAACAATAGTTGCAATAACTAGTGCGATCGCTACTCCTAGCAATCCCAAACTGGGTAGCAGCCATAGACAGGCTATGGTTGAGATAGTTACTACAATCGCAAACAAAGGCATTTGGATGCGAAAGTACTGACATGCCGTCATTCCATAGCTCAGGAAGGACGATACATAGTTAATTCCAGCTGCAACCATCAACCAGATAAACAAATTTGTTTGCTCGGCATATTCAGGTTGATACAGAAGAGTCAGGATCTGATGTCCAGCTACAACAGCCATCAAAACACCTGTTCCGCCCAATAAAGCAGCGATTCCTACCAGCTTGAGTAGGAGTGTATGGAAAGCAATAGCATCTTTAGCCGCGTAATACTTAGCTAGTCTAGAAATGCTTGACTCTCCTAGGGCATTTACTACGATGTTTCCTGCCACCATCAGGTAGGCAATGGCTGCAAAAATCCCCAATTCCCGCTCACCTAAATATCGTTCAATAAAGTAACGGGGAATATTGGTATTGAGTGAAATTAGCATCATCACAAACCCCAAAGGCAAACAGAGCCATACCAGCTTTACTAGGGTTTTTCGATGCCAACGCGGTTGCAATTGTGACCTGTATAGTATTAAGATACCACTGCGAATGTCCCAAGCGACCAACACCACTGCCCAAGCAAAGACCAACCCCACCACTCCCCAGAGAATATGGCCAGACATATATACTCCAATGCCCAGTAGTAGCAGTGATAGAGGGCCTTTAATCATCAACGATGTTGCAATCCGATCCATGCGTTCGTACTGCTGAATCAGTCCATGAAATATGTCGCTAATAGACTCGAATGCCTTTGCCAAGCCCATCAAGAAGATAACTAGGGATGTTTCCCATCGAAAGCCGCCTAACAAACTAATAACCGTAACGATCGCAAGTGCTAAAGCTGTCGAGATTAGTCTCAGCCCCAGGTAATCGCTAAAAGAATACTGTTTTCTGGCATCTGTTGCTTGGACAATTCGCAACTGAAGATTTGTAAACATGATTATAGGTGCTGTGATCGCCAGCCCCAAGGTAAACTGTCCTACCATCTCTGGACTGCCAAGTTTAGCCAGTATCACCAACATTCCCCACTGGCAAGCTGCATAAACTAAATTACCGGCGAAAGTCCAAGAAAAGTTGCCGCGCAGTGTTAGAGGCTTATGTTGTTGCATCTGCTTTAGTCATTAACCTCATCCAATTTTGCAGTTTTATACCAAACACAACAATGATTTGATAACCACCTACACAAGCTATCCATTTGCCGCTATCAAGCTTGTGAGGAGCGATATTATACATTCCGTTTTTATTCCATTCATAACCATTTGCGTTGATAATTGGATTATGTTTAACCGCTTTTTCTTCATAAGTCGTTGTTGTCAAATCGGTGATTTCAAATGCTCGCACTTGCTTGCCATACAAATACTCATCATCCTGGGTATATCGGATTATTTTTTGTAATAAGCCGTGAGAGCCATAGATCGTTTTCATGTTGATTACCTAAATTAAATGTAGAGTTATTTGATGAATTAACCATCGACTTAGAGTCCAAACACTCTATTTTATTTAGCCCCTCCCGATTCCATTTTCGCGAGTTTGTTTTTATTTGAATATGTGATTACAGCACTATTCTTTAAACTATTTATTCGTTTATTATCTTCTAAGTAATTAGGTTTGTATCCTGACACCAGTTGTTCCAGTAATAACATGATGTATTTAAGATCACTTTTGCTTGCTGCGGTACACAATTCTTCTACAGTCACGGTGAGATTTTCTGAAACAATCCGACTGCCATTTTTCACTACTATCAATTTCTCATGTTGAGTTGGTTCGTACTCTTCTCCCTCAATAAACAGTTCTTCAAATAACTTTTCCCCAGGTCTTAAGCCTGTAAATAAGATGTCAATATCTTTATTTACCTCGTATCCCGAAAGGCGAATTAATTCCTTCGCCAAGTCAACAATTTTTACAGGTTCGCCCATATTCAGCATTAATACTTCACCACCACGACTCAATACCGCAGCCTGTAAAACAAGTTGCACTGCTTCCGGGATGGTCATGAAATAACGACAGATATCGGGATGGGTAACGGTGACTGGTCCACCTGAAGCAATTTGTTTTTTAAAAGTGGGAACTACACTACCACGACTACCCAAAACATTGCCAAAGCGCACAACAACATAAGGTTTACCGCTTTCTTTTGCAGCTTGCAGCACTAGCATTTCGGCAACTCTTTTACTAGCACCCATGACACTAGTGGGATTAACAGCTTTATCTGTGGAAATCATCACGAAGTTTTGAACATTGTATTGCAGCGCCATATCCAATAAGTTTTTTGTTCCAAGCACATTGTTAGTGATTGCTTCTGATGAATTTAATTCCATCAGAGGAACGTGCTTATGAGCAGCCGCATGAAAAATCACGTTAGGTTGAAATTGTTCAAAAGCTTGTTTTAGGCGAACGCTATAACGAATATCGCCAATGAAAGTATAAATACGAGGGGTGTATCGCTGTACTTTCCCATCATTTTTGAGTATTTGGATCAGTTTTTCTAACTCTTGTTGGATATTAAATATAGAATTCTCTCCGTGTCCCATAAGTATCATTTCCGCAGGATGACATTTGAAAATTTGACGGCAAAGTTCACTACCAATTGATCCTCCTGCACCTGTAATCAGTACTGTCTTACCTTTAATAAATTTATGCACTTGCTCAACATCAGTCTGTATGGGTTCTCGCCTGAGCAAATCCTCAATCCTGACATCTCGAATGCTATCTACCCGCACACGATCGTTGAGGATTTCATATATTCCAGGTAAAGTACTAGTTTGTATTCCAGTTGCTTTGCAAATATCTACGATTTCTCGAATAACATGGCCAGCAACCGTAGGCATAGCGATGATAACTTTGTGGATTTGGAGAGATTTCAAAGTATCAGGAATTTGGTGGCGATCGCCTACGACTGGAATACCACGAATTTGGACATTTAATTTCCGTGGATCGTCGTCAATGAAGGCAACAGCATGAAAGCCTAGTTTAGGTTTGCTTTGCATATCTTGCACAAGGGAAACTCCGGCACTACCAGCACCAATAATCAGCACCCGCTCTCGTGGATTAAATACTCCTTGACGTTGGATAAACCTTTCTACAACTCGAAAACTGAAACGTAGCATTCCTATGAAAATACACGACAATAATCCATCAATAAATGGCAGCGATCGCGGCAGGTTATCTGTTACAAAAGGCAATATGTGATTAAGAAGATTAAATGTCATGCTTTGGATGACTATTGCACCTACCATCAACATGGCTATATATGTCAGTTCCTCAACACTGGCATAGCGCCAGTAGCGCCTATAAAAACCGAAACTCCAAAATACAATTAGTTTTACTAATAAAAATAATAGAGTTGCGATTCCTAGTTGTGATATGTCTGCTTGAACCTCGAGATAGCCATCTAAACGGATAAGCAGCGCTAATAAAGGAGTGATTGAAAAAATAATGATATCAAAAATTAACAAGTGCGTATTTTTTAGCTCTAGCAGCTTTGTTAATAAATTGGCACTAAATTTTTGAAAGATTCTAAGTTAGAGTTTCATACTTCAAAAGACCTCCTAAGCAAGCTACAGAATCATCCGTTTTGTACATAAATACTATTTTTTCAGAGAATATTTAATATCGTCAACTAACTTGGAAAACATGTTTGTATGCCTGTAACGTCTTGTTAAATAATCATTTCTACAGAATTGACATAGGTAAGTGTTTTGTCCATTTGATAACTTATAAATGAACAAAAATTTAATTTTTAAATCAATTCCTAATTTCCTAATTTGTGATTTTTACATCCATATTAGAGTTGCCTTATCTAGAAATGGACATAGCTAATAATCAAAAAAATGCTCATACACATTCTTACTGACCTTTGCTCAGGTTACTGGAATATGCTTTACTCATAGCTCTCAATAGTGCCGTATCTACTTATTTACAGCTTATGCCCTGAGAGCTTTTTTTACTCAACCGCAAACTTTTCAAACATCCTTTAACTACAGAATTTGGTTGGATGGTGCAACTACTATCTTTGCACTAGTTTGTATTTATGCTTGAGTTATCTTCAGCAATTGTTTAATTGTTATAATTTGCCTTGATAAATTTAGACAAGTTATGTCCTGAAAAACCGGATATATAAACTAACATCTTATTGTATATAAGACTACAGCTTACTTGTGATTGATTGTTTTGTAAATTAGTGGCGTTGCTATCTGTTGCTATCTTTATACAAAGAGTGAATATCATATCTAAAATTTACCCATAATAACATCACATTGGTAATTGAGCGGTATTAGAATTTGTGTAACCTAATACTTAAAGTTAGTAACAATTACGTTGTACCTAACGAAATGTAACTATTGCTATTACTAGATTGAACTACTAAAATCTATACCAAATTTTAGTTGTATGTGTCACGCCAATTTGGCACAAGTTTTTTTGTAACTGGGGGTTTAGGCGAGAGCGAACGTATATAAAGTGATTTCTAAAAAGGAATTTACCCTCCTGACTTAGACATCCACATAGCAATTACATTAGAGCAGTTAGCTAGTGAATATTGTGAGATTGCCCAGGAGCATCAAAACAAAAATTGGACACATTAGAGCATTCTGAGTCTGGAAAATCAATATAAAACTATTTTCATGTGATTAAAGCATTATGAACAGATTGGGAAAGCAGAATTTAAAATTGAAGCCATACGGGATACGCTGCTGGGAAATGAGTATACTTTTAGATCAGGCACGACAACTCCGTTCAACTTTGGCGAAACTATCACATCGGATTTAGCAAACTCCTATGAACCTATCCCACTAAACCTTAGCCACTTTCTGCCAAAGTGGGATGCTCCCCAAAATAGGGGTATAAATGCTTAAGAACATCTCTGAAGTGATGTTAAACAATACAGACTGCTGTTATGCATTAAACAATTTGTTGCCCTAAGTGATAATGCGGTTGGCCTGCCCAGTAAATATGTGATAATACAGTGTTGACTGTAAGGAATACCTATAAAATTTACTTTAAATAGTTTTTAGTGTAGGTGTAACCTCTGTAGGTATAGCTTGTTTTTATCCGATTATTGACGGGTAAAATTAGTCTGGTTTATCTGCTACAGGACTTACGCAAACAATAGCCAAAACCCTGATTTTCATTTAAGGGCAATACCCTACGAGTTATCCAACGGATAACTCGTAGAGTAGTTGCTTTGTGTATAGATGAATTGCTCCTAGAGCGTGTTGTTAACGGTTACTTTCCAAACCTTTACCTGTGCAATAACAGTATTAATAGGGATGTTTAAACTGACATTTATAAAATTCAACTCCTCCACAAAGAATTTGCTTATCCTTTGAACATAGTAATTTCAAAGAAAAGCAACCTGATAACTATAGTTCCGTTCCATATAATTCAGTTTGGGAATGACTTCAATTTGGTCTATGAGCAAGTCAGAAACTACTACCAACCGTGCTTAAACTTCCATAATATTATTTAAAGCCCACATGAGGGGTTTCCTATATACCCACGAAACTATAAAAATGCTTCTTCAAAACCTGAGTTTGTTTTATTGCCTAAGATTTTCTACCAGCTCAAGGCTTAGGTCGCATTCATCCCATTAAAATCGGTTTTAACCTTTCGTTAAATAGCGAAGATATTGAACTTACAACAGGATAATTATTAATGACCAAACCTAAATACATTTCTATTCATAGTTCTTCTGCTGGTAATCTTGCACAAATAGGCTTATCAAATAACGCGATCGACGATACGTTAGCATCATTAATTTTCCCGACTCTAAAGGACTTTGCCTCCAATACTGGATTTCGCCAAGCAACTACAGTAGCTTTTGGTAACAACTTCAACACCCAAAAACTAGAAGCATTACATCATCAATGGGCAGCAGGTAACTTTTCTCAATTCCCCACCATAAAAATTCTCTCAGCCAGTGACTTGGGGGGAGCAAGAGCTGCTTTTGCCCAAACTACTAATACAATCTATATATCAGCAGATTTTGTCGCCGAAAAAGCCAATAATCCTAGTTTATTTAAAGATGTTTTGCTAGAAGAAATTGGTCACTTTATTGATGCCAAAATTAATAAAATTGATACTCAAGGTGACGAAGGCAAAATCTTTGCCAAATTAGTACAAGGGCGTGCTGTCACTGAGCAAGAATTACAACAATTCCAGCAAGCCAATGATGCTATTAGTATTAAAGTCAATGGTAAAACATTAGCGGCAGAAGCAGATATAGATCCCGCCAGCAACCTGCAATTTTTACCTGCTAAAGTAGATGCTCTATTTGACCAAATTAAGTCTATCATCAATAACAATATTCCCTCTACTAGTGGCTTGCCACTGATAGGCAATAAACTAGACCTGAAAGGCAGTATCAATAATTTTATTGATGATGTTAAAAATAAAGTTGTGACTGAGTTGGGCAAAGGTCAAGAAAATACCGTTGCAGCCATTCAGCAAGCACTATTTAACGCTTTAAGTAGCACGAATTTACTGTTAGATTCTGACGATCCAGATAGTGTAGTTACTATTAATGATATTCAAGTCATCCAAGATAATAGCAGCATTGCCTTCAAATTCAACATTGGTACAGTTGCTCACCCTAATATTTCCCTAGATCAAAATCTCGGTCTACCCAATTTAGGTTTAGATATTAGTGGTGGATTGAGTGCTGATTTAGATATTAGTTTGGGTGTAGGTTTTGGGGTAGACAATTTCAGCAATGACCAAAATGCTATCTTTTTGGACACCTCAGTTGCTAAGGAATTTCAAGCTCATTTTCAAGGCAAATTAGTTGATGGGAGTAACAACCCTCTTACTCTTGATGGGACTTTAGGGTTTCTTCACATTGAGGCTACCGACCAGGGAAGTGCGCTGACGGCCGATTTTGCAGCTGACCTCAAAGGCGGTGATGCTCAAGGTAAAATCCGCTTCAATAATCTCGACACCATAGACATTGACGCTGACGCACTTACTGTTGATGCAGACCTGAAGTTATTTATAGATACAGGTATCAGCGACCCCAACACTGGTGAATCGCTTAATGGACCACTGCCTAGTATTACAGCCAATTTTGACTTACTAGATTTGCAGTTTAATAGTGATAACCCCAGCGTTCCAGCACCAATTGTCAAGTTTACCGATGCAAAACTGAATTTTGGTTCCTTGGTTAGTGGGTTTTTCAAGTCAGTATTTACAGACTTGCAAACAATCACCAACCCCTTCAAACCCATTATCAATACCCTAACAACTCCATTGCCAGTAATTAGGGCTTCCTTGTTAGATATTGCTGAGAAGGTTGTCAACAGTGGGCTGTTTGGTTCCGGCACGATTGACCCTGAAACTTTTGAATTTGTCAAAATTGCAGTCAAAATTGTCAATGTTATTGACAGTTTTCCTACAAGTGCAGATAGCCTGTTTTTAGATTTAGGAGACTTTGACCTCACTGGTACAGATGTCCGCACGGATGATGTGAGTGACAACAGCAAAGTTACACCCAATATTACTAAATTTACAGACCCTCTAAATCAGGTATCCTCCTCTGGGAATGGAGATGTTACACCCTTTATTAATGCACTCATCGACCTCGTTACTAACATTCAAGATTCCTCTGTATTTAAAGAATCAGCACAGTTTGTTGACAATAATCCAGCCTTAGCTGCTCAAAGTTTGCAATCTCTGGCTGATGAAGATACAAACAGTATCAAGCAGCTATTTCCGATCTTGGCTGACCCCAGTTCTGTCTTTCAGATTTTGCTGGGTCAACAGGTAGATTTATTCCGCTACGATTCACCCACATTAGCCTTTAAATACACCTTTACACCTCCAACTATTCCTATCTTTGGTCCTTTGGGATTACAAATAAGTGGTGGTGTGAGCGCGGGTGCAGCAATCTCTGTAGGTTATGACACTCAAGGTTTAATTGACTTCCGCAAGGGAGGCTTTGCTGATGCTAGTAAGCTACTCAACGGCTTTTTTGCAGGTAGACCAATCAGCGATAAAGATGGTGATGGCGATCGCGATCACAACCTAACATTGGGTGGTGAGTTGGATGCCGCAGCTGCTTTAGACCTGGAGTTTATAAAAGCAGCCTTGGGTGGTGGGATTGGTCTGACTGTGTTCTTTGACTTGGGTAATTCTGACAACGATTACAAAATTCGTAGCAGTGATATCGCTAACGTTATTGACAGTGGCGGTAATCCGTTTTGTCTGTTTAGTCCTAGTGGTGAGTTAGACGCAATTATCTTTGGCCAAATAACTCTAGATTTTGGCTTCTTCAGCTTTAGTAAACGCCTGAATCTAGCGACCATTAAGTTGGTTAGCTTTACTGCGGAAGACTTCGGTGGTAATCCTTGCGCGGGTGAAGAATCGGAACATTATAACGTTATTGATAAGGAACCCGATCCCGATTCACCTATAGCCAAGCAGTTAGCAGGGGCTGGGATTGTTGACCGCACAGGTACAGATAATAATGACATCATCATTGTTGAACACATATCCGGCAGTGTGAATGATGATGGTAGTAGTGACGAGATAGTTGAGGTACAAGGTTTAGACCCGCAGCCGAAGCAGTATGCAAAAGTCAAATTGGTCATTGTCAGTGCTGGCGAAGGGAATGATACCATCACTTTCATTAACGATGTAGAAGCCAATGGTCAAGTTACAGGTGGCGCAGGAGATGACAACATTACGACTGGTGAGGGTGATGACTTCCTCTTAGGTGGTGCTGGTAACGATACCCTCGATGGTGGAGAAGTTGGCTTACTTGATACACAAGACAAAAATACAGCTGATTACAGCGATGCACCTAATGGGATTGTGGTCAACCTTACTCAAGGCAAAGCTAGTAATGATGGCTACGGTACACAAGATATCCTGATTCATATTCAAAATATTGTTGGGTCAAGCAAAAACGACTCCATCACAGGCTCAGATGATGATAACGTCCTAGTAGGCGACCAAGGTAACGATACATTAATTAGTCTTGAGGGTGACGACGTGTTACTGAGTGGAGCTGGAGCCGACTATATTGATGGAGGAGATGATGAAGATACAATCACCTACATCGCATCGATGGCAGGAGTCTACGTCAATATCTCTAACAGTAATGTGGCTTTTGTTTCCCCCATAGATAAAGTTTTGAGTAGCTTGCCTAAAAATCGAGGGTTTGGAGGTGAAGCCAATGGTGACAAAATCTTTAATGTTGAAAATCTTCAAGGTTCAATCTATAACGATATTCTCGTCGCTGGCGATCAAGACGGTCATGTGTCGGGTTTGAATGGGGATGATATTCTCATTGCTGGCCCTGGAGATGATACTTTAGACGGCGGTACTGGTAATGACTGGGTTTCTTATATTCGTGCCACCCAGGGAGTTGAGGTACATCTAGTAGAAGAAGATGGTAATACCGATGGTGGTGCTTCTGGTGATAAATTGCTCTCTTTGCGAAATAAAGATGATGAGCCTTTAAGCATCAACTCCATAGAAAATCTGCAAGGCTCCAACTTTGCCGATACCTTAGAAGGTGATATTGGTAGTAACATTCTCCGAGGAGAAGGTGGTAGTGATACCCTAAAAGGCAATGATGGTAACGATACTTTAATTGGCGGTGTAGGTGCTGACTTTTTGGATGGTGGAACAAGTATTGACTGGGCTGACTATAGTGAATCGCCAGGAGGGGTAAATGTCAGTCTGCTACCTGGTGCAGTAAATACGGGTGGTCATGGTCAAGGAGATACATTCGCTCAGACTATTATTTCATCTACCGTTGAGAACTTACTGGGGTCTGATTTTGCCGATATTTTAACTGGAGATGCTGGTAATAATGACATCAATCCTGGTCTGAGTAACTTTGGTACTGATGTTGTTGATGGGGGTAGTGGAAGCGATCGCTTAATCATTGATTATTCCCGTAATGATTTCGGCACTGGTGTTATAGGCGGCTTCAGTAATTTTGCTAACCCCACTAACTCATTTTCTAGAGGTTCCGGTACTAATCCTCCCGTTCAAGATGCGGTTACTTTCAAAAATATCGAACGCTTGAAAGTTACAGGCACTAGCAAAGCGGATCAAATCTTTGGGGGTGCTGATGACGATGTAATTTTGGGCGGTGCGGGGAATGACATCATCGCTGGCGGTCGAGGTAACAACGTAATTTTGGCAGATGATGGCAATGATTTTGTTAAGGATCAAAACGACGCAAGTTTAGCGTTTTCTGGCACGCCTGGCAATAGTTTCATTGTTTTGAACGGCGGCGCGGGAATTGATACGCTCTCAATCGATCTCTCAGGTAAAGCAGATAATATTACCCTAGTTAGCCTCAATCCTGGAGAAGAGAATCCCAATCAACTATTAACCCTATCAGATGGCAGTGTCATTACCCAATTTGAAGCTTTCCGAGATATTAAAACAGGTTTTGGCAAAGACCTACTGACTCAACTGGGCAAATTAGATAACAACTTCAATACAGGCGGTGGCAATGACACTATTAATTCTGGTCTGGGCCTTGATACAGTAGATGGTGGCAGTAGTAGTGGTGATGATGACCTGTTAATTGTCGATTACTCTGTTAGGGATGTTGGTTCAGGCATCCAGTCTTTCTTTAATGGCACTAATGGCGGCGAGATTTACCGCAATATAACTAGCAGTGGCAACACCCTACTAGATCGGGTGACTTTTAGTAATATTGAACGGTTGAACGTCATCGGCACGAGTAAAGCCGATCAACTTGTGGGTGGTAATGGAGCAGACACCCTCATCGGCAATGATGGAGATGACAGCCTGATTGGTAATAAAGGCAGTGATTCTTTATTCGGTAGTGCCAACAATGACATCTTAATTGGGGTAAAATTAGGAGTCTCTCCTGGCTCTGGTAACGAAATTGATAGCTTGACAGGTGGCACAGGGAAAGATGAATTCTGGCTAGGGGATGCAAGGGAGGTTTACTACGATGATGAAAATCCTCTAACATCTGGGTTTAATAACCAGGGACAGATTACCGATTTTAATCCCGATGAAGGCGACATCATTCAACTGCATGGTAAGTCTGGAGATTACATTCTCAAAGAGATACGCACTGGTACACAGATTTTCCTACGCGGCTCTAGAACTAGCACGGATGAATTAATCGGTTTTGTCCAAGGATTTTCTAAATTTGACCTGAATGCTAGTTACGTCAGGTACGTCGATAGTAGTACTGCTACTGTTTCGGCTAATAGCGTTATGAGTTTGAAGACTCTACCTGTAGAAACTAACGCTATCGAGTCTCTAACGGATAACATCACAGCGAATACCCTAAACCTAAACATAGCGGAAGCGCTTGTACCAGCCTTTACTGTTACTCAAAATAACGGTAACGGTTTTGGGTTACTAGACACTCTTACAGGTATAACCACTGGACTTTCTAACTTCAATGTCAAGCTAACTGGAGACGCTAGAGCTTTTGGTACGTTCCAAAATGACCCCTTTGGCTTAGGTTCTGGGATAGTTTTAAGTACAGGCAAAGTCAAAGATTTAGCTGGTGGCAATACAGCTGACGGTGACTTTTCACCTGGTACTAGTGTTCCAATCCAGTTGACGAAGCTGCCTGGAGTAACGGGTGGTTCCCCTGCTGAGACGGCTGTTTATGTGGCTGACCTCTCCAATTTGGGATTTGATTTGAGTTCCTTAACTATTGGTGATGGTGGTGTTCTAGGAGGAAGCAATGGCAGATTTACTGGTTTTGACCTAGATGCAATTAAACTTAGTCACACCCTTGTAAATTCAGCAGCAGATGCTGCCAGCTTAGTTGGCTTAGATGTATTTGATTTTAGTCTGGCAGGAACGACCTTTATTCCAGGAGAGCAACGTCCACCAACAGATCCAACCAATCCAAATCTGTTTGGGACTACCAATGGATATATCAACAATGCGATCGCAAAACTGACAAGTTTTGATGCTAACAGTACCATTGGCCCCACTGCAACAGGATTTGTCAGCTTGGGTGACAGTGGGAAGGTAGGATTTGACCTCAAATCATCTATAGCTTCAGGACAACCTCTATATCTTTACCTGGGAGAAGTTGGCGACAATGGAGAGGTAGCAGCAGGTGATATTTCTGTCTCCAATCGCTCTTTCGCTGGACTGAACGATCTCAGCACAGATTTTGGTACACCAGGGGCAGCCGATGACAACATCTCCATGCAAATCGACTTTGTAGCTGATGACACTGCACCACTGATTTACTTCCAGTTTGCTTTTGCCTCAGAGGAGTTTGTGGAATTTGGCGGTAGTGACTTTAATGACCTGTTCAGCCTGAAGTTAAACGGTTTGGATTTAGCTTTATTAAGTGACGATGAAGCAGTCACGATTAACAACTTGGCTCCCACTCCCTTTGGTTATCACCCAGACTTTATCTACAACCCCTCTGGGACAGGCCCAGCCACTGAACAAACTAGACTTGATGGTTATACCAAAGTTCTAACTTTCGCTGGCCCGACTATAACCAATGCCAAAAATAGCTTGATCCTCAATGTTAAAGATGTCCGCGATGGTTTGCTAGACTCTGCTATCTTCTTGAAGGCTGCTACTTTGGGGACGGTTGATCCTAATAATCTTCCCGGTAGTGTGAGGGTTGACACTGGTAAAGATTTGGTTGTTGTAGAAGGAGGCACAACAGATACCTTTACATTCGTGCTGAAGACCATTCCGAAAGATAACGTTACTGTTACTCTGACTCCAGATAAACAGCTTGATTTAGGCCAAGGGGTAAACAATCCAACAACTTTGACCTTTACACCTGGAAATGCCTTAATCGCGCAGACTGTTACTGTCAAAGCAGTGGACGATACTCTTGTTGAAGGAAATCACACAGGTATTATCTCTTTCAAGGTCAATAGTAGTGACTCTGCTTATAATGAACTGCCAGTTTCTGACCTGAAGGTTGCTATTAGAGACAACGATGAGCCAGCACCTGTATTTGCAATTTCTTCAGCCTCAGCAACAGAAGGAAATCCTATTACTTTCACCATCACTCGTACAGGGGATGCTCAAATTGACCAAAGTATTACTCTCGCCACATCTATTGGTACAAGAGATACAGCTAGTGAACGTGATTTTAAAGCTAAGACTGAAACTATCACCTTTAAACCAGGAGAAACTCAAAAAACCTTTACAGTTGAAACAATTTCAGATTCCTTGTTTGAAGGAAATGAAACTTTCACTGTCGGTTTAAGCAAACCTACAAATGGGGCAATCATCAACCCTAATAGTACAGCCAAGGGAACTATTGTTGATGCAGGTGCGATTATTACCCAGACTGATGGAAGTACTAATGTCACTGAAGGTGGTGCAACTGACAGTTACTCTGTGGTACTTACTACCCAGCCAACTGCTGATGTCATTATTACTATCAATAACGGCAGGCAAATTAGAACCAGTTCCAGAACTCTCACCTTCACCTCACGCAACTGGAATATAGCGCAAAATGTGACGGTAGTTGCAATAGATGATGCAATTGTAGAAGGCAATCACGGCGACAGCATCCAGAATACAGTCAGCAGCAGCGATGCTAAATATAATGGTATTGCAGGCTCTATCAATGTGAGCATTACTGATAATGACCTTCTGTTAACAAGGAATGTTGGGAATGAAAGCCTATTAACGGATAATGTTGACAATAATATCTTTACCATCAAAGGTGATAGTGACCAAGCAAGACTGAAAGTTACTCTCACAGGGCACAATTCCAATTCCCTCAATGAATTGGGAGTATTTATTGTTGACGATGCTAGTGGCAACATTAACGGTATTAAACCAGGTACAACAGGTTACGCCCAAGCAGCTTTAGAACGAGCTAAGATCATTTTCTCTACTATTGCCAACGCCCCTAACGGATTTGATGCCAACAATCTTACAAGTTTACTGAAATTGAATTCCGGCGATCAATTGAGATTCTATTTAGTAAAAAATAGTAGTACTGATTCTGTGCGAACTGGAGCCACTTCTATTGCAGATATGTTATTTGCTGATGCTTCAACGCAAAAGATTACAGACTTGGGCACTGATGGGTTTTCCCTAGATTGGAAGGATGGATTCGGTACTAGCACTACTGACTTTAAAGATTTGGTAGTGAAGATTCAATCTACAAATGAAACCTTACCTTTAGGCACAAATTTGCAAAGCCAGCCACAAGGCGAACTGATTGATTTGAGAGGTGTAAGGCAACAGGTAAAAGCTGATTTTGTTGTTAACAGCGAAGCAGCTTTCAATAATTTCATCGGCTTCTATCAGGTAACTGATGAAAATGGTGGCATTGATACTAATGGAGATGGCAAAGCAGATATTTTGATCGGACAAACTGGTTATAGTGAAGCAGCAGTTCGTGGTCGTGTTGCAGGTATTGATCTGACAGTTAACAACCAAGGTACGACTACTTATACAGGAACTTTCCAGCCTGGTTCGATTTTTGCACCATTTATTATTGCTAATGGTAGACCTGATGCTTTACTTGATAGCAATTCAAATAACGATCCCGCCGTTTACTTCCCATTTTTGGGAGCTAACACTGACAAAGTGGATCACATTCGCTTGTTAGGGAATAACATCTTTGGCTTTGAGGATTTAGCAAGTGGTGGTGACAAAGATTTTAACGATGTTATTGTGCGAGTTAATTTGAATATTGCTTAAGTAGATTGGCGCAATTAAAGCTAATTGGCAAGGGCTGTTATTTGTCATTGGTCATTGGTCATTGGTCATTAGTAAGGACTTTAAGCCTATTTATGTTTTGTAACATAAATAGGCTTATTTCTACCAACTTACTTAGTAGAGCAGGACTTACGCAAATAATAGCCTCGCTTATAGGATTCGTTTCCCCTACTTCGCACTCACCACTTTATGACCGATATCTCTCCGGTAATATATGGCCTCAAACTGAATATATTTGAGCCCTGCGTAGGCTTGGGCGATCGCTTGCTCAAAATTTTCTCCGATTCCAGTCACATTTAATACTCGACCCCCATCTGTCACGACTTCTTGTTGCTGGTTCAATTTTGTACCTGCATGAAATACAGTTGCTCCTGTTACCTCTGCTTCACCAATGCCAGTAATGACCTTACCTTTCTCATATTCTGCTGGATAACCACCTGAAGCGGCAACGACAGTGGCAGATGCTCCTTTTTTCCAAGCAATGGGCGGTAATTCACTTAATCGCTGTTGTACGCAGGCTAGAAGTAACTCTTCTAAAGGTGTTTCTAACAATGGCAAAATCACCTGGGTTTCAGGATCGCCGAAGCGACAGTTAAATTCCAAAACCTTCAAATCGCCATCGGGTGCAATCATTAAGCCAGCATACAGCACACCCCGGTAATCAATGCCTTTAGCTCGTAAGGTTGCGATCGCTCTTTCTAAGACTTCTGTTTGAATTCGTGCCATCAACTCTGGTGTAGCAATGGGTGCTGGGCTATATGCTCCCATACCACCAGTATTCTCGCCTGTATCGCCCTCACCAATCCGCTTATGGTCTTGAGCTGGCAGCAAGGGTCGAATCGTTAACCCATCGGTTAATGCTAAAACTGATACCTCTTGCCCAATTAAACATTCTTCAATGACAACAAATTCACCAACACTACCAAATTGTCCCTGAAAAATGGCATCAACGGCGCTTTCTGCCTGTGCAACTGTTTCAGCTACTATCACACCCTTACCAGCTGCCAAGCCATCAGCTTTAACGACAATTGGCGCTCCCTGAGACTTAACATAAGATTTTGCTGCTCCTGCCTCCGTAAATACCGCAGCCCGCGCCGTCGGAATTCCTGCTTCTTGCATCAGGGCTTTTGCCCAAGCTTTACTCGCTTCAATTTGCGCTCCCGCCCTTACTGGGCCAAATACCATCAATCCTTTATCTTGGAGGTAATCTGTGATTCCCTTAGACAGAGGTACTTCTGGCCCAACTACTACTAAAGTTATGCCATGTTCTAGAGCATATCGGCTGATACCTTCAAAATCATCTACTGCTACGGGCAAGTTTAGGCAACGTTCCATACTTGCTGTGCCTCCATTCCCTGGGACACAGACAACTTGCTCAACTTGCTTAGATTGCAACAGTTTCCATGCCAGAGCGTGTTCGCGCCCTCCATTACCTACAACTAAAACTTTCACTGATTTCCTCGTGCGTCCCTTGCAAACGAGAATACCTGATTCGGCTCTCGTTGATCAATTTTTTCACCAATTATCACACTTGTGCAAGCCTACTTATAACCAGAAGAGGCACGGGGAGGGGAAAAAGAATTATCTATATCGGTTTTAAGCCCATTTTGTTGTTGGAATTTTAACTGTGATTATTCTTAAGATTCAATTTTGTCAATTAGTACATTTATTACTGTTGTTAATAACGATAACTAAGTAAATATATTAGGATAAAATATTAGGATAAATTAAATAGCAAATATATTTATTTAAGTAATGCTTATGTTTAAAAGAGTACAACAATGGATTAAAAAATCAAACTTAAATAATGACGATTATTGATTACCAAGTACTAACCTGTGAATATAGAAATTTATGAAAATAGCAAAAAATAGGTAACATGGCTAAAATTATCGTTACTGGAGCAGCGGGCTTTATTGGTTCTCACCTTGTATACATCTTGCTACAACAAGGGGAAGAAGTAATTGGGATTGATGAATTCAATGATTATTGCGATCCCATGTTGAAGCGCAAGAATGTTGCACACTTACATAGCTCACCTGGCTTTACATTAATCGAAGCAGATATTCAGTTTTTAGATTGGCAGGAACTCTTAAAAGATGTTGATGTCGTTTACCATCAAGCAGCACAAGCAGGTGTCAGGGCAAGTTGGGGTAAGGCTTTTCGAGGTTACACGGAACGGAATATTAATGCTACGCAAGTTTTGCTAGAAGCGGCTAAAGATGCAAAACACTTGAAAAGATTAGTGTTTGCTTCTTCGTCAAGTGTATATGGTGATGCAGAAACTTTACCCACTCACGAAGGAATTTGCCCTGAACCTGTTTCTCCTTACGGCATTACTAAGCTAGCGGCTGAAACTCTGTGCAGACTATATCACAAAAACTTTGGTGTGCCATATGTATCATTGCGCTATTTCACAGTCTATGGCCCTAAACAACGCCCAGATATGGCATTTCATAAGTTCTTTAAATCCATTTTGCAGGATGAGGCGATTCCTATTTACGGCGATGGCCAGCAAACGCGGGAGTTTACATTTGTTGGTGATATAGTCGCGGCCAATTTAGCCGCTGCTTCCACACCCCAAGCAGTGGGAGAAATTTTTAATATCGGTGGTGGTAGCAGGGTGGTTTTAGCAGAAGTCTTAGATACGATTGAAGAAATCGTTGGCAAACCAATCAAAAGAAACCACATAGAAAAAGCGATGGGAGATGCACGCCACACTGCTGCTGATGTATCTAAAGCGCAGAAAATTCTGGGATATCAGCCACAAGTCTCCCTGAGAGATGGCTTGACACAGGAATGGCGGTGGATTAAGTCTTTGTATTAAAGGGTATGGGGCATTGGTTATTTTCCTTTAGGACTTACGTACAAAAGATTCTCCAACCCTTTTTAAAGGGTTTAGGGGGATCTAATAGTGCCTCAAGTCACAGCGAAACACTTATTCAAATAACCTCTTAAGCCTCTTTCTAACTTACAAGAAACCCATATTTTTTGAGTACAGTCTTGGCTTCACTGCCAGATAAAAACTGGATAAACTCTTTGGCTGCTGGAATATTTTTACTGCTTTTAATTACTGCCATTGGATAGACAATCGGTGAGTGAAACTTATCGTCAGCAGCAACTACGACTTTTACCTTGTTGGAAATTTTGGCATCAGTAGCATAAACTAAACCCGCTTCAGCGTTACCACTTTCTACTGCTGCCAAAACTTGACGCACATTGTTAGCAAAGACTAATTTGGGCTTTACCTGATTATAAAGTTTCAATTTCTTTAAGACTTGCTCCCCATATTGACCGGCGGGTACACTTCTAGGTTCACCGATCGCAATTTTTTTAATCTTACTATCTGTTAAATTGTAGAAACTAGTGATGCCAACAACATCCTGAGCCACAATCAAGACTAGACGGTTATTTGCCAAGTTAGCACGGCTACCTGTTACCAAAAGTCCTTTTTGTTCTAGGGCATCCACTTGCTTTTTGCCAGCAGAGATAAAGATATCTGCCGGGGCACCTTGCTCGATCTGTTGCTGCAAGGCACCAGAAGCCCCAAAATTATAAGTAATGTTGACATCTGATTTACTTTGTTGGTACAAAGGCTTAATTTCCTCTAGTGCCTCTTTTAAGCTGGCGGCTGCGGAGACGAGGATAGTACTGTTTGACTGTGCTATTACAGCAGAAGGATTAACTAACGGTAAACCAATTGCCAGGAGCAAACCAGCAACTGCTATACCCAATAAGCCAAAAATTTGTCTTCTTTTCATAGAAAAGGCGTTTGAGAAATTTCTTCCATAAAATTGATGCTAGGTAAAATAGTACCAAATATACCAACATATAACCAACTATATCGGTAACTACTTTTTTCCTAAGCATTCTAGATGAATTAACTCATAAGCCAGAATCTGGCGACTCAAACGCATCGGTAATTGCAAAACTGCATTCTGAGAAAGGGTGAATCATACCCCTCTAGGAGGAATTTTATATTTTACAGTTAAAAACTTCTGAAGGATCGCGGTAAGCTAGTTGGAATTATCACTGAATTGTGTCAATAAATTGTCAAATTAACTGCTCAGTCTTCTGGGGTGAAATTTGCGATGACCGTAAATCTTAAGTCTTTAGAGAATCCAACTTATATAGCGGCCGATTCCAAAACCGCTTCTAACACTAAGAGAACCAGCTACGTTCCCTCGAACCATCGACGCATTCTTTGCATCTTTCCTAAATACAGCCGCTCCTTTGGTACTTTTCATCATGCCTACCCACTGATGGGTAATGTCCGGGCTTTTATGCCACCCCAAGGTATTTTAATTGTGGCTGCCTATTTACCTCAAAAATGGGAAGTGCGGTTTATTGATGAGAATGTCAAATCAGCAACCAGGGCTGATTACCAATGGGCTGATGCGGTAATTGTGAGTGGAATGCATATCCAAAAACCACAGATTAATCAAATTAATGAGCTTGCCCATCGAGCCGGGAAAATCACAGTGGTGGGTGGCCCTTCGGTATCTGGGTGTCCAGAATATTATCCTGAATTTGACATTTTACATTTGGGTGAGTTGGGAGATGCTAGCGATCGCATGATCGAGTATCTAGACCAAAACTTAGAACGTCCTCAAAGGCAAATCCGCTTTGAAACGAAGGAACGTTTACCTTTAACAGAGTTTCCAACTCCAGCTTATCATTTGCTGGATATCGATGATTATTTCTTAGCAAATGTGCAGTTTTCTAGCGGTTGTCCTTATCGCTGCGAGTTTTGTGATATTCCAGAACTCTATGGCAACAGTCCCCGGATGAAAACACCAGAGCAAGTGGTTGCCGAGCTAGATGCAATGCGACAATCTGGCAATATGGGGGCAGTGTATTTTGTCGATGATAACTTTGTTGGCGATCGCCGCGCTGCCATGAAGTTACTTCCTCACCTGATTGACTGGCAAAAACGCAATGGCTACCCCATCCAGTTTGCTTGTGAAGCAACCCTCAACCTAGCTCAAAGCCCAAAACTGCTGGAGATGATGCGCGAAGCCTATTTCTGCACGATCTTTTGCGGTATCGAAACACCTGAACCAGATGCTCTCCATGCCATTTCCAAAGATCAAAATCTGAGTATGCCAATTTTAAAAGCAATTCAGGTTTTAAATAGCTATGGCATGGAAGTAGTATCAGGAATCATTATCGGGTTAGATACAGATACACCAGAAACAGCAGACCGAATTATCGAATTTATTCGGGCATCTCAAATTCCCATGTTGACAATTAATCTACTTCATGCTTTGCCTAGAACTCCGTTATGGCGGAGGTTAGAAGCAGAAGGACGACTCGTATTTGATGAAAGCCGGGAATCAAATGTTGAGTTTTTGATGCCCTACGAGCAAGTTGTCGAGATGTGGCGGCGCTGCATCACAACTGCTTATGAGCCGGAATTTTTATATGAGCGGTTTGCTTACAATATGGAACACACATATCCAAATCGCATTGAAGTACCTAACAGTCCTGCTCGCACTTCTGGGGCTAATATTCGCAAAGGTTTAACTTATTTAACTAACATTTTGCTGCGGATAGGCTTATTTAGTAACTATCGTCAGACTTTCTGGAAAATGGCCAAGCCAGCGCTGAAAGCAGGTGATATTGAAAACTTGATTCACGTCGGACTTGTGGGGCATCATTTGATTAAGTTCGCACAAGATTGCTCCAAAAACGAAGAATCGGCTTCGTTTTATTCGCAAAAAATCCTCACAAAAGTTCGTAGCTAAATCTCAAAAAAAGAAAACTCACATTAGTTATTCCCAGTCTATGACTGGGAATAAGATAACTTTCCACTTTCTATCTCAGTCAATTATGAATTAATTTAACAGGGCATCAAAGTATTCAATCTCCCTAGTACAGCCATATCTTCTGCATCTAACTCCGATGGAATGCCACTGCGAATCAATTCGGAAAAGTCTTCGTTGGGAACCATGACAGTCAACGTATACAAGCGAGTAGAACCAGTATTTTTAATCAAATGAGTCCCAGTTGGAGGCACTAATAAACTATCTCCAGCTTTGATAGTGGCACTCTTGCCGTCACACATAGCGATCGCTTCCCCTTTGAGGACAAAAAACATTTCCACCGCCCACTGATGGCGATTTGGTGGTGTTTGTCCACCGACATCAAAAATTTCTATACAGCAAGTTAAGGAAGTATTAGCATTTGTCGAATCGAAAATAATTGCTAATCGATTAGAGTCATTGGGACTAATGCGATATACTTGGTAATCTTTAGGAGATTTGATAACCGGAATTACACAACGAGTAGCGTACATTTATTTATCCCCTCTAAAGTTATCGATGGGTATGAAAATTCCTAAAATCTTAGTCTTGAATATGTCAGTTATGAGTTGTCAGAAATGATGCAAACAATAGCCACCAAGAAAGATTTTCAGGTAGGGAAAATCCATGAATTAATTGCCCCTACCGCGTGGGTTATACGTAAGTTTTAAGTTGTATAAATGACAAAATCATTAATTACTAAACACTAAATACTCCTCATTCAACCAATTTTGAATTTTGGATTGAAGGAAAAATCTAAAATCTAATCACTCCTCACTCTTTTGCAGCGCTGTTAAAATCTCTTGGGAGTCAGTGACAAAACCAAAGCATTGTTTAACATTGTACAACGTTGCTAGCCAACAATATTCAGGCGAAGTCGTAGCGCTACAATCTTTAACTAACACGCAGTCATATCCTAAGAAATTAGCATCACATAAGGTAGCTAGCACGCACTGATCGGCATTAACACCAGCAAAAAATAATGTTGTGCTTCCCAGATTCCGCAAGATACTATCTAATGGGGTATCCCAAAACCCACTCATGCGATATTTGTCCACACGAATATCTTCAGGAACCTGTTCTAGTTCATCTACTACTGCCGCAGCCCAACTACCCGCCATTAGGACTCTTGCACCATTACTTGGTAGGGGATCGCCTAATCCCACGCCTGCCCCTGTGGGGTTATAGACATGACGCGAACCAGCACTAATATTGAGTAAGTCAGGGCGATTCCCCCAATTTATCCAAATGACTGGAACACCCGCGTCACGAAGTTCTGGAAGTAAGTTATTCAAAGGTTTAATAGGCTGACGTGCTGGAGTTACATCCACGCCAATATGCGCTAACCAGCCATCAGGGTGACAGAAGTCGTTTTGCATATCAATGACGAGGATAGCGGCTTTTGCCAAGTCTAAACGCAGGGTTTTAGTTTCTGTTGATAAAATAACGGGTTGTGGGGGTTTTTGAGGACGGGTGATATCTGCGATCGCATCATTCACTGTCCACGCATTTGGTGAGACTCCCAATGTCCGAAAAGGCAAATTCATAAAATTGTAATACCCTACACCATTTTCTATCTTGTAACTTGAAATTCAGTTGAAAATACAATTACTTAATCAAGGTTAAATATGGTAAGTTTCACTATTCAGAATGTTTTAATTGCCGCCAGCGATGATTATGCGACGGTAGATGTACAGATTGTAGATGGGGCAATTGCAGCTATTGCCCCCAATCTACCAGTAATCGGCACTGTCATAGATGGCAAAAACAAACTGCTGCTACCTGGCTTTTTCAACGCTCACACCCACTCATCAGAGATGTGGCAACGGGGAATCATGTCAGTTTTGCCTTTAGAATTATGGTTGGCGGAACTGTATGATTTTGCCCCCCTCGACACTGAACAGGTTTATCTCAGCGCCTTGGGTACTGCGGTAGAAACCTTGCTTTCTGGCGGTACGAGTGTAGTAGATCACCTGGTGTTAATTCCCGGACTTGAGTTAGAAACGATCGCCACTGCAACCCGCGCTTACAGAGAAGTTGGGATTCGCGCCTTTATCGCCCCCTTAATTCAAGATGAATCCCTCAGCGCAGGTATTCCATCTGGGGAATCAGCAAGAACTCATGAACCTTATCATCGTTCAACTGCGGCAACATTGGAAATTATCGAAGAGGCGGTGAGGCAGTTTCATCGTCCAGATGAAGGTGTAAATATTTTGGTAGCACCAACGGGGATACAATTGTGTAGTAATGCTTTATTTGCGGGATGCATCGAGTTAAGCGATCGCTATAATCTTTGTCGTCACTCCCATTTACTCGAAACTAGGGCACAGGAAAAACTCGCTCAAGAAAAGTACGGTTGTACTGCCGTGGAACATTTGAAAAGAATCGGGTTTTTGAGCGATCGCACAACTCTAGCTCATTGCGTTTGGTTAAATGATGCGGATATCGCCATCCTCGCCGAAACTCAATCTACAGTTGTTCATAATCCCTTAAGCAATCTACGTTTAGGTAGTGGCATCGCCCCCATTTTAAAATATCGCCAAGCTGGAGTAAATGTAACTTTCGGTTGCGATGGTGCTTCAAGTAATGACTCTCAAGATTTGCTAGAAGCCATTAAAATGGGTTCTATTTTACATAATATTACAGACTCAGATTATCAACACTGGATTACACCCCGGCAAGCAGTAGAGATGGCATCTTTAGGAGGTGCAAAAGGATTGAATCTTGCAGATAATCTCGGTTCTCTCAGTGTGGGCAAACAAGCAGATTTAGTACTTTATGACCTCACTAATTTATCATTGCTTCCGCGTACAGATCCTATTGGTTTATTAGTTTTAGGTCGTCCTAATAATGTTGTTGATAGTGTTTGGGTGAATGGCAAGCAAATTGTTGCTGATGGTAAAGTTACCACAATTAACGTTGATGAATTGCGGCAAGAATTATTTAATCGCAGTCAATGGGAGACAAAGCGCAAGTCTGAAACCGTCGCGCAAATTGAAGCACATTATCGCACAGTTATGGGATTGTGAAACACAAATAAACACGGTTTTGTAACAAGATATGAATTTGCGATCGCTAATTTCTTGTTTACAGCACCAAAACTCTAGTTATTGACTACAAAGCCACAAAACAAGGCAGATTTTTGTGTATGCTTTGTGTCCAAGTGCCTTAGCGATACTTTTTTGGGAGTAAATATGGAACGCGCCATCTCTGCGTTAGGAATCTTAGTTTTTATCGGTATATCCTACGCTTTTTCGGTTAATCGTCAAGCGGTGCGTTGGCGCATAGTGGCATGGGGTTTGGGATTAGAATTTGCATTGGCAATCGTGATTCTTAAAACTCCTTGGGGTTTGACTGTGTTTAAATTTCTGGGAGATTTTGTCAGCAAATTTTTAGCTTTTTCTGATGTTGGTGCCAAATTTGTCTTTGGAGAAAATTTTAAGGATCATTTCTTTGCCTTCCAAGTGCTGCCGACAATTATCTTTTTCTCTGCCTTTATAAGTGTCTTATATTACTACGGCATTTTACAGCGAGTGGTAAATGTGATGGCGTGGGTAATGACGAAGACGTTGAAAACATCGGGTTCTGAATCTTTATCCTGTGCGGGTAACATCTTTTTAGGGCCAACAGAGTCAGCGCTGATGGTTAAACCTTATATAGCGAAGATGACGCAATCAGAACTTCATGCCGTGATGACGGGTGGTTTTGCCACAATTGCAGGTGGAGTACTAGGGGCATATCTTTCTTTTGGAATACCAGCAGAACATCTAATTGCCGCTTTTTTTATGACTGCTCCCACATCATTGGTAGTATCAAAATTGCTGTATCCAGAAACAGAAGTATCAGAGACACTTGGTGAAGTAAAGGCAGAGGTAAAAACCAATTATGTAAATGCAATTGATGCTGCTACAGCTGGAGCAATTGACGGCGTGAAGCTAGCGGTTAATGTTGGGGTAATAATTATCGCCTTTTTAGGATTATTGGCTGCTTTAAATGCACTCCTGGGATGGTTGGGGACATTTGTGGGTTTGCCGCAACTGTCATTACAGTTGATTTTGTCTATTTTTATGGCTCCCGTAGCGTGGTTAATGGGCGTACCTTGGGCTGATTGTCAGCAAGTGGGGGCTTTGTTGGGTACAAAGACAATTCTCAATGAGTTTATTGCTTTTTTGGATTTGAAGGCACTAATTGAAAATGGTAAAATTTCCCAACGTGCAGTAATTATTGCGACTTACGCCTTATGTAACTTTGCAAATATAGGTTCAATTGGCATTACCATTGGCGGTATTACTGGGATAGCACCTAATCGCCAACATGATTTAGCTCGTATGGGTGTAAGATCGATGATTGGCGGATCGTTGGCGGGTTTTATCACCGCTTGTATTGCTGGGATGCTGATTTGAAGAAGAAATTAGGAGTCAGACTAAAATCTATCCAAGCTAGTTTTAGCACCTCGCCACCCGTGGAAAATGGGCATAGTAAACAATCCCCACGCTAAACCCGTAATCAACCCAAAAGGTGTAACTAGATAATTATTAAAACTCCACAAACCGAAAATTTGTGCTGCCAATTCTAAAGGATAAGCCATCATCAGCACACTGGCGATCGCCACACCACTCCATCCATACTGACTTAACCAGTAAAATCCTTTACCACCAGTTATTCCATACAGCAGGCGAGTAATCAGCAAACCCGTGACAGTGCCGTAACAGCGCATACACACAGCCATAATATATGGTGGTGCCAAATCTAACCCCATAGTTGGTTGCGGACACACATGATTACCCATGAAATAAATGATGTCCGCAATCCCAGGAAGCAAAGACACTCCAGACGCAGCCAGAAAGGGAGCAATTGGCGGGCCAAAAACCATCCCTACTAACAAGAAATCAGCAATCAAACTTACCCAATTAACCTGAAACTCTTCCCTGAAAGCTACTCTTGTCATCTCCCTTTCTCTGCGTCCTCTGCGCCTCTGCGGTTCGTCTCTTAACCTACCTTATTAACATAGGGACTTGTCAACTTATCCAACTGCTGAATCAACAGACTCAGGAACAATCCCACATCCGTCACCACACCCACCGATTCTACAGAACCGCGATCGCTTAACTTAGTCACCACAGCTGGATTAATATCCACACACACCATCTTCACTCCCGCCGGAGTCATATTTCCCACACCAATGGAGTGCAGCATCGATGACAGCATCAAAATCATCTCCGCACCTTCTAGGTGTTTAGCATATTGCTCCTGCGCCTGAATCAAATCCATTTGGGTATCAGGCAAAGGCCCATCATCCCGAATCGATCCCGCAAGCACAAAAGGTACATTATTGTGGACGCACTCATACATCACGCCACTCTTAATTGCCCCCGCCTCCACAGCTTTGGGAATGCTGCCATAACGACGGATACTATTAATTACCTTTAGGTGATGGCGGTGTCCACCACGAACGGCGACACCCCGCTTCATGTCCACACCCAAGGAAGTGCCCATGATATTTTGCTCGATGTCGTGAACTGCGATCGCATTACCACCCAGCAGCGCTTGCACGTATCCTTCCCGAACCAGTTGCGCCAAGTGTTCGCCGCCACCAGTGTGAATCACCACGGGCCCAGCCGTAACAACTACCTTACCGCCAGCATCGCGGATTTTCCGTAATTCCCAAGCGACTTGTTCAACCACCAATTCCACGCGTCGTTCGCTGGAAACGCCCGCCGACATAAAGCTGAATTCTTGGGTGCTGCGTTGTTCGCGCGATTCCGTTTTGCGAATAGTACGGATACCTAGTACGTCTACAATTACTCGTTCGCCAACTTCTAAATCTCGTAGTATTTTACACCTAGCTACTAAACCAGAGGGAGTTTGAGTAATTGCGATCGCGCCATCCATCCGCTGATTTTCTACCTTTATCCATTGCCCATTAATCCGCACTTCGGTAGGATAAATTGTACTGACGTAGAAATCATCGGGCGCTACACCATTTTGGATCACAGGTTCCAAGATCGCGTCTCGCTCATCATGGGGTAAATCTACAGCACCCAAATCAATTAATCGGGAAATGATTTCTTCCATCACCTCATGGGATGGTGCTGATACTCTCACTTCTGCGGCAGAGGTACTTTGGCGTTGTTCTCCCAAGTTGAAATTCAAGACTTGGAAACTTCCCCCGGCATCTATAATCAAATCCAAGGCGCGGTTAATTAAGCCAGCATCAAGTAAGTGTCCTTCCATGCGAATGATTCGGCTTTCTACCGAGACATTGGCATGAATTTCATCCCTAACTGGTTCCGTTACGCGCAAAGTTAAGCATTTAGCTGCACCACCAGCTTTGAGAAATTCCGTCAGTGGTGTTTCCAGCACTTGGAAACCCACATCTGCAAGGCGGGTTTTCAAAGCATCACTCGCCTTGTTCATGATCACAATGCTGTCCACATTCACTGTATTACAAGCGAAGTTAACTGCATCGGCTTCAGCAATTGCGATTCGCTTTTCTGGTGCGACTCGCATTTCAATTAAGCGGTTGGAGTAAGAATCAAAAGCACCTGGATAGTAGAGCAAATAGCCATTTGCTAACGGACAAAAACAGGTATCCAAGTGATAAAAACGTTCGTCTATGAGTCGCAGAGAGAGAACCTCAATATCCAGCCATTTAGCTAAATAAGGGTGAGAATCTAATTCTGAACGGAAACCGTATCCCGCCCATAACCAGCGTCCTTCTCGATCTAGTAGTGCATCTCCTGCACCTTCAAAGGGCAAATCTTTAGGAAGTTCATTGACTATATAACCATTTTGCTCAAACCATTCTTTGAAGAAAGGTTCCTCTCCCTGGCGTTCTTTATGTAAAAAGCGACTGAGTACGACATTTTCCCCCAGTACCAAGCCAGCGTTGGCGGTAAAAACTAAATCAGGCCAACCTTTTTGGGGTGATACTAAGTCTACAATGGCGTGTTGTTTAAGGATCTGGTGTAATCCCTGCCACTGTTCCACGGCGCGATCGCGCGATGATTTGTGAATATTCCCTTCCATCCAGGGGTTAATCACATAGTCTACATCGTAGTGGTCAGGAGGACACATCAAAAAGCGAATACGGGAAGTCATAAAAATCTTACAAGCGTTTTATATGCTACTATACTAAGGGCCTATTTTGGGATACAGATTTTGATTTCCTGACATTTGGCCAAATCTGCTACTACAGCTTCTATCTTTGTGATAGTTGAAAGCTTTACCAAGGCTTCGTCCTTAATTCTATTACTGGAAGAGACAAAGTGAAGGCAATAAGTATAGAAGGTGGCAAAATGACATGAGGCTAGCGACTCAATCAACGCTTTGACGATCAATTCTTGGTTGGTTTGGCGATCGCAACTAGTTTCAGCTCGATTTATTGAGTAGCGATCGCTAAAGTTAAGCATCCCATTACAAGGTTAGCATTACATAACATACCAACCAGATGAAGGTTTAACAATTCTCTGGGTAGTAGTTGTACTACGAGGTTAAAGATGTAAACTTCCCACGAAGCTTATTACAGTTACGATCGGGGTCTCCTGAAGGTATGGGATCAACGCAAACTCGTGCTAAATAGCCAAGGAAGTAGCCAAACAAGGCGCTTACTCTCATCTCTACCTGGACACCTTCAGTTTTCAATCCTTGGGTAAGGTTGAAACAAACATTAATACACCTTTGGTTTCAATTTTACTCGTAGACATATTTATAGTATTCTCATCTAAAATTTATCAAATCTTTTTATTTTTAACGCAAGTATGTTAAATCTAGATTAATTTATACTATACGATGACAGATAAACAATTGTATTGAATATGGGATAATGTTGCCAAAAGCTTCAACATCTTCCAAATTATTCTATAGACATACGATATCTTTAGCTAAAATTAAAATATTTATATAAAACTCGATACTACTTAAGTGTTAACCTGAGAAAAGTTATTCAGGTGTTTACTTGCTAGCTTCTAACTGTTATGCTAAACACGAATAGTTAGAAAAACGACTATAAAAAACATTTTAAACCTTTGTTATTAATTTTCTAACTGAATGTTATACCTTAAAATTGATAGTAATTTTAAATGCGAATTACTATCAATTAATGGAGGAAGAATCAATAAAGAAAAAGTTAATTATATTTAATTGATTTTGAGATGGGATAAATGATTATTAAGGCTTTGAAGAGATTGAAACCTGTATGAAAAAAGAATTGTCACAGAACTGGAATATTTCTCAATCTTGGTTACGTTTTTTAGTCATTATTTTATTAGTAATAGGTGTATTTTTTCGATTCGTCAATATTGACAAAAAAATCTATTGGCCTGATGAAGTTTTCTCATCATTACGCATATCTGGCTATACACAGTTAGAGCTACACAAGCAGTTAACGGATGGCCATTTATTCAGCATACAAGATTTGGATAAATACCAGTATCCTAATCCTGAGAAAAACACAATTGATACAATTAAAGGGATTATTTTAGAAGACTCACAGATTTTGCCGCTATACATTTTGATGACCCAGTTTTGGGTAGAATTGTTTGGCAATTCTGTAACAGTAACAAGGAGTTTTTCGGCATTTATTAGTCTACTCACTTTTCCTTGTCTTTATTGGCTATGTAAAGAATTATTTGAGTCTTCACGAATAGGGTGGGTAGCCATTGCTTTGGTAGCTGTTTCACCTATTCATGTAGTGTATGCACAAGAAGCACGGGCATACAGTTTATGGATAGTAGCCATATTAATATCGAGCCTAGCGCTGTTGCGAGCCATGCGCCTTCAAACAAAGGTTAGTTGGTGCATTTATACAGCAACATTGGTGCTAGGCTTTTATACTCATATATTTTTTACCTTGATTGCTTTAGCACAAGGGATTTATGTAATTGCAATCGAACGCTTCCGATTGACTAAAACATCGATTTATTACCTGCTATCATCGCTTACGGGCTTTATAACTTTTGTACCTTGGATTTGGATTATTATTACCAACTCTCATGAAGAAGCAATAGATTGGGCGAATTCTAAACAAGGATTATTCGCGTCATCTGCAAGATGGGCTGGTATTTTTAGTCGCACATTTCTTGATTTAGGTATTAGCCCTAGCGATCCAGGAAAACTTAAGATTGCATTAATTCCTTTTATTTTAGTTATTTTAGCTATAGTAATTTACTCGATTTATGTTCTCTGTCGAAGAACCTCTAAAGAAGTTTGGTTATTTGTCTTAACCTTGATTGGGTCTGTAGGGCTTCCACTACTAATAGTAGATTTCGTCTTTCAAAAGCGATACGCTACTAGTCGATATACACTTCCTTCTGTTTTAGGTATACAGTTAGCTGTTGCTTACCTGTTTACCACCAAACTCACCTCTGTTTATATTAAAGTTTGGCAAAAAAAGCTCTGGTCACTTCTAGTAGGTTTAGTCATTATGGGCGGAATTATATCTTGTATACTCCACTCTCAAACTCAAATGTGGTGGAACAAACTTCCTGAAAAATACCAGGAATATCCTGAAATTGCTAAAATTATTAGTCAAGGTAATAAGCCACTATTAATTACTGATGTTAGTAATGAGAACATAATTGCATCAATACAAATGTTTGGTCATTTAGTCGATCCGAAAGTAAGATTTCAAGTTGTAGATAAAAATAAGTTGCCACAGATTACTAATGGTTTTACTGACATATTCTTGTTCAAGCCCTCTGACTTCTTAAAAGCTGGAATTGAGAAAATTTATAACTCCAACTTACAGCAGATAAATGACTTTCTCTGGAAACTAAAAAAATCTTCCTAAACCAAAGATACGTATGGGTCTTGCGCTTTAAAGACTGCAATGCGGAACCTAAAAGCAGACAATTGGCATTTGAATATCGCTCGGAGGTTAAAAATTAATATCAATTAGCCTAATAAGTGGCACAATTAGAACCAAAATATACTTTAATTGAAATCTACTTAAAGTATATACTGATACCGCTGCCGCTTATGTCATCGCCCCTTGAGCGCCCGCTAAAATTTGAAATTAGATTGCCATCCTCCCATCCTCAGTTATTAGAAGGACTAGATATATGGCTGCGTTTAGGTTTGATATCCGATACCCAAGTTAGGCAGCTATGCCAAGAATTTCTGGTGTGTTCGGTCGTGTTGCCACTCCAGCCTGAAGCTAAAAAAAAGGTAGTTTTTTTAACTTCCGATCCCGTGCAGGATTTACCCATAGCAGCTTTACAATCTAGCCACCGTAGACAACCACAACAAAAAACAGTCGAACCCAATTTTATCAGCACAATGTTGCAGTCCTTGGGGGCCGAACTGAGTGTACGCTGGCTGCTTTTTCTAGGGGTATTTCTGGTAGTGGTATCCTCTGGAGTACTAGCTGCGAGTCAGTGGGAAAGGTTTCCCGCTTCTGGACAGTATGGAGTTTTATTTGCTTATACTCTGAGTTTTTGGGGATTAAGCTTTTGGGCGACTAGGCAAAACAACCTCAGATTGACGGCTCAAACTTTGCTGATTGCCACCCTTTTGTTAGTGCCAGTAAACTTTTGGGCAATGGATAGCTTTCAATTGTGGCAAAATCCTGTGGATTTAGTTGCAGTTGCGATCGCCTGGCCTACCCTCACTGCTATAACTGTTTTACTCTCCAAAAATCGGGCTATTTTTACCAATCTACGTACTGGCAAATTACCTTTAGCTAATATTCTAGGGCTGAGTTATCTGCATTGGGGTTGGCAATTGCCAGGATTCCCCTTAATTGCCGTCTATCTGGCAATGATTGGCACAACCATCATTACTATTTATCACAATTACCAACAGCCTAATATTGTCAGTGAGGAAGATAGAAGCGATGTCTACGACGGGCTACGCCTACGCCGCAGCTTAAGTATTAGTTTAACTGCCGCCGTAATTATTTATGCTTTGATAGTGCTGCTAGTGCGGGCAATTTTTGTTGCTGGGGTAAATGTCACTCAGTTGGGATTAGCTATTGGCATTTGCGGCTGGCTAGTAACTTGGCTAGTACAGGAGAGGCTAGGGGGCAGGGGGCAGGGGGCAGGAGGAGCAGGGGAGCAGGGGAGCAGGGGAGCAGGGGGAGCAGAGGAAGTAACTGTAATATTCCCTTCATCTCTTTTCCTCTGGGAAAAACTTGGTGGGATTCTACTGTTTTTGGGTTGGATGGTTTCGGTAGTAAATTATCCTTGGCAAGCAATAGCTGTAAGTGGTTTAGGTTTGTGGTTTGTGGGAAGTCGATTGCGGCGGTACAGTTTAAAGCTAGACTTCGCTGCGGTTTTCGTCATCGGTTTAGAGACGATTTGGCTAGGTTGGCGATTAGTACCTGATAGCTTACAGAAATTAGCGATCGCAACTGGTACTCAACTCACAAATTCTCAAAATGAACCTTGGGCTTTGCTGGGTGTAGCTTTATTTGCCTACATAATTTTGATGGTGGCGCTTACAGATAGCCTACATCGCACCGAAAAGCGAGAATTAGCTAAATTTGGCGAACTGCTCACTCTCTTACTGGGAGCTTTTTTAACAACGATCGCGATTGTCAATCCTGTATTGCGATCGCTAAATCTGCTATTTTCTACCATCACTCTGGCATTCGTAACTCAACGCCGTTCCCCCGCATCCCTTCCCCTGGTATATCTAACTCACATTATCGGGGTGCTAACATTTTGCTCTACCATTAATTGGCTTGCGCCAACCCTGAGTCAACAAGTCTGGGCAAGTATTTTATTAGCTCTGATGGTTGCAGAATGGCGATTTAGCGTAGAAGAAGGAGTCTGGCAACGTAGTGCCTGGGATATCGGTTTAGGGCTAGCTGCCGCTAGTTTTTTCCTATTGTGGATGAATGCAGAATCATCTTGGTATGGTGTCGCTGATAGCCAAGCTTATTTGGGAGCTTTATGGCTAGTTACGCCTATAGCTCTCACGGGTGTTGCAAATTGCACAACTACAGAACGTCGGACTACTACCCGTTACTTGAGCGTCTTGGCTGTGGGAGTTGCCCAGCTACTTACTCTACAGTTACCAGGAACCAGATTAATTGGTTTGGCAGTAGGTACAGGGCTAATGTTTGTAAATACGCGCTATTTACGAAACAAAATCTCTGCGGTAATTACAGAAGGATTTGCTCTGAGTTTCATTGTGGCGCTGCTGTGGACGGGTATACCTGGTTTACCTCACCTCCTTCTCGGAGGTTGGTTTCTCGTAGGCGCGATCGCCATCCTAATTCTATGGTTAGCCAGGACAGTTTTGAGCCGACGCGGAAACGAATTAGCACTTAATTATGCAGCCGCAAGCGATCAATGGGCGATCGCATTGTGTGCTTTTGAGTTGTTGAGTTTGACGCTACACTCAGTGCTGATTTACTCAGGGTTTATCACTTCGGGATTTTTGTACTTAGCTGCCACTTTAATCACCTTAACAGCCATTGTTTATCGCAGTTGGCGAGAACCGAACAATTGGGCATTCTATGGCATCGGTTGGTCTTTAGAATTGTTAATTGCCCAAGTGTTGGGATTTGGGGAGCGATCAATTGTTAGGATAGCGATGGCAAATATCGCTTTAGGTTTAATCGCTCAACTTGTCGGCGAGTGGTGGCGGCGACGACATCAATTAGAAAAACTTCCTAGCAGCTTTCACATTTTGCCATTAATTTATGGTGCATTCAGTGTGTTGCTGCGTTTGAACACCTTTACCGAGTGGACAGGTTTGTATTCTTTGGGTGTAGCTTTAATTATTATTGGTGTAGGGCGACGGCGCGAGAACTTTAAACCCCTGCTGTACTTAGGAATCATTGGCGTATCCATTTCTGCTTATGAACTTTTGTTCTATCAAATGTCACAAGCTTCAGGAGGAGCATTAGGTGATGGATTGATTGCCATGTCTGCCCTTGGTGCCAGTATCATGTATGCTTACCGTATTTTGTCACCTTGGCTTGTCAACTACTTACGCCTAACTCCCCAAGAATTGAAAAGAATTGCCCATATTCATTGGGCTTGGAGTAGCTGCTTATTAATGGCTGCCATTCCGCTTCCCATTGGAATTAACCGTTTGGTGGGATTAGCAACAGGGGTATTTTTGATTCGTTATGCCATCTTTCAAGGACGAAATTCGGGCACTTCCCCCAGCATATTGGCAGGAATCACCATAGCCGAAATGTGGGTTTACCTTGGCTTATTAGAGGTAGCCGGTATGAGGGTTTATTGGCGCGAGACAGCAGTGGGAAAATTTTGGGCTGGGCCGTTAGTTCCTTGGAACGGTGCGATCGCCTGTGTGGTAGCCTATTTTCTGTACATTCTACCTTGGGAAAGTTGGGGTTGGTCTAAAAAACCTTGGCAGCAAGCCGCCTATATCATCCCACTGATAATTTTGTGGGAAACCAGACTGCAAACTTACCCCATTACCTTGTTACTCGCAGCTGGATTTTACATTTTCCTAGCAAAAATAGGTGAAAATATCCGTTTTACTTATGTTAGTGTGGCGTTGATTAATTGGGCTGTTTACCGATGGTTTGATTCCTTACGCCTGACTGATACTTTATGGTATATAACGCCAATTGGATTATCACTGCTTTATATTGCTCAAGTAGATACCCAACTGAGGCTACCAGAGTACAAAGCACCTCGCCATATTTTGAGATTGCTAGGTAGTGGTTTAATTTGTGGATGGGCAATTTTATTTAATCAAAACACAGCCTGGATACCTGGAATTTTCAGCCTCATCGCCATTTTTGCCGGATTAGCTTTGCGAGTGCGAGCTTTTCTCTACATTGGTACAGCCACTTTTTTAATTACTACAATCTATCAATCGGTAATTTTTAGTTTGCAATACTCCTTTTTAAAATGGGTTGTAGGCTTACTAGTTGGCATCCTCCTGATTTATATTGCTGCCAACTTTGAAACCCGCCGCACTCAGATAACTTCTTTAATTCGTAGCGCCATTGATGAATTTCAAACATGGCAATAGAGAGAGGATTGATTCAATTTTTTATGTGTTTTAAAGGAGCAGATAACAAATATCTAGTGGTCTGTTCCATTAAATTTGAGGGATAAAAGACAATACGCTTGGGTTAAGCAAAGCGCAACCCAATAAAGCCTCGAAAATGTTGGGTTACACTTTGCTTGCGGTTGCTTTTTAGCTTCGCCGAACTCAAGTTTATTGAAATCTAAGAAGCTGTAGACTGTAACTTTTCTAATCGTGCCAGCACTTCTGAACTATGAACAGTTGGGTTGACTTTGACAAAAGTCTCGCGCAAAACACCTTGAGGATCGATGATAAAACTATGGCGCATCGATAAGAAGCCGAGCCACGAACCGTAAGCTTTACTCACTGAACCATCAGTGTCAGCTAAAAGTGGGAATTTTAGTCCTTCCGAATCACAAAATTTGGCATGAGAATCAATATCATCAGCGCTTACGCCAATAATCTGGGTATTTTTTGCGAGGTATTGGGGTAAGTCTTGCTGAAAACGGCGAGCCTCTATAGTACAACCAGAGGTGAAGTCTTTAGGATAAAAGTAAAGAACTAGCCACTTACCACGCAAGTCTGAGAGGGAAATTTTGCCATCACCTGTGTTAGTTGGCAAAGTAAACTCTGGCGCGGGTTGATTAATTGCCGGAAGTTTACCACCAAGGGCATCAGCAGCAGGTATAAAGTTCAGCCAGCTGATGACAGAAATACAGCTGGCAAATAATATGTTTAAAAAAGTGCGGCGGGAAATCATGGTGCAAACCAGAATTACAACTTTACACAAGTTTACAATTCTTAGTTGCTCCAAATATCACTTAGAGTCAGATTCGGTAGGTTTATCTATGCTTTCGATGTATTGGCTATCTAAGAGAAAAGCTCCCTTAGTGAAGCGAATACCCCAATATCCACCGGGACGGCGGTCAAGGACTATACCCTCTTCGCCAATGTGAATAACATCAGGGGGGCGCAGCATGGGCATAGGTTCAGCAGTTTTGACGTAGGGTGGTAGTGCCACAACACGGACTTTACTACCAATTGCAAATTCTTGAGACATCTTAATCAAGCTAGGAGTTTTGATTAACTCATAACTCATAATTATCTTGAAAGTCTAGTAAATAGGGTTCTGTCGTAGGGGTAATTCATGTAAATGCTTTACGGCTTCCCGTAGGGTATTGCCACTACGATGTAGTCTTTCATATCAATAGGTAAATTTTAAAATAGGGAAAGGGAAAGGGGATGAAGTTTTTCCCCTTTCCGCATCTTCTGCAAGAAGCTTGTTAATTTTTAACTATTCATGGAGCTGTTTACGACGGCTACCAGTTGTAAAAAGTTTAAAATTGTGTTCATTAAGGAAATCTGCCCAAGTTCTACCAAAAGTGCCAGTAGGGAAGAAACGCAATTTCTCTATTTCCATAATTTGGAGAACATATCGTCCTCGTGCTACAGCAATGCATCGATTAAATCTAAAACCTGTTGTAGGCAAGGAGCGAGATTTGGGGAAGCAACCAAGGGTTGCATCATAATTTATTTTGGATAAGATGGGCAGCATTGCCCACCCCAAAACTATTATTTTTTAAAAGATTATTATTGAGGATTTCCTTGTTGACGACGCGAAGGATCATTTTGACGATATTGCTCTATTTTTTGGCGCTGTTCAGGCGTTAAGATTGCTTGAATCTGTTGTTTCTCAGATTCCCGAATTTGTCGCATTTGGGTTTTCTGTGCTTCAGTCAGATTTAAGTCAGCATAACCACCCTTTCCTCGACGTTGACCGGCTTGCCGTTGACCTTGACCTGTTTGCCCCTGAGCCTTACGCGCTTGCCACTCAGCCCGACTTGCTTGTTTAGCTGCTTCTAATTTTGCCTTTTGTTCTGGGGTCAAAACTGCTTCAAATTTGGCGCGGCTATCGCGGCGAATTGCCTGAATTTGGCTTTTTTGGGTATCTGTTAGATTTAATTCCTTCCAAGGACCCCTTTCTTTTTGTGGAGTTTGTGCCAGCAACAAGGGTGAAGGAGAGGCTGTTTGGGCGGTAACAGCGAAGGAGGTTGCAGTTAAAGTTAGAGCGATGGCTCCAGCGACTAGCGATAATGCTTTGAGTTTCATTTCTTGTGGGTTTTTCCTGGTTGGTTGTCACTATCATAAGAACTTATCTTTACTAGTTACATGAGGAGAAAGTCATGGTTCTACCCATGACTTTAGTCATGATTGAATTTTGACAAATTTGATTAACAATAAATAGTTAGGAGTTGGAAGTTAGGAGTTATATATTATAAATGATGAACATTTTTATGATGATTGATTTGCAAATCCTTATTTAGCTTATTGCATATTTTTACCTAGACCACCTTCAATACTTTTTGGTTAAGGGGAAAAGGGGAAAGGGAAAGGGTTTGAATTTCCTTTTCCCCAGACCAAAAGAGAGATTATTGGGTTTATCCGAGAAGTATTGAGCCCACCTTTACTATCAATTTTTGACTTAACGAAAAATTGAAATTGCGAAATCCACACTTAAATACTCAGAATTTTAATCCTTAAATTTTAACTTCTACCTCCAAAATTATAATTTATCCATAACTTGAGGTAAACCACAATGAATTATCCAATTCAAATTAAAAAACATCCTTTTCCATCTCTACTTTATCTGGAGTGGATACTACTGGCAATCACTGCATTGATAGCAGTTATACCACCTCCCTTACGGAGATTTCGTCCTAAACTGCCAGAACTAACAATCTGTAGTTTATTTCCAGACTTGTCAATTTGTAATTTATTACCGGAACTATCAATTTATAGTTTGATTCTTTTTGCATTAATGGGCTTAAGATTACCCAAAAGTAGCCAGACTTCTAAGGTGATATACACAGTTATTGAAATTTTATTAATTTTAATAACTGGGCTGTTTGGTGAAAGATTTGCTCGTCTTTTCCCGTTTCTTTATATAATTTTAGTTACTCGGAGTTGCCTAATATTTAACTTACCTGGGCGTTTATTTGTTACATCTCTATCCTTTGGGTTATTTCTATTTACGACACAACTAAAATACCAACTATTCAATTTACAAGCATCATCACAAGCACAAGAAAAATTTCGATTTCTTACCTTGAATTGGTCGCTAGTATTTGGCTTGAGTTTGGTTTTTGTGTTGTTAATGATGAATGCGGTATTATCTGAACGGCACAGTCGAGAAAAGCTAGCGATCGCTAATGAAAAACTTCGTGAATATGCGATGCGAATTGAAAATCAAGCTACCTTAGAAGAACGTAACCGCATTGCTCGTGAAATTCATGATTCATTAGGACATTCTCTCACTGCTTTAAATCTGCAATTAGAAACTGCTTTAAAACTATGGCAATCTAACCCAGGTAAGGCTGAGACATTTCTAGCAACCGCAAAGGAATTAGGTTCAAAAGCACTAAACGATGTCCGCCAATCTGTTTCTACTATGCGTTCTAATCCTTTACAAGAGCAATCTTTAGAACGTGCGATCGCTAACCTTGCAGAAAATTTTCATCGCTCCAATGGCATTTTACCAATTTGCCAAATCAACCTCGAATATTCTCTACCACCTGAAATCAACACTGCTATTTACCGGATTACTCAAGAATCTTTGACAAATATAACTAAATATGCTTATGCAACAGAGGTTAAACTAGAACTCGCTACGATCAGAGGAAATTTGCGATTGATAATTCAGGATAACGGTAGAGGTTTTGATTTAGGGCAAAATACTACTGGTTTTGGACTTCATAGTATGCGCGATCGCACTTTAGCATTAGGAGGTGACTTTAATATTAATAGCACTCCTGGTTCTGGTTGCAAAATTACAGTTAATATTCCCTTAATGAGGTTGAGATGATGATTAAAGTATTGTTAGTAGATGACCAAGGTTTAATTCGTCAAGGATTAAGAGCATTATTAGAATTAGAATCAGATTTAGAGATCGTGGGAGAAGCAGAAAATGGCGAACAGGCGATTAATTTGGTTGCTGAATTTCAACCAGATGTAGTATTGCTAGATATCAGAATGCCTATTATGGATGGAGTTGCAGCAACGAAAGAAATTCAAAAACGTTTTTCTAAAACTAAAATTTTAGTACTGACGACTTTTGATGATGATGAATATGTATCAGCAGCATTACAAAATGGGGCAATGGGTTATTTATTAAAAGATACGCCCTCAGAAGAATTAGCTGTTGCGATTCGTGCTGTTTATAAAGGATATACCCAATTAGGCCCAGGTATAGTTAAAAAGCTGTTAACTCAGTTTTCTAATGGTACACCAATCCATTCAACACCTGTACCATCTACTTTAAATGAACTTACTCCTAGAGAAAAAGAGGTTTTACGGTTAATTGCTACAGGCGCTAGTAACCGAGAAATTGCTCAAGAACTCTACATTTCTGAGGGGACAGTAAAAAATCATGTGACAAATATTTTAAACACGCTGAATTTGCGCGATCGCACTCAAGCTGCGATTTGGGCAAATACATATTTATCCTATTTGAATGAGCCAAGTTAAATAGTTCGTAATTCGTGATTTTAACCGTTAAATTAGCTGTAGTTAGGACTTACGCATTGACAGGAAATGGACTATGTGCATTGCCTTCAAGGGAAGTGAAGCGGGATGAATTAGCATAGGTCAAAGCCTCATGCTGGGGAGCCTACTCCCACAGTATACTTTGCCTAAAAGAAGACATTCTCGGCAAAGTTAAGCATCTAAAAATCCTTGAGTGAAACACTTGTCTAGTTATGTTTGAATGTCTAGATTGCAATAGGTGACAGCTTCTTTAGCATTACGCCAAGATACAAGCGAGAACTAACTAACTTAACACCAATCTCATTCTTTAGTTAGAGGTTAGGTTTAGTTGAAAGCTTTAAGGTTCAGGTGTTGATTTGTAGTAGTTAATTTTTTTAGTAGTCTAGAAGGCTGATACGAAGGGTAAATTTTTTCAAGAGACTTCTACATGCCTCTTGCTAATAAGCTTTTATCCTATACTGTTCTCCGCTCCTGGTATTAGGGTTTGGACAAACAAATTTGTTTGTCTAAACTGCGATAAACAAAGCACCATACAGCAAGCACGGGAGACAATAGACATGAGCCAACCAATTAAAGTTGAAAAGACGGTAACGATTAACAAACCAGCAGAGGAACTCTACCGCTTTTGGCATAACTTTGGGAACTTGCCGCGCTTCATGAAGCATCTCAAAGATGTAAAAGTAGACAATAATAAGCGAGAGTCCTCCGGACACGCTACGCGAACGCACTGGACGACCAGTGGGGTGTTAGGTGGAAGTGTTGAATGGGATGCAGACATCATTGAAGATCGGGAAAACGAATTGATTGCTTGGGCTTCGGTTGAAGGTGCAGATGTTGATAACTCTGGTTCTGTCCGCTTCCAGCCAGCACCCGCCAATCGCGGTACAGAGGTAAAGGTCGTCACGGAATATAACCCGCCTGGTGGTGCGATTGCATCTGTGTTTGCCAAACTCTTCGGCGAAGAACCAGAACAGCAGATTGGAGATGATTTACGCCGCTTCAAAATGCTGATGGAAGCAGGCGAGATTGCAACAACAGAAGGTCAACCAAAGGGAGGTTAAAGATTATGAAAGCACTTTGCTGGCACGGCGCTAACGATGTACGAGTTGATACAGTACCCGATCCAAAAATCATCAATCCGCGTGATGCGATTGTTAAAATCACGTCAACGGCGATTTGCGGTTCTGATTTACATCTTTATGACGGTTACATCCCCACGATGGAAAAGGGCGACATCCTTGGTCATGAATTTATGGGGGAGGTGGTCGAGCTAGGCAGTGCCGTCAAGAATGTGAAGATAGGCGATCGCGTTGTCGTTCCCTTTACCATTTCCTGCGGCTCCTGTTTCTTTTGTCAAAAAGATTTGTGGTCGCTGTGCGATAACTCCAACCCCAACGCTTGGATAGCGGAAAAACTCATGGGTCATTCCCCATCTGGTCTTTTCGGCTACTCCCATATGATGGGTGGCTATGCTGGAGGTCAAGCTGAATATGCCCGCGTTCCCTTTGCCGATGTCGGTTTATTCAAGATTCCTGATGGACTAACAGACGAACAAGTCCTGTTTCTGACGGATATCTTCCCCACTGGCTATATGGCAGCGGAAAACTGCGATATCCAGCCAGGAGATACTGTAGCGATCTGGGGCTGCGGTCCAGTCGGACAGTTTGCCATTAGAAGTGCATATATGCTAGGTGCCGAGCGCGTCATTGCTATCGATCGAGTTCCCGAACGCCTACAGATGGCGAAAGACGGCAAGGCAGAAGTCCTTAACTATGAGGAAGTTGAAGTTGGTGAAGCCCTCAAAGATATGACCGGTGGGCGCGGTCCAGATGCTTGCATGGATGCTGTGGGAATGGAAGCCCACGGTACGGGTCCAGATGCGTTTTACGACCAGGTAAAGCAAGCCGTGCGTATGGAAACCGACCGACCCACTGCCCTAAGGCAAGTGATTGTTGCCTGTCGCAAAGGTGGCACTGTGTCAATTCCTGGTGTTTACGGCGGCTTTGTAGACAAGATACCGATGGGTGCTGCCATGAACAAAGCCTTAACATTTAAAATGGGACAAACGCACGTTCATAAGTACTTGCGCCCGTTACTCGATCGCGTCCAAAATGGCGATATCGACCCATCTTTTGTAATCACCCATCGTCTGCCACTAGAACAAGCACCGCACGGCTACGAAATTTTCAAGCACAAGAAGGACAACTGTATCAAGATCGTGCTCAAGCCAGGTCAGGCTGCCTAAAACCCCATAAGAACACGAAAAAACCAAGTCTAGCCAACACTTTAGGAGGTAGAGATGACAGAAGATCTCACAAATAAGAAAGTTGCCATTCTGGTTACAGATGGCTTTGAGCAAGTTGAAATGGCTCAACCCAAGCAAGCCCTTGAGTCAGCAGGTGCTCAAACCCACATCATTTCACCTAAGAGCGATCGCGTTCAGGGCTGGAACCATTATGACAAAGGGGATTTTTCCCGGTACATGTCCCCCTCGATAAAGTAAATCCAGCCGACTATGATGCCCTCCTGCTTCCCGGTGGTGTTGCCAATCCAGATCAACTTCGGACTAAAGCTAAGGCGATCGAGTTTATAAAGTCCTTCTTCGATACTGACAAGCCGGTAGCAGTGATCTGCCACGGACCTTGGACTCTGATCGAGGCAGATGTGGTGCGCGGACGGCGGCTCACCTCGTGGCCGTCGCTCAAGACCGATCTCCAGAACGCAGGTGCCCAGTGGGTAGATCGGGAAGTTGTAGTTGATCGCAACCTCGTGTCGAGCCGCAAGCCAGACGACATCCCAGCCTTCAACCGGGAAATGATCGAGCTGTTCAGCCATGCAGGGCAGGTACGGCAGATGGTGTGAGGACTCGGAGCGGAATGGCACTAAGTTAAGCTGAAGGGTACGCAGTGTAAGGATTGCAGAGGGGCACGGGTGCAGGGGTGCAGGGGGGAATTTCTAAATATCCGTTCGTATGCCTTAAACTTCTTCTTTCTCCCCTGCTCCTCCGCTCCTCTGCACCCCTGCTGCCTCAACGATTTTCCCTTTTCTTAGTGCCATTCGACTCGGAGCGTTAATCAGGAGGACAGGTATGGAACAGCATCGATTTGGTTCCACGCAGCGCGAGGTGGCAGCGATCGGTCAAGGAACCTGGTACATCGACAACGGTGACCGCGCCTCTGCGATCGCCGCTTTGCGCCAAGGACTCGATCTCGGCATGACCCATATCGACACGGCGGAGATGTACGGCAGTGCCGAGGAGGTGGTCGCCGAGGCGATCGCTGGACGACGCGATCGGGTTTTCCTGGTTTCCAAGGTTCTTCCTGGAAATGCTTCTCGGAGAGGGACGATCATAGCCTGCGAGAAATCGCTCGCTCGACTTCATACCGATCGGCTGGACTCTTATCTGTTGCACTGGCGCGGTCAACACCCACTGGAGGAGACGATCGCTGCCTTCGAGCAGCTTCAGCACGAGGGGAAGATTCTCTGCTGGGGCGTGAGCAACTTCGATGTGCCTGACCTTGAAGCAGTCCAGAAGATCGCTGGCGAGGGTTCTCTCGTCTGTAATCAAGTCCTTTACCATTTGAGACAGAGAGCGATCGAACACGCTGTGATCCCCTGGTGTGAGAAGCATGGGGTCGCCGTAGTCGCATACAGCCCGTTCGGTCATGGGGATTTTCCCAGCTCGCGCACAACCGCAGGTCGCGTACTACAGGAAATCGCCGCCGCCCATAACGCCACCCCTCGCCAAGTCGCGCTCCGATTTCTGGTGCGGCATTCCTCGCTCTTCGCAATCCCCAAAGCATCCAACCCCAAACACGCCGCTGAAAACGCGGGAGCCGGGGAACTCAATCTGACCCAAACCGAACTCGATCGAATCGACGCAGCCTTCCCGACCGGATCTCGTCCCCGCGTGCTTCCCATGCTGTAAGCCTGATTGGCTCGTCTGTAGGCTGTCTGCCCATGAATTGAAGGCACCGCGCTGATGGAAAAGACTTCTGAGCTTTTTGCCTAGCCGCCCACCATTGAGGAGGTTGACATCGTTAGCTAGTCAAGCTTCCTTGATGGGGGAAAGTAGCGAAGCTGTCACCAGCCGCCACGCAATGGCTGAAACCGTTTCTCCAACAACTTCAGAGAATTTTTTTAGGACTTATGGATTGACAATGAGTGCAAGCTATGCATTAGAACTAACAAAGAAAGACAGATGCGATCGCTAATCCTTAGGGGCTGCAAAAAACGGATAATACCTATGTTGCTCTATCTGGGGTTGGGATTATCAGAGCTACTACTAAGCTATCAACAGCAAAGTGTGACTTGAACACTTACACTCTATTTCTCCTGGCAGAATCAAAATACCCAGGATGTGTACGTTTGGCAAGAATTCTGGAAGATTTATCTCATGATAGTGTCAATAGATTTTTGTTACGGGAGCAGTATGAACCCAAGGATTTATTTATCGAGTTAAGACCAGATATCAATTTGAGCGGTGGAACATTAAGTGGAGACGATACAGTAATTGACAAGCCTTATAGTGACCCAAATCTAACAGAATTAATCGGTTATTTTTGGTCAGGAAAACATCATCGTGTAGTCAAGAGTATTCAGTTAATAACATTGTACTACACCGACCCATCGGGTAAATCTGTACCTGTACCTTATGCATCTACAACAAACTGGAAGGTAAAACTAAAAATGATTATTTAAGAGAAATGATTACAGAAGTTTTGGCTTGGGGAATGCAACCTTATACTGTGACTACAGACGCTTGGTATTCAAGCCGCGAAAACCTAAGATTTATTAGAGATAAGGGATTAGGGCTTTTTATGGGCATAGCTAAAAACCGCTCATGTTCCATCAATGGTCGAGATTATACCCAAGTCCAAAAATCTAGAAATACCCGAAGAAGGCTTAATTGTGCATCTAAAAAGTTTTGGGAAAGTGAAAGTATTTCAAAAAATCTTCTCCCAAGGGGAGACGCTGAGTCGCAAAGCGACACGCTGCGCGAACGCGAACAAAAACGGAGAGCCAAGATACTGTATCATATTTTTACCAGAAGCAGAAGAAGATGCACTAATTGCAATTACTAGGGTTGAATTTAAGGCATTACATTCAATTCATTGGGGGATTGAATGTTACCACAGAGCCATTAAACAGGTATGTGGAATTGAACAACGGATGGTAGGAACAACTGAGGCAATAAAAACTCATTTTTTTAGTGCTATCCGTGCGTTTACTCAATTAGAGTTAATGCGAGCGAAAGAGTTAATAAAATTGGTACGAACTCCAAAGAAATTTATCTCAACAGCAGTGCTCGTGACTTCATTCTGGAACACCTTAAACAACAGGTGGGCTTGGTTGCACATAGTCCATTTCCTGTCAATGCGTAAGTCCTAGTAGTAACAATATTGGCTTCCAAGACAATCGCTACTGGATAATCTATTCTTTGAAATTTCCTTACTTTTTGACTAAAAAATATGCTGTAGCATAGTCAGGTAATTGGCTAACATTCTGCCCAAATTCTTTTTTATTATTAAAAACTCCTGCCAAAAAATCGAGTTGATAAAGATTGGGTAAAAAGGCTCCACCTGTATCAGCGATAACTCCCATTCGTAGATGTTTGCGACCACCTTGAGTATGTTCAATCACAACCACTTTACCTAAACCAATATTTAAAACATCTCCTGCAAAAGTAACTCCGGGTTTGATAGAAATTTTTGCATCTATTTTATATCCATAGCCTTTAATAGCATCAACTTCTCTAAAATACCAATAACGTTTTTGTGCTGTTGCCTTCAATCCGCGAATATAAGACATTCCATTATTTCTGTCTACATTAAAAAATGCCTTATAACCATCTTTAAAATTAATTAATATTGTTCCTTCCATAATTGCTTCTTCTAAACCATTTCTGGTTAGATAAGCGAGACTGGTAACTTTTCCAAATTCTTTACCACCTGGTTCATAAATACCTGATAACACATCCTGCTTGGTGTATTTTGTATAGAATTTATCGTTATTAGCGTTGTCTTTTAAGCTGTAAATTGGTGTATTAAAAGTAGAGGTTTTCTCCCGAGAACCGGGATGAGTAAAGACAGCATATTTGGTAATTCGTAATTGTTTTTGCTGTTTATTCTTTGGGTTATAAGGAGACCATTTAATAACTCGAAAATTTGTATTGATAAAGTTAGGATCTTGCAAACGAGTAGCTCGATTATTAGCAATATCCTCCTTTAATACAGCAATCATGAAATTCAAAGTGTTGAGAACATCTGGTATAGTTACTCCTTGAGTCGCAAGCATTCCTGTACGGAGAATATCTGGGTCTTCTGAAGAGTAATCTTGAAAATATTTTCTAGTATTAACTAGAACAGTTAATAAATCTCCTTGATTGAAGTTAACCTTACTACTTGGCAGTTTTCCTGGGCTAACAACTTGGCTGCCATTAATACTAAATTTATATTTTTTGAACTCATCGACAACTGGATAGGGTGCAGATGCGGCTAGCAAATTCTGCTGAGGTAAAAAAGCGTTTTGCTTATCGATAATTTCATCAGATATTTGTTGAGCAACAAAAGGATTTTGGAAATTTGAGGTGAGGGAAATTTGTGATGGAACTGGGGCAGAATTTTCTTGCTGAGTAAAGGACTGATTTTGTTGGACTAGCTGTTTATTTTTTGACTGAGTATATAGATGGCTACTGGCTAAACTGACAAATAATAAGGCAGCACAACCTACTGTGAAGCGAAATTTTTGGCTGGATAAGATATTCATAACTTGGAAAGTAAATTTCTAATACTAAATAATCGACGTTATGTTTCCACCACCTCACGCACTAATTGCGCCAATTTTTCGGCACTATCGGGAACTGCGATCGCATGAGCGTTTTCACCCATCTTTGCTAACTCTTGCGGTGACTGCAACAAATTCAACACATTACTTTGCAATATTTGTGCCGTCAACTCCGATTGCTTCAGTGTTAACGCCGCACCAGATGAAGTAAATACGTCTGCATTGTAAGATTGATGGTCTTCTGCGGCAAAGGGGTAAGGGATCAAAATTGCTGGTGTTCCACACACTGCTAATTCTGTCAAGCTACCGGCACCAGAACGACTAATGGCAAGAGTTGCTCGTTGCAACAACGCCGCCATATTGTTGTAAAAAGGTAAGGCTATGTACTGTGGATGTTTGAGACTATCTGCTTCGGGATCGCGATCGCCAGTTAAATGTACTACATAAGCACCAGCATCAAACCAAGCCTTTGCAGACTCGCGCACCAACTTATTAACCGCAACTGCACCTTGGCTACCACCAAAGACGACAATTAAGGGAACACCATCAGGAATGGCTAAATCCAGGGGTGAATTAATTGCCCCATCGAGAAATTGCCCTCTTACAGGAGTACCAACACAGACATTTTTGGCACGAGGCAAATACTTAGCAGCTACTTCAAATCCCAAGGCTACCGCACTACACCAAGGGCCAAAAAAGCGAGTTACTTTACCTGGTAAGGCATTAGATTCGTGGAAAACCACGGGTAAACCGAGAGAACGTGCCGCAATAACGGCTGGCCCGGCAATGTAACCGCCAGTGGTAAACACCCCTTGAAAATTTCCCTGTTTGAGAATTCGTCTGACTTCTATAATCGAACCAGCGAGTTTACCGAAGATGCGAATCGAGGAGAGTCCAAACCCTTGCTGAAACCCCTCAACTGCAATAGTATTCAAGGGATACTCTTTAGGGACAAGTTGAGTTTCTAGCCGATTGGGTACTCCCAGCCATTCGATTTGATAATCTGGAAGTTTTTCTGCCAGTGCGATCGCTGGAAACAAGTGTCCACCAGTCCCACTGGCAGCTATTAATAATCGTATCGGTGCGTTTGCCATCAAACCTCTACCGTTTAGCGTCTAGCTTAACTAAGATAAAACAATTTCCTGACTTTCTCTCATCAAATCAGTAAACTCTTACCAATGACTAAAATTATTACTGCTTTTGCAAAACGCCAACTCAAATTTCCAGCCAGTATTTGGCTGGTTTCGTTCCTGCTAACCCTTGGTTTAACAAGTGGTTGGCAACGCACTCAAGCGACGACACCACAGCAATTAGCCCAAACTGGTACAGTTCAAAATGCACCAACCGATTTAAAAAACCTGTTGACACAAGTCGATGCAGCTGCCAGCAAGGGTGATGTCAAAGGGGTGTTGCAATTCTATAGCCCTTCTTTCACTCATGGGGATGGATTAAACCTCCAAACCCTAGAAAAGTCTTTGGTTTCACTTTGGCAACGATATCCTAAATTACAATACAGTACCAAACTGTTATCTTCAAAATCGGAAGGCAATGGGATTATTGCCGAAACAGAGACGAAAATAACTGGCTTACCCTCCAGTAGCGGGAATAATTTGGCTCTCAATGCCACGATTAAATCGCGTCAGCGAATTGAAAGCGGTAAAATCGTCCGCCAAGATATTTTGGCAGAACGCACCCTACTTACCTCTGGCAGCAAGCCACCCAAAATTGATATTAAATTACCACAACAGGTACAAGTTGGTCAGAAGTATAATTTTGATGCGATCGTCCAAGAGCCACTTGGTGATGATTTTCTCCTAGGAACGGCGCTAGAGGAAACCATCCAACCAGAGAAATTTCTCAACCCCACACCCGTAGATTTGCAATTATTAACATCCGGTGGACTGTTTAAGACGGGACAAGCACCATCAACCCCTGGTAGTCAATGGGTTTCTGCTGTCATCCTGCGAGGTAATGGAATGACGATGGTAACTCAGCGCCTACAAGTGGTGAAGAAGTAGAGACGCGATTCATCGCGTTTATTAGGAGTTAGGAGCGACTGATGATAAATTATGAACTATGAAACTTGTGCTAATTCATAATTCATAACTATTAACTCCTCACTTCTAACTATCCTAATGACTTCCCTACAAAATCAAATCATTTTGATTACTGGCGCAAGTAGTGGTATTGGTACTGCTTGTGCGAGAATCTTCGCTGGTGCGGGTGCAAAACTAATCCTAGCAGCACGACGGTTAGAACGTTTGCAGCAGCTAAAAGATGCTCTCATTAAAGAATTTGGTATTGAAATTCATTTATTACAGCTAGATGTGCGCGATCGCAACGCTGTCGAATCTGCCATCTCTACTCTACCGCCTGCCTGGTCTAACATCGACATTCTGATTAACAATGCTGGTCTAAGTCGTGGTTTAGACAAGTTGCACGAAGGCAGCTTTCAAGACTGGGAAGACATGATTGATACTAACGTTAAGGGTTTACTTTATGTTTCCCGTTATGTTGTTCCGGGAATGGTGAGTCGCGATCGCGGCCATGTGGTAAATTTAGGTTCCATTGCCGGACATCAAACCTATCCCGGTGGCAATGTCTACTGTGCTACCAAAGCTGCTGTGAGAGCAATTTCTGAAGGTTTAAAACAAGACTTGTTGGGAACGCGGGTACGTGTAACTTCCGTTGACCCTGGTATGGTGGAAACGGAATTTAGCGAGGTGCGGTTTCACGGAAATACTGAACGTGCTAAAACGGTCTATCAAGGAGTTATCCCACTGACAGCAGATGATGTGGCTGATGTGATATTTTTCTGTGTGACGCGATCGCCCCATGTCAATATTAACGAAGTTGTGCTGATGCCTGTTGACCAAGCTAGCGCTACGTTAGTTAATCGGCGAACAGAAAAATAACCCAATTTAAGAAGATTAAATTCTAAACACTCCCACATATTTTGAAAATTTTACTACGCTCATTTCCAAAAAACCGTTGGTTAGATTTGGAATATTTTGATGTTACTAAAAACACTTTATTAAATGTATTTTTCTTTTTTTGTATGAAACCACCCTGCTAAATCCCCCTTAAAAAGTACAAAATCTTGGGTTTTTGAGACGCGATAAATTGCCGTCTCTACAAGTGTTTTGGTCTTATGTGAACTGTATTGCCTTAAAAAGGGGGACTTTGATTCTGGTCTTGCAAACTGGAGCGACTGGCGTGGGTTAGGGGGGATCAATAAGAGCCTGGAATAACAAGGAACTACTTTTCAAACATCCTTTAAGGCTGGTTGGAAAATCTGAGAAAATGCAGGAAATTACAATTTCCTCAAAAAATTATAGCTTTTGGTTGTAGATGATTGCGGAAATTGTTTTGATTGTCTTGTAGTTATATAGTTTATGCCTAATTTTAAAAAATAAAATAAACATCTATCCTAAGAGAGATTTTTTACGATTAATCTTTCTGTATGCATTTTTTAGAACTAGATTATGCAAAAATGATTTTTACTCCTACATAAAATTCAATATATGTTATCCAAATAAAATTGCTGACTATACAACTTAAAGGAAACATTCATTATTAATCAAAATAAAAGTGCTGTAGTGAATGCAGGATGAGTTAAAAAGCCTGAACTACTTCTGCTTCAGACACTTAAAAATTTCTGAAGTTTAATTTCTTAAGTAAATTTTATAGTCTTGACAATAAAAGGAATATTTTATTGTTTAACAAAATATCATATCTTCAATACTTTCTTTCTCTTCCCGTTAAACCTTCTCTGCGAACCGTTCTGATTATTCCCTTTATTCTGCAAATTTTAGCGGTGGCGAGTTTAACAGGTTATCTCTCATTCAAAAATGGGCAAAAAGCAGTAAATAATATTGCCACACGGCTACTAAGTGAAATTAGCCAGCGTGTTCAGCAGAATCTGCATACTTTTCTTGAAACTCCCCAACAAATTAATCAGAATAATGCTAATGCTATTAAACTTGGTCAATTAGATGTACAAGATTTGACCGTCTTAGAACATTATTTTTTTGACCAGTTAGAAGTATTTAATCAAGTAAGTCTAATTGGATTTGCAAATACGAATAAAGAGTTTATTTCAGCAGAAATATTTCCTGATGGCTCTTTGACAATCAGAGCATCTGGTAAATCAACTAAGTATAATTTGCGGACTTATACTACTAATAAACAAAGCACACGCACGGGAATAAAGGATTTTGGCAAACCTTATGATACTCAAAGACGTAATTGGTATAACAAAGCGATAGCAAAACAAAGACCAGTTTGGAGTGAAATTTATCCTCATAATTCTGGCATTGCTTTGTACATCGCTGCTAGTCAGCCTGCTTACGATAAACAGGGAAATTTGCAAGGTGTATTACTCTCAAATTTAAACTTATCTAAAATTGGCACTTTTCTGCAAAATTTAAAAATTGGTAAAACAGGAATAAGTTTTATTGTTGAGCGTCATTCTGGAAGATTGGTAGCAACCTCAACTAATGAAAAGCCTTTCCACTCAAATAATTTTAAAACACAATTAGCAGAAAATAGAATTAAGCCATTTTTGGCTATAGATAGTAAGGATAAAAAAACACAATGCACTAGTAAATATTTAAAAAGTAAATTTAATGAATTTAAGTCAATTAATAGCTCACAGCAATTATATTTTTCGATAGATGGTAAGCGGCAGTTTATTCGAGTTTTACCCTTCCAAGATAATCGGGGACTTGACTGGTTAATTGTGGTAGTCGTCCCAGAAAATGACTTCATGGAAGAAATTAATGCTAATACCCGCACCACTATTGTGCTGTGTATTGTTGCTTTGATAGTGGCTGTAGCTGTCGGTGTTTTGATTTTACGGTGGATTGCTGAACCAGTTCTAGCTTTAAAAAAATCAGCTTTAGCACTTGCTCAAGGTGAATGGGAAAAAAGAATAAAAATAGAGCGTTCCGATGAATTGGGGGAATTAGCCAGATCATTTAATAATATGGCGGATCAACTCCAAGCAAAATTTTCGGAAATGCAGGATTTAAATAAGGCTTTATTGCAGAGTGAAACCCGCCTGAAGCAATTTCTTGATGCTGTGCCTGTAGCTATTTCGATAAACGATCCGTATGGGGAAATTTACTATAATAATCGAGCTGTGCAAAAATTAATCAGCGTAGACTTATTGCCATCTATCAAACCCGAAAAGATAGCAGAATATTATCAAATTTATCTAGCTGAAACTGACTACTTATACCCTACTGATGAACTACCAATTATGTATTCTTTGGTAGGTAAAACAGTCCACATTGATAATATGGAGTTTCGCCACCCTAATAAAACTATCCCTATAGAAGTTTTAAGCACCCCAATTTTTGATGAATCAGGGAAAGTAATATATGCGCTCACTGTTTGTATTGATATTACCGAACGCAAAAAAGCAGAGAAGATCCTAGCTGATTATAATTCCGTTTTAGAGCAACAGGTTACTCAACGTACCCTGGAGCTACAACGAGAAATCGCTGAACGCAAGCAGGCAGAAGTAGCACTTCTAGAAAGCGAGACGCGATTTCGGCTGTTGGCAGAGGCAACATTTGAAGCGATCGCTATTACCGAACAAGGCATACTTTTAGATACTAACCAAACCTGTGCTGAGATGTTTGGTTATGAACTTTCGGAGTTGCTTGGTATGCGTGTCATGGATTTTACTGCTCCTGAATATCGAGAACAAGTGATGCAGAAGATTCGCTCAGGAGATGAAGGAATTTATGAAACCGTTTGTCTGCGTAAGGATGGAAGCACATTTCCGGCTGAGATCAGAGCCAGAGTCATGTCATATCGTGGGCGTACCATCAGGATGGCTGCAATACAGGATATCACTAGTCGTAAGCAGGCTGAAGAAGCAACTGTATTGGCAGAACGTAACCGCTTGGCACAGGAAATTCACGATACTTTAGCACAAGCCTTCACAGTTGTTATTGTCCACTTAGATACCGCCTCACGAAAACTGACGACAGATATAGAAGTAGCACAGAAATTAATCAAAGCAGGGCGAGACTTAGCTCATTCTGGGCTAACTGAAGCACGCCGTTCGATCAAAGCATTACGCTCTCAATTATTGGAGGACGGCAACATTTTTAATGCTCTCAATCGCTTCGCAACACAGATGTTTTCCCCTAGCAATACACATATTGTCTGCCAATTAATAGGCGAGATATACCCCTTGTCTCCAGATGTTGAAAATAACCTACTCCGCATTGGACAAGAAGCATTAACCAATGCCTTCAAATATGCCCAAGCTGGAGAAATCCAAATTGAACTGGCGTATCAAGAAAGCCAGTGCAGCTTGCGAATCAAAGATGATGGACAAGGGTTTGACATCGCCAGTGTATCTGTTATCAACAGCTTTGGGCTTTTAGTCATGAGCGAACGGGCTGAATGCATCGGGGCAAAACTAACAATTCAGAGTTCGCCAGGACAGGGAACAGAAGTTTCAGTGTTAGTCTACCGAGAGTAAATGATTATGAGTCAATCTAATGTCATTCGTATCCTACTTGCTGACGATCATCCCATCTTGGGACAAGCTTTAACAATGTTTCTTCAATGTGAGTCAGATATGACTGTAATCGGCCATGCTGGCGACGGGCGAGAAGCGTTAGAACTTTTCCACCAACATCAACCTGATGTGGCGCTGATGGATTTGCGAATGCCGAAGATGGAAGGTGCTGATGCGATCGCAGCCATCTGTGCTAAGTTTAAACACGCCCGAATCGTTGTGTTGACTACCTTTGATGGCGATGAAGATATCTATCGCGGATTGCGGGCTGGTGCAAAGGGCTATCTCCTTAAAGGTGCGGAACCGAACGAACTCTTGGATGCGATTCGCACTGTTCATAAAGGACAAAAGTATATTCCGCCAACTATAGCAGCCAAGCTAGCTGAACGGATGAGTAGTGAGGAATTGAGCGATCGTGAGTTGGAAGTGCTGCGCCTGATCGCCAAGGGTAAGAATAACCAGCAGATTAGCAATGTCCTCAATATTGCTGAGAGTACCGTCAGGTTCCATACCAATAATATTTTCGGAAAGTTGAACGTTAGCGATCGGACTCAAGCCCTAGTCACTGCACTGAATCGAGGGATTGTCAGGCTGTAGTTTGCAGCTTCTCGACCTCACATTTTGATAAGTTTAAAGCCCAACATTTCGCTAGTGACAAAGTTGAGCTTATTTTCTAGGCTTAGTATATTCACTTAGTTGTCATTTGTACAAACATGAGAAAGGCGATCAAAATACTTGGATGGGGTGGCGATCGCATTCATATAATTAATTAAAATAGTTAGTTTTAATTAATTATATATCCTACTTAGTCTTTACTAATTTGGGTGGCTATTATTTAGGTAAAAAGCATGAGTTTGTTGGAACATATATTACAAAAAGTTTTAGAAAAGATTGCCTCAGTTATTGCTGTATTCAGTCAGCTATTCTTGTATTTTCCTTGTGGTAGAAAAGCCAGTAATATAGAAATAGCTATTGCTGGGTATAAACTTCTACAAGAAAAATTCTATACCCGTGAGGCTTTTCCCCAAGACTGGGCATGGATTCAAAATGAACTTGGTTGTGCCTACAATTGCCGGATAAGAGGTGAGACGGCGGAAAACCTGGAACTAGCAATTGAAGCTTTCAAATCAGCTTTGCCAATTTACATTGGTGGACGTTTTAGTAACGAATGGGCTAAGACACAAACTAATCTTGGCATTACTTACTGTTACCGCCTCAGAGGAGATAAGAATAACAATTTAGAAGCAGCAATTAAGTCTTTTGAATTAGCTTTGCAAGTTTACAGTTGCGAAGGTTTTCCTGAAAATTGGGCGTGGACTCAAAATCAAATTGGTTATGCTTATATGCAATTAGAAAAAGAAGATGTAAATAATATAGAAAAAGCAATACAGGCTTTTGAATTAGCTTTGCAAGTTTACACTGTTGATAAATTTACTAGCGATTGGGCTATAACTCAAAATAATCTTGCTAATGCTTATCTTAAAAGACAACAAGGAAATAAGGAAGATAATTTAGAACAAGCAATTCATATTTTCAATTCAGTACTAAAAAAATTAATTAATAAACAATATCCCAGCCAATGGGCTAAAATCAAAAATAATCTTGGAATGGCTTATATTAAAAGAAAAAATGGATATAAAAAAGATAATTTAAAGTTGGCAGTTCAGGCTTTTGAATCAGCTTTACAAATCTATAATAGTGATGATTTTCCCCATGAGTGGGCAACAACTCAAGGTAATATTGGATATGCCTACCAAAATGCTGAAAACTACACTAAAGCTCATACAGCCTTTGCTGCTGCAATTAATATTGCAGAATCTCTCCGAGCAGAAATAATCTCTGGCTCTGGGATTGAAGTAGATAAACAAAAATTGGCTGAAGAATGGAATCCTTATTATCAAAACATAATAGAAGTTTGTTTAGAACTAGCTCAAGATCAGCCTCAGTACTTTGCTGATGCTATGGAATACGCTGAACTTAGTAAGTCTCGCAACCTTGTTGAACTACTAACAACCAAAAACTTATATCCCAAAGAAGACTTCTATGACAGACAAGGGAAACAAGAATACTATGAAAGACATTGCAAAGAACTTGATGAATTGCGAAGAAAAAATTCAAGTAAACAACGGCAGAAAGAAAGCCAAGAAGAATTAAAATCATTGCGAAAGAAACGAGATGAACTTTTAAAAGAAATTAATTACATAGACAAAACGTTTAAATTTACTCAGAAAGTTAATAAAATCTCTTTTAGTGAGATGCAAGCTTTAGTAAAAGAAGATACTGTACTCATTGAGTGGTATATTACTAATAGTAAAATTATTACTTTTATCGTTAAGCATAATAAAGAGTCAGAAATAAAAAACATACCTCTTGTATTGACATTCTCATCCGAAGATTTAGACAGTTTAATCAGTTTGTGTAAACAATACCTCCAAGCTTACTATGCAACAGATAAAGAAAAGTGGCAAAGCAAACTGAATAGTCAGTTTAGGGAATTAGCAAAGATTCTGCATATCGAAGAAATACTATCTCATATTCCTGAAACTTGTAATCGATTGATATTAGTCCCCCACCGCTTCTTACATTTGTTACCCCTACACGCTCTACCTTTATCCGAAGAACAAAATAAATGTCTTTTAGACGAATTTGAAGGTGGTGTGCGTTATGCTCCTAGTTGCCAACTGTTGCAATTAAGCCAAAGACTGCAACGTACTGAATTTAGCAATTTGTTCGCTGTTCAGAATCCCAAAAATGTTTTGGCTAGCCTAAAATATGCCAAGTTAGAAGTTGACGTTATCCGCTCATTTTTTTCCTCTAATTATGTATTGCAAGAGACAGATGCCAGCGAAGTTACCCTCAAGGTCAGTGAAAACCTACCTTCATCTCATTGTTGCCACTTTTGTTGTCATGGTGAGTTTGACCTGAAATCTCCTTTAGAATCAGCACTACTATTAGCCGAACATGGGTCTGAAACACAAAAAGAAGATGGAAGGCTTACCCTAGCCGAAATTTTTGGACTAACTCTTGATAAATGCCGCCTTGTCACTCTCTCAGGCTGCGAAACAGGAATGGTAGATCCTGATAGTATCAGTGATGAATACATTGGTCTACCTAGTAGCTTCTTATTTGCAGGCAGTCCCAGCATTGTCGCTAGTCTCTGGAAAGTGAATGATATTTCTACTGCCTTGTTGATGATCAAATTTTACGAAAACTTAATAGAACATTGGAATAAGTCTTCCGAACTAGAAGAAAGTGCTGTAGCCATTGCACTCAACAAAGCTCAGATATGGTTGCGGGATTTAACGAGAACGCAATTTAAGCAGTCGATTGAGCAGTGGACTAAGCAGCCGCTTGAGCAGTGGATTGAAAGTTTGTCCCTTAATTATATAGATCAATTTAACCTAAGAAGCTTTTTTTCAACGAGGACGGAATTAGAGCAATGGATTGAAAATTTATCCATCAGGCGCACTGACAAATTCTATCTAGAACGCTCTCTTCTTCAGCATCAAGATGAAGAACAACCATTTTGTCAGCCTTATCACTGGGCAGCATTCTGTGCTATTGGTCAATAAAGGAGTAAGCAAATGACTTCATCCATTCACGAACAAATTATCAAAGACTTAAATTACATTGCACAAAATAATCCTGAACTTTTTACAGAAGAAGTTCGTGCATCTCTAGAGAATTTACTATCAACTTTACCTGATGATCTAAAAGATATTGAAGAAATATCAGATGCAATAGTTATTTGGGTAGAAGAACATCCTCAAATTCACAATACACTGATGAAACTGCCTATTAGTAGCTCTAGTGAACGTGGAGCAGGAGGGATTCCAACTCGGATTACACCGAAAGAAGCTAAAGGTTTGCTAGATAACATCGTCCGCCAAAGCAAATCATCTTCTCAAAGCAAAACCTCTTCCCAATTATAATTATTCCTACTTAAGAAATGAGCGAGACAACCTTAGCTCAGGGGCTATATAGCCCAAGTCTTACCCTCTATGCTTTCCATCTGCGTACTGACATTAGTCAGGGGCCAGAGCAAACTTCAGCAAAAGCTGATCAACTTTGGGAGCAGTTGGTAGAACTAGGAAATACTCTCCAGTTTCCTGCGCTACAAGACCTTAAACAAGAGCTAATCTGCTATCAAAACGGTCAATATCAGCCGAACTTAGAGAACCAATTAACGCTTAAACGGCAAAGCCTACTTCGCTCGAATCAAGATGAGTTAGAATGCAATCCCATTGCACCAATAGGAAGTGCAGATATAAAACTCAGTTCATTCTGTCCATTTCGGCTTCATGACACCTATGCTGTAGACCTCACTTTTTCGTGTAATGGCGCTATTTTTCTAGAGGAACTAGAGCAACTTAATCCAAAAAAACTTTTGCTGCCTCAACACATTAAAGCATCTATAGGACAAACTTTACTTCTGTATGGCCAACCCCTACTGCCAACTGATAATGAGCAGCTACAGAGGTTAGCAGATGATTGTGTTGCTCAACTTCTTGACAATCAAATTCAACTTTTTCTAACTGGTGAAGGTAAACTACTAGGCAACCAAATTTTTGTATATGAGACGCTGGAAATAGAACCATCCAAACGATGTCATATCTTGGTTTGGTTCATAAATCCAGACACTACTCCAACTCACGAACAACTAACTGAGGTGTCTGAGCAGTTACTGGAGTTACTTTGCGCCTACCACAAAATTTTATATGCCTATGATGAGTGTCAATGGTGTTTTTATGAAGCTGAAAAACTCTACAGCGAGCTAGAAGAAGATATCAAAGACTTTCAGATTATTGTTTCAAAATCTCGTCCTGATCGACTCAAAAAATTTAAGCAATTACTGGCTAAATTGCCTACAAAAGCAATTGAATACTCCAAACACCTACGGGATTTAGCAGATCATGAAACTACAATCGTAACCAATATAAAGAATTACGAATCTAGATTCAAGAAGCTGAGTGAATTAGGAGATGATAATTTATCTTTCTTAAAAGAGTTTATAGAACTAACCCACAATAAGTATAAAGCTCAAATCCAAGTTTATCGTCAGCATCTAGAACCTGGTGCTAAGTTATTTCAGCAGTTAATTGATACAGTTCAGGGTATGGTAGCAATTGACCGAGCTGAACTGGAAGCTGAAAAGGCAGAACTAGATCAAGCTAATGAAGCTAAAGCTCAAAAACGGGAACAACAACTAGAACGAGTGATCACTCTGGTAGGTACTGGTTTAGCTGTTAGCAGTATTTCTACTTCAGTCATGCCTAGCCCTAGCGAGAAATATTTATCTATTTCCAAAGATAATATGGCTAGTAATTTTGCTTTAAGTTTTTTATTTGATGTGGTGTTTCATCTACTAATAGGTGTGATTTTTGCAATTGTTATGGGTTTTGTTATTTATTTGCGTAATGCGAAGACTGTTGAGAATTAATGATTAGTTTTTCCTAACCATGAAATTACTATCAATAGTAGTGAGTAGTTTTTTTGAAATCAATGCGGAGAAGTTATGTTGAAGTATAGCAGATATTTTTTAGGCGCAACCTTGTTTTGTATTAGTACAGTAACTGTGGTTTATGCATCACTTCCTATAGAATTGAGTCAAAATAAAGCTGATGTAGTTTATAGGATTAATGGAGAGGTAGATTTAAACAAAAAACCTGAAGAATTAGTATTAGGATATAAAATTAAAAACTCCTCTGATATTGCTTCTGCTCAGGCAGAGTTTGTAGAAAAGGGAGCTATGGGGCTTCGATATGTTTGGAATGCTTTATTCGATGTGAAAGCAGCTTCTCGGATAACAGCTAATCAATTAGCAGATTTCCCCACATATAGATACATGAAACAAGCTGAGGGTTGGCGTGAACAACTTGTTTCAGTAGCTAATAACGTAAGCCCCAATAACATAACTCCCAGTGTATTTAACCAAAAAGCTCCTAATAATTTTGCTATTATTCCAGTCAGCTATGCTACATCTGCACAGTCCCAGCAAAAGCAAGAAATTGACCGTAATATGTTAAATTTATATATAGATATAAGAACAAAATTAACATACTTAGAAACATTATTTGATACGGTAGAAGCAATAAAAAAATCTGGAACATCTATAAACTGGGATCAAATACAAAAGGAATCTAGCAATCAGTTACAAAAGAATATTGATAAATTCTCTGACTCTGGAGAACTAGAAAAAGCATTTATAAGAAATATTCCTGAACCAAAATACCTTGCAGGCCATGAGAAGCAATATGTAGATTTTGCTATAGTTCAGATTAAACAAGCTGTAAATATAAAAGGACTTGAAACAAATGTAACCAGAGCCATGATGAACGAAATAGCAATGAACAAAACTACCAACAAACCAGGATGGGCTAAACAAATAGCTCTACAAGTACATGATGAGTTAAAAAGACAATCAGTACCTGCACTATGGTAAGATTCAGGGTCTGTCAAAACTTTTATGTAAAGTTATCATTTAGGCAGTAAAAAATGATAAATTTAAAATCTAATCATAGATTTTTTGATAGCCCTCACTTTTTAAAGTGAAGTTCAAAAACTGTATCATTCAGTATGTTTTTAAAAACAAAAATATTATTTTTGATAACTATTATAGTATGTTTCACAGAAGGTTTTTTATCAGGATATTTCAAGAAATTATCATCTAATAAAGCAATTACGCAACAATCACAATCTCCACCTAAAATACCTCCATCTAAGAATAATACTACTCACAAAATTAGTATTAGAGTCAAGCGTGGCGCACGCCAAGTTTATGTATATCAGGATAAACAAGTCTTAAAAAGTTTTCCTATTGCTATTGGTAAATCTGGTTGGGAAACCCCACTTGGCAATTACCAAGTTATTTATATGAAAAAAAACCCAATCTTTAAAAACTTCAAGACAGGTAATATTATCATGCCAGGTGCTAACAACCCATTAGGAAAGCGTGTGATTGTATTCAAAATATATAAAAAATCTCATCTAGCTTTTCATGGCACAAATCAGGACAAACTCATTGGTAAAGCTGTGTCTCATGGTTGTATTCGGATGCTCAATAAAGATGTAATCGCATTGTACGAATTGGTTAATATTGGAACTCCCATAAATGTTTTACCTTAGTGTATTTAAGGGTTATTGCTGCATTTGGGTTAAACTTGTAACGCTCCTGATGTTTATGTCTTAGTTGAGGCGATCGCACTTCTCATGACACGGTTAAAGCAGGCGATGTCTACGAGGGCTACACCTACACTTAACGAGGCAGAATGTCATCTAAGCGAAGTTGCAGACTAGGCAAAAGCGGTGAGTTAATTGATTTAGCCGATATTTTTGTTGAGTATATGTGTCTTCAACCAACTGACAGACAGTGAAAGTAGGTTGTTTAGGTTTACCAATGAATGCCACACCGCCCAATCTTCGATAATCTACGATCCAATATTCAGGAATGCCTAAGAGGGCATATTCCTCAACCTTGCGAGCATAGTCAGTTTCCCACTTGCTGCTAACAACTTCAACCACCAGTTTGATGGATCGTCCCATTGTAATTACAGGCTCTCGCTCCCAAAGAGGTTCACGGTTGAGAACGGTTTCATCAAGAACGACGATATCAGGACGACGAACTGTAGCTGCATCTGCAAAGGGGTAAATATAAACAAGTGCGAGGAATAAACCAGGGGAGTTGTTCTGCAACAAAGTAAATACCAATTTGGGTTGCTACTTTGCCACTCACCGTTTCGTGTGGCCCAGTGGGTTCCATATCAATAAGTTCTCCATCAGCCAATTCATAGCGGGGATTATCTCGGTATTGAGAGACAAAATTTCCAAATGCAAAGGTTTTTGCGGAAATATATGTCATTTCCCTCTTCAATCATTCAAGATGCTGACTCAACCCCCGACATGAACGCCAGGTCGCCTCTGGGGATTCTTTTCAGCCCGACGCAGTACTTCACGGGTGACTACAGCAATATCGCCCTCTCCAAACAAGATAAAACGCAGTAAGTATTGTATGGGATTTCCCTCAACCCAGCCGAAGTAAGCATGGGGAATCTTACCTGTTTGGTCACGAATATACAGCAGTAAAGCTGCGATCGCATTGGGGACTGCTGCACTCTCAGCCCGCAAGATGCGATAATCACCAACCTGCACCCCTCTTACTTTGATGATATCCGCAAATTCTGAAGCATCTGATACCTGAATCTCTAGAAAAAGGATTGGATCGTTGGGCGGAATATGGTTATCTTCGCGTACCTCTTTCTCTTTCATAAAATACTCTAGGACATCACCCTTATTCAACCGATTTGCAATCAGTCGTATTGCTCCTTGGCTCTCTTCAGCAAGGAATTGGGCAGCAAGTTCGTCAACTTCGATCCGCTCTGCTCGCAGTTCCGTTGAACGCCAAACACGAGAAACCAGGGAAGTAAAAATGATTGCACCGATGAAAAACCCAGCAATCCTAATCCCCTCTGGTCTTTCGATGATGTTAACAATAGTGGTATATAAAAATAACAGTGTAATAGTAGCAAAAATCAGTCTTGCCCGCTTCTCTCTGTGACGGTGGGCTGATAAGGTAACAGCAAAGGCTGCTGAAGTGATTAATACAAGCACACCAGTTGCATAAGCCCCACCTTGGGCTTCCACATTTGCCCTAAAGATAATTGTGACAACAAATGCGATCGCAGTGTAGACTAACACCAAAGGTCGCGTTACTCGTGCCCAATTAGGAGCCATACCATAGCGTGGTAGGTAGCGAGGCACAATATTCAGCAGCCCCGCCATTGCAGATGCACCTGCAAACCACAAAATGGAAATAGTACTTAGATCGTAAATTGTGCCAAAGGCGTTGCCTAGATGCAAATGTGCTAAATAAGCAAGGGCGCGTCCGTTAGCTTTGCCCCCAGATGCAAATTCTGCCACTGGAATCAGTAGAGTGGTTATAAAACTAGTGGTGAGCAAAAAGAAGCTCATAATCAGAGCAGCACTGGTGAGCAGCTTGCGTGTATTCCTAATCCGCCCTTTGGAATATTGGCGAGTGTCACTGCTGTTACCTTTAACAAGGGGCATCACGGTTACGCCAGTCTCAAAGCCTGATAATCCCAGTGCTAGCTTGGGAAATATCAAAAGAGATATACCGATTAAGATAAAAGGATTGGAATGGCGGGCAAAAAGTGCAGTCTGCCAGTTAGCGATCGCTCCTGGGTGAGTTAAAATTTGAAATACACCGACGCTAACGACAATGAAGTTTAACAGCAGATAAGTTGCTACCAAGACTACTGCAATCCCAATCGCTTCTCGGAAACCTCTCAAGAAAACTGCGCCTAGTAATGCAACTAATATTAGGGTTATTGCGATCGTCTGCTCGTGAAACCAATGTGGAGTAAGGGGATTTTCGATGATATGGGCTGTAGCATCAGCAGCCGACAGCGTAATGGTAATAATAAAGTCGGTTGCCACAAAGCCGAGTAAGCATAGCACAAGTAATTTGCCTTGCCACCAAGGGAGCAAACGCTCTAACATTGCGATCGACCCTTCACCATGAGGGCTTTCGGCAGCAATTCGCCGATAGATTGGCAATGCTCCAAAGAGCGTCAGCAAAACTAGAATCAGGGTAGCGATAGGAGAAAGAGCGCCAGCTGCGAGTGCTGCAATCCCAGGTTGATAGCCAAGGGTGGAGAAATAATCGACACCAGTCAAACACATTACCTGCCACCAAGAATGCTGGCGATGTGCTTCTTCCTTGCGGTAAGGCCCTTTCTTCTCTCGTCGGTCTTCTTCAAGCAACCAGTTCATTAACTGGCTACTGAGCCGTTTTGTTGAAACAATTGATTTACTCATCAAATGCGGTTGTTTTGCAAAAGTCCGGCTTTGTGATTTTTAAGCCTTCGTGGTTTATTAAAATTTTTAACTACAAATATATAGCACTATATATTGTAGGTTAAGCATCCTGTCCAATTTACAAAATATATAAGTTATCTGGCGAATGAAGATCAAGTGTAGCTTCCGGTATTGGGAAAAATTAATCTCGTATGCGAACATTTTGGAATTAAAGCTTTCGCACCCTTAGCATTTTTGATCTGCATCAGTTATAAATAGGACTTACGCAATAACTCTCTGAAACTCTTATTTCTCCGTGTCCTCTGCGCCCTCTGTGGTTCGTTTTTTCATGATTTTGCGTAAGTCCTGATAAAAAAGGGCGCTGATGGATTTACGAATGGCGAAGATAGAAAGTACTGATGCGGTAGCCTCAGTGTAATTACGGCTTTTCACCGCCCAAATTGCTATATTCATACTCTTGTAAAGGTGATGTCTTTTCCCTACTTAACGCTTAACGAGGCAAAATTTCATCTGAGCAAAGGTGGATACTGGACTAACATCGGCGAGTTAATTGCTTAGTTTAGGGTATTTGGCATCAGGGCAAAAAATTTATCTGGTTGCTTGGGAGACAATAAATACTTCTACCAAAAGTATCGCCAGTTTCTGCATCGATTAATTCCACCAGTTTTGCGTTATTAGTGCAGATACTTCTGCCTTTAGACATTCTCAATTCACCTAGTACAAAACCAGTTACAATCCACACCATTCGGTTGCTAGAAATGGCTGATGTATAGGCTCCTGTTTGGGCTGTGAACTCCTGGTAGGTTATAAGTTTTGCCTCGGTTATTCGCATATTACTAGACTTTTTGATCGCACTTTCAATTGTAATCAAGCGACTTGCTGGTAGGTTATTATTGGCAGGGTATATTTTTACTGCTGAGTTTATTGGTCTTGCTTGATTGACTTGCTTTACTGGTTGGGCTGTGACAATCTGCACTAGTAAGAAATTATTCGTGCCAACAAATACAAAAGTAGATAATAAAGCTATTGTGAAAATATTAACCATAGTGCAAATACGCTACATTATCCCAAGAATCGCCAATTGGTGCTATCCACTTCGACTACCAGTTTAAGCGATCGCTCCAGCGTAGGGGTTATCTCTGCCAAAATTGCGATATTCATGACTATTTTAGAGGCGATGTCTGGTGAAAAGCCGATGCAGCGTCTATGTATTTAATGCTTTGCTAAGAGCGATCGCACCCTTAATATTCACACTAATTTTATGTATGGAAGACTCGATCGCAGAAAAGAGTATTTTGTTGTGTAGATGATCTAGAAACTACAGTAAACCTTTAAAATCTCTAGCAGATGATTAGGTAGATGGTATGAGTGAAACTACAGAAACGATTTTCAGCAAAATCATTCGTCGGGAAATCCCCGTTGATATTGTTTATGAGGATAATTTAGCCCTGGCCTTCAAAGACATCCACCCCCAAGCGCCTGTTCACATTCTCGTCATTCCTAAAAAACCCATTCCCACCCTAGCTGATGCTGAATCTCAGGATCATGCTTTGTTAGGTCATCTTTTATTAACGGCCAAACGTGTTGCAGAAGAAGCAGGACTGAAAAACGGTTATCGAGTTGTCATCAATACTGGTGATGATGGTGGTCAGACAGTCTATCACTTACATTTGCATATTTTGGGAGGACGGCAATTAGACTGGCCCCCTGGTTGATCAAACCTGAATGCTTATCTATAAATCAAAAACACTCTCCTAAAAGGGCTAAAGTCTATACACAACTCTAAAAGAGTTATCCCACTGCATTTAGATCCTCCTAAATCCACGCCAAATCCACGCCACTTGCTCATGGGGGAAATCCGCTTGGCACTAGTCTCTTCCAAAAAGATACGGTGTATCCACAAGTCTTTTAAAATTGTTCCACAGCTTTTAGATCCCCCCTAACTCCCTTTAAAAAGCGGGGAATAGGAGTCAAAGTCTTCCTTAAAAAGAGGGATTTAGGAGGATCTAACGTTGTTGTGTATCTCGTATAGAGATGTATGTACACCGTAGTAGTCTGCCAACCCAGAAATGCTGGGTGAGGGCTGGGGAAAGGGTAAGGGATTTAAACCCTTTCCCCCTTTCCCTTTACCCCGCCAAGTTCACTTGGCAAACTAGTAGCCTGAAAGGGGGGCATTTTTGCGTTGAGTTTATTGGTATGTTAAGCACTTAAGCAATAATTATCAAAAAGTAAATTTTACGAGTAATAATTGCTAGCAGCGCAGATAATTGCCTCAAAGTTCAAGTATAGGGAGAAGCCAAGAATGATTTTACATCGTGGGCGTAGGGTGGTAGCTGCTTTATTGCTGTCAGTGGTACTACTGACAACAGCCTGTAGCCCAAAAACACCTGGACGTTTTGACCAGGCGCAAAAAGAAAGCACTCAACAAAAACGCGGTCAAGCCGTGGCTAAGAACGCAACTCAGGGTAGTGAGTTTAATAAACTTTTCCCTAGTGCAGGTGATGGCTACCAACGTGTCTTTACCCAAGAGAAAAAAGGCTTTGCAGAGGCGAAGTTGAAAAAAGGTGGTAAAGATGTAGCATTGCTGTCTATTTCTGATACTACCAGTACACCTAGTACAGCAGCAAAGTTCTCAAAGAGCACCAAGAAAATTGGTGGTTATCCGGCAGTAGAAGTTGGTAAGACGCAAACTGCAATTTTGGTAGGTAAGTACCAAGTAAAAGCACTTTCCCGCGATTCGTCATTTACAGCTAGCGATCGCGCAGATTGGCTAGAAAAGTTTAATCTTAATGGTCTGGCTAACCTGAAATAAGCCGGATTGCCGACATGAAAGATAACAAAACCTAAGTAAGGAGATTTTTGTGAGCAAATCGATTGTTGATTTAGTCGATCAATTGCCAACCGGCGGCTTAACTATTTCTATGTTGAAGTCCCTCGATTTTGTTGCTCCTGGAGAGTGGCAAAATACCGTCGGCTTTGTCAACACCATTAAAACCGTCACTGGCGAAGATGACGAAGATTTAATTCAACAAATTGGTGAAAGAGCGATTTATCTATTCAATGACAAATCCCAAGGATACCAAACAGCTTTGTGGTTATATCAAACCGTTGATGGTACAGATAAAGCCCTTGGTGCAGCCGCTTTAGCAAACAAAGTTGGCGAGAAAATTCCTTTATTGGGTTTTTTAAACTCTGTCACTCCCAAACCAGACAAAGCCCAAACCATCGATCTGACATTAAAGTTAGTGGCTGAGTTGGTAGCTTTCTGTCAAATTAATGGCATTCCTGGAGACAGCATTGGCGATTTTGTCGCTTCTTTAGGTGAGTATAGTGGTGAGTCACTCATTCGGATGGTGGCATTAGTTTGTGTTGATGGTTTAATACCTCTAGGCCCAGACTTTATCAGCAAAGCCATATCTGGGATTAATCAAACAAGCCCCAATGAGTTAGAACAGAACTCGACTTTCCAAAATATCAAAGATGTGATTCCAGGAAATAATGCTGGTAGTAAACTCAACTTTATCGGCGAAAGCTTTGACTCAGTTAAAGGTTGGATGAATGGTATTGTCAGTGCGAATAATTTAACGCCACACAAGGTAGTTAGCAACTTACATAGTTTTGTCGATATTGCAGATGATAAGTTAGACTACCTGGCTGCATTCTTGGATGTATCTACTAATTATTATGAACACACTGGCACGCAAACTTTAGCACGTCGCTTGATTGAACGGGCGGTGGCTGAGATTTAGATTGATGGGGACTGGAGAATGGGCAGGGGAGCAGGGAGGCAGGGGGACAAGGGGAAAAGGGAGAATTATTGAACAAGTCTCCCCCCTCTTCCTTGTCTCTTGTTCATGCCCCCTTCCGCCTTCCCCCTGCCCCATACCCCATGACCATTAGGGTAAACGCAGATCGGATGCGATCGCATATAAGTAAGGTTGAAAAATAGCTAAATTTTCCAGTTGCTCAAACTTACCTGTCTGCGTACCTGGATCGAATGCAGTGGTAATTACGTAAAGTTTACTGCCATCAAAGGCAACATGACCGATATGTTGCTCTTTTACTCCACCTTGTTCCTTGAGTCCGGCAAACCCATAGCGGATTCCCTGAAGCTTACCAATCGGTACTGGTTGGGGTGGGTAGGCTGAGAAAGTAATCTCTTTTCCATATTCACTCTGACGGTCTTTCGCAAATGCAGCGTAGTGGTCTGCAACCCAAGCCTTGAGTACTGGTAATACCTGGGTTTGGTATTGGGAACTTTGGTAGTCCACTTGGGAACCACTTGTAATACCGGCTGCTAAGAGTTTTTTTCGGAAATCCTCATTGTTTGTTAGTTGGTAAATGTTAATCTCAACTGTACCCAAACGTTTGCCTTTGGAAGAGACACACAAAAGGGGTGCATTTCCCTCACAAGCGGCAACTTGCCAGTTAGTTGGAGCAGCAGTATTTCCCAGGATTTTCTGCCAGATATTACCCTCATTAGAGTTGGGAAGTTTTACAACAGCAGAGGACTTTACCTCTTTAGGTGGAGAAAATTGGGGAAGAACAAATTTTGCTCCCACTGGTATTGACACCAGCAAAATAGAACCTAGTAATAAATGATAAAGTCTTAACATTTTATTGATTATCCGGAGTCAAAGATGGCAGGCTAACGATATCTACAATACGTTAAACAGGGGGAGGTCGCTTGTATTCCTCTATCTGTGTTTAGCTAACAGTTAGAGTCCGACGAAATTATTTGTTCTGGAAGTCTGCGCCTCCTTTTTTCTCTGCTTCAATTTCTTGACCTCAGACTTTTGTCAGTCAACCAGGCGTTAAATACCTGAAAGCAAGCTACTATAGAAAATCATACTAAGTAAAGTTAAGTAAAGTCTAATTATTTCATCTGAGTTGGAAATATGTTTAATCTCAGGAAATAGACTTTATTCAATCGGCGGGATTATCGATTCTAACTAAAATCGCCATGAACCCTAGTTTTTTGACTGCCCAGACTCCAACCACGATCGCTATTGTTGGTGGAGGCTTTAGCGGTTCTCTAGTTGCTACCCACTTATTGAAAACTGCCAGCCAACCTCTCACCATTAAGCTGATTGAGCGCAGTCATCAAATGGGGAAGGGAATTGCCTACAGCACCAATACCAACTGTCATTTGCTGAATGTATCGGCCGGAAACATGAGTGCATTTGCTCGCGATCCCGGACATCTGCTGCGTTGGCTTCAGTACAATCGCAACGAATTAGCGTCATTTTTTCCTGAAGAAGTCAATGCTAGTAGCTTCATTCCCCGCAAGGTCTATGGTTTATACATTCAGTCGATTTTAGCAGAAGCAGAAGCCACAGCACCTAGTGATGTACGACTAGAACGTTTGACCGATGAGGTCGTGGGGGTACAGCCTGAAGGAAAAGGCGCGATCGTCTCTCTGCGTAGTGGTCTCTGTTTTGCCGCAGATAAAGTTGTGTTGGCGTTGGGAAACTCGCCTTCTGCACCCCCGGCAATCAAAAACGCAGACAGCAATAATGAAAGTTATCTGCGGAATGCCTGGTCAGCCGATGCCCTAGCAGACCTCGATCTGGATGCGCCCGTGCTGCTAATTGGTACAGGACTAACGATGGTGGATATGGTTTTATCTCTGCACGATCGCCAACATCGGGGCAAAATTTATGCTATATCTCGACGAGGGTTATTTCCCCAAAAACATCAAGCAGCTAAACCTTATCCTAGCTTTTTGACCCCAGAGACTTCACCAAAAAGTGTGCGCGGGTGGTTGCATCGGCTACGTGCCGAGGTGGAAGTTGCAGCTGCCCAAGGCTATGACTGGCGATCGGTAATTGATTCTCTGCGTCCCATAACTCAGAAAATTTGGCAAAAACTACCGACCGAAGAACAGCAGCGCTTTTTGCGTCATCTAACACCTTATTGGGACGTGCATCGTCACCGCATTGCCCCCAAAGTGGCAGATGTTGTCACTGAAATGTTGGATTCTGGTCAACTTAACATTTCCGCCGGACGGATTCGGGAATATCAAGCTTTGCCGGATGGTGTGGCAGTGACTGTATGCCAGCGCAAAACCCATGCTAATACTGTCTTACACGTCCATCGAGTAGTGAATTGTACCGGGGTAGCAGCAGATTATCGCCGATCGCCTCACCCCCTAATTGCTGATTTGCGATCGCAAGGATTAATTCGCCCCAATGCTATCGGCTTAGGATTAGATGCAGATGCTCACGGTGCTTTATATACGGCAGACAGCAATGTTTCGACACTGCTGTATACCTTGGGAACTCCTCGCAAAGGCGACTTGTGGGAAACTATTGCTGTTCCAGAATTACGGGTACAGGCGCAGGAATTATCCCAAGCGTTATTGCAGTCGCTGCCAGTACGTGTGCGTCCGATTCCCACAATGCTGTTAAATAAGGAAACAGGCGATGGTGGCTCACAGATACCCCAGTCAAGCTTACTATTTCGGCAATTATTTGATCCTGAAACTAGTAGTTATACTTACCTGATTGCCGATCGACAGACAGGAGATGCTGTTCTAGTTGACCCTGTATTAGAGCAAGTTGACCGCGATTTGCAATCATTAGATGAACTAGGATTAAAGCTACGCTATTGTCTAGAAACTCATCTTCATGCCGATCACATCACAGGAGCAGGCAAACTTAGGCAACAAACAGGCTGTCAGGTGATCGTTCCCCAGAATCCTGCTGTCACGAAAGCCGATCGCTCGCTTGTCGGTGGCGAAATCATCGATGTGGGATCGGTAGCGATCGAAGCAATTTTCACACCAGGTCACAGTGCTAGTCACATAGCATATTTGGTGAACAAAACCCACTTATTAACTGGTGATGCCTTATTTATTCGTGGTTGTGGACGCACAGATTTTCAAGGTGGCGATCCTGGAACCCTATACGATGTGGTGACACAAAGCTTATTCACCTTGCCAGATGATACCTTGGTATATCCCGCCCATGATTACAAAGGACGCACAGTTTCCACCATTGGCGAAGAAAAGCGTTTTAATCCTAGATTTAGCGATTCCTACGGAGCGCTGCGCGAACGCAGCCGTAGTCAATTCATTACAATCATGAATAATCTCAAATTGAGTTATCCCCAAAAGATGAATGCAACAGTACCGGCTAATGAATACTGTGGTGATTTTATCCCCCAAGATAGCTTAAACCCGGCCATGAGTCTGGCTACAGATGAAGAAAAGAAACAAATAGAAATCACAGTCATGACTAATACGGAAATCTACAATGATTACTTTGCTATGTATATCTAGAGCAAGGTGATCCTTGAAAAGAAGCAAGGGGGATAGAAAACAATAAGAATTCGCCCTTTCGACCCAACTCTCAATACGGTTCGGATAAGCATTTTTCACTTTCCTTGTTGTCTGGGTAAAGGGTAAGGGGTAAAGGGGAAAGGATATATTCAAAACCTTTTCCCTTTCCCCTTTAACCGAACCGTATTGGCCCAACTCTTGGAAAGGTTGCGCCAATAGCAAAGCTTAGAGCAACACTGTACTCAAGTTGGTGGTGGGAGCAATGGAGGGTTAATCACGAAATTTCTACCGACTCTACTTTTGCACCCTGTCCTTGGTCTACTTCTGTTAAATTTTTCCCCAAAATCAGAACTGAAACCATCATTAATAAACTTGTCACCATAATGGTACTCACCACATTAGGATCGTCAAAATTGCTCGTACCTATTAATAAAGCAGCAAAATTACGTTGAGCCGTTCCTACCCCTAAAACTCTTTGAGTATCAATACCAGGCCCACCCAATAAATAACCCACAGTAAAAGAGAAGATAATAAAAATAGCACAAACAAAGATTACACCTGTTTTTAATAAAATGATAATCTCGTTAAAGTGGACTACTAGTCTTACTACTAAACCTAAAAGTAATCCAAAGTTAGATATTTTGAACGTAATTGCTTGAAAATTGAGGGCTATGTCTTCAGATTTTGCTTTAATAATTAACCCAATTACTAACGGGGTTAACATCAACAATATTAAAGGTTTGGCAATATCCCAAGAATTGACTTGTACACCTTGCAAAACTAACGGTAGTGCAATCGGCAGATAAAATACTGTGCCAAACATTAGCAACATCATTAACCCTGTAGAAAAAGCTAAATTACCCTTAACTATTTGAGCCAGTTTAGGTAAAGCTGGAGGACCTGATGCTAACGCCATAATGATAAAACCAGCTTTTACAGGTTCGGTTACAGGTACTACTTGCAATAACAAATAGATAAAAAGGGGTACAATTAAAAAATTTGCCACCAGTGATGAAATAACTAAACGGATATTGCGGAGTGGTCCCCAAATCTGCTGTAAAGTTAACTTTAACCCTGTACCAAACATAGTTGCAACAACAAACAACAAGAATGCGAGTTTGTCAAGTATGGGGATAATTTCATTCATAAATTTTTGCTTTCGCGCAATCGTTTTTATGGATCTTGTAAGAGTAGATGTAGAGGCAAAAGTTCTCGTTTTTTACATTTTTAACTCAGAATTGGGTAAGGGTTAAAGGTTTTTTCTTTCCCTTTTTCCTTTCCCCTTTTCCCCTTAACCGAGAAGTATTGTATAGACGTTACCAGGAACGTCTATACCCCTAAACTTATTTCAAGTTCAGGGTAACTTTCTGTAAATTACCTGTAAAAGCAAACGGTACTTGATAGGTATCAACTACAGGTGTACCTGTATCTCGACCAACATCAAAGGTTTCATCTAATGCCACACGATAAGGTATAGTTTTTTCAATTCGACCTTGAGCTACCTGTTGATCGTTGATGAACAATTTCCCAGTTCCTCCTGCACCAACACCACCGTCATAATCAAAATCAAATCCTATTGTTGCTTTCCCTGGGGGTAACTTTTCAGGAGATTGAATAATGTATCGCTCTGCATTTGCAAAATTGTAGGTATAGGTTGGTTTACCATCTTCAATAAAAAAGCCCCAACCAGCAAAGCGTCCACCTTGGGTTAACAAGACACCCTCAGCACCATTTTCTGGAATCTCTACATCAGCTTTGATAGTGAACGATCTGTTTTTGAGGTTTGGGGCGCTACCTTCGGGAATCGGTACTGCACCAGGATAGTAAATAAATGTGGTGCGTCCTGCGTCTAGAAAGGGGCGAATTTTGACATCAAACCGTTCAGAAACGCGATCGTCTAATGGTAAAACTTTGTGTTTACGAGCTTCTGATAAAAACAACTTTTGCAGTTTTTCCAGTTTCTCTGGATTTTTGTCTGCGAGGTTATTTGCCTCGCTGAAATCTTCCTCAATGTTGTATAGTTCCCAAGGATCTTGCTCGAAATCAGCATTGATTGTCCCCTGCCAAGGCAAGCGCGGGTGACGAGCCGCAGCTACCCATCCGTTATTATAAATAGCTCGGTTTCCAAACATCTCAAAATACTGGGTTTTGCGTTGGGAAGAAGCATCAGGATCGTCAAATGTGTAAACTAGGCTAGTACCTTCAATTTTCTGTTGTTTCACCCCGTTAACTTCAGTAGGTACAGTAATTCCTGTCGCTTCGAGAATTGTAGGTGTAATATCAATAACATGATGGAATTGGCTGCGGAGTCCACCACGATCTTTAATTTGGTTGCCCCAAGCAACAACTAAGGGATTACGAGTACCACCAAAGTGAGAGGCAATTTGTTTTGTCCATTGAAAGGGTGTAGTTCCTGCCCAAGCCCAGCCTGCATGATAATGATTAAAGGTTTTGGGACTACCTAAGTCATTCAAGGAAGCTAAAAGTTGTTCTTGGCTTTCCGGTATTCTGTTAAAGATTTTCAGCTCATTGACGCTACCAGTTAAACCACCTTCGGCACTAGCGCCGTTATCACCAACGATATAGATTACTAAGGTGTTATCTAATTCCCCAAGTTTGTCTATACCATCAATCAATCGTCCGATTTCATAGTCTGTATGTGCTAAAAATCCTGCAAAGACCTCCATTTCATGGGCATAAATTCTTTGTTCATCTTGAGATAGAGAATCCCAAGCTGGGAATTCTTTGGCACGAGGAGTAAGCTGGGCATTGGCAGGAATTACACCCAGTTGTTTCTGACGGACAAAGGTTTCTTCCCGCAATTTATCCCAGCCTCGATCAAATTTGCCTTGATACTTGTCAATCCAGGCTTTGGGGGCGTGGTGGGGTGCATGGGTAGCACCGATAGCCAGATAGGTGAAGAAAGGTTTTTCAGGAGCAATGGATTGTTGAGAACGAATCCAGGCGATCGCATGGTCTACTAAATCTGGAGTTAAATGGTAATCAGGATTATTGATTGGTGGTGCAACCCGCTTGGTATTTTCTACCAAAGCCGGACTCCATTGGTTAGTATCACCACCCATAAAACCGTAAAAATACTCAAATCCTAAACCTGTCGGCCAGCGATCAAAAGGCCCCACTGCACTGGTTTCATAATCTGGTGTATTGTGCCATTTGCCAAAAGCCGCAGTATTATAACCATTTTGACGCAGCACTTCCGCCACAGTGGCCGCACTCTTGGGTAAAATGGTTGTGTAACCTGGATAACCAGTTGCTAACTCTGCTACTACACCTGTACCCACAGAATGATGATTGCGCCCAGTTAACAAAGCTGCCCTGGTAGGTGAGCAAAGGGCTGTAGTGTGGAATTGGTTGTAGCGTAATCCTTTTTCCGCTAAACGAGTCAGATTGGGGGTTTCTATAGAACCACCAAAAGTACTTGCCTGCCCAAAGCCCACATCATCCAGTAGCACTAATAAGACATTAGGAGCATTTTTAGGAGCGGTGATTGGAGTAGGAAAATCGGATGTTGACTCTTTGTAAGTTGTGCCAATTTCACCTTCAAAAGACGGTGGACGAATAGGGAGAACCTTTGATGTAGCTGCTAGGGCAGGGTTACTAACTATCAATAAGGTGATGACCAGAGATAGAGCGATTGCCCGGAAAATTAAACTCAACATACAATACCTTTCATAGCTATTTTTTTCTCACGCAGAGACGCAGAAGCACCTCAGACGACCTAAGAGTGCAATCTAATGAAAATATGCTTTAAACCAGGTTCTTCACCAAGCGAAACCCGATATGGCTAGTTCCTGTATCGGGAGCTTGAGATTCTCGTGCGGCTGGACGGTAGCGGCTGCAATAGTTCGGCGCACATAGATAAGAGCCGCCTTTGATTACATGAAGAGCAATCTCTGTGGGTTTTTTAGGGTCAAAACTTTTACTGGCTCCTGTGGGGTTGACACTGTGAGCTTTGTTCTCATGTCCTAAACTGAACCAGTCGGAAGTCCATTCCCAAACATTACCGGTCATATCGTAAAGTCCATAACCATTGGCCGAAAAAGAGCCTACTTTTGCCGTTCCTATATAACCATCAGCTTTGGTATTGAAAAAAGGGAAAATCCCCTGCCAGGTGTTGGCTTTTGTCTCCGAATATTGATTACCCCAGGTATAAGTTGCGCCATCTAAGCCACCACGAGCCGCATATTCCCACTGTGCTTCTGTTGGTAAGGATTTTCCTGCCCATATTCCGTAAGCGAGGGCATCCTCGTAAGCAATATGCACAACTGGGTAGTTTTCTTTACCTACAACAGTGCTGTCGCTACCAAAGGGATGCTGCCAGTTAGCGCCAGGTGTCCAATGCCACCAACTGAGAAATTGGACTTGCTTAACACCTTGTTTTGGCTGATGAAACACTAGAGAACCTGGTAATCTCTGCTCATCTGGTAAGTCGGGAAACTGCTCTTTTGGCAAAGGGCATTGTGCAACTGTTACATACTTTGTTGCTTTGACAAACTCAGCAAATTGAGCGTTTGTCACCTCGTATTTATCAATGCAGAAGGAGGTAACTGTAACATTTTTCGCTGTTCGCTCTTCCACAAAACCCGAATTATCCGCTCCCATATTGAAAATACCTCCAGGAATGAGTACCATCTCTGGAGGACAGAGATTAACGGTAACTGCTAATGCGGATAAATTGCTCAATAGTGATATGAGTGCAACTAGCTGAATCAGCAGTAGCGTTAAAAAGCAATGTTTTTTTCGCATTTTACGCCGATGAAACTGTTAAACCCAGAATACGGAAAAATCTCTGTTGAAAAATAAAGTTATAAACTCACTCATAATAGTTAAATTATTTGGTGCTGCTGATTTGATATATAAATCTTGGTGTAGAAACGTTGCAATGAAACGTCTCTATATAAGGTTTTGGAACCACGCAAAATCATTTTCATACCTGAATTCAGCAACGCCAATTGTTTGACTAGCAAGCTTACCATCGCTTAAAATGCTAATTGTCGATCGGTTTACCGTATTATATCAGGAGTATTCCATAGTCTTTACTAAAAAACAAGTATTTCAGCAAAGATTTCTTCTCAAAATTTAGAGTCAAAATACCTCATAATTTAATACTTGTCCATAGCTTAGTTCTCTTCGTAGCGCGTTCATTGTCGGGGCACTCAATCCTATAGGGGGGAATATTCCCAATCAGACTTGTCCAAGATTTATGTGCATCACAAAACTAGCACCCAAGCTGTCGAATATTTAATTTGCACGCCAGATTTGATAGATTATCTTTGCGGAGTTCTTCATGTCAAGCCATCAATTACCCTTCCAGCGTTCAGATGAAGAAGTACAAGCTTCTTCTGGCGACTCCCTCACCATCGCCCGGAAACAAGAAGTTGTGCAACTTCTCAAGCAGATTAGCGATCGCACCCTAAAAAATGACATTATTAGTCTGGGGATGGTGCGAAATCTGCGGATAGTTGATGATTATATATATTTGCGTTTGTATATTGGTTCCCATCAACATCAATTAGAAACCGAGATTCAAACTGTATTATCATCCCTAACTTGGAGTAAAAAAACTTACATTCAACTCTGCACCATTCCAGGAGTAAGAACAACTCTAGCAGTTTCCAGTGGTAAGGGGGGTGTGGGGAAGTCTACCACTGCGGTTAATTTAGCAGCAGCTTTACAATTGGCTGGGGCAAAAGTCGGTCTGTTGGATGCTGATGTTTACGGTCCCAATGTTCCCCAAATGCTGGGACTGGGTAAATCTGAAGTGAAAGTTATTGATACTCCCAAAGGGCAAAGGTTTGTGCCATTAGAAGCCCACGGTATTAAAGTTATGTCTGTGGGACTGTTGGCTGAAGCAGACCATCCTTTAGCTTGGCGCGGCCCAGTTTTACATAAAATCATCACCCAGTTTATCCATGAAGTGGAGTGGGGAGAACTGGATTATTTATTAATTGACCTTCCTCCTGGTACTGGTGATGCTCAAATTACTATCGTGCAAGAAAGCCCGATTTGCGGGGTAATATTGGTAACAACTCCCCAAAATGTGGCAATTTCGGATGTCCGCCGCAGCGTTTATATGTTTCGCCAAGTTGGGGTTCCTGTTATCGAGATTATCGAAAATATGAGCTATTTCATAGGGAATGGTGGCGAAAAAATTTCGATTTTCGGTAGTGGTGGCGGTCAAAAGTTAGTAGAAGAACTCAAAGCACCTCTTTTAGGGCAGATTCCCATTGATCCCCTCATCTGTAATGGCGGCGATGTCGGAGAACCCCTAATGCTCGTTGACCCTAACTCCAAAGCTAGTCAAGTATTTGTGCAAATTGCTGGGGCGTTAAATGCTACTTTTTCTGGTTCTATGTAAATATTTTATCAAAAAATACGGTAAGTTGCTCGTTTTAACGTAGTATTGAATGTGCTTATAGTTCTGAAGGTCAAAGATATCGTTTGGAACGGTAATAAATCCTTAAAGTTCCTCCCCACTTCTAAAAGCTTATGGACATCAACACCCAACGGATAAAAACTGATGTACTTGTCATTGGTGGCGGTACAGCCGGAACAATGGCAGGTATCAAAGCTAAACAAGCAAATCCCGATGCAGAGGTGCTGATTTTAGAAAAGGCTAACATCCGACGGAGTGGTGCGATCGCAATGGGTATGGATGGGGTAAACACCGCAGTCATTCCTGGTCATTCTACCCCAGAACAATACGTGCGCGAAATCACCTTAGCTAACGACGGTATTCTCAACCAAAAAGCTGTATATCAAACAGGCAAATTAGGTTATGAAGTCATCCAAGAATTAGAAAGTTGGGGGGTGAAATTTCAAAAAGATGTCCAAGGCAACTATGATTTAAAACAAGTGCATCGTGTGGGTAAATATGTCTTACCCATGCCAGAAGGTAAAGACCTCAAAACCATTCTCACCCGCCAAGTCAAACGCCACAAAGTCAAAGTGACAAATCGTGTCATGTCAACAAGGGTGTTAGTTAAAGAAGGTGGTGCTGTTGGTGCAGTAGGATTTGATGTCAGGAACGGCGATTATATTGTCATTCAAGCCAAAGCAGTCATCTTGTGTACAGGTGCTTGCGGCAGATTAGGATTACCAGCTTCTGGCTATCTCTACGGCACTTACGAAAATCCTACCAATGCCGGAGATGGCTATTCAATGGCTTATCATGCAGGAGCAGAACTCAGCAATATTGAATGCTTTCAAGTTAATCCTCTAATTAAAGATTATAACGGCCCTGCTTGTGCTTATGTCGCTGGGCCTTTTGGCGCTCATACTGCCAACGCCGAAGGAAATCGCTTCATTAGTTGTGACTATTGGAGTGGTCAAATGATGTTGGAAATCTGGAAAGAATTAAACTCTGGTAAAGGGCCAGTCCAACTGAAAATGACCCACCTTGATGAAGATACCATTGCTGAAATTGAATCAATACTTTGGGCAAATGAACGACCGAGTAGAGAACGCTTTCATCAAGGCAGAAATGAAGATTACCGCACTCACGGCGTAGAGATGCACATTTCCGAAATTGGCTTATGTAGCGGTCATAGTGCCTCTGGTGTGTGGGTAAATGAAAATGCTCAAACAACCGTCCCTGGTTTATATGCAGCCGGAGACATGGCCAGCGTTCCCCATAATTACATGATTGGGGCATTTGTTTTCGGTCGCATAGCCGGAACTGATGCCATTGAATATATCCAAGATTTAGATTTTATCGAACCAGATACAGACTTTTTAGAAGCTGAAAAAGCCAGAATTTATGCACCTTTAACTCGCCCAAATGGTGTACCTCACACCCAGGTAGAATACAAATTAAGACGCTTAGTTAATGATTATCTGCAACCACCAAAATCAGGCAATAAAATTGAGATTGGTTTGAAACATTTTGTCCAATATCAACAAACATTAGATGTAATGGGCGCCCGTGACCCTCATGAATTGATGCGTAGTCTAGAAGTTCACTTTATTCGTGACTGTGCAGAAATGGCAGCCAGAGCATCATTATATCGTCAAGAGACTCGTTGGGGTCTTTATCATTACCGCTTAGATTATCCAGAGAAAAATAATGAAGAGTGGTTTTGTCATGTCAATTTAAAGAAAGATGAATTAGGACAAATGATATTGTTTAAGCGTCCTGTTGATACTTATATTGTGGGTGTGGATATATATCATGAAGTTTATGATATAGCAACGAAATAAAAATGAAATATTTATTTTGGGATTTTGATAATACACTAGGTTATCGTCAAGGAATGTGGAGTGAAACATTACATTCAATTTTAATATTGAATGGAATCTACAATATAGATTTAGAAGATATTCGACCATTCTTGAAGAATATCTTTCCTTGGCACTCGCCTGAAACTCCCCATAGTTTATTGTTTAATAAAAAAACATGGTGGGAATACATGAATGAATACTTTGCAGAAATATATGAGAGAGTAGGTATAAATAAAAATTAGGCAATAAAATATGCTTTCCAAGTCCAAAATGAATATAAGAATATTGAAAAATGGCATTTATATGATGATGTAATTCCTACTTTACAATATACAATCAAGAATAATTATAAAAATATAATTTTATCAAATCATATACCTGAGTTACACGAAATCATAGACCAATTAAATATTACAGAATACTTTGATGAAATATATACGTCTGGAAAAATTGGATATGAAAAACCCAGTCTCAATTTCTATGCTTATATCATCAATGATTTAAAAATTGAAAAAACAGAATGTGTAATGATAGGTGATAGCTACAATGCTGATATCGCTGGAGCATTACGGGCAGATATACAAGCAATTTTAGTAAGGAAGCCTAATGATAAAAATTATAAACTTTATAGTAAAGATTTCAGAGGAATACTAAAAATAATCAGAAGAATTTCAACTATAGAATAAAGCATTTTCGTGAATTAAAGAATTGAATGAATTATAAAGCCATAATTTTCGATCTCGATAATACACTATTAAATTTTGAGCTATGTGAACGCCGAGCTATTCTGGGAGCGCTTGAAGATTGTGCAGTCTCTTTAGATTTAAATGGAGTAAGTGAGACTACTTTTATTCAAGTGTTTGAAACTTATAGTTCCAAGTATTGGATACAGCGAGAAAAATTTTCTCCTACTGAGTTAATCGAGATGTCTTATCAAAGTACGCTTGCTGAATTGAATATAAAAACAGATCAAATCAGCAATCTTGGTAAAAGTTGTTGGCAGATTTTTAATCATTTGGGTGTCATGGAACCTGATGTAAAGGAAGTGCTAACTGTTCTCGCACACAGTTATCGTTTAGCTGTTATCACCAACGGTTTTGTATCAGCACAACTACCGAGAATGCAAGCTGCGGGAATTGAGCATTTTTTTGAGGAAGTTGTAGTTTCGGAAGCAATTGGTTTTGCTAAACCATCTCCTGAAATATTTCATCATGCGTTATCTAGATTAGATTTAACACCAGCACAAGTACTTTACGTAGGAGATTCTCTCACTCATGACTATGCGGGAGCAATGCAAGTTAATATTGATTTTTGCTATTACAACCGAAAAAACCAAGTTTTACCACAAGAAGCACAACCAAAGTTTATGATAAGTGAACTCTTAAAATTGCTAGAATTGGTTAAATAACAGATGTTTAATTTGTTCATTTAAAGTTCAATTTTAAATGGTTAGTTTTAACTTGTTTTGAAAGATATTATCATAAATATGTCTATTTATAATTCAATCGGTCTACACTACTCAAAAACTCGCGTTCCTGATATCCGCATTGTCAATAAAATAATTGATTTACTCAATTTACCCAAAAATAGCATTATTGCTGATATTGGGGCTGGTACCGGTGGTTACAGCCTAGCGCTAGCTAACAAAGGATTTCTTGTTAATGCTATCGAACCTTCTTTGGTAATGCAAAAACAAGCAGTAGAACATCCGCAAGTTAAATGGTTTACTGGCTATGCAGAAAATTTACCTCTACTTGATAACTCTGTTGATACTGTTGTAAGCATCCTGGCAATTCATCACTTTTCCCATCTCCCAAAAGCATTTCAAGAAATGCACAGAATAATTAAGAATGGGGCAATAATTTTGTTAACTTTTGATATTAGATTAGCTCAGAAGATATGGCTTTATGACTATTTTCCCTTTTTGTGGGAAGATGCCTTACAATTTTTACCACTTAACGAACAGATAAACTTAATTCAGATTAATACTAAAAGGCGTGTTGAAGCCATACCCCTTTTATTACCATACGATTTATCTGATTTATTCGCAGCAGCAGGCTGGAGACGGCCAGAGTTATATCTTCAAGCAGAAGTACGTGCGGGAATATCATCTTTGGCATTAGCTAATCAAGATTTAGTAGACCAAGGAGTGAAGTTACTTACAGCAGATTTAAGTAGTGAAAAATGGAGAAAACAATATGGTGATATTCACAATTTGACAGAGATTGATATAGGCTATCGTTTTATTCACACAACACTTAATAACTAATTAAAACTAAAGCTCATGATCAATGAATTAACTGTAGTTGGGCAATTTAAAATTAGACAAGCTGAGATTAAAGATGTAGAGATAATTGCTAGTCTTTGCGAACAACTAGAATATTTTGTGACAAATCAACAAATAGAGCAGCGCCTTACTAAAATTAAAAATAACGATGCTCATATTGTGTATGTTGCCACTTTAGAAGATGAATATGTAATTGGTTGGGCGCACGCTCATATTTGTGACTCTATAGTTATTCCGACTCCAGCGATTCTTTTGGGATTAGTTGTAGATAAAGATTGTCGTCATAGTGGAATTGGGCGTTTTTTGATGCATCAAATTGAACAGTGGGCTTCTCTAGCTGGATGTGATAATGTTCTGTTACGTTCTAATATTAAACGCAAAGAAGCGCACTCATTTTATGAGAAAATTGGCTATACCAATATCAAGCAATCATTAACTTTTCATAAACAATTGCTTTAGTAAAATAATATGCAATTCATCAAAACATTTACTACTCACCATCTGCTTGCTGAAGTCTGCAATTTCAACATTAGTTGCATTAGATAGTTTGCTTTATTCTAACGACGAATCAAGCTTCACAAAGGGTTATATAAAAGTTAGGATTTAAATACGAGCTTGAAATCATACACTCAAATTTACCCCATCTATTTTACCGCTTAACGGTTTAGTTACAAAAGTAAGTATGGAGTAGTTTTATGGCTTTAATTAATCAAAGAATAGATGTTCCTGTGATCGTTGATGAATCAAAATGTTTAGAAAAATGCACAGCCTGTATTGAGGTTTGTCCCTTGGATGTATTGGCAAAAAATCCAGAAACAGGCAAAGCTTACATGAAATATGATGAGTGTTGGTTTTGTCTACCTTGTGAAAAAGAATGTCCAACGAATGCAATTACTGTACAGATTCCCTTTTTATTACGTTAAAGATTCCCTTTCTGTGCTTTTAAACAATGAATAAAGATAACAACCTCCAGTATTGGCTAGAAATGCTGCGATCGCCTGAGATAAATGATCGTATAGTAGCTGTAAAAACCTTGCAGCACTTAGGCGATGAAGAAACAATCAATGCTTTAATCATCGCTTTGAAAGATGAACATATTACTGTTAAAAAAATAGCTATATCTGCCCTTTGGGAAATTGCTAATCCTGTAGCAATACCTGCTTTAATTGAATGCCTTACTTCATCGGATACAGATATTCGTACTGAAGCGGCATCAGCATTAAGTGAGTTAATAACACAAGATGAATTGTTACTTTTACTAGATAAACTGCAAAGTAATGATGTAAATCTGCAATTAAATATTTTAGTGCTTTTGCGGAAGATACATGATATTCAATGTTTACCCTACGTTTTATTTTTAGAATCAAAAAATCCTCAGTTAAGAGAAGCAGCCGTTACCACACTGCGATATATCAATCAACTAGAAAAATGTCCCCAAGCTTTAAATCTAATTTTTGATGGAGAAGCAAGTGTGCGTCGTGCTGCGGCTTTAACTTTAGAACATTTACAAGATGCAGAAGTGATTACAATACTTTGTCAAGCACCCACAAATGATAGTGACTGGCAAGTTCGTCGGAATGCAGCTAAATCTTTGGCTATTCATGAGAATCATCAAGCAATTTCAGCATTAGAAACAGCTTTAAATGATGAACATTGGCAAGTGCGGAAATCAGCAGCACAAGCTTTGCAAAAAATCCCAGATATTCAAGTTATGCCGAGATTAATTCAAGCATTAACAGATGAATATGCAGATGTACGCAAAGAAGCAGTTATTGCACTTGGTAATTTAGCTCATCCTGATGCTATTAATCCCTTACAACAAGCGTTGGATGATCCCGATAGAGAAGTTTCCATCCAAGCGCAACGCGCAATTCAAAAGACTCAAGTAGATAAAAACTTTCTTCCCTAGTACCATTTTTTTATGAAGCTGCAATAGATGAATGGTTTAAGGTTAGATACAAAAAATACCCCAGCAGAGGGCAGCTTTTGGCTTTATCTGCTGGAGACTCTAAATGTGAAACTTTTAGGAATCGACTTTAGTAGCGATTGTTATTGTTGCGGCGGGCATTACCACCACCCCAGCTACCACGAGGAGAACTGCTTCTATCCTCACGAGGTTTAGCTTTGTTCACTTTCAAGTCACGTCCCATCCACTCAGCACCATCAAGTGCATCAATGGCAGCTTGTTCTTGTGTGTCTGATTCCATTTCCACAAAAGCGAACCCACGAGGCCGGCCTGTTTCCCGATCTGTGGGTAGTTGAACACGACTTACTGTTCCGTATTCTGCAAAAGCCTGCTTTAGGTCCTCTTCTGTAACCTGATATGACAGGTTCCCGACGTAAATTGACATAGAAGTCTCCGAATTCAGGGAGTGTAGAGAGTTAAATTCGGAGAGACGGTTTTTAGAAATCAAAACTAGTTACTCAACCGAAAATAATCTTTATATCCATGAGTTTAGCACAGCCTTCAGCCTTTGAATATCGTCTAATAGTGAATTTTATTCACAAATCAAACCCTTTATGCAGGTTTGCAGACTTCTCAATTGGCTGGCTTTTGTTACTTGTACTATAAAAGTTACACTTTTAATCTGCGATCGCGCAGGTATTTAGTGTTTTGAAAATTAAGCTGTGGACTTAGAGGTAAAGATTATTATCGGTAGTGGGTGCAATCATAACATGACTAGCTGTTTTAAAAGCAAATTAAAAAATATTCATCCTCAAATGCCCCATTAGCTATGGTCGAACTGCGCTAAAATCTTTTCTGCTTGCTGGCACAGTGCTTCGTGATATTCACCATTACTCGCCAGCAAACCTCCCCATTGATTGATATCACCAGTGTTATACTGCAACGGAGCGCCGTCAAAGTGGGTAAACTTACCACCAGCTTCTGTTAAAATCAGTTCTGGTGCTGCCATATCCCAATCTTTGGGCGCAGACTTACCAGAAAGGGAAATGTAGATATCTGCTTGTTGCTCGACAATAGTGGCGATTTTGCAGCCTACACTACCCACAGATTTCTGATTTTGACAGGGTAAATTTTGTAGCAAGTAATCTAAGCGCTGGTTGCGGTGAGAGCGACTAACCACTAAGGTTAAATCCTCAATTGGTTTACCTGACGACACTTGTAAAGGAACAGAGCCATCACTGGTTTCTACAAATGTCCCCCCACCTTTGGTAGCGTAATATAACTTTTCTGCTTCTGGTACTGCTACCACTGCTAAAATCGGGCGTGTTTCCTTAACTAAAGCAATGTGAACTGCATAGTCCCCAGTTTTTTCAATAAAGTCTCGTGTGCCATCCAAAGGGTCAATTATCCATACCCAAGGGGCGGAAGGGTGTGTGCCTGTAGTTGGTGACTGATAGGTTTCTTCGCTGATGTAAGCAAAATCTTCGTTACCCAAAGTTGCTTGTAGCTTCTGTAAGATATATTGACTCACAGCTACATCGGCAACGGTAACAGGCTCGTTCTGTTTATATTGCACATCTAAGTTAGGGTCTTTTGCGGTACCGTGGTAATACGATCGCAGTATATCTGCTGCACCCCAAGCTATCTCACGAGCGATCGCTAATATTTCTTGTAAGTCTTTCATTAAATTTGCCTTTATTAACCTGATTACTCAGCACTTTAAATCCATCCAGCGCCGAGTGCCAAAAAATTTACAAGAATCAGCAGCAATCTTAGCTGCCAGTGCCAGCGCATCAGTAAAACTTTCCCTTAAAATGTAATCACAAAAAGCACCGTGGAAAATATCTCCAGCCCCTAATGTATCAACCGCGTGTATTTGCGGCACATCTACGATACCAGATGCAGTGCGACTCAAGTATTCAATTGGTTTTTGTCCGTGGGTAATGGCGATGTAAGAAATGTTAAAGCCGGCCAGATAGGCAAAAACGTCTTCTCCAGTCTGACAGTTGGGCGGATAAAAATTAGCTGAACAGATAGCATAATCTACAAACGGCAAAATTTGCTCAAATCCAGGCTTCCAACTGCCACCATCGATTACTACTGGAATATTTTTGGCTTTAGCTGCTTGGGCTATGAAATAACTTACAGCCATCTGATGCCCATCAATCAGTACTATGTTGACATTTTGCAAAATATCTGGTGGGATAGATGCGCTACTGGCTTGAGTTTTGACAGCATTGATGGAAACCACGGCTCTTTCACCTGTGGCTTGGGTGACAATGATTGAGGAGACAGGCGGTGCTAAATCAGTGGTAGGCTCAAGGTCTGCGATCGCAACTTTGTAATTTGCCAAATCACCTCGAATTAGCTGTGTCATTGGGTGAGAACCCACTACACCTAAGACTGTAGCCTGATTACCTAAATGACTGAAAGTCACAGCCGCGTTTGTTGCTGGGCCACCTGCCGCTACAGTATAGTCAGTAGCGACAATCTTCTGATTATTTTTAGGAGCAGATTCAGCAAGGTAAATCAAATCTAAAGTTACTAAACCAACAAATAACCCACGATCCGATTTTGGATTTTGGACTTCGACTACGCTCAGTCGAACGATTTTGGACGATCCATTTGTCATATATGTTCGTATAGCTGCATAAATTATTATTTTTAACTCTTTCTTGTACAGACGCGATTCATCGCGTCTCTCCTGTCTCTCCTGCACAGACGCGATGAATCGCGTCTCTACAAACTCCTAACTTTCTCTCATGCAAACCGATCCAAAACCAGGAACACTTTACGTTGTCGGTACACCCATTGGCAACCTGGAAGATATAACCTTTCGGGCGGTGCGAATTTTGCAGACTGTGGATATCATTGCTGCGGAAGACACGCGTCATACTGGGAAACTTCTACAGCATTTTCAAGTTAAGACACCCCAAGTGAGTTATCACGAACACAATCGTACTAGCCGCATCCCAGAACTATTAGAGCATTTAATTAACAATAAAGCGATCGCACTTGTGAGTGATGCGGGAATGCCAGGAATTTCCGATCCTGGATATGAACTGGTAAAAGCCTGCATTGAGGCGGGGATTTCAGTAGTTCCCATTCCTGGCGCTAGTGCAGCAATTACCGCTTTGAGTGCATCTGGATTACCAACAGATCGCTTTGTCTTTGAAGGCTTTCTGCCGGCGAAAACTCAACAGAGACAAGAACATTTAGAATCTCTGCAAACAGAATCTCGCACATTGATTTTCTACGAATCGCCTCACCGCTTGCGAGATACTTTACAAGACTTAGCACAAGTTTGGGGAAGCGATCGCCAAATTGTGCTAGGGCGGGAGTTAACAAAATTGTATGAGGAATTTTGGCGGGGGACAATTGCCGAAGCGATCGCTCACTACAGCCAACGAGAACCCCAAGGTGAATATACATTAGTAGTGGCAGGAATTCCAGCCAGTCAGCCCCAACTGACAGAAGAGGAATTGAAAGCCGAATTGAAACTTTTAATTAGTCAGGGAATATCGCGATCGCAAGCTAGCCGTCAGCTAGCAAAATTTACCTCCCTTCCCCGTCGCCAACTTTATCAACTAGCTCTTTCTTTAGTCGTTACTCCTGAGTCTTGAACCACTAATAAAAATATTACTAGGGCTTACGCAAAACTATACCCTTTAGGAGCAATTTATCTAGATACAGAAAGGCTTTCTGCAAGGTATTGTACCTACCTGGGAATCAGTGAATATTCAAATGATATCTAAAGATTTTTGATTTTAGTTCTCTAGATAGATCGGTAATTTTAGAGGCAAACTTTAATATGAAATAGTCGAAAGGAAACGACAAAGCACATTTTCACAAAGGAAAAATTCAATGACTAACATTATTGCTTGGCTGGTTTTGGGTTTAATTGCAGGCGCGTTAGCTAAGTTATTTTATCCAGGAACCCAAGGTGGTGGTATTCTCTCCACGATTATATTAGGAATACTTGGAGCCGTAGTCGGTGGTTATTTGGGTCAAGTTTTACTAGGGAGTGGTTCAGCTGCCGCAGCATCTGTAGGAGCTTTATCTTTGGGAAGCATTTTATTTGCTGTTCTGGGTGCTATGCTACTGATTTTCCTATGGGGTTTACTGACTCGCCGAGCTGTATAATTACCTTCAATTAACTAATAGTCTTGGGAATCACTTCTAACTGCAATAAACCGATAAAATGACATCAGAAAAAGAGCGAAGAACTATAGTAGTTTTCGCTAAATGTTCCGACGCACAATTGGCACTTCAGGAACTAAAAGCTTCTAATTTCCCAATGCATAAAGTTTCTGTAATTGCAAGAAATGCAGAAGAACAAAGTGATATTGCTGGTGTTGAAGTTAAAGAGCGCACTAGCAATACATCCTCAGAAGACACCGATATAGCCATTACTGATAGTGATTTAGGCGATTTAAATGACTTATTAACTGGTCTAGTCTTCTGGGTACTTCCTGGTGTAGGCCAAGTCATGGTAGCCGGCGCACAAGCGAGAGCGATCGCTAGCAATTTACCAGGTTGTTTACCGGATGTATTGGTAAGTTTAGGAATTCCTAAAGAGCAAGCAGAGGGTTACAGCGATCTGGTCTGTAAAGGTTATCATTTGGTGATGATAACCGCCATAGACATAGAAATTCGTCTAGCTAAGAGGATTTTTAATCGCCGCAATCTTCAGCATTGGAGTGTTTATGAGCCATACTCCACCCCTAATAGTCGGTATAAGCACGCTATTGGTGTTTTTTATACGCACCATAATGTAGAAAGAGCAGTTAATGAACTGAGAACTGCTGGTTTTCCTATGAGTCAAGTATCAATAATTGCTAAAATTACCAGCAATACAAGTGATATTGTTGGCGTGAATATCAGCAGTTCCCAAGATATCTACCCCACTTTAGGAATTTCTAAGGATTTAGCCAGATATTATCAGCATCAGGTCGCAGGGGGGCATTATCTAGTAGTAATAAAAGGCACTGATATCTACATAGCAGGTGCAAGAGTGATTTTAGAGAGTAACAATATCCAAGATTTTAGTATACATAGCCAATCTGAACTCGATCTGGCTGGAAGCGATCGCCAGAGTATTACCAACTTCTAGTTAAATTCAATAACCTGAAATTTATAGGGAAAGTATATTTTTTTCTATAGATGAAATGTTTCGCGTAAGTATAGATTGCTTTTTAAAACCCTAATATCTAGCATAATATTGCTTACAATAATTAAAAGTTAAGGTTGTTCTTTATAGTAGTGTACAATGTGATGGTATTTTATTCATCCACAAAAAGTACTATATTTAACGTTTAGAAGAAATGCACTGAATTTACTCTATCCCATCTGGTTAATTGCATTAGTCAAGATTTTTATCTATTTTGCAGTGGTTTAACTTTCACTACGGAATATTAAATTCTTGTAAAATTACTTATTCTCCTCCAAGGATTATTGGATAAAAAGATGATGTCAAATTAAATCTAAGCAACAACAAGAAGTTAGCCTTAGAGTAAAATAATATCTGTTTCAAATAGTAAAATAGTCGTCTCATAACCAATCCTACCCATTTTCGGTTCTGAGCCCATTTCCATTTCTACAAGCAAGATACGACCAGCTTCCAGAGTTAAGATGACATTCTCTTATGATTCCCAATCCACCAATAAATTCTACCTTTTGGCCTTTGCAGAATTTTGATCTTGTTATGTCAATTACTGCAATCATAAAAACCACCATATTTTTGTAAAGCCTGATGTTAAATTTATAATCTAAGAACAACTGTTTAAATATCCACCGCAAGATTAAATTGTCAAACAAACGATCGCTTCTTTTGAAAGAGGTTATGCTATTTCAAAGTTTCAGACTTGTTAAAATATAAAAATATTAGAAAAAATTATTAATTTAAAAAATTTGTTTATAACGTTAAATTTGTAAATATATATAGAATTCAAGTGATAATAATTTGGGCGTGCTAAAAACTAGGCATATCCCAGATAAACAAAATATCATAAGTAGGTTGGCACAATAAAATCAAACTATGTAAAGAAAAATAAACTAGGCTAAAACCCTTATACCTATTGCCTATTGCCAACAACAATTATTTACGCCCACTTACTTAGATTTAGTTTGGATAGTTAGAACATAATCGAAATAGTGTTAAAAACAGAAATAGTTTAAATATTTGCCTGGAATAATGTTTAACCGTTTGAAGATTGGAACCAAAATTGGAGTAAGTTTTGCCCTGAGTTTGGCAACTCTGACCACCATTGGTCTGATCTCCTACCAAAGCACCAACGATCTAATTGAAACTTCGCGCAAAGAAACCCATACCTACCAGGTACTAAGTCAGCTTGAAGACCTGAATCTGCAACTGACAAATGCTGAAACTGGGCAACGCGGTTACATTATTACGGGCGAACAGCGCTATTTAGAACCTTATAACGCTGCGATTCAATTACTGAATCAAAAATTCAAGGAACTTCAAAAGTTAACAGCAGATAACCCCAATCAACAAAATCGTCTTGATATTTTGCAGCCACTACTAACTGAAAGAATGGCTGTAATGAAAGATGTGATTGAGCTACGGCAAAGCGAGGGTTTAGAAGCTTCCCAGAAAGCTATCTTGACAGATCAGGGTAAGCAGCTGATGGATCAAATTCAGAAAGTTATCCAGGCGATGAAAACTGAGGAGAATGCACTGCTGAAACAGCGCTCTGAGAGAGCAAGAGCAGCTGGCCGGCAAACGATCGCCAGTATTATTTATAGTATTCCCTTATTTTCTTTAATCTTAGGTTTAATCGGATTTGCCTTAACCAGACATATCTCAGCACCTCTAAAGCAAGTTTCTGATTTAGCAGAAAAAATGGCGGATGGGGATCTATCGGTGAGTTTACCAGATAGCGATCGCTACGATGAAATTGGCGTGTTGACGCGCACCTTCAACCAGATGATCGTTAATCTGCGAAATACAACTCAAAAAAATGAAGAGCAAAACTGGTTAAAGTCTAACTTAGCTGAATTTACCCAGATGCTCCAAGGGCAGCGAAATCTAGAAACTGCGTCTAACTTGATACTGTCGAATTTAGCGCCACTGGTTGGGGCATCACAGGGCGTTTTCTATGCAATGGCCTCTATAGACGATCAACTAGTACTGAAGTTGTTGAGTAGTTATGCTTACAAAGAGCGAAAAAACTTAGCAAATCAGTTTCGCTTGGGTGAAGGATTGGTGGGACAATGCGCTCTAGAAAAACAAAGAATTCTCCTCACAGAAGTTCCTAGTGACTATATCCGCATCAGTTCCGGCTTGGGAGAAGCACCACCGCTAAATATTATTGTTTTGCCTATACTCTTTGAAACGCAGGTGAGTGCTGTAATTGAACTTGCCTCTTTTGGGTCTTTCAGCCATCTGCATCTGACATTTTTAGAGCAATTGAGTGAAAATCTAGGAGTATTTTTAAATAACATCGCTTCACAATTGCAAACCCAGCAACTACTTGAAGAGTCTGTTGCTTTAACAGAAGAACTGCAAACTCAGCAAGAAGAACTACAACAGAGCAATCAACGTCTAGAAGAACAGGCACACGAGTTAGAAGAATCACAATTTCTTGTCAAGCAGTCTAATGAAGAATTACAGCAATTAAATGAGGAGTTAGAAGAAAAGGCAGAACTTTTAGAAGTTCAAAACCGAGAAGTCGCTCGCAAGAACCAAGAAGTTGAGCGGGCGAGGAAGTCTTTGGAAGAAAAAGCTGAACAACTGGCTTTGTCTTCCAAATATAAGTCAGAATTTCTGGCGAATATGTCCCACGAATTACGGACACCCCTAAATAGCTTGTTAATTCTAGCCAGGCTGTTAGCAGATAATTCTCTTAACAACTTGACCGATAAACAGGTAGAGTACAGCCGGACTATTTACTCGGCTGGCACTGATTTGCTGGAATTGATCAATGACATTCTAGATTTAGCCAAAATTGAGTCGGGTACGATGTCGCTCGATATTGAGCAAATTGCTTTTGCAGATTTGGAGACATCTCTAGAGCAAACTTTCCGGCAAGTAGCGCACAATAAAGAACTCAGTTTTACTATTGAACTGGATAGTAAGTTACCCCCGACAATTTATAACGATTCTAAACGTCTGCAACAAGTACTGAAAAATCTCCTAGCTAACGCCTTTAAGTTTACTGAACGGGGAGGCGTGAAATTAGAAATTACTATGTCTTCTGACGCAGCCCAAATTGATAATCCGATGGTTGCTTTTGCAGTTAGCGACACGGGTATAGGCATTCCAGCCGAGAAACAGAAGGTTATTTTCGAGGCATTTCAGCAGGCTGATGGCACAACCAGCCGCAAGTATGGCGGCACTGGCTTGGGTTTGTCCATCAGCCGAGAATTGGCTCAACTGTTGGGAGGGAGAATTGAATTAGTCAGCAAACCAGGGCAGGGAAGCACCTTCACTCTCTACCTACCCAGACGACAGGAAAAGAATAGTCAAAGTACTTTTACACCGCCTCAGCCAATCACAATCCGCCAAGCATCGACTATCAAAGAAGTGCCTTTGGCAGAAAACAGACCCACAACTGTGGACATCTCTCCAACCGCGAAAGTACTTACCACCTTCCCCCACGAAATTCCAGATGACCGGGAAATAATTCAACCTGGCGATCGCATTTTGCTAATTATCGAGGATGATGAGAAATTCGCCCGCATCTTACTAGATATGGCTCGTGAGCAGGGTTTTAAGGCTATAGTTGCATTACAGAGCAAACAAGGTCTAGCACTCGCGCAACAGTTTAAGCCCGATGCAATTATGCTAGATATTTATATGCCAGAAATGGATGGTTGGACGGTGCTGGATCGTTTAAAGCATAAGCCAGATACTAGGCATATACCAGTACATATACTTTCCGTAGATGAAAGACAGCAACGGGGATTACAGCTAGGAGCAATTACTTACCTACAAAAACCTGTTTCTCCAGAAGCGCTAACTCAGGTATTGACTGATATTAAAGGTTTTATTGAGCGTCAGGTAAGAAATCTCCTCATCGTAGAAGACGATCCCGTACAAGCCCAAAGTATTATCGAATTGATTGGTAATGGTGATGTCCAGAGTACAGCAGTGGGTACGGGAGCAGAAGCGCTGTTGATTTTGCGATCGCAACACTTTGACTGTATGGTACTGGATCTTGGTCTGCCCGATATGAGCGGGTTTGCACTAATTGAGCAAATCAAGCAAGAACCCAGGCTGTTGAAACTGCCAATTATCGTTTATACCGGCAAAGAACTCAGCCGCCAAGAAGAAACCCAACTGCGGGGATTAGCAGAGACAATTATCATTAAAAATGTGCGATCGCCAGAGCGGTTATTAGACGAAACTGCCCTGTTTTTGCATCGAGTGCAAGCAAATTTGCCGCAACCAAAGCGTCAAATGCTAGAGCAACTACATCAAAATGACCCGGTGCTAGCTAATCGGAAAATTTTGATTGTAGATGATGACTTGCGGAATATTTTTGCCCTGACCAGCTTCTTAGAAAGCTATCAAATGCAAGTGCTGTTTGCCGAAAATGGCAGAGATGGCATAGAAAGACTGCAAACTAATCCTGACATTAATATAGTACTGATGGATATTATGATGCCGGAAATGGATGGTTACGAAACCACCCGCGCCATCCGCCAGCAACAACAGTTTCGCTCACTACCAATAATTGCTTTAACTGCTAAAGCTATGCCAGGCGATCGCGAAAAGTGCATCGAAGCTGGAGCTTCTGACTACATCACCAAACCTGTAGATACTGAGCAATTGCTTTCACTGCTCCGAGTTTGGCTGTATCGGTAAGGAGTCAACCCCTTCTCCTGCAAAGACGCTGCGCGAACGGGGAATTAAAAATTAAAAATTCTTGTTCCTATAAATAAATTTAGGGGACTGTATCATAAGTCTGTTTTGGTCATCTTTATTTATTAGCCTTTTCCAACAGGGCTTTTCCATACTCATTACATTTGCACATCAAAAAGGTCTTGTGCAGCGATTAGGGGTTTCGCCGACAAGGGACGTTAGTGTTGGCGTAATCACTAAAAGCAAAAGCCCACACTGCAACCGTTCAAGGAGCTAATGTGGGTAATTTATCCCTGTAACGGGAATGCAGTTAGCGGAACATACTACTAACTGAAGTATCTTCATGAATCCGCCAGATAGTTTCTCCTAAGAGATTAGCTACTGACAACACCACTAGTTGAGGAAAACGATTGTTTTCTGGTATGGGGATCGTATTGGTGACAATAACTTCCTCAAACAAACCACTGGATAATCGTTCCATCGCTGGTGGGGAAAATACCGCATGAGTTGCACAGGCATATACCTGACGCGCTCCTTCTTCACGCAGTAATCGCGCTCCTTCTGCGATCGTGCCGCCAGTGTCAATCATGTCATCCACCAACACTGCCGTTTTGCCTTTAACATCGCCGATGATATTTAACACTTCTGCAACATTATGTGCTTGACGACGCTTGTCAATAATCGCCAGGGGAGCATCATTTAATTTTTTGGCAAATGCTCTGGCTCTTGCTACACCGCCAACATCGGGGGAAACAACCACAAGGTCGGGCAATTCCTTGCTTGCTAGATAATCCAGCAATACTGGAGAACCATAAACATGGTCAAAGGGAATATCGAAATAGCCTTGAATTTGCGCCGAGTGTAAATCCATTGCTAGAACGCGGTTGGCACCTGCTTCGGTGATCAAGTTAGCAACCAGCTTGGCAGTTATAGACTCTCGTCCTGCCGTTTTGCGATCGGCACGAGCATAGCCATAGTAGGGAATTACTGCCGTCACCTGTCGCGCCGAAGCTCGACGACAGGCATCAACCATAATCAATAATTCCATCAAATGATCGTTTACGGGTTGACAGCATGGCTGAATTAAATAGACATCACAACCCCGAATTGATTCTTGGATTTGAACGTAAAGTTCTCCATCCGCAAATCTCTTGCGAATCATTGGCCCCAAGTCCATCCCGACATAACGAGCGACTTCTTGAGACAGCTGTAAATTGGCAGAGCCCGAAAACAGCCGCAAGCGATGATTATCAGTCATTCCTGTTGAAGATGCTTGCACTTTGAAAGTTGCAGAACTAAGAACAGCAGATCCTCTATTTGAATTCATAGCAATATTATCATTAGAGATTTAATAGATTTAACTGAGGAATAGCCTAAAAAAAACATCTGTGAGTTTTATTAAAGCTTCCATACAAAATTTAAGCATTTCTCCATAAAATTATCATTCGCTAACTGTCTAATTTTCTTTGTAAGCAAACCATTGATAGCTTAACTGATATCAAGTCTGTCCAGTAGATGTATAATTCAAATTTTTTAATTGAGACAAATAACCTCAAGCTATCAAAGATTGGTGTACTAGATTGCTTATTCTAAATACATCATTTATTACTGAGAGTAAAGTATTTATAACTTTAAGTGGTATTGAAGTTTGTTCTTAGACAAGGAGCATTTGCAACTAAGTGTTCAAGTTGTATCCTATTATATTCTACGATACTAGCAATAAATAAGTAAACTGGCAGATTTAATTTTAAGTTTTAATTCACACAATAAAATTCCAGAATAGTTGTATTTAAACAAACTCTCATAGGTGTGGTTTTCGTGCAAGGCTGACAGCGCCAAGCTGCGCTAATTTTTGTTCTCCTACCTCCTGCCTTCTGCCCTCTGCCTCGTGGACAGTTCCCAAAGTTGCATAAGACACTTGAAACGTGACTTTGCGTATACTCCTAACTGGGGGTATACCCATTAGGTAAGGTAGAATATCGCTGCATGTAACTGTGTCGCCTCTCGGACTTAATCTTGGTGGGTGACTTCCTCCTCAGTTGCTCCTACACTCAATCAATCGCTCATGCAACCACCCATTACAGTTGGCACTGTCTTGCAAAACCGTTACCGCATAATTCAAATTCTCGGACAAGGAGGATTTGGTAGAACCTATCTGGCAGAAGATCAGAGACGCTTTAACGAACTGTGCGCGATCAAGGAATTGATTTCAACAGCAACGGAGGCTTCGGCTTGGGAAAAGGCAAAGGAGCTTTTTCACCGAGAGGCTGCCATTTTATATCAAATCGAACATCCACAAGTGCCCAAATTTCGGGAAAGATTTGAGCAAGACCAACGCTTATTTTTGGTGGAGGACTATGTTGCAGGTCAAACCTACCGAGCTATGCTGGCTGAACGTCAAGCTGTTGCTAAAACCTTCACAGAGGCTGAAGTATTGCAGCTGATACAGTTGTTGTTGCCTGTTTTAGAGCATATTCACAGTCGAGGGATCATTCACCGAGATATCTCGCCAGAAAACATTATTTTGCGAGATAGTGACGCTAAACCTGTGTTAATTGACTTTGGGGTGGTAAAGGAACTAGCAACACGTTTGCGATCGCCAGAGAGTGCCATGCCCGAAACCACTGTGGGAAAATTAGGCTACTCTCCGAGCGAACAAATGCAAACAGGGGGAGCTTACCCTAGCAGTGACTTGTATGCATTAGCTGTGAGTGCGATTGTTTTGCTGACTGGTAAAGAACCAAGGGATCTATTTGATGAAAACCAACTAACTTGGAATTGGCAGCGATGGGTAAAAGTGAGTCCGCGATTTGCTCAAGTTTTGAATCGAATGTTGAATCATATACCGAGCGATCGCTATCAGAGTGCTGCTAGTGTATCTCAAGCACTACAACCTTTAGAACAAGTCAGTCTTCCTCCTCTGAATGCATCTAATTTGCAGACAATGGCTGTTGGTCGCCGTCCTGACTCAATACCACCAGCTTCACCGAAGAAACAACCCGATCCTGTAATTCCACCAACTCCCACTAGTTCAGTCTTGGATAATCCGTTAGCGATCGCGGCAATTGGCACTGCTGTAGTCTTTGTCGCCGGATTTGGTTCTTGGGCACTGGTAAGTTCAATCCGCAGTCAGCCGAAACCATCACCAACTGAAACGCTTCCACAAAATTTCCCTTCACCAGTTATTTCTGGCGGTACTACATTCACAGCTACACCCACACCCACCATTGAGCAACCTATTTCTAGGCGACTCAATTTGGGAGCAAATAATACAGCCACAGTTACAGATACTCTCAAAACAAATCAAATCATTCGGTATACTTTTTTTGGGCAGAAAGGTGACAAGTTAACTGCGTTGATTGACCCAACAAGCAGCGTATTGCTCACAGTTTTAAGTCCAAATGAACAACCGCTTGCTCAGAATACCCAGCCAATAACAGCTTATGAAGGCATATTGCTAGTTACTGGTAGATATACTATTGAGTTAACACTGGCTTCGGGAGTTGCCGAAAGCAATTACAACCTCAATGTTTCATTAGAAAAACCAGTCAAACCAATTCCCACCGAGACACCGATTCCCATTCCTACAGAGACACCGATCCCCATTCCCACAGAAACACCGATCCCCATTCCCACAGAAACACCGATCCCCATTCCTACAGAGACACCCCTCCCAATTCCTACAGAAACACCCTTCCCAATTCCCACTGAGATACCGATTCCAACTCCGACCACTGGTGAAACGCCAACCTTGCCGCCAGTTAATGAAACACAACCATTTTCTGGCCAAAGAAATTAATGTTAAACACACTACTGATTACTGGAACTGATACCGAAGCTGGCAAAACTGTTTTAACAACAGCCTTAGCAGCCTATTGGCAAAAATATTACCCACAACGTAGCTGGGGAATCATGAAACCGATTCAATCGGGGATTGGCGATCGCGAGTGGTATCAAAAGCTATTTGCGCTCGAACAATCCTCAGAGGAAATTACACCGCTATACTTTGAAGCACCTTTAGCCCCTCCCATCGCCGCCGCACGAGAAAATCGCCAAGTTGATTTAGCTCTTGTGTGGCAAGCTTTTTCTAAATTGCGATCGCAACGTGATTTTGTACTTGTAGAAGCCTTGGGAGGTTTAGGTTCGCCAGTAACTGACGAGTTAACCGTAGCTGATTTAGCGGGAGAATGGCGTTTACCAACGGTATTGGTAGTGCCTGTGAGATTGGGTGCGATCGCTCAAGCAGTGGCAAACGTCGCACTAGCTAGACAATCGCGCATCAATCTTAAAGGCATTGTTTTGAACTGCGTACAACCTCGAACAGATGCAGAAATAGCCGATTGGACACCACAGCAATTGATTAGATCGCTCACTAACACGCCAGTTTTAGGCTGCTTACCCTATTTAGATAATCTGACTGATTTAGATAAACTTGCTCAAATAGCGTCAGATTTAGATTGGGAAACACTGACACTTTGAATTGGGGATTGGTTATTAGAGAAAAAGTAGCGAATGTCCAATCACTTTTTACAACTGATACAGTCACAGTTTTGACATAACTTGGTAATGGCTTTGTCAATAAGACGTGCAATGGTAAGGAAAGATGAAATTAATCTAACTTTAGTGACACACAAGGCAGGATTTACCTGCCTTTTTTAATTTTTGGGACAAAAATAACACTTCATGAGTAAGTTTTATATGTGCGAAATATGACTAGTTAAAGACATTTTTAAAATAACCGAATGGTATTCTTTCGCTAATGGTACACTGCGCGAACACATGATATTTTGTATTTGTATTTAGATGTCATCCAAGTGCCATGTCTTAGTCACAGAAGCGTCACTAAGCTAAGTTACTTTGTCGGTATTTGATTAAAAGTAAATTATTCACGCCTGATATCATGATGCTTTCTTTTGTGGTAGCGAGTGCAGTCTGTGGCAACGGTAGTGAAGTGAATCTAGACTTTGCTAACTTTAGCTGGATTGACGTAATTATTTTAGGCGTCGTTCAGGGAATTACAGAACTATTACCAATTAGCAGTACTGCTCATTTGCGGATAGTACCAACTCTACTGGGACTGAAAGATCCGGGATCTGCTTTTTCAGCAGCAATGCAGTTAGCTAGCTTGACTGCTGTTTTAGTCTATTTTTGGCAAGACTTAAAAAAATTAACAGGAGAGACAGTTAGAGCAATTAGCGGACAAGACTATCAATCTAGTTCTTTGCAACTGATGTTGGGCTTATTGATAGGAACCTTGCCCATTGCTGTGGCTGGTGTGCTACTCAAACCCATTCTTAACGTTTGTAACTCACCAATGCGAGGGTTAGTAGTTATCGGTGTGGCTTCAATTATTATGTCAGGATTGCTAGCGATCGCAGAAAAACGCGGAGGACGCGATCGCACTTTTGACAACCTCACTCTCTGGGATGGCATTTGGGTAGGAGTTGCTCAAGCTTTTGCCCTGATCCCTGGCGTTTCTCGCTCTGGTTCTACCCTCACTGCTGGGTTATTTTTGGGTATGGAACGGGAAACATCAGCCCGATTTTCTTTTTTGTTGGGCTTACCAGCCGTCATTTTGGCAGGTGCTATAGAACTCCACACTCTTACGAAAGCAGGGTTGAGTACCGCTGGTTGGTTGACTTTGTTGGTAGGCTTAATTTCCGCCAGCATTTCCGCTTTTGCCGCAATTTGGGGACTCCTCCGCTACCTGGAAAAACGCAGTACCTGGATTTTTGTTTTTTACCGTTTTGTGATGGGTTTATTTTTGATAGTTGCTGTGATGGCTGGTTGGTTGCAGAATTGATTTTAACTGGTAGCCGCAGGCATCGCTCTTTGGAAAAAACTTTTTGGTTTACTGGTTAAGAATATTTTGATAATGATTCTTCGCTATTCCCTACGATAAACTAAGTTAGCTGTACTTAAACTAGCTTGTCTTCATAATGGTTTCTACCTTTCCCAATTCCTCTTCTGTTGATCTATCTCGCATCCGACTAGCAATTCGCTCATTGCAACCGCAATTAGTAGAGTGGCGGCGGCGATTGCATCAACAACCAGAGTTGGGTTTTCAAGAAAAACTGACTGCTGAGTTCGTATCACAAAAGTTACAAGAGTGGGGAGTTGAGCATCAGACTGGCATTGCTCACACTGGCATTGTTGCCACCATCAAGGGTAACAAATTAGGTGCAGAGAAAGTTTTAGCGATTCGGGCGGATATGGATGCTTTGCCAATCCAAGAACTTAACGAAGTGCCCTATAAATCGCAGCATGATGGGGTGATGCACGCTTGTGGACATGATGGACATACTGCGATCGCTTTAGGTACAGCTTACTATCTCCAGCAGCATCGCCAAGACTTCTCTGGGACTGTGAAAATTATCTTTCAGCCAGCAGAAGAATCACCAGGAGGCGCAAAGCCGATGATTGAAGCTGGAGTTCTGAAAAATCCTGATGTTGACGCGATTATTGGTTTGCACTTGTGGAATAATTTAGCCTTGGGAACAGTGGGTGTCCGTCCTGGGGCTTTGATGGCAGCTGTGGAGTGCTTTAACTGCACAATTTTGGGCAAAGGTGGACACGGCGCACTACCCCATCAAACTGTTGACTCTGTAGTAGTTGCTGCCCAAATTGTAAATGCCTTGCAAACCATTGTCGCCCGGAATCTGAATCCCATTGATTCAGCAGTGGTGACAGTGGGCGAACTTCATGCTGGAACCAAGCGGAATGTGATTGCTGATACAGCAAAAATGAGCGCTACTGTCAGATATTTTAATCCTAGTTTGAAAGGCTTTTTCAACCAGCGCGTCGAGCAGATTATTGCTGGAATTTGTCAAAGTCATGGTGCGAGTTATGACTTAGAATACTGGTCACTTTATCCACCAGTAATTAATGATATAAAGATGGCGGAATTGGTGCGAACTGTAGCAGAAGAAGTGGTAGAAACCCCGTTGGGTATTGTGCCCGAATGTCAAACTATGGCTGCTGAAGATATGTCATTTTTCTTGCAAGAGGTTCCTGGCTGTTATTTCTTTTTAGGTTCTGCGAATCCAGAGCAAGATTTGGCGTATCCCCATCATCATCCCCGATTTGATTTTGACGAAACCGCCTTGGGGATGGGTGTAGAGATATTTGTTAGATGCGTAGAGAGATTTTTTAGTTGAGTGGGTGTAAATTAGAGCGTTATCTTATGCTAGATTACCCGCTTTTGCCGACAGGGAATTTGAATAATAAACTCTGCACCCTGCCCAGGTGCAGAAATGCACTCTATTGTCCCGTGATGTTTGTCTACTACAATTTGATAAGTGATTGATAATCCTAAACCAGTACCTTGTCCCACAGGTTTAGTAGTGAAAAAAGGATCAAATATTTTTTGTCTGACACTATCACTCATACCAACCCCATTATCCCTAATGAAAATTGCGACTAAATCAGGATTGACTACTTGGGTACGAATAGCGATCGCATCATAATCACTCTTAATTTCCTCTGCTGTTTTTCCCTGATTTGACCTTTCTAAAGAATCAATCGCATTATTCAGAATATTCATAAATACCTGATTGAGTTGCCCAGCATAACATTCCACGTTTGGTAACTCACTATAATTTTTGATAATCTCAATTGCAGGCTTACCTGGTTTGGCTTGGAGACGGCTTTGCAAAATTAGTAACGTACTCTCAATTCCCTCATGAATATTAACAGGTTTCATGTCAGCCTCATCTAACCGAGAAAAATTACGCAATGTCAGCACAATTTCTCGAATGCGTTGCGTACCAATTTTCATCGAAGATAAAGTTTTAGGGATATCTTCTTTAATAAAATCAACATCTATATTCTCTAAAAAGTCTTCAATCTCTGGTGCTACATTGGGATAGAGATTTTGATAAATATTAATTAAACTAAGTAAATCCTGCGTGTAATTATTAATGTGCTCTAAGTTGCCATGAATAAAGCTTACAGGGTTATTAATTTCATGAGCAATACCAGCAATCATTTGCCCCAAGCTTGACATTTTCTCTGTTTGAATAAGCTGAGTTTGAGTTAATTTTAATTCATGCAGTGTTTGATTTAATCGCACATTTTTTTCATTTAGCTCCCTCGTTCTTTCCTCAATTTTGTCTTCTAAGTTGGCGTAGAGTCGGGCATTTTCTAAGGAAATAGCTGCTTGCGAAAATAGTATTTTTAAGACTTGTATTCTATCCGAAGTAAATGCTCCCACTGTTAAATTATTTTCTAAATAAAGTAACCCAATAAGTTTGCCTTGATTCACAATACAAGTACACATAAGAGATTTTATTTGATGCTCAACAATGTACGGGTCTATCGTAAAACTTCCTTCATTACTGGCATCAGATAAAACTACATCTTTTTTTGTTCTTGTGGCATAATTTATTACAGATATAGGCAAATTTTGAATATTTTCAACTGGTATTGATTGACCAACAATTAAATCATTTTGGTAGACATCAGCTTGAGCTTCAATAAATAATTTCCCTCCTTTCTGTAAAAGTAAAATACCAGTTTGAGCGCCAGCATTCTCAATTACAATTCTCATGAGCTTTTCTAACAAATTTTCCAATAAAATTACTTCTGATAAAGCTTGCGATGCTTTAATAACTGTAATGAAATCTAGTCCGCTTGACTTTTCATTAGCAGTAGAAGTAGTAATAGTATTACTTGTAAAGCCTACTTGAGAGTGAGCGGAAACCTTAGCAATTAATTCTGGGTATTTTAATTCCAGATCCTTAAATTTAGCACTTGCTCCCCAACGGCGATAACCATAATGTGCCTTTGTCATGTATAGTGAGGTAAATTCATTTCTTCCTAGACTGAGATAAAATTCTGCTGCACATTCATAAGCTAGCGCTTCTTCATGAATATATCCAAAATTATGAGCCCCTTGAATTGCGCGATCGTAGTATTCCATTGCTACTAACACTTGCCCTAAAACTCGTGCTTTTTCTGCCTCTACTAGATCGTATTTGTGCTGATTATTTACAGGTGCATGATCTGCCCAATCTTTTAATTGTTTTTGATTTTCTTCTACTATCTCCATAGCAGCTTTTATATCTGTTTCAGAAGTAGTCTTTAACAAGAAGGCTAACGATGCCAGAGAATAATAGAACTTATATTCACATAGATAAACAGTCCCACCAACTGCAACTTCATACTGTTGTGCTAATTGAGCATTTTTAACAGACTGGCTATAATCTTTAAAGAAATAACTTAAAATACTTTTGGCAAGATAAGTATAAAAAATAGCTGTAATATTTCCTGCCATCCTCTGCATTACTGATTCATTAAAACTATCACCTTCTAAGTAAGATTTATTATCCGGCCCTTGAACTAATTCGATTACCATTTGTTTTAAGATAAGCAAACAAATAGTAAAATGCTCTTGCTTTATCTTATGTGATAAATTAATATATTGTTCTAGTCTTTGTTCAACAGTATTTAAGTTTTCTCCAACCCAAAAAGGATGCCAACAAACTAATAATCCATTGTAACCCACATACTCAATATCCCCTGTATCTAAACCACTTTGAACACCATCTTGTAAAGGTTCTATAGTTGCTTTAATATGTTCTTTCCAATGTCTAACAAAAATATTAAATAGTGCATACACTTTAGATTTGATTTCTCTAGCGTTGAATTTATCTAAAATCTGCAAAGATAATTTACCAAATCTATAACCTGATTCAATCTCCTTAAGAGGCCCACATAAAATTAGCCCATAAAAACCATAGGCATAAGCTGCAAAAGATGAATTGCCATACTGCACACATAAATCAACCATCGTAAAAGCAATCAGTGGTAAAAGTGCAGGATCGGCTAAATAAGCGGGAGGCATAGCTGTCATTAGTATCCTCATAGCAGCTAGCTTATGAGCATCAGTCATTTCTGGCAAATTGACTAATTCTTCAACTTTTAACTCTGCTGGTGGAGTTTGAGATAAAGAAACTCCCAGCATCTCTAGCACCTGCAAATCTAAATCTAATGCTTCTCGCATTTGATTTTGAGCAACATAAAACTGAATTTTCTTCTCATATACTTTAACAGCATCAAGAATAGTTTTACTATTGGTTATAACACTGATAAATAATGATTCTGCTTGCTCAAAATTTGTATTTAAATAGTCCGCTTCTACGGTTTCTACATGAAGGTTAAGAGTTAATTCATAATGGGTTTGCCAACAATCAACTTCAAGTAAACTTAGACCTTGCCTCAAAAACTTTACAGCAGATTCGTAAGCAGCAGAATCCTTAGCTTTACGTCCAGAAATAAGATTTAACTTAGCTAATTTATATCTTTCTTCTGGAGAAATAATTAGTTCAATACCGATATTTAATTGGTTAACAATATCGAAGATTATTTCTTCTAGTAAACTTTCGTCTATATTCTTTAATAGCAGTCTACCAATATTTAAGTGAATCTCCTTTTTCTGCTCATTGGGTATCAAAGCATAAGCCGCTTGTTGCACCCGATCGTGAAGAAATTTATAATCAATTACAAAAATATCAACATAATCTAATAGATGTGGTAGTTTATAATTATCGCTTAAAGGTATAATTAAACCAGCTTGTAATGCTTCCCAAATCTCTAAAGCTGTGTCATTATGAGATTTTTCGTTAACACAAGAAAGTATATTTAAATTAAATCGATTGCCAATACACGCAGCTATTTTTAAAATATTCTGTGTAGTGTCTTTGAGCTTTTGAATTTTACCTATCATTAATTCAACAACATTCTCAGTAATTCCTAGCGTCTGAATGTGCTGAATGTCCCATTGCCATTGACCAGTGATAAAATCAAATAAAAGTAAATTTTCTTGATGAATGAACTTGAGTAATTGATTTATAAAGAATGGATTACCACCAGTTTTATTGAAAATCAATTTTGCTAATTCTTTGGAGTTCTCTAAACTAGATTTTAGAGTGTCGCTAACTAATTGACAAACATGAGTAATTTTCAGATTTTGACAGTGAACAATCTGGACAGGGCTACTATTTTTTTCAATTTCCTGCAAAACTAGCATTAAAGAATGGCTAGGATCAACTTCATTATCTCGATAAGCTCCTATGAGCAATAAATATTTAATTTCAGCATCTGTAGCCAATAACTGAATTAATTTTAATGAAGCTAAATCTGCCCATTGTAAATCATCTAAAAATACAACTAATGGATGTTCTTTTTGAGCAAACACATTGATAAACTTTTGAAAAACCAAGTTAAAGCGATTTTGTGCTTCTGCTGAAGCTAGTTGTGGTACTTCTGTTTGTTTACCAATAATCAGTTCTAGTTCAGGAATGACATCAATAATAATTTGAGCATTCGGAACTAAAGCCTCTAAAAGTCTTTCTTTCCAAGTAGATAACTGTGCTTCACTTTCTGTAAGTAATTGCTGCATTAACTCTTGAAATGCTTGAATCAGTGAAGCATAAGGAATATTGCGCTGAAATTGCTCAAATTTACCAGCAATAAAATAACCTCTGTTTTTGATAACAGGTTTATGAATTTCGTTAACTAATGCTGATTTACCAATACCTGAGTAACCTGCAACCAATAGTAATTCTTTATTTCCTTGATTAACTTTTTCAAAAGCATTCATTAAAATATCTATTTCTGCTTCTCGTCCATACAACTTTTCGGGAATTTGCAGTTGGCTAGAATGATCCTGCTGGCCAATAGAAAAGTTGGTTATAGAGTTAGTTTTCTCTAATTGATCGAGACAGGTTTCTAAATCCGCTTTAATCCCAAAAGCACTTTGATATCTTCCCTCAGCAGTTTTGCTGAGTAGCTTCATAATAATTGCAGAAATTACTTGAGGGATTTGTGGATTTAATTGTTCTACTGTTATGGGTTGTTTAGCAATATGACAATGAACTAACTCCATTGGATCGGTTGCTGAAAATGGTAACTGACCTGTGAGCATTTCATAAAAAGTTACACCCAACGAATAAAAGTCTGTACGGTAATCAACTGACCGATTCATTCTTCCCGTTTGCTCTGGAGACATATAGGCTAGAGTTCCTTCAAGCAAATCAGGATTGCTGAGTTTGGGTTTCTCTTGAAAAAGCAATGATGAGATAGAAAAATCAATTATTTTAACTTGATAGGTAACTAAATTAACAATAATGTTTTGTGGTTTAATATCTTTATGGATAATATAATTTTGGTGTAATTCACCTAAAGCTTGAGTAATTTGAATGCCTACATTAAGAAAATTTTGTAACTCTATTTTTTCTGTCTGAATACTTTTGTAGAGAGAAATTCCATCAAAATTTTCTAAAACAATAGCAAAACCATTGTTGTATTTTTCTAAACTATGAGCTTGAATAACTCCTAGGATATCTAAATTTTTGATTAGCTCATATTCATGTTTTAACGCTGCTATATCTCTTAGCTCAGGGTATTCTGTTTTTAAAAGTTTAATAACTACTATTTGACCATCTTGATTTCTCCTGGCTCGATAAACAGCAGTTTTTATTCCCTCATCAATTAATTCTATAATTTGGTAATTCGATAATACAATCATTGGTAATACTAATATTTTAATAAAATTTCAATGTTCCAACTAACGAGCCTATTATTCAGAGAATAATAAATACATTTTTAAAGTCTGTTATGGAACAAACATTAAAAATGTATCGATTTATCAAATAGTATAGGTTTTAACAACCTAAATAATGCTACTTTTTGTTGAGTTTGTCAAAATGCACCTCATTATAACCAAGAATCCCACTCACCAATAATTTCTTTGGTGTATTTTATATGGAAGCATTGATTTAGAATAGCTCGTGTTGCTTGCATTGCAGACATTACTGTCGCTTCCACACAACCGGAATTGTAACCGTTGTTAATCCAGTCGCCAGCTAGATAAAGGTTATCAAACCCAGATTCATCAGTTTTGAGTCGATGCTTGCTACTTCCAGGTACAGATAGTACATAGCGTTCTGATGGGTTAATGTTAACTCGCCAGTATTGAGCTTTAAAGCGTTCTACTCCCTGACGGTTTTGAAAATCTATTAATAAATCCCAATTCAAACCTTGGGGATTTTTTGGCTGAGTAGCATTAGGCCAAAGCTGTCCGATGTGATTGTTGAGGAAGTTAATTGCCTCTTGCTCTACTTTTTTTTGGGCTTTAGCTGGGAAATCATAAGCTGTGTGGGGAGGAATCCCTGGATCTGCAATTACACCAGTGAAATAAGCTGCATTGTAAGGATAATGATCGGAAGGCCAATTTTCTCGTTGTACTAACTCACTCATATCTGCATAGACATCAAGTGGTTCAACGTAAGCTCCTAGCACAGGGCTAGATTGTTGCCATCCTAATTGCGATAAGGTAGGCTTAAGCCATATTTGTCCGCCTTGAGTAGTTACTGTTTTGACTTGCGTTAACATCTCACTCCATTTTTGGTGAGCCGGATTTTTTTTAGCTTGGAGCAATTCACTGCAAATGGAGGGTAAGGCGGCTATAGAAATTCCCAGCAACACAATATCAAAATCATTACCTTTGGTGAGGGTAATTTTGTCTACATTCTGCCAAGGTGTCCAATATGACTCAAGGTTAATTTCTTGATCTTGAAGTTTTTGGGCTTCTTCATCGACAATCTGATCGTAGAGAGGTTCGCTAGGCCAACAACGAATGTCTTTAACTGCGATAAGCGGTTGATATTCTTGCTTTGGGTTTTTTAAATTTACTTGACGAGCTAAAGTGATACTGGCAATTGATTGCTGATTGTTATCCAGATGCAATTGCTTGATAACATGGAAGAACTCGAATTTCACACCACGACGCTTTAGCACTTCATATAGTGGAGTGATGACTACCTCTGCCATCCCTGATTGCATTTTCCACATGATTGCGCCATTGTATTTGAACAAGATAGTTGTGAGGACACGAATAGCTGTTCCGGCTGCTAGTTGAGGTTTATCGGTATTACCTTCTGGAAAACCATAAACTAAATCGTATAAGACGCGAATAAATGCTGATTTAACGCTTGATTCTCTAGCTCCGTGTTTTAGTAGCCAATCTCTGTAGTTGTACTCATCTAAACTATCTAGGGAACGAAAATCAATTATCTCATCCACAAACAAACCCCGGATGTTTGCTAATGCTAAATCAATGAGTGTTAAACGCCAAAACATATCAGGGTTTTGCCCAACCTTAGATTCAATCTGACGAATCAGCTGTTCTTTAAAACGGTCTATGAGCTTAAGAATTAACTTATGATGTTCGCGTCTGTGAGTTTTGGTATTTTTGGGCAGTGATTTAACTAGGTTGTAGGCAAGATTTAAGAAAACTTTTTCAGAAGTCAAATCTAGGTTTTGAAGGATATTACTAATAAATTCGTTGATATTGTTCAGCCATCCTCCCCAAAACATGGGTTGTTGGAGAAGTAACTGAATCAACTGGCTAGGAAACTGTAAGAGACTACTATCTGATAAAAATTCCATTACCTCCTTGCCTAATGCTATTTGTTTGGCAACAGATGTTGAAGAACTTTTGGTAGACTTTGACTGACTATAATCATCAATTACTGCGTAAGTCTGAATGACGAATTCAATGGTTGTGCAGATATGTTCCCAAAGAGAAGAAATGCCGCCACCTTCCCAAGGAACTAGAGAATTGGTAGGAAAATCAAAAGGCAGAGTTTTCCAATTTTTATTGATGTATTCTTCTAAGACGATGAGACTGTGAGGTTTGAATGCATCTTCTATGGTGCTGAAAGGCCCGTTACCACCTAGTTCGTCGTAGCATTGCTTGAGTAGACGAAAAGCATTTTCGTAGAATCCAAAAAAAATGTGCAGTCCGTGTTCTTCGATGCGATAGTCTGGTTCAGAATTGGGTGTATGGGGTTTAATGTTGCGTCCAGTTGCACATTTACCACCCAAACGCCAACCTGTTTGATAAATAGTAATATCGTAGAGACTATCCCATCCTGGTTGACTGGTTAATTCGTATGCAGTGGTTAGGGATGATATTCCACCGCCTAAAATAGCGATTTTTTTGGGCTTAAAGGTTTCAGACATATTTGTTTTTCCTGATAGGCATTAGTTGTGAAAGTTTGGGCGACTAGAAGTCTCGACTACACAGGCAAAACCTGTCTCCGCAGGTTAGTTAGTAAACCCTTGATTTTGCATTAGATAGATTTTGCTTGTGCAGTAAGAAATCATATTCGCCCAATGCTAATTTTTCTGTGGTGCTTGCCAAACGGCTTTCCCATCTTTGAGGGTGAAGTCGAAGTGCAGCACGAAACCAAGCTTTACGGGGATATTTACTGATTGGCTACCTGCGGGATAGCCTTTGTGTAGTCCTAAGTCTTGGACGATGGGTTGGCTAGCGAAATTATTGATTTTTAGTTGAAATTGATCGCCAAAACCATTGAAGCCAAAGAGTTTTCCGCCATAGAAGGTTTGTAGTTGCATGGGGGATTCAATCAGTGCTTGATAGCAGGCTTTTTTGCTGTTTTCTACGTCGCGAATTTGTTTGAGGGTAACGAGTGGGACGATTTTTTCTAGGAGATATTCGAGGAAATTGAAGGGTAACTGTAAGCCAGGAATCAGAATTTCGTTATTGTCAAATAATAAACTAGCGATCGCTCTTGCTGCTTCTTCAAAGGTGTCCCATGTCTTGATAGCTGGATGTTTCTCTCCTTTATTGATGCGTTGAACTTCCAGTAGGCGAGCATCTATAGATTGGCTTGTAGGAGAAAATTCTTTAAATACTAAGGTATCTACAGTAAATAAATCCGGTTCTTGATTTAATTCAGGGATCTGAAATAGGCCAAGTTCTTTAAAGAAGCCATAGACTTCTCTACCAGAAACTAGGATGGGAGAATTATTCACGTACACGTAAGGCATAAACCAAGCTAGGCGTTCGGCTATGAATAAAGGCCCGACTCTTTTACCTACCACTGTTAACATCCAAAAGATGGCTTCTTCTTCATGCACAGTTCCTTTGTCATAGTCGGGAGGATAGATGGAACTTAAAGAATCTATCTTGTTGAACGTCAGGACAAGATAGTTCATTGCTGGGCGATATTCAATCTCTCCGTTATTGGGATCGTTGAGATATTTATCACAGACCTCTTGCAACTTCGCCATTGAACCCTCAACGACAAAGCCATACATTTTTGTCCCTTTGATTTCATAAGGTTGGTTAAAAGCCTGTCCATCTGCCCGTTCTATATATTTGGGATATGGTGATTTGTTACCACCTCCGCAAAAGTAATTTTTGAAAAAACTATTCATATCTTGTTCCATATTTTTGCCTTTTACTGCTAAATCTTGGAACAATTGCTCCGGCTTTTGTTGCATTCTGGTAAAGTAATTCGTGAGTTTTTGGGGCTCTTGAAGTAGGGCCGTAAATTCACTAACAGCACCTAAAGCCGTATGGAAACTTGTTTGCATTGTCTGCAAAGGGTTGTTGGGGTTCATCGTATTTTGATAAGTGGCTTGGTTCTTTTTATATCAGTCTAGTTGCTTAATCATATATACAGAGAGATGAGAATATTAGATACCTCTCTGTTTCTGTACTATTGTGTCAAAGGAGTTTTAATTTGTCTTTATTAAAATTAGAAATTTTGAAAAAATGCTTAAAAATGCTTATATAAGTGCGTTTTAAGCTTTTCTGTTGTGCGGGGAAGCTGTGAATAATCATGGTTTTGTCCATAAATTTGGCTACATAGAGAATCTAAATGTTTTGGTAGGTTCAGCTTTTGTATTTAGCCGTTGCAGAACTACAGCCAGTATATGAAGTGTCAAAATCGTAAAGGTATTGTGGGGTAATACTTTCATCCTCGATAATTTGTAATTTTAATCCCATCAGTAGAGGGTCTTGTTTTAAGTCTTCCCTCAGCAGATGCTTTTATACCAAAAGGATCTGCCAAACCGAATCTTCGCGCCAGATTTACCGCCAGCTCCCCACTCCAATGACCCACATCAGCAGTGATTTCGCCAATCTTGGGATACACTGCGATCGCTTACCCCTCACATAAGAGAGCGATGCCTACATAGCTAAACTACGCATCCTTAACTTTGACGATGTAATATCTGCTTAACTTCATAGAATTGACAATTTGCCAATGCCTGCACTGTCACAGAAACCATCGGTAAGTACTGGAATTTCACTAAAAAATGATGGGGCTTCATGTTGCCCAATAGGAATTTCAACTCTTTCTGTCTAGCGGTTAAGATTCATTAGACATCTTGCAAAAGTTCCTTTTGCAAGATGTCGGAGAAAGGTTAAAGGGTTAAGGGGGAAAGGGATGGAATTTTCCCTTTCCCCCTTAACCCTTCCCCTTTCCCCCACTTCTGCAAGAAGTCTATTACCTTTGACTAGGCTAAATAAGCCGTATCCCGGTTCTCCCTTATGTGTCAATACTTCTCCGGTGCCTAGTTCATCCGTTTGAGCGCGATCGCAAATCTACTCTAATTGCTCTTTAGAGAGCTGTTCAAACAAATCTAAGTCGATCAATTCTTCAATACACAACATGAATCAACCTCCTTAGTTTGTCTTGCTCAAGCTAAAGATTGTTCAGATAGCGCTTACTACCGCAACTGCCATAAGGAGTAGATCAATTATTCCAATAATTTGATATTAACTTTACAAAGGTCAGAAAATAGTGAATTTTTATTCAAGAATAAAAATTAAACTTGCGTAAGAGAACGTAGAAGCAGTAAATTTATCAAAAGACTTACACCGAAACTATACGGAATTATTTACCTTTTGTATCTTATTTATTTGTGTGAATAAATGTTTTAAACCCTTTATGAATATCCTATGTAATTCAGTAATGTAATCCTTGGTGGAAAGGCTTTGTGTTCTTTGCTATCACTTCCTTTTATCAGATTTATGATGAGTATTTCAGTAAGATTATAGGCTATTTCCCATATAAAAGTTCATGTAATTGTTTAGCGATTCTTCTAACTAATTTAAAGCAACATAAGACTTTGACTTTATAAGGAATTAATTCACTCAAAAATTTAGTTGAAGAAGAATTCAGAAGTCAGAATCAAGATGCGACGCTCTCTACGAGACGCTGTGCCGCAGGCTTTACGCTGCGTTATCCGCTTTTTCGATCAGGAGTCAGAATGGGCTAAACGCCCCGCTACCGCTAACAGAATGAATTAATTTGTTTTGATTAAAATCACTCGCGCTAAACCAGAAAACTCAATGCTGTACCACAATTTTCAAACTCAAGCCGAGCTAGATTACCAGTACAATCCCAGTGAACAAGGTCTTGATATACCTGGATATATGAATTTGTATGCCACAAACAGTGCTAAGGTGCGTGAAAAACTACGCTGTCATCTAAATGTTGTTTTTGGTTCTACCGTAGTCGAACATCTAGATATTTTTCCTGCAACGCAACCACAAGCACCAATTTTGGTATTTATCCACGGTGGCTATTGGATAATGTCCAACAGTAAAGATTTTAGCTTTGTCGCCCAAGGTCTTGTAGCTGCCAATGTAACAGTGGTAGTGGTCAACTATGGCTTGTGTCCCAAAGTAACCATTGATGAGATTGTCCGCCAAAATCGTTCAGCGATCGCCTGGATTTATAATCATGCAGAAAGCTTTGGTGCAGACCCCAATCGCATCCATGTAGCTGGTCACTCAGCCGGTGGTCACTTAACTGCGATGCTCATGGCTACAGACTGGAAAAACGACTATGCACTACCAGATGACATCATTAAAGGTGGTTGTGCTATTAGCGGTTTGTTTGATTTAATGCCATTTCCATACACCTGGCTACAACCCAAAATACAACTTACTTGGGCTGAAGTTCTTCGCAATAGTCCTATCCGTCATCTTCCTGAAAAAGCTGGTTCTCTACTTGTAACTTATGGCGGCAAAGAGACTTTAGAGTTTCAACGACAATCCCTAGATTTTCTGGCTGCATGGAAAGAAAAAGAATTGCCTGGTGAATATTTACCACAGCCTAATGAAAACCACTTTACAATCGTGAATGGTTTTTTAGATACTGACAGCTCATTATGCACGGCTATTTTGAGACAAATAATAGCTTTGGAAAAGGAACCCAAATTTTGAAGCTTTAGAGTCAATACAGTTCGCTTTCTTCTAATACTACAGTAAGTAGGTTGGCACAATAAAATCAAACTATGTAATATTAATGAATTAGGCTAAAACCCTTATACCTATTGCCTATTGCCTATTGCCTATTGCCTTATCCCAACGATAATTATTTACGCCCACTTATTTAGAGCAATTCTTTTTATCTTTTAAAAGCGTCGGGATGAGGGGGCTGGCACTGCAATCGTTAAAGTACTGCAACAAATATAATTGTCATAATTAATCCCTGTGGTTAGGGATTAATCTAGCGATCGCTCATACGGAACCGCGATCGCTTTTCTACTGAATCAAGCCGCGATCGCACTACTTTATGAATTCCGCGCAACCGAACCTACGAAGCTTTTGCAGCAAGCCTTAACTAGAGATTTTTACCACTCATTTTTACTTTTGGGTAGTAAAATATCTTGCACAAAGCGATCGCGTCCTGCTGCCTTTGCTTGATACAATGCCCGATCTGCTGCGGCAATCATTTCTTCCAAGTCAGAATCTGACTGAGGAATTTCTGTCGTAAACCCAGCACTAATGGTTACATAAGGACTAACTTCGGAATTTTCATGAGGTATTGCCAATTTTCGGACAGTATGGCAAATTTTCTTGGCAACATGAGTCGCCCCTTCGGTGTCTGTGTTAGGTAAAATCACAGCAAATTCTTCTCCACCATAACGGGCAACTAAATCTCCGGGACGTTTAATAATATCTTTGATAGCCTTAGCAATTTCTTGAAGACAGCGATCGCCTACTCGATGCCCATAAGTATCGTTATATAATTTGAAGAAATCAACATCGCAAAGAATCAGGGAAAGAGGCCGTTTATCCCGTTTTAGGCGCTGCCACTCTTGGTTAAGATACTCTTCAAAGCGTCGACGGTTAGCTATTTGAGTTAATCCATCAATAGTAGCTAATCGCTGCAATTCCAAATTAACGGCTTCCAGTTTTTGTTGTAACTGAGATTGCTCAATCAAGCGTTTTACCCGTTGTCGTAAAACTGGCCAGTGAATCGGTTTGGTAATATAGTCCATTGCTCCCACTGCAAATGCCCGGTCAACTGACTCTTGATCCTCAAGTCCTGTAATCATTAAAACTGGAGTGTGCTTGCTGCAATCAAGAAGCTCTAAGTGAGTGCAACACTCGAACCCATCCATATCCGGCATGATGGCATCAAGAAGTATTATGTCAGGGTGCAGTTGGTTAAAAGCAGTTAAAGCCTCTCTGCCATTTTGAGCTTCCGCTATTTTATAGCCTTCCCGCTCCAAGAAATGCCGAAGTATCATGCGGATAAAAGGCTCATCATCAACAATTAGAACTAAAGATTGGCTTTCTTGAGCAGTAGCTGTCATGGTGTTTCCTTCGCAAGTTCTTTTTCTAAGGCAGTTTTAACTTGTTCATATTCCTGGTATAACTGCGGGAGTAATTCTATGGTGTTTTCTAATTCACTGCTCCGTCCCTGTGCTTCTAAAACCTTGCAAAGCTGTGCTAAAGCGATCGCTCCAATTGAACCACTGCTAGACTTAAGTTGATGGGCTGCTTTCCATATAGTCTGGGCATCCCGAGTTGCGATCGCAGTGCTAATATCTTGTACCAGTCTCAGTGTTTCTGTAAGATAACACTTAATTAGTTCAGCAAATACAACACGATCGCCTCTGACTATATCCCGTAAGGATTGGAGAATTTTGGCATCAATTTTGTCACTTTTTAATGTCTGGTTTTGCCCTTCTTGGAAAATATTTTGCAAAGGTTGCAATTCTAAGTACCTCACTCGATCTTGTTTGACTATGGGAGTGACTTCAAGACTTCTTTGGCGTGGGCATTTGCTGAGTGCCTGAGCTAACTTTTGAAGCTGAATCGGTTTGCTAATGTAGTCATCCATACCAGCAGCAAGACAGACTTCGCGATCGCCTCGCATTGCATTGGCAGTTATCGCAATGATATGGGGACGAAAACCGACTTTCCATTCTTGACAGATTCTTCGAGCTGTTTCTAACCCATCCATTTCGGGCATGTGGACATCCATCAACACTAGGTCATAAGGCTGTTTTTGCAAAGCCTTGAGTACTTCTACCCCATTAGTTACGACATCAGCTGAATAACCTATTTTCTGTAGCATCAGTAAGGCAACTTTTTGATTGACAATCGTATCTTCTGCCAAAAGAATCCGTAGTGGCAGTGGATGGGTCAAATGCCGATCAACCAAGGGAAAATCAGTAATACTCGCTTCGCTGGGCTGATTTCCTAAAACACGGGTTATAACATCGTAGAGTTGAGACTGTTTGATCGGTTTACTCAAAGAGGCAGCAAACTCGACATCACCAAAGTCAGAGAATGTTTCTTCTCTACCTAAAGAAGTAAGAATCACTAAAGGTAGATTTTGACAACCAGATTGCCTGCGGATTTGACGAGCTAGGGTTATACCATCCATTGCTGGCATTTCCATATCTAAAATGGCAATATCAAACTGTATTCCCTGAGCAAGTTGAGCTAACGCTTCTTTAGCAGATTTGGCAGCATAAGTTTCCATTTCCCAAGACTCTGCTTGCAAGCTGATAATTTGACAGTTAGTCAGATTATCGTCCACAATCAACAGGCGCTTTCCCTGAAGCTGCATCGGCGAATTACTAAATTCAGCTTCTGGTACAGCAGGCACTTGGGCAGTAATGGTGAAGTAGAATGTTGAACCTTGGGAAGAGTAAGGAGATGATAATGATTTTCTACTTTTCCATCTAGGACTAGGATTGCCACCAACAATCCCTTGGCTCTCCACCCAAAGAGTTCCTCCCATCATCTTACTAAGCCGCTTGCTAATTACTAGCCCTAGCCCTGTACCGCCATATCGTCGAGTCATGGAGACATCAGCCTGAGTGAAAGGATGAAATAACCGCTCTATCTTCTCTGGTGTAATGCCAATACCTGTATCTTTGATGGCAAATTGAATTTGGATTGGGGACTCGGAAGAGGCAGAGGGGCGGGCTTGCCGTGAGCTTGTCCTGAGCGTAGTCGTGGGCGCAGCTTCTCGTAGAGAAGGGCGTAGCCGAACGAGGGAAGGGTGCAGAGGAGAGGAATTTTCCCCCTGCTTGACTGAATCCCCAGCCCCCAGTTCAACAGAGAGTACCACTTCTCCGCGTTCAGTAAACTTAATGGCGTTGTTGAGGAGATTCATTAAGACTTGGCGCAGACGTGTCATATCGCCAACGATCTGAGTTGGAACTTGCGGTTGGATTAGGTAAACTAGTTCGATATTTTTTTGGGCAGCTTTCGGGGCTAATAGAGAAATAGCCTGTTCTACACAAGCTCTCAAATCAAAAGGCTGTTCTTCTAACTCCAGCTTTCCCGACTCAATTTTGGAGAAATCTAGAATGTCGTTGATGATGGTGAGCAAAGCATCTCCGCTACTGCGAACTGTTTCTACAAAGTCTTGCTGTTGCGGGGTGAGGTCAGTATCCAGCAGGAGATCGGTCATGCCAATAACAGCATTCATTGGAGTCCGAATTTCGTGGCTCATCATTGCCAAAAACTCACTTTTTGCCCGATTTGCGGCTTCAGCCTGACGTTTTGCCTGCTCCAAGGCAAAGTTTTTCAAGGTAAGTTCTTCCCGTCGGTGGGTTTCTTGTTCCAGTAACTGAGCCTGTGCGAGAGCAATACCCAGTTGAGCCGCCACTGCTTCTAGTAATTCGATTTCGTCTGGTGTCCACTGGCGAAAATAGCTGCACTGATGTAATCCGATCGCACCATTGGGTTCTCCTTGATAGGAGGTGCGGATTGACAGCATAGACTTCAGTTCAATTTTTCGGCAGATAGGTTCAGCTGCCTGGAGTAAAGGATCGGCATATACATCCGGGGAAGCGATCGCACTTTCTTGTGCCATCATCTGCTCTGCATGAGGATTGTTAGTCATGGGAACTTCCAATTTCAGCATGGAGCAATAACCGGGGAGTGTGTTATATTCTGCTACTAGGGGGATTCGAGGTGTAGGGTCGCTAATGTAAGAATGGATTAGACAGCGATCGGCTTTAAAAGCTTTTCCAATTTGGGTAGCAGCCGTCTCAAAGATTTTGCTGGTATCAAGACTTTGACGAATTTCTTGAGTAATTTGTTCAAGTAATAGGGTGCGATGCAATTGCCGTTGCAATGCTTCTTTAGCTCGTTTATTTTCGGTAATGTCGTGATTGATGCCAACAGTGGCAACAGTTTCTCCTTGTTCATCCTGTAAAGATACTACTGTTGTTTCGCAAATTGCCTGACTGCCATCTTTACAAAGAAAGTGTATTTCCCCTGACCAGCGTGCTTGCTGGTTGATTTTTTCGAGAATTTTGGCGCTTAATGTTGCGGCTACTTCCGGCCGATGCAAAATACTGATATGTTTAGCCAAAATCTCGGCTTTGGTATAGCCAAACATGCTTTGGGCAGCAGGATTCCAGTCAATAATATTTCCGCCTAAATCTGTGATAATTACGCCATCATGCATGTTTTCAAAAGTGAGGGCTTGCCGACGCAGACTGGCTTCGGCTTGCTTGCGCTGGCTAATATCTGTCTGAATTCCAATAAAGTGGCTTAATTTGCCATTTTCGTCATGAATAGGAGAAATACACAACTCATTCCAAAACAAGACACCATCTTTACTATAGTTACGGAGAATAACTTTGCAACTTGTTCCAGCTTGAAGAGATGAACGCAGTTCATTGAGTGCTGGTTGCTGGCTATCTGTGCGTTGCAAAAATCGACAGTTTTGCCCAATCACATCAGCAGCAGTGTAGCCTGTTATTTTCTCAAAAGCGCAGTTGACGTAAATAATCGGATTATAGGGAAGTCTGGCATCGGCAATAATAATTCCATTACTGGTAGCAGCAAGTGCCCTCTCTCTGAGTCTCAAGGTTTCTTCAACCTGCTTTAAATCAGTAATGTCAAACATAAACCCCCTCAGCGTAGTAAGAGTTCCTGCTTCCTCAACTACGCTAACAACGTCTCGTAGCCAAACAACTCGCCCATCGGCTGCTAACATCCGATATTCTAATTCGTGATTCTCACATCTAGCAGTTGCTTCTTGACGAAAACGAACAGACTTTTCTTTATCATGCGGATGCAGATGATTGATCCAAAAGTTTTCTTCGTACCAGTCTGCGATCGCATAATTTAACAAATCTACCGCTTGTGGCCCAACGTAAATAAATCGCCAAGTTTTCAAGTCTAATTCCCAAGGGATGACTTTGACAGTTTCCAGTAACTGGCGCAGACGATTTTCGCTGGCGCGGAGGGTAATTTCTACCTGTTTCTGCTCTAAAATCCTATGAGTTAGATCCTGATTTATGAGTGCTATTTGCTGATTATTTACTTTTATCGCCAGGGCAAAACAGATTGATAATGTCAGCGTGACAACCAATAACCCTGTAATCAATACTACTGGTTTTAATAACCCTGGAGTCTGAATTGAAAGTCTCTGCCAGAGTAAAACTACAGAGATTGAGAAGAAAATCCCCAACAACAAAGCTAGTAATTTTCGTTTGCGGAAAAATATTACAGCTTTTAACCAGTGATATCGGCGCTGTTTGACCACTTATTGACCCTCAAGCACTTCCTTTCAGGGCTTATTACACTAACCTTTACTTTTAAGTAATTTAAAATATCAATAGCAAGGGGGCAATTACGGATTTTTTGAAGTAATTAGGACTTACGCATTGACAAGAAAGGCCAAGTATAGATGATTTGAGAAACCAGATCCGTCGTAGAGGTAATTCATGAATTGCTCCTACCACACAGATTTATTTCCCATCATTAATGATTAATATAAATCTGAAACGACGTATTTACTTTGACTCACAACATGACTCTTTTGTGCAGTACGTAATTCCTAGTAATATATTTGTATATAATTTAATGGTAAAAAATTTAATAACTTCTGGTTCTAATTAAGTAAGTGGGCGAGAATAAATCAAAGTAAGTTAAGTAATGTAATAAATATAGCGGCTTCTAAGCAAGTAAGGTAAAAAAATGCAGAACTCACGCATCATATATAAAGAGTTTCTACCTTTTGCCTTCTCCCCTAGTAGCTTTGTTTTTCATGCAAAGGAAAACTGCTGTATTGAAATTAGTTTGTAGTGAATGCTACACTTATACATTTTTAATTTTTTGCTCGCAAAAGAAGAGATTAAGAGCAAGGGTTAAAGGGATTGGATTTTCCCCTTAACCCTTCCCTTTTCACCACAAGAATGTAAAAAGATACTAATGAACAGAGTAAGGACAAAGCACCCCCTACGCGAACACAATCTATAACGAAAATTTCTTTCTCTGTTCCCTATTTTCAAGATAGGTCTATTGCGTAAACTTGTACTTTAAATCACAGATGCTTCGCGTTGGCAATCAAAAACAACCATATAGGAAGCATTTGGAATTTCCTGGGGGAGGTGTCGCATATAGCCATCGGCATCAGAACGGCTGCGGAAGCGAGCAACAATTTCCCGTTGCGTATTAGGAAGCTGACGAGCGATCGCCCAAGAATTGAGGCGTTCTTTATAAGCAATAGGCTGATTGTCTGATTTAGAAGCTTGGTTAACCGTATTTTCTGGCATAATGATGTTATCCGTATGAAGTTTAATGAAGGGCGTTAATTAGTTTCTAGGTAGGAATGCACTAACGCTTTTTTTTATGCTGCTGCCACCTTGTTATTCGATTATTAATAAGTTGTCAACACTTAGCGCTAAATTTTAGACCAAATAAGTTCTAATTTTCAGGTAGCTATGAATCTCAAAGCCTTAATTTGCAACTGTTTCCAGCACCAAAAAATCTTCAAGCAGAAGGTTTGCCAAATATTCAGCTTTCATGATTTGTTTGCATACGCAGAAGTAAAATCAGTATCAGTGGTAAGATTAACGCTAATGTCTTAAAAGAGACTCTCAAAAGTTCATTTGAGAATGAATATTAACGTTCCTCCGATAAAATTATAGTTATCATAATGGAAACACCATTTGTAACATCAATCATTCAAAAAGTAGCAGAAGAAATAGGAGCAGTAGTTTTAGTAGACCCAGAATGCATCTTTGTGGGATTAATTACTTTTAAAAACGGGAATACAAGTTTTTTCAGAAATACCAGATTTAGTATTAATTCTTCGGGTTCAACGGCAATAGCAAAAGATAAAAGTGTTTCCAGCTTTTTTTTGAATAATTTTGGCTACAAAGTTACCGAAGGAAAAACATTTTTTAGTGAAGAATTATGCGAAGAAATAGGTAATATTAGAAATATAGATCAAGGATTTTATTATGCCAAAGAGTTAGGATTTCCTGTAATTGTCAAACCAATTAATCTCAGTCAAGGAATATTTGTTACCAAGGTTCATAATAAGCAAGAATACTATCAAATAGCCAAGAAAATCTTGCAAAAAGTCTCAGGCTTTATTGTTGAACGATTTTATAATGGTAATGATTATAGAATTGTAGTACTTGATGATGAAGTAGTTTCAGCATATCAAAGAATTCCCCTATTTATAACCGGAGATGGCCAGTCTAATGTTTTAAAGCTTATGCAACAGAAGCAAGAAAGTTTTATCAAAAATGGTAGAAAAGAAATTATAGATTTTGATGATTACAGAATTAAAAAAAACTTACGAAGACGGAAGCTAAATTTTAGTAGTGTGATACCTAAGAATAATATTGTATATCTTTTAGATAATGCAAATTTATCAACTGGAGGTGAAGCAGTAGACTTTACAGAAAGCATTCATCCTGATTTTCAAAAACTCGCAGTAAGTATTACAAAAGATATGCAACTGAGATTAGCAGGTGTGGATATTCTTGCTAGTGATATAACCTCACCAATAGTAGATTATACAATCCTTGAAGTAAATGGCGCTCCTAGCTTAAGTCACTATGCATCTTTTGGTGAAGTTCAGACCAAGAGAGTAGAAAATCTATATCTCAAAATTCTCAAAATACTTGAAAACGAAAATAACAGAGAAAAGCATTGATTTTGGCTGGAGGCGCAGCAATTCATACTCCTATAGGAATCTGCTTTGATTTTTGTTCGCGCAATGTAGCGTTGACAGGTAAGAGGCAAGAGGCAATAGGCAATAGGCAAGAGGAAAGAAGGATTTTTCAGTTATACTGAGCTTTTTCAAAAATCAAATATGAGTCCTATATCTAGCTATCTATTTACCACTTCTTATCTAGAAGGGATTCAAATTCAGCTTGTAAGGCGGTTATATCTGCCAATCTTGCGACTAGTAAATTATCTTTACCAGCATTACTTAAACGTACTTTCCAATAACCAATACTGTCTGAGTTGTTCAACCAAAACTGAATCACGGTATCTACCACTTGATCTAGATTCCAACCCCACTTGGCTGGAACAGATTCTACCGATTCTAGAAAGGTATCTAGTGTACACGTATACATCCCCAAGTATTCCACACCTTGGTGGGGTGGTTTTTGCTCATTTTGCTGTTGGTGATTAAAAAACTGCAAAAGTGGAGATACTCCTACAATATCAAAAGTGTATTTCATGCTAGTACTCCGAGTTATAAATTACTTGCAGGAAGCTTTACTTTCTCTCTATTATAATACTTTTGACCTAACTTAAGCATCTATAAAAAGTATACTTTTGATTTATGTCATAGGTGTTAAAGTTCAGTTAGAAATTAGCACTAACAAGCCTTGAGTGCTAAGTTTGTTTAATAGTTTGATTTATTATTAAATAGTTTTAAGTATTAATTAACGAGTGCGTATATTTTTAATATTTAGTTAAATAATTACGCTTTTAATTTTAAAGGCTTTATGGTTCCTAACCCTTATTTCTTAAAAAGAAGGGAATTAGAACTAGCCTTTTAAGGGAAGCTAGTCGTGTGCATATTTACCCCATTGAGCGGACTACTATAGGTTGGGGCAATAGGTATGTGGTGAAATTTTATGTTTTACTACCAGTTAAAGAGCCGAATATTGTTAAAGTTAATCACGTCAATTTCGACACTCTGAAGATAATTTGCTAATTTAAGATCATCAGTTAGTACAAGATACTTACCTGCTTTTGGAGTCTTAACCCAGCCAGAATTCCAGTACCAAGTATCTAAGTGAATGACTTCTAAGCCTAAGATGGTTCACAGTTCGCGGGCTAGGGTAGATTTACCAGCATCCTCCGAACCAATAATCAAGATTTTCTTCATCTTAGGTTTACAACTTCCTTTTCAAGCTCATGAGGGTAAGCATTACTCACCCAAATAACCGTCTTCAGCGCAACTCAATACGCCGCTACAATAGTACCACTACAAGGATTATGCCGAAATTAGTGATATTATGACGACTGCTACAACTGTAAAAACTGAGTATGAAGCGATTATTGGTCTAGAAACCCATTGTCAGCTGAGTACCAAAACCAAAATTTTCTCTAATAGCTCTACGGCATTTGGTGCTGACCCAAATACTAACATTGACCCGGTTTGTATGGGTTTACCTGGGGTCTTACCTGTACTCAATGAAAAAGTATTAGAATACGCTGTCAAAACTGGTTTGGCACTGAATTGTCAAATTGCCAGATATAGTAAGTTTGACCGGAAACAATATTTTTATCCTGACTTACCCAAAAATTACCAAATTTCTCAATACGATCTACCGATCGCAGAACATGGTTGGCTAGAAATAGAATTGGTAGATGCTGAAGGCAATCCCAGCCGCAAACGCATTGGTATTACACGTCTGCACATGGAAGAAGATGCAGGAAAATTGGTACACGCCGGCAGCGATCGCCTTTCTGGTTCTTCCTATTCTCTGGTAGACTACAATCGCGCAGGTATACCATTAGTCGAAATTGTCTCGGAACCCGATCTGCGTTCTGGATTAGAAGCTGCTGAATATGCCGAAGAGTTACGCCGGATTGTGCGGTATCTCGGCGTGAGTGACGGTAATATGCAAGAAGGATCTCTGCGCTGCGATGTCAATATTTCTGTGCGTCCAGTGGGACGAAAGGAGTTTGGCACTAAGGTAGAAATTAAAAACATGAACTCGTTCAGCGCCATCCAACGAGCGATTGACTACGAAATTGAGCGCCAAATCGCCGCCATTGAAGCAGGCGATCGCATTATTCAAGAAACTCGGCTGTGGGAAGAAGGCGCTCAACGCACAAGTAGTATGCGGGTAAAGGAAGGTTCTAGCGATTACCGCTACTTCCCCGAACCAGATTTAGCACCAATTGAGGTGTCAAATGAACAATTAGAAAATTGGCGTAGCGAACTACCAGAATTACCAGCCCAAAAACGCCATCATTATGAAAGTGAGTTAGGGCTTTCGGCTTACGATGCGCGAGTGTTGACAGAAGATCGTTCAATAGCCGAATATTTTGAAACTGCGATCGCATCTGGAGCAAATCCCAAAGCTGCTGCAAACTGGATTACTCAAGATATCGCAGCCCATCTTAATAAGCAAAAACTCACTATTACTCAAATCGAGCTGACTCCCACCAATTTAGCTGAGATCATTACTCGCATTGAAACGGGCAAAATTAGTAATGCTCAAGCTAAAGAAAAACTGCCAGATTTGCTCAGTGGGATTTCTCCTGAAAAAGCCTTTGCAGGTCTTGAGTTAATTACCGATCCTACTGTACTAGAACCTATCGTTGATGAAGTCATAGCCGCCAATCCTAAAGAACTAGAAAAGTATCGCAACGGTAACACCAACCTTAAAGGCTTCTTTGTGGGACAAGTTCTGAAAAAGACAGCCAAACGTGCTGATCCTAAGCTGACTAACGAATTGGTAGAAAAGAAACTGAATGCTTAGTAGTCTGTCAAAGCAGGTTTGAAGGGTGAGAGAGTAGGGAGTAAGGGAGCAGGAGGACAAGGAGGACAAGGAGGACAAGGAGCAGAAGAGGAATAAGAGAGAATTATTAAACAAGTTCCTTCTTTGTCTCCCCCCTCTCCCTTGTCTTCCTTCTCTCTTCCCCCTGCCCCTCTGCCTCTTTTCAATGCCCAATGTCCCATACCTAAAGTAAGTATTTTCTCGGTGTTTCTTCATAAAATCTTTATATAAAAACTGGTGACTACCCGCATACCTAAAATGATATAGTGTGGTAAGTAGATGCACCCTGATGATCTGGAGAGCTGCCTAAGTAGCTCTCTTTTTTATCTAATTTTGTGGTATTTACGGAGTAGCTCATTAAAATTTTAGAAATAATCTTAATCAATAAGTATTAACTTTTAAATAATCAAATATATACTGTGAGTAAAAGATGCACCGTAATGCTCTAGAGAGCAACTTGGGTCGCTCTCTTTTTTTATATTTGTCTTTCTTCATAAGAAAGGTAAAAACAATTATGCTAATCGCCAACTGGTGCATTATTATTGCCATCAGCAAATAAACTCATAATAGTCACTGGGAATTGGGGAGCAAGGGAACCGGGGGTAAGCTCATAACTCTTATACAGATGCGATTAATCGCGTCTCTTCGCACTTTTTTAAAGCACAAATTGACCTATCCAACCTGATAGTTATAAGGAAGAATAATGGCAGATTGGCAAAGAATCACAGGTGGTATCACAGCACCAAGGGGGTATCAGGCGGCGGGAATAACCGCAGGGTTGAAACCTTCGGGGTTGCCGGATTTAGCATTGATATTTTCAGAGGTGGAAGCGATCGCAGCTGGTGTATTCACCACCAGTCAAGTTAAAGCTGCCTGTGTCGAATATTGTCGCCAACGCTTGCAAGCTAAACCTAGCGCTCGTGCCATCCTTTGCAACGCTGGACAAGCAAATGCCGCTACAGGTAATCAAGGCTACCTTGATACCCTAGAGTCTTCTCTGGCAATAGCTCACGCACTAAACATCTCGTCTGAATCTGTCTTATTGGCTTCCACTGGCGTGATTGGTCAAAGAATTAAGATGGATGCGTTGCGAAGTGGGATTCCCAAGGTAGTAGCAGCACTATCAGCAACAGGTTCAGATGCCGCAGCTGGGGCGATTATCACTACAGATTTAGTAACAAAATCCATTGCCCTAGAGACAATTGTAGGTGAACGCCCTGTCAGAATTGGGGGCATTGCCAAAGGTTCCGGTATGATCCATCCCAACATGGCAACCATGTTGGCATTTGTTACTTGTGATGCTGTGGTTTCCCCAGCCCTGTGGCAACAAATGTTAGCAAGAGCGGCTGATAGAAGCTTTAATTCCATTACCGTGGATGGCGATACCAGCACCAACGACAGCTTAATCGCCTTGGCAAATGGTCAATCTCGTACCCCAGCAATTATAGAATGGGGCGCAGAAGCAGAGAAATTAGAAGCCATGTTAACAGCAGTTTGCCAGCATTTAGCCAAAGCGATCGCTCGTGATGGTGAAGGCGCAACCTGTCTAATAGAAGTGGAAGTAACAGGGGCCCATGATGAACTCTCAGCCCGACAAATAGCCAAAACCATCGCTGGTTCATCCTTAGTTAAATCTGCAATCTTTGGACGAGATCCCAACTGGGGACGCATCGCCGCCGCCGCCGGACGTGCAGGTATACCATTTGAGCAAGAAAACCTGCAAATTAAGTTAGGGAATTTCTTAATGTTAGAAAACGGGCAACCCTTAACTTTTGACCGTGCAGCAGCGAGTGCTTATTTGAAAAAAGCAGCGACGGGTGCTTATCTCCAAGATGATACGGTGTTAATCTCCGTTAATGTTGGCAACGGTAATGGTGTGGGTAAAGCTTGGGGTTGTGATTTGAGTTATGACTACGTGAGGATTAACGCCGAATATACTACGTAAACTGCTCACAAAAGCTACAAGGGATTTTCAAACAAGAAATAAATTATTCAATATGTATGGGGTGGGCAAAGATGTCTACCCCATACATATTGGAAATTCATAATACCATTTGATTTTAAGGTTGATACAAATACATTGTGAGGGAAACTATGTACCTGTAATATCGTGTCCGGCTAAAGACTTATCATTTAGACCGCAGGAGGCAGGGGGAAAGAGGCTTTTTCGATTTTTGCACAGATGCGGTAATCATAAGTGATTGACCGGACTTGATATAAATCATAATTTAAATATAATAGTCTCCATAAATAAGAGTTTATATATGACCAATTACGGCTAAAAGGAAGTTATAAAATAAGCGAAAACAGTAAATCATAGTGTAAATATAATAGTCTCCATAAACAATAGTTTATATATTCAATACCTTAGCCAAAATCAGAGGGTGAAGAGAGAGGGCTGATGTAGTAGAGTTATTGTCTTCCCAAACGACAACTCAAAAGCCACAATCAACCCATGCCCGATATCTTATCACTCCTGCAATGCCTGCTACCGCAGATAAACGCGACAACGATGCGGCAATTGAACCAAATTATCCTGGCAATGTTAGCTCTAAGTGGTCGAGTCACGATGTTGGGAATTGCCCGTTGGGCAGGTGATGGCGGTAGCTATCGGACAATGGGGAGATTTTTTTCTACAGTAATACCTTGGGCAACATTGTTTTGGCTGTTTTTTCGTCAACATTTGTGGCGAAAAAATGATGTGTATTTGCTTGCAGGAGATGAAGTTGTAGTTAGTAAATCGGGGAAGCAAACTTACGGAGTAGATAGATTTTTTTCTAGCCTGGCTAGTAAACCAATTAATGGTTTATCTTTCTTCGTATTGTCATTAGTAAGCGTAGAAGGAAGGCAATCATTTCCGATTGGAATAGAACAGGTAATTAAAAGTGATGCCCAAATAAATAACACCTTGCCAATCAAAAAAGTAAAAGCTAAAGAGAAACGTGGACGGGGACGACCGAAAGGCAGTAAGAATAAAAACAAAACCGAAGTGATATTAACATCTGAACTCTTGTTAATTAAAAAGATGATTAACTCACTATTTGAGCTAGTAGCTAACTTTATCCCCTTGACATACTTGGTAGTAGATGGTCATTTTGGTAACAACAATGCCTTGCAGATGGTACGACAAGTTAACTTGCACATAATTTCCAAGCTGCGCCATGATTCAGCATTATACATCCCTTATGAAAATCCTGACTCGAATAAACGTTCTCGTCGTAAATACGGGGAAAAACTAGACTACCGTAATCTACCTGAGAAATATTTGTGTAAAAGTGATATTGAAGATGGAATTCAAACTGATATTTATCAAGCTACTCTTCTTCACAAAGAATTTGCTCAGTCTCTCAATGTAGTTATTTTAGTCAAAACTAATCTTAAAGCCAATATACGTAGCCATGTAATTTTATTTTCCAGCGACTTAGATTTGACGGCTGACAGAATTATTGACTATTACAAGCTTCGTTTCCAAATCGAGTTTAATTTTCGGGATGCCAAGCAATTCTGGGGCTTGGAAGATTTTATGAATCTGAGCCAAACTGCTGTGACTAATGCTGCTAATATTGCATTCTTTATGGTCAATTTATCCCATCATCTTCTAGCTGATTTCCGTAAACATAATCCTGGTTCTGGCATTATTGACCTGAAAGCTTATTACCGTGGTTTTCGATATGTTCATGAAATGTTAAAAATACTTCCTCAAAAGCCTGAGCCTATTTTACTAGCCCAAATTTTTGCCAAGCTCACTTCTTTGGGACGTATTCATCCCCTTTCCACAGGTGTTGAACCCTCGTAAATTGGCAACGGTATTGATATTAGAAATTATTACTATAGTTAAGGAAAATAGATAAATTTTTCCTTATGCATCCAATCTAATATTTGTTTAATAATTCGAGATACCGAGTGAACTAATTTGGCTTCAAAGGCTGTAAACTGATTTCAACAAGGTGAATGATGCCTCTGCGTCACACTAGAGCAGAGCCAATAAATTAGCCGAGTTTTTATATAAGTAGACGGGTCATTGGTGAAATGGCTGCGTTTACATTGTCAAATATAGCTTGATTAATCATTAAATAGCGCAATAAACATAATGTTTTTTGCCTAAATTGTCATAGCTATAAAAAATAAAATTTACCTTCAAAGGAGATATTATGACAGAATTTTTTAATCAAATTTCTCGCCGCAAATTCATTTTCGCAGCCGGAGCATCTGCAAGTGCTGTATTCCTTAAAGGCTGTTTGGGTAATCCCCCCGAAAACTTAACTGGTGGAAGCACTAAAGCACAACCAACTGCTCAGTCGGTTGCTAATATTAGTTCCGAACAAGCACCAGAGACTACTACAGTCAAGCTTGGGTATATTCCTATTGTAGAAGCGGCTCCTTTAATTATTGCTAAAGAAAAAGGCTTTTTTGCCAAGTATGGCATGACTAATGTTGACCTTTCCAAGCAAGCTTCTTGGGGTTCAGCAAGGGACAACGTAGAAATTGGTTCTGCTGGTGGTGGTATAGATGGCGGTCAATGGCAGATGCCAATGCCACATTTAATCACAGAAGGTTTAATTACCAAAGGCAATCAAAAAATTCCCATGTATGTCTTATGTCAATTAATTACACATGGAAATGGAATTGCGATCGCAAACAAGCACCAAGGCAAAGGTATTAGTTTACAACTCGCTGGCGCTAAGTCTTTGCTTAAGGAATCAAAATCTTCAACACCCTTCACGGCTGCATTCACCTTTCCCCACGTCAACCAAGATTTGTGGATTCGCTACTGGTTAGCAGCAGGTGGCTTAGATCCAGATGCAGATGTCAAGTTGCTCACAGTACCAGCAGCGCAAACTGTGGCCAACATGAAAACAGGAACAATGGATGCCTTTAGTACAGGCGACCCCTGGCCTTATCGCCTGGTTCAAGACAAAATCGGCTACTTAGCAGCATTAACCGCAGAAATTTGGAAGAATCATCCTGAAGAATATCTTGCCATGAGAGGCGATTGGGTTGATAAAAATCCCAAGGCTACCAAAGCAATTTTAAAAGGAATTATGGAAGCCCAACAATGGCTAGATAATTTTGATAACCGCAAAGAAGCGGCTCAGATTTTGGCTGGACGAAATTATTTCAATCTTCCTTCACCAGAAATACTGGCTGATCCATACCAAGGGAAGTATGACATGGGTGATGGTCGCAAAATTGATGATAAATCAATGGCTGCTTATTACTGGAAAGATGGAAAAGGAAATGTTTCTTATCCATACAAGAGTCATGATTTATGGTTCATAGTTGAAAACGTGCGTTGGGGATTCTTGCCAAAAGATTACGTAGACAATAATGCTGCTAAGGCTAGAGAACTTATCAACAAAGTCAACCGTGAAGATATTTGGAAAGAAGCTGCCAAAGAAGCTGGAATTGCCGTTGCCGATATTCCTACAAATACATCCCGTGGTGTAGAAGAGTTTTTTGATGGCATCAAATTTGACCCCGAAAAGCCAGAAGAATATTTGAAGAGTTTGAAAATCAAAAAAGTCAGTATTTAGAGGCACGATTCATCACTTTTAGAGACGCGATTAATCGCGTCTATGACAAATAACAAATAAAATTTGCGGAAAATACAACATCATGACAATAGCTCAAAAACGCCCTGCAAACCCTAGATTGAATAATAGCTTTATTTCCGGTCTGCAAAAGCAATTTCCTGACCTGATACCACCAGCGATCGCCATCTCAATTTTCCTCGTTCTCTGGCAACTCTTCGCTTGGGTTCCGGGAGCTACATTACCAGGCCCAATACAAGTTATCCAAGACACTTGGGTTTTGATTTTCTGGCCATTTTATGACCGAGGTGGTATTGATAAAGGTCTGTTTTGGCAGATTCTCGCTAGTCTGCAACGAGTTGCCATTAGTTATACCCTAGCTGCAATCGTTGGTATTGGCTTGGGTGTTTTGATTGGTGTCAATAAAACCATGTCCAAAGCTTTAGATCCCATTTTTCAACTACTGCGAACTGTACCACCCCTAGCTTGGGTACCTATTTCTTTAGCAGCTTTAAGACAAAACGAACCAGCTGCCTTATTCGTAATTTTCATTACTGCAATTTGGCCCATATTAATTAACACTGCTGTCGGCGTTACCCAAATTCCCCAAGATTACAACAACGTCGCCAAAGTTCTGCAACTTAGCCGCAAAGAATATTTCACTAATATTTTGATACCTTCGGCATTACCATACATATTTACTGGCTTGAGAATTGCAATCGGTCTAGCTTGGTTAGCAATTATCGCCGCAGAAATCGTCATGTCCGGTATTGTTGGAATCGGCTTCTTTATCTGGGATGCCTATCAAAATAACAACGTCAGCGAAGTAATTTTAGCTCTAGTTTATATCGGCGTTGTTGGGTTGCTCTTAGATAAAGCGATGGGTTGGCTGCAAAACAAGATTTTACCAGCAGAACAGAAATAGGTAATGGGGAAGAAGCAGGGGAGCAAGGGAGAGGAGTTTTCCTCTCTGTCCCCTGCACCCCACCCCTTTGCCTCTTTTAGATGACCAATACCAAATACCAAATACCGAATATCTTATGTTTGTAGCTGTCGATCAAATTGAAAAAGTTTTTGAATTAACTGGTGGTGGCAAATATATCGCCCTCAAAGGAATCGATCTCCAAATTAAAAAAGGAGAATTTGTCTCTCTTATTGGTCACTCCGGTTGCGGCAAATCCACCTTATTAAATATGATTGCGGGTTTGGATTTGCCCACTGAGGGTATTGTCACCCTAGAAGGACAAAGAATCACCAAACCCGGCCCAGACAGGATGGTGGTGTTCCAAAATTATTCGCTATTACCTTGGCGGACGGTAAGAGAAAATATTGCCCTCGCCGTGGACTCGGTAATGAAGGGTTTACCCGCAGATGAACGCAACGCCATTATCGAAAAACATATAAATATGGTGGGTTTGCGTCCCCATGCTGATAAACAACCGGGAATGTTATCAGGTGGACAAAAGCAGCGAGTTGCGATCGCCCGCGCCTTAGCAATTCGTCCCAAATTACTCTTGCTAGATGAGCCTTTTGGTGCATTGGATGCACTCACACGCGGCAATTTGCAAGAACAACTCATGCAAATCTGCGAAGAAAATCAAGTTACCGCTGTGATGGTGACACATGATGTCGATGAAGCGGTGCTGTTATCTGACAGAATCGTCATGTTAACCAACGGCCCCGAATCTAAAATTGGTGACATTCTCGAAGTGGATATTCCCAGACCCCGTAAGCGGATGGAAGTAGTAGAACATCCCAGCTACTACAGCTTGCGGAGTGAGATGATTTACTTCCTCAATCAGCAGAAACGGATTAAGAAAATTCGGGCGCGGAAAACTGCTGACATTGCCCGTCATGGATTAGAAAAAGTTAATCTAGAAATTGGCTTTTTACCTCTGACAGCTTGCGCCCCCTTAGCAGTTGCTAAAGAAAAAGGCTTTTTTACCAAGCATGGTTTAGATGAAGTTAACCTCGTGCGCGAAAGCAACTGGCGGGGTATCGTCGATGGCATAAGTGGCGGTTATTTGGATGCGGCTCAAATGCCTTCAGGGATGCCGATGTGGTTAACTTTGGGAGGACATAATAATCAACCTCTGCCCGTTGTCACCGCCCTTACCATGACTCGCAACGGTAACGCCATCACCTTGGCAAAACACTTTTACGACCAAGGCGTGCAAACCTTATCAGATTTCAAAAGATACCTGCTTCGCACCCGCGAACAACGGCACACAATGGGGGTAGTGCATCCCGCATCTATGCACAACTTACTACTGCGTTACTGGCTAGCGGCTGGTGGAATTGACCCGGATTGCGATGTGGACATGAAGACTATTCCCCCAGCGCAGATGGTAGCTGACCTAAAAGCCGGAAGCATTGATGGTTACTGCGTGGGTGAACCTTGGAACTACCGCGCGGCTGTGGAAGGTGTTGGCTTTACCATCGCTACCGACTTAGAAGTTTGGTTGGGACACCCCGGTAAAGTTCTTGGTGTGCGGGAAGATTGGGCAGAAACTTATCCGAATACACATATTGCTTTGACCAAAGCTTTGCTAGAAGCTTGCCAGTACTGTGCAAATCCCGACAATGCCCAAGAAATTCGCCAAATTTTAGCAGGGCGGGATTATGTTAGTACCGATTTAGAATACATTCAACTCGAAGATCCAGATAGTAATGTCTGTAGTTTAGATCATCCGTTGCGCGACTATGCTCATCACCAGTTTTATTCTGAATCTGCCATTAACCGCCCCAGTCGCACCGAACAAATTTGGATTATGAGTCAATTGGCGCGTTGGGGTGACACTCCCTTCCCCAGAAATTGGGTAGAAGTTGTTGAACGGGTTTGTCGAGTGCGTGTTTTCAGCACCGCCGCACGAGAATTAGGTTTGGATATTAGCTATATTCGCCAACCGATCAAACTGTTCGATGGCACCCCCTTTAACGCCGACGATCCGATCGCTTATCTCAACAGCTTGAAAATTAAATGTGATCTTTTATCGCGGAAGTTGTTCTTGATGCACCAAGAAGAAAACTTGCGTCATAAAAAAATCGTGACAGAAAGAGGGAGTGGAAGGAGTAAGACATCTTACTTCTTGTGGGGTGGGCATCTTGCCCGCCTCTGATTACGGGCGGGCAAGATGCCCACCCCACAACATTAAATAATTTTAATTGTTAAAAATCTCTTGAACTCCATTAATGAACCTCTGAACTCCATTAATGAACCTCTGAACTCCATTAATGAACCTCTGAACTCCATTAATGAACCTCTGAACTCCATTAATGAACCTCTGAACTCCGTTAACGAGTTTTTGAACTCCATTAATGAACCTCTGAACTCCATTAATGAACCTTTGAACTCCGTTAACGAGCCTTTGAACTCCATTAATGAACCTCTGAACTCCGTTAACGAGTTTTTGAACTTCATTAAGAAACCTCTTGCAGCGAGTAGTCCCCAATCCCTAATCCCCAGTCCCCAGTCCCCAATACCCAAATACCAAATACTATGCAAAACCGCAACTCAACAACTACAGACCTACTAGGAAAACCATTCGCAACTGCAACCACCAGCCGCAGACCTTTCCTAGAAATTAAAGACGTTACCAAAGTCTATCCCACAAAGAAAGGCCCCTTCACCGTACTCGACGGTGTTAACCTTAACGTCGAACAGGGCGAGTTTATTTGCGTCATCGGCCACTCTGGCTGTGGCAAATCGACACTACTAAATATGGTATCCGGTTTTAACTTTCCCACCTCTGGGGAAGTGTTGCTGGAAGGAGAACCCATTACCAAACCAGGCCCAGACAGGATGGTTGTCTTCCAAAACTATGCCCTGTTACCTTGGCGAACTGCCTTTGAAAACATCTACTTAGCTGTTAACGCCGTTTATCCCAACAAACCACAAGCTGAAAAAAGAGCGATCGTGCGCGACCACCTAGCAATGGTGGGACTGGCTGATGCAATGGAAAAGAAACCAATGCAAATGTCCGGTGGGATGAGACAACGGGTTTCCATCGCGCGTGCTTTGGCGATTCGTCCGAAAGTTTTAATTTTAGATGAACCTTTTGGGGCGCTAGATGCCATCACCAAAGAAGAATTACAAGAAGAACTGTTAAAAATTTGGGGCGATAACCGTTGTACAGTGCTGATGATTACCCATGATATCGACGAGGCACTATTTTTAGCAGATAAATTGGTAATGATGACCAATGGCCCACACGCGAAAATCGGCGAAGTCATGGAAATTCCTTTTTCTCGTCCCCGCGATCGCGCCCGCATCATGGAAGATCCACAATACTACCAATTACGTAATTATGCTCTAGACTTCCTCTTTAATCGCTTTGCCCATGATGACGTAGGTTAAACTAATCGTCATTCTCCTAATTTCTAAAATGGTTCCTTCCAAACGAGTTTATTTATTGCTGGTTTTAGGTATAGCGATCGCCCCGATCCTATACCTTTTTCTCAGCATTAAAGTAACCATCGCCATCATTGTGCTATTTAATGCCATAATTCTTGGATTGATGGTTGCAGACGGTTTGCAGGTGCGGCGTTCTCGCGTGCAAATTACCCGCGAATTACCCTCACGATTATCCATTGGGCGGGATAATCCGGTGATGCTAAAAGTAACATCGCCAAATACCAACGCCTTAATTGAAATCTGCGATTACTACCCAACAGGTTTTGGTATATCAGCACCCACACACCGAGCTATTATTCCCAGTAATACCACACAGGAATTGACATATACTGTCAACCCAAAACAGCGCGGTGAGTTTCCTTGGGGAAATATTCAAGTCCGACAGTTGGGAATTTGGGGATTAGCTTGGGACGATTGGCAAATTCCCCAAAGTCTGCCAGTGAAAGTTTATCCTGATTTGGTGGGATTGCGATCGCTCACAATTCGTTTGACATTGCAATCATCAGGATCGATGCGCCAATCTCGTAAAACTGGTATTGGTACAGAGTTTGCCGAACTGCGGAACTATCGCACTGGTGACGATTTGCGCTTTATTGATTGGAAAGCTACCGCCCGTCGGGTTGGTGCTTATGGGAATGCAACGCCACTGGTAAGGGTTCTAGAACCAGAACAGGAACAAACTTTATTAATCTTGCTCGATCGCGGACGCTTAATGACTGCAAAGGTGCAGAACTTGCAGCGATTTGACTGGGGTTTGAATGCAACCTTATCCTTAGCATTGGCGGGCTTACATCGAGGCGATCGCGTGGGTGTTGGTGTATTTGACCGCCAGATGCACACCTGGATTCCCCCAGAACGCGGTCAACATCATTTGAATCAGCTAATCGATCGCCTGACTCCAATTCAACCAGTATTATTTGAATCTGATTATTTGGGGGCGGTAACAAATGTTTTACAGCGACAAACTCGGAGGGCGCTTGTAGTTGTAATTACTGACTTAGTTGATGTCACCGCCTCTATGGAACTCCTGGCTGCACTCTCCAAGTTAGCGCCTCGCTATTTACCATTTTGTGTTGCTTTGCGAGATCCACAAGTTGACCATTTGGCACACACTTTTACAGATAATGTTACAGATGCTTATGCGCGTGCAGTGGCACTTGATTTATTAATGCAAAGACAAGTAGCATTTGCTCAATTGAAACAAAAAGGTGTATTGGTACTAGATGCGCCAGCAAATCAAATTGCCGATCGGGTAGTTGAGCAATATCTGCAACTCAAAGCGCGGAATCAACTTTAGTAGAGACGCAAAACTAATTTTCAGAAAAAAGTGGTAGCTAGAAATTGTCCAGACTACCACTATGCGAGATCGGATCTTAACCTGTCGGTAGCGATCGCTAATAAAGAGATGCCAACACCTTATCTGCTGCTGCCCGGAATGCAGTTGCTGCACCAGCACTCATATCCCGTGGCGCACAGATGCGATTTCTCACATAGGCAAGTGTGATGGCTCCAACCGCAGCTATAGTAGGATCGGCGTTGTCTTTACCACCCACGCGCCCCCACGGTAATGCTGCACCATTGCCATTAATCAGATAGTCAGCCAGCAATCTGAGGTGGAAATCAACCGCTTCTTTAACGGCTGTTGTGTCGCCATTAACGGCCAATGTTTGCACCCCGGAGTTTTTCAGGATGTCTCCTAAAGCAACTTCTCGGTTATCAGTCAATCTCTCAGCTGCCTCTGCCCTAAATTGGATTTCCTGGCTAATTTCTGGGTCTGGGGGCAAAGGATTGCTGATTGGTATCACACCCCATCGACGACGCAAAAGTAAATTGTTGGTGGTATCATCCGATTTGACGCGGTGATAAGCAGGACGCTGTTTGAGTGCTTCAAACCAAGCGTTGATGCGAGGATACCGAGGATTTCCCTTGAGGTGATATCCCCGATAAACAGGTAAGTTAGCCGCCAAGCGATCTAAATGGGGGCTATAGGTAATATCTACCAAGCTAAATGTTGACAAAAAGTAGGGGCCAGAATACTTTCCTAGAAGTTGCTCAAGTTCGTCTAATTTAGCTTCAAAAGCTGTCTGTAGGCTTGCTAATTCATTAGGATCTTCCGGGGCTTGTCGGAGAAATTTGTAAGCGATATCTCTCACACCATTGGTTTCAGCTTCTTCAAGCCACAGCCTAGCAACAGCGTTTTCTTCTGGGTCTTCAGGAAGCAAAGTTGAACCAAATTGTTCTTCTAGTGCTAACAGAATATCTTTAGATTCATAGACTAACTTTCCTTCAATTCTGGCAGCCGGAACAAGGGTTGTAGGAACTAAATCCGTATACCATTTAGGCTTGTTCGTTAAGTCAATAAACTCCGTTGCAAAGGGAATTTCTTTTTCTTCAAGAGCAAACCAAACCCGTTCGCAAAATGGACACCAAGAGTTAGTATCGCGGTAGAGCAATACTGGCGGTTCTGTATCTGGTGGTAGTTTATGAAGGCTGCTAGGAATGGGAGCGGTGGAAGGGGATTGCCCTGGTCTACGCACCCGTCGAGCAGGTGTATTTTTTTTGGCAATTTCTAATAGTTCTTCCCAATTAGATACGGTGTCTTGAATTGACATATTTCACCTTGACAAATTTAGATTAGGTAATGGAAATATAGATAAAAATTGGCACAAAGAATTTATCTTTAAATATTTAGAACTTTAAACTTAAATATGCACAAATGTGATGTTTGCTACTACACAAAGTAGCAAACTTTTTCTGAATAGCAGCCCTCAAGCTAGAAACTGGTATGTCTATTACCATGCTTATAGTCTTTAAACAGATAAAAACTTAATTGCTCAACTATCGGTAAACTACAGTAACTTCACTATATTGCCGGAGTTAATGGTGATTATCACATGAAAATAGTTTGAAAGCAAGATTTAGTATATCTATATTTTTGGCTTGTTTAAAAAGCTCTGGCGAAGGTTATGATACCAATTCTGTATGAAGATGCGGGACTTCCAAGAAATAAATTATCCAAATGAACGTAGACGCGGAGCGGCTTGCCGCAGGCTACCACAGAGACGCAGAGAACACAGAGACAGGAGAAATAGAGAAGATTTTTGAGTCAGTTTTAGGATTTTTTTTATTTGGAAGTCCCTGCGCCAAACTATATGAGGAACGTAAGTAAGTTGGCACAATAAAATCAAACTATGTAAATAAAGATGAAATAGGCTAAAACCCTTATACCTGTTGCCTATTGCCTATTGCCTAGAAAATTTGGCGCAGCCTCACCCAGAAATCGCATGACTCCAAAATTCTGTTTTGATAAAATATGCAATTTCAACGAGTGTAGCCCAAGAGTGTAGCGCCCCATCCAATAAAAGCACTACCAAAAACTAGCCATGCAGCATTGATGCGGAAGTGAATAGCTAAAATGGCTGAGACGATCGCGATCGCCAAGCCGAGAAAATCTACAAATGGGGCTTGTGGTAATGTTAAGGTGGCTGCACCCAGTTGCAGGGTGGTAACAACCATTAGCGCTACAGCACTAACATTCACAGCATCCAAAAATGCTCTACTCCAAGAAGAGGCCCGTAAACGGGGAATCAAGGGATTCAGGGCAGCAACGAAAACAAAAGAAGGTAGAAAAATTCCGATTGTGGCAATAATTGCGCCAGGGATGTCGGCAATGATATAACCAATAAACGTAGCAGTCGAAAGTACTGGCCCAGGAGTAAATTGACCAATTGCGATCGCATCTAGCAACTGCTGTTGTGTCAGCCAGCCATATTCTTGAACTAATCCTCCTTGGAGAAAAGCCACCAAAAGGTAGCCACCACCAAACAAGACACTACCGACTTTCAGAAAAAACCAACCCAACTGCCATAAAGAAACGTTGGTTACAGTAGATGCGGTAGCTACCGATGCAGCAACAACCGTTGATGCCTTTAAAGTCGCACCTGTGCTGAGACTAGCAATTAGAAAGTTGGCTTTATCTCCTGGTTTGTCGTTTTTATCGCCAGAATGTAACCAAACCATACCCAGCAATCCCCCAACTAATAGGGCAATTACTTCATTTAATTTGAATAATAATGTCATTAATGCCACAGCCAAAGCAATCACTAACAATTGGCGAGTTTTCACAGCCTTTTTTGCCAAGCCCCAGAGGGCATTGAGAATGATTGCTAAAACAGCCGGTTTAATGCCATAAAAGAGTGGAGCTACTTGAGGTAAAGTGCCGTAGGCAACATAAACCCAAGCAAACCCCCCAGTAATTAGAACCGCAGGTAAGACAAAACAGACACCTGAGACAATCAGCCCCAGCCAACCTGCATAGATGTATCCTATATGGATAGCCATTTCTGTGGAATTTGGTCCAGGAATTAGGTTAGTTGCGCCCAGCAAATCCAGAAAATGCTCCCTTGTCAACCACTGACGACGCTTAACCACTTCATCTTCAATCATGGCAATATGGGCAACCGGGCCCCCAAAGCCGATAACGCCAAGTTTAAAAAACAGTTTGGCGAGTTCACCCAAACGACTTGGTGTTGAGTTAGTCATTTTTGCTAGGGAATATTTCTCATTCAGTTTTAGACTAATCTTAAAAGATTAGGGCTGATACCATTTCACGAAATGCTTGATACAAATATATTTGTCTCTAATTCTGTCCCCTGCGGTCTATTTCTATCAACCTGAAAGTGAAACGGTATTACGCACTCACTCTACAGAAGAATTATGTTGTGTGTCAACGTAAATATATCTCTTCAGATGAAGGCAGCAGGAAAACTACCCTCTGTCTCCTACCTCCCAATACTTTTCGGGTTTTGGGGGAAAGGGGAAAGGGAAATTCAAACCCTTTCCCCTTTAACCTTTCCCCAGATCAAAAGAGAGATTATTGGGTTTAACCGAAAAGTATTGTCCTGCCTCCTTGCAATAACTCTTAACTCAGCACTATTTAAGCCATGACCATTCCGCCATCGACGTTAAAAACTTGTCCGGTGATATAGTTGGCTGCGGGATCGGCGGCGAGGAAACGCACCATTCCAGCGACTTCTTCGGGCTGACCGAAGCGACCGAGGGGGATGTATTTTAGGATATCTTCGGGGTTATTGAGATCGCTGGTCATATCGGTAGTGATGAAACCAGGGGCGACGGCGTTAACGGTAATACCGCGAGTAGCCAGTTCTTTGGCTACGCTTTTGGTGAAGCCGATTACACCTGCTTTGGCGGCGCTGTAGTTGGACTGACCTGGGTTGCCCATCTGCCCAGCAACGGAGGTAATGTTAATAATTCGACCCGATCGCTGTTTGAGCATGATTTTACTGACGGCGCGTGTACATAAGAAAACACCAGTTAGATTAAGGTCTATCACAGCTTGCCAATCTTCTGGCTTTAAACGCAAAAGCAGTGTGTCACGGGTAATCCCTGCGTTATTGACTAAGATATCCACACGGCTAAACTTTTCCATGACGGCGTTAACTAGTGCATCTACTTGATCGCCTTTAGAAACGTCTGCTTGGATAGCGATCGCCTGACCTCCCACTGCTGTAATTTCTGTAACAACTGCCTCAGCCGCAGCACTCGAACTAGCATAATTGACAACTGCGATCGCTCCTTGTGAAGCTAATTCAATTGCGATCGCTTTGCCAATCCCTCGTGATGCACCTGTGACAATTGCGACTTTACCTTGTAATAATGTCATTTAATGTTCCTCAATCTTAGAAATACCGCGCTAATTATCTTATGGTGATTTAGGGAACATCTGAATATTGTCTGGATAGAATCTCACTCTTTAGGGTGACAATCTTGCTGTCATCCTGCAAATTAGATATTTTTGTATTTAGTTTTGGGATAAGGCAATAGGCAATAGACAACAGGCAATAGCTATAAGGATTTTAGCGTAGTTCATTTTTCTTTACATGGTATGATTTTATTGTGGCAACTTACCTTATTTAGGAAGCTAAGATAGATTGAAATACATATCTAATCCATATACACAAACGCACACTATATATTGATTTTATTATAATTATTTAAGATTTTTGCGGGTCAATCAATCTATATTGAGTAATCTAATATTTTCCCAACAAAACCCATAAACTTGTACCGATTTTATTTACTAAGAATTACTATTGAAACAAACAATTGAAAATCGGTGTGTGTCACATGGCAACTAAAAAACAATTTAACAGCTTTGAAGAGATGCTGTCTGCTTCTGATGTACCTGTATTAGTAGATTTTTACGCTGACTGGTGTGGCCCATGCCAAATGATGGTGCCAATTTTAGAGCAAGTCAATCTCCAACTTAAGGATCGCCTACGGATTGTCAAAATTGATACAGAAAAATACACAGATTTGGCTACTGAGTATAAAATTGCATCTCTTCCAACCTTAGTATTGTTTAAGCAAGGTCAACCTGTGGATAGGATAGAGGGAGTAATGCAAGCACCGCAGTTGGTGCAATATCTACAAACAAAGATTTAAGCTAATACTTAGAATTCGGGTTTTGCTTCTTAGAGGCGCGAAATGTCGCGTCTCTTTTAGTGAATAGTGGTTGAACTTCTAGCAGAGAAAATCTTAAGTAAATATTAAGCATATTTACTTATACGTCTAGAGAAAGTAGTTTAGAAATAGAGATAGCTATATTGTATAGATATAAGAAAATATCTTAACAAAAAAAGCGGTATATGGATAATAAGCGAGAAAAACCTGACAAAGCCTATATTTGGGTAAATATTGATTTTGATAAGGTTAAATACAGAATAAATGAGGTGACTTGCCAGATTGAGCGGGTTATACAAAAGCACCAACTTTCAAATCAACCTGGTAACTCAAGTAAAAGAAACAATTAGGTTATGTGTGAGGCGATATCTATAATGGGCTACGCACTTTATTCTTAGCGTAGCGAACCTAAGCATTTCACCAGTTTTCCATAAAAGATTTTGGGCAAAAAGACAATATTATTATTCGATAATCGTCCACCAAATTTCTACTTATTTATTAGTGATTATCTCATCCTCGACACTCCTTTTCAGGAGTGTTACTTTTGGGAGGATATTTGCTTGCTAGTTATGGTGTGATCGCTCTTTGGAGCTATTGTTAAAAGGTAAAAGTAGTCCGAAGTACGCCTACAGTCGTAGTCTCATTGTTGCTGTTACCTTCTGGGTTAAAGAGAACAAACGCACCAGGGGTAATGCTGATATTATCGCTAACTTGAAGGCGGTAATAGGCTTCCAAATGATAAGGAGTCGCCCGATTCTCGCCTGTGGGGGTAAGTTGAGCAGAACCACCAGTATCACTACGGAAAAGCGGCTGACCAAAAAGAATCCCAGCAGTGTTTCCTGACTTGAATAAATCTCTGAAGTGAACTCCCGCCATCCAACTTGTAAAGGTGGTGGAAGCATTCACGCTATTTGAAGCAGCATCAACAAATAGTGCTGCACCGTAGCCAGATAAGGCTATTTTGGGAGACAATCGCCATGTTACCGTACCCCCAAAGGAGTTGAGTTTGACGGGTGTTCCAGCCTCAACACCAGCTAAAGCACCAACATCACCACTAATTAATCCTGTACCTAAAATATTGATTTCATGATAACTATTGGCATAGTTTAGACCAATATCTAGGTCAGGACTGGGCTTGAAGGTTAACTGTGCGGCAACAACACTACTCCCACTAAATAAGCCACCTCCCAAAGGTGTCGTAGAAACTCCTGGTAGTACCTCATCAGCAGATTTTTGGGGTAAATTGGCGTTGACACTACCGTATAAAGCTCGTAAATCCAAATTCGGGGAAATACTATAAATAAAGCCTGCCGCCGATGCTAAACCAGTACCAGAAGTCCCACCAGAAACCCGTAGCACAGGATTTAAGCCGGCAAAACGAGAAATTGACTCTTGGCCTTCGCCATAAAAAGGCGTAATTGCTGGGAAAGCATCTGATGTTTCCGCCGCAGTTCCCGCAAACAAGGTTAATTTATTAGCGACGGGAAAGATATACAGCAATTTGTAAAGCTGAACACTGTTTGCGCCAACGCTCGACAAAGTATTGACATTTAACCCCGGAAATTGCGGCTCAAAACTGGTACGAGCGCTACTAGAACTTAAAAGAGGTGAAGCTAATCCTAAACTTTGTTGCAGGCTACCCTGTCCATCGGCTCCACCTAAAAAGTTATAAGCTTGCAATCCAGTAATTAATGAATCTTTACCAGTAAAGCTAGTGGTGAGATTTAATCGCACTCTATTGACTAGGATGATGTTCGGGTCACTGTCATTAGGAGCGCCGCCGGTAGCACCAACACCAGCAATAATTACTTCTCCATTAAGTTTAGTAGTCGTAGAAAATTGATTTACTTCTAGTTCTGCGGTGCGAGCTTCTACAGCATCCACTCGACCCCGCAATGTTGACAATTCCGCCGCAAATTGTTCTTGTAGTTTTTGCAATGCGGCTAAATCTTCTTTTTTGACCAAATCACCAGTTGCAGTCGCAATCAGTTCATTGATTCGCTCTAAACAAGCATTTAAACCAGCAGCAAATTCATAGCGAGTCATCGCCCGATTACCGCGATAGGTTTGATTGGGATAACCTGCGATACAACCATAGCGCTCAACTAAAGATTGGAGTGCCTGAAAAGCCCAATCAGTCGGCTGTACATCAGACAATTGCGATACGGATGTTACTTGTGCAAGTTTGTCTGAGGATGGAGATGAATTTATAGATTGTGGTATAACTGGCTGTTTATAGGTAACAGCAGAATCTACTCCTAAATCTTGATTATTTTGCTGTTGCTTGACTGAGGAAAATTTTTTTTGATTCTCATTAGCTATTAGCAATTTACTGGAGATATTTTTTGCTAAATTGCTTTGATTAAAATCATTTTTTTGATAGCTGCCATCATTTTGATTAACAGCTACGTTTTCATCTGCAATTTCTAAACTAGGAAGGGCTTGCACAGGTGATAACCCAGCAATTAAACATAAAAATCCCATCCCACTAGCAGAAGCTAGTAGATATTTTGACATCATAACTCCCAACACCTATAAAATAGTGAAAAAATTGATTGCGATTTTAAAATGTATTGATAAGTAAATTTAAAGTAGATTTAGCAAGAGGTCTTGCTAACTTTAAATTTTTGATATCAGGTTTTTTTCTGAATTGACTTACCAAAACATCAGCTTGTATCGCAAGTATTAAATTATAGTAAATACTATTTTTGGAAAGAATTAACAATACATCATATTGATAGTTTTTATAATTACGATAGCAATCCTAAATGGTTTTTGAAATGCATTACGTAAAATGCTTGATTCATAAGCCTTCCAAATTTTCTCTGTTCAAATATAAAAGCGGATTGATACATTGACAAAATAATAATTTACATAAGTCTGATTTTGTGATAATGAATACAAGTATTGAGCCGAGGATTTCGGCTTAATACCTAACAAAGAATAATTTACTTAAAAAATTTAAGAGACTGCGATCGCAAATCGATTGGGGTACAGGTAAGATCGGGAGGAAAACGGTGGAAATAAGTTCTCTTATGGTTGTTAACCAGTTTCATCCAAGAGAAGTTTTATAGCGATCGCATACAGAAAATTTTTAAACAGGAACATAGCATATCACATTTTGGTAAAAGAAGCAATACCTTAAAGTAAGTACTATTTCCAAATACCCTAAGCTGAGAATGAAGCTTTAACTTGACCAAAACAGCGATCGCGACTTTGATAGCTCAATAAAGCCTGATGAAATGCTTCTCGATTAAAATCTGACCAAATAATATCTACATCTTTAAAGTTTACGATATTCGTGGTGGATTTGATCTCAAATTGCTGTAATTCTACGGAAATTGACCAGACAAACTTGCGACCATAATTAATAGCTCATCTGGATCAAATGGCTTGGACAAATACATTTGAAAGCCTGTTAGTAGCGCTCGCCTTCGGTCTTCTTCCTTAGCATAAGCACTCAAGGCGATCGCTGGCATTCTACCCCCTTTTTCTATCGGTAAAGCTCTGATTCGACGAATAAAGCTGTAGCCATCCTCTTCGGGCATACCAAGATCCGAAATCAGTATGTGTGGCATTCCCGACTCTAACGCTGACCATGCTTGGGCTACTGATGCTGCCTGACTCACCAATGCACCATGTTGCTGCAAGATAAAACCAACAAGCTCCCGCCCATCAGCTTCATCATCAACAACTAAGACTCGTAAACCGTTGAGTGAAATTTGACTATCATCGTTTCCAGAGATTGATTCTGCACCCTCAGAAATATAAGAGATGCTCATTAGAGGTAAGCGCACCCCAAAGGTTGCTCCAAGCCCAAGCCCTGGACTATCAGCCTCTACTGTTCCCCCATGCATTTCCACTAAATGCCGGACAATTGCAAGTCCTAAGCCTAGCCCTCCATAGGTTCGGGTTGTACTTGCGTCTGCCTGACGAAAGCGTTCAAAAATGTAGGGCAAGAAGTCAGCTTTAATACCATTACCTGTATCTTTGACCTGGAGAAGCGCGTCTGTACCCACAGCTTGTAGGGAAACCTCTACCTGTCCCCCAGAAGGTGTAAATTTAATTGCATTACTCAGCAGATTCCACGCTACTTGTTGTAAACGGCTAGCATCTCCAGAAACAGAACTAACATACCGATCGAGCATACAGTTAATGGTAATATCTTTAGCTTCAGCTTGTGGTTTTAGAGTTTCGATAGCTTCAGTAATCACTGAGATTAGAGAAACTGGACGCTTTTCCAGGCGCAGTTGCCCTCGGATAATACATGATACATCCAGCAAATCGTCTACTAATTTCGCTTGAGCATTGGCGTTGCGCTCAATAGTTTCTAGCGCCCGAGTAGTCGCAGATGAGTCCAATTTACCTTGGCGAAGCATCTTAACCCAGCCAAGCATTCCATTGAGCGGTGTGCGAATCTCATGGGAAAGTACTTGCAGAAATTCATCTTTCATCCGATTGGCTGCTTCCGCTTCAACTCGCGCTGCCTGCTCCCGAATCCGTTCGGCTTGTTGAGCTAAAGCATCTTTACGCAGTCGAGACAACTCTAAGTTTGTTCTTACCCGCGCCAGCAGTTCTCGCGCCGAGAAAGGTTTGATCAGGTAATCATCCGCGCCCATTTCTAAGCCTTCAACACGAGATTCTTCACCAGCGCGGGCGGATAGCAGGATAATAGGCACTTCACGAGTGGATGATGCAGAGCGCAATTCGCGCAACAATTGCAAACCGTCGATTCCCGGCATCATAATATCGCTAAGTACTAAATCCGGTATTTGTCTGCGGGCTGCTGCTAAAGCAGCTAATCCATTTGTGGCTGCCTCTACTTCGTAATCTGGCTGAAGTAAGTGCTTTAAATAATCACGCATATCTGCGTTGTCATCAGCCAGAAGAATGCGGGCACTTGTGCGGGGGGGGCAGAGGGGCAGAGGAGCAGAGGAGAAGAAAGTGTTTTCCTCCCCTGCTCCCCTGCTCCCCTGCTCCCCTGCTTCTTGTGGTAGCCAACGCCATGCTTCTTCAACAAAAGCAGCCGTTACCGAAGCAGTGTTCGGCAAATCATGCCCAGATGCAATGCGTTCAGTGGGCAGATGAGCAGTACCAGTAGGAAGTAAAACAATGAAAGAACTTCCCTGATTTACTTTACTGCTTACACGAATTGAGCCACCATGAAGTCGAATCAGATCCTGCACTAGGGATAATCCAATTCCAGAGCCTTCATAAGTGCGACCTTGTAACCCTTGTACGCGGTAAAAACGCTCGAACAAATGGGGCAATTCCTCTGCTGGAATTCCTATACCTGTATCCTGGACTTCCAGTTCCACATATTCTGTGTACCAACGCAAGCTTACACTGATTTGTCCAATAAACGTGAATTTGAAAGCATTACTGAGCAAATTCAAAACAATCTTTTCCCACATTTCGCGGTCTACATACACCGCTTCTGGTAAAGGTGGGCAATCTACTATTAGACGTAAACCGGCCCGTTCGATAGTTGAGCGGAAGACACTGGCCAGTTCAGTTGTAAATACAGCAAGGTCTATCGGTTCATAAACTGCTTGAATGCGATTTGCTTCGATGCGCGAAAAGTCTAATAGTGTGTTGACTAACTTGAGCAAACGCAGGCTGTTTCGGTGAACTAATTGCAATTGTTCGCGTTCCTCACTTGTCAATCTCGCGTTCTGGTTGTTTAGCACATCCTCTAACGGGCCCAGTATTAACGTCAAAGGTGTGCGAAACTCATGAGAGACATTATTGAAAAATGCTGTTTTAGTTCGGTCTAGTTCAGCTAACGCTTGGGCTTTTTTGCGTTCTTCTTCGTATGCTTGAGCATTGCGAAGCGAAACCGAAACTTGCCCTGCTAAAAGCTCGTAAAACGATTTATAGCTTTCATCCAAGCGACGATTGGGGCTGATTCCGGCAATGAGTACCCCAAGCGGTGCTGTGACATTTGATGACGGGATCGGTAGCGCTATTGCTTGGTAGACTATTTCATTCCAGGGTCCACCGACAATAGTTATATGGCGATTAAGACCTTCAATCAGAGTTGTATTTCCTAGCATTACCTCTGCAAGCGGCCATATATCTGTAAATTCTTCTAAAACCACCTTCAAAGGTGCAATAGATTCATTTATGTTTGCTCGAACGCTGCCAGATAATCGCACTGTCTTGCCATCTGGCTCGCTCAGGTAAATCAGAGCAAACGGTACATCTTGAGGATATTCTGCGATCGTGGACAGAATATCCTTACAGGTAGTTTCTACACTTCGTGTATCACCAGAACGTGCTGCCAAATCACGTTGCAAGCGCAAGCGCCGCTCCCCTAGTACCTGCTGCGTCACTTCGCTACATACGCAAAGCATACCCTTAATTGCACCTTCGTCATCTTCAACGGCACTGTAAGACAGACTGAAGTGGGCTTCCTCGTTATAATCTGCTCGGTTCACCACCATCATTTGGTCTTCTACCCAGTTGGGAACACCCGTTGTCATCACTTCAACAATCATCGGCCCAATTACATCCCAGGATTCCGATTGCGTTTCTTGGATAGAACGACCTAGCGCCAGAGGATGTTTTGCCCCAATTAAACTAGTATATGCATCATTATAAATTTGAACTAGATCCTGCCCCCAAAGTAAAATCATCGGATACCGTGACCCCAGCAGAGTACGTATCGTTGCTCTCAAACTTTGTGGCCATGTTTCTACACTGCCAACAGATGTACTTGCCCAATCGAAATTATGTATACGTTCCCTCATTTCACCAGAGCCAGGAAACATATTTAAGCGCTTATCGTTAACAGCGCTGTTAATTGTTGCACTCTCTTGTGAATTACTTTCCTTTTTAGGGTTTGAGCTTGCTACCTGCTGTTGAAGTAGTCGCAGACCTTGTCGAACGACCTCACTTGCTGATTTATACTTTCCTGAGTTGACAAGCGAGGTAATAAATTTATTGAAATCAGGAGTTAGTGATACGTTAAGCGTTGTGCGTTGGCGATCCACGTCACTTTCTCCTACCTGTGGCAAAAATTGGCAATAATCTTGTAATGATATTATGCCACAAATCATCAGTCTGTTCAGGAGTTAAACACTGATACAAGACTTTCTGCTATTAGGTAATAAATGAGAGAAAACCAAGATTGTGGTGAAGAGCTAGAAAACTGTCGTGAAGTCAATTATTCAGCCGTAGCCGTTGCTGAAAATGAAAAATCACCAAGTCAAATAGAACTCAATGAATCTATTTTTTGGAAAGAGAAAACCAGGATTGTGGTGAAAGAGTTAAAATCGCTTGTATGGATGGGGTGCTGTTTGATTGAAATAAGTAGCACGATTGCCGTTAACCAAAATGGATTGCTAAATAAATCTCTAGATAGCCATTTTAATTAAAACATTTCTTTGAGCAAACTAATTTCTAGGTGACAGTTTACTATTTATTAATAATAGTGTACAAACTAGCGCTCCAAGCATATAAACCATAGATGTTTCAGAATCTTTTAAAACTAGAGTATAAAACATAGACAACACTACAAAAACTAATACCGCTATTTTAAACATAACACCTAACAATTTTAACTATAACACTAGGACAGACGTATCAAAAGTATAGCTCCCGCTTTTTGCCGTTGATTATGATAGAAAAACATTTTGTTACTAGTAACATTTAATACTTTAGCGCGGAGAGATCCTTAGATCGCTCTTCTTAATATATTTCTTAGGTGATTGTTTACTTGACTGCGACTATGACAGTTTTTTTACTGGTACTAACTAATCTAGACAAATGTACTTTCACCAAGTATTTTTATAAAAAATAATTATAAACATGAGTCAATTTTATTGAACAGGATTTTTCACTCTTCTCACCTCTTGAGACCATATTTACCCTGTTATAATAGGTGTTAACCCCTTGTAAATTGGCGAATTTATTGACTAATAGTAAAGCTTTGATTATTATCATAAAGGTTGATGAGTAAATCAAAAACTTGTGGAAACCAACGTAAAAATTCAGGTTTTAGCCCTCGTGTTCACGAGGAAAACACCATTGTTTTAATACCAATTTAATATGAAGCTGCATAGAAAATATCTTCTAAAATAAAGTTATAAGACGAGATAGACATTACCTGCTAAAATGTTAATTGGGCAAACAATTGTTGTATGCGAGTACGTAAGTCTTGCAAAGAAGAAAAAAGTTCATTAAAAAGTGATTTTTTGAGATATTGCCAAAGCCTTTCAATGAAATTCAGTTCCAGAGGATGAGGTGGCTTTGTTGCAGGGGAATAATATTTTCAGGCCAATTAATTGCACCACTGACATGAGCAGAAGCTTGGTCTATTTGTAAAATTGCATAATCTTCACCTAATTGCCCAGCTAACCAGTTTAAAAACTGTTGAAAATAGTCACCATTTAGCTTGGGGTAAACTTGGCTGGAAATGTTGTCCTGTTAATGGTTCGATTGCACTATAAATCCAAAAATTTTCACGAAGCCATTTCACGGATACAGTTGGTTTGACTCCAGAAACCGTAATCACCTTTCCCGTTAAAGTTTTTAATCCCACCCTAGTTTCGTCCTGACACAGATAATGAATGCATTGGCGCAATCCTCAGCCTGGGGTAATGCCTGATAATTCGTCAGACTGAAATGACACCGAGAGTTTTTGCCATTATCAATACAGTTATTGGAATTCTTGTCTACTCCCTGCTGGTGTTATTGAATCAGAGAAGAGGGTTACTTGAGAATCAGTGAGTTAAGCCAGGGCGGCATTGCTGAGTAAGAAATTTCACCTGTTGACTCGTAAATGCTTTGTTGAATATCTCAATTCCAGATAAGTAAGCAAAAATAAATATAGGTATATAAATATACGTAAAGTTTAACCTTCAAGTATGTGCTTATAAGACGCTAAATATTCTAGAGTTTGTCTAGAGAGTATTTAATAATACATAACTTAACATTCTTTATGTCTTCTCAAGATCAGTTAATTCTTGAAGAAATTTGGATTTGTCCTCCCTTAGCCTTTGCTCGGTTTGGACAATCCCCATACCCAATGGAGAATTTTCATTGGGCGGAGAATGATTACTCACCTCGCGGTACAGCTGAAACAGTCATCAAGCCTGCACTGACGTTTAATATCGATCCCAACGGCAATATTTCTGCTTATTTGCCAGAAGAAATTCGCTTCAAAGACAAAGGGAAGTGGCGTCCGGTTTGTCCGTTTTTTGAGTTACACGGACGTTGGTCAGACGGGCATGAAGGACCCATAGGACTGAATGAATTGCAAGCAGCTAAGTTGAGTCTCAATGATGTGGTGTGGTACGTGGAAGCAGCCAACCGCAAGGCATATCATTACACCTTAGCAGAAGGGGATCTGGTTGCAGCTGCAATCGAAATTCCCGGTACAGATCATCTTTTACGCCCGATATTGGGTAACAGTCCGGAAGGGGCAGAGAATCCTCTGATTCCCCCTGGTGTAAATGTTCCATTAGGACATGTGCAAGTAATTCGCCCGAATCCAAGTTGGCCTGAGTTGCGTTTGCGAATTACCCCACCGCAGGGATTGATTTATGCTCCTAGTAGTGTACCAAGGTAACTTTGCTAAGTAAAACCTCTAATTGGTAAAATAGCCAAAAACGGGGTGTAACATGGCAAAAAAGTACATTGTTGACTTGAATGAAGATGAAGTTTCCCAACTGCAATCGATAATTAAGAAAGGTAAGCATAAGGCAAGAACCATAAGCCGTGCAAACATTCTTTTGATGGCTTCCGAAGGAGAAACGGATCAAGCGATCGCTAGCATAGTTAGAGCGCATGTTGCAACAGTGCAACGAATACGAGAAAAATTTGTCATTGGAGGGTTAGATTTTGCTTTAAAGGATGAAGTTCATCCACCAAAACATAAAAAATTAGATGAAAAGCAAGAAGCATTTTTGATTGCAACAGCTTGTTCTAATCCGCCAGAAGGAAGAGTGCGTTGGACAATGCAATTATTAGCAGATCATTTAGTGAACGTTGGTATCATAGATTCAATCTCAGATGAAACAGTACGTCAAACTTTAAAAAAAATGAAATTAAGCCTTGGTTGAAAGAACAATGGTGTATTCCTGAAGTTAACGCAGAATATGTTTTCCGAATGGAAGATGTGCTGGATTTATACAATGAGCCTTATGATCCTAAACGCCCTGTAGTCTGCTTTGATGAACGTCCATACCAATTAGTAGAAGAAGTAAGACTTCCTTTGCCACCACAGCCAGAGCAACCTGAACGTTATGATTTTGAGTATAAACGTAACGGGACAGTAAATTTATTCGCATGTTTTCAACCCTTGGCTGGATGGCGGCATATCGAAGTTACAGAACGTCGAACTAAAGCCGATTTTGCTAAACAAATGAAAAATTTAGTAGATGTTTCCTACCGAGATGCCGATGTTATTCGTTTAGTAGTTGATAACTTGAATATTCATACACCCAATGCATTATATGAAGTTTTTCCACCAGAAGAAGCACGTCGAATTATTCAAAAGTTAGAGTTTCACTATACTCCTAAACACGCTTCTTGGTGAGCCAGTGCGTTGGGCGGGTTCCCCGACTTGAAGCAACTGGCGAACCCGAAGGGCTGAATCAGGTAGAAATCGAATTATCTGTTTTATCTCGCCAATGTTTAGAACGGCGTATTCCTAATGCAGAAACATTAACTTCTGAGATTGCCGCTTGGGAGAAAAAACGTAATCAGCAAAAAGCTAGTGTTTATTGGGGTTTTCAAACCAAAGATGCTCGCCGAAAAATGGAGCGTTTATATCCAAATTTAACATAGCAAAGTTAGCTTGGCAGACTACTAGGTGCGTTAGTTACTATCGATAGCATTTATGAATTGCAACAGTCGGCTTTAGACGCTGATGTGCAAACTACGCTAGCACGTTTGTTCAGCCATGAAGAAGTTATTAAAGACGAGATGGCGATAAAAGTTGCAAAAGCCGTGGCACTTTTGGAGTTGATTCAAGAACAAGAACCGACAACTGTTACTTTGGTTAGCCAATGTCTTTATTCTCAGTTGGGAATGGGCAACAATGAGCCATCCAGTACAGCAGCTTTAGAAAAATTGCGAGGATTAGGGCTACTTTCCTATTCTGACAAACTTGGCTATAAAATTCAAAGTTCTGCTGGGCAAGAATGGCAGCGAGAGCGAGATAATCACAGCGTGATTACTGATGCTATTAGTTTGATTGTGGCAGATAAATTAAAGTCATTGTTAGGTACTGTAGAACGGCCTCGCTACAAAAACAAGTCGTTTCCTTGGTTAGCTATTTATAGCGATGGTCGTCAACGACAGGATGAGCGTATTCAAGGTTCAAACGACCCAGCAGTACTGACTATTGACTTTCGCTATCTCACTAATAAAGAAGAGCGAAACCCCACAACCTGGATACAAACTAGCGATCGCTCAAATTTCCGCGATCGCCTAATTTGGGTAGTAGGTACTTGCGATAATGTTGCAGCCCAAGTACGAGAACTTGCCAAATCCCAGCACATCATCAGTAAGTATGAAAGTCGCAAACAATCTCTTACCAAAGATAAGAGAAACCTACTTGGAGAAGAAGAAAGTCGCCGTGACGTGTTAGAGAAAGAAGTGCAAAAAGCGATCGCTCAGTCCTTTATGGATGGTGAAATCTTCTTCCGGGGACGACAAATCGACAAGCAGCAACACGGTACAACTTTTACTACTGTGCTTGGACGCATAGGGGAAAACATTTTGCCGGATCTTTACAGCCATTATGTAGATGTGGCAGTTACTCCAGGTGAATTAGCGCAACTTTTAGAGCCGAACTTATCTGGCCCATCCCACAAGTTTATGAAAGATGGGCTGGGCATACTCGAACTGGATGCAGGTAAATATATGCCTACCTGTAGCGGTGAAGTTCCTTCCCGGATTGGTCAGTACATTCAAGACCAAAATGGGGTTTCTGGTAATCAGCTGCTAACTCACTTTGGTGGGCCGCCCTATGGCTATCCCGCAGATGTGGTTAAAGCTTGCTTGGTAGGTTTACTTCGGGCTACTAAGGTGCGGATTCGACCCGAAACTGGCCCAGAAATTACTTCGGTGCGTGACCCTGGCGCTAAGGATATGTTCACTAAAGACCGGGACATCAAACGTGCTGATTTGCTACCTCCCAACGAAACCAGTATTACCCCGCGTGACAAAATTGCCATTTGTAAATTTTTCAAAGAATCACCATTAGATGTTGAATTGGATCGGGAAAATGATGCGATCGCTGATGCAGTGTTCCAGCAGTTCCCTGGTCAGGTCAAACGATTACAAGAATTAGAACGACGGTACAATCAACTACCAAACCGACCAAATTTACCCCCAGCTTTAGTCAAGTTACGCGAGTCCCTAGAAAAGTGTACCCGTTCTCGCCAAGTTGAAGACACTGTGATTGCAGTTAAGAAAAATCTCGATGCGCTGCGAGATGGAATTCAAGAACTTGGTATTTCCTTGACAGATTTGACTGATAGTGCTGTTGATGCAGTAACTAAGGCAATTAATATTCGGGATAACCAAGTAGCTCAACTCAAGCAGATTGAGCGTTGGACAGAAATTACTGAAGCGATCACAGCTTTAGAAGAACAGCTAAATAGCGATCGCTCTTGGCGGGACATTAGCAGTTTGGAACCTCACCTACAAACAATTGAACAGCACTACAAAGCCGTGCGGTTGAACTTGATTGAGAGTCAAGAGAAGCAAGCCAAAGCAATTCAAGGACGACTCAAACAGCGCCAAAACTTTATCAAATTAAACGAAAAGCAAGGAGAATATGTGTTCCGTTCCGTTCAAGAAGCGACCTATGACACAACTCAGGATGCACTCTATCCCAGTTTGTTAGAACTCAAAGATTCAGCACTAATTAAGCTTCAAAAGGCTGAGACTACTGCTAATAACAGGCTTGATGATGTCTTGTCTGAAGTCACCGAAGATCAAGTGGTGCAGCTACCGCTAAATCTTAGCGGTCGTGAAGTCAGCACAGAAGCAGAAATTAATGCACTAGTTAACCAGTTAAAAGAGCGGCTATTAGCTCAACTCAAACCCAATACTCGCATTCGCTTATCTTAAATGGGGCATGGGGAATAAGAAGCATAAATACTCAACTCCCAATCCCTAACTCCCAACTCCCAACTCCCAACTCCCAACTCCCAATCCCCAATCCCCAATCCCCAATTCCCTATTCTCCATTCCCTATTCCTAATGTCCTATCTCACCCCTGAAGCTAAATCCAAATTATCAAATACAATTCGTGCTTTAAGAGAACGTTTGCTCACTGATTTGCAAAACGCGATAGAAAGCACCTATCGATTATCAATTAAAACCTTAAATAAGGCGGGATTAGCAGAAGAGCAACAGGTGAAACGAGAGCGCTTGGAACAATGGCTGGATGAGCAATCCCGTAGTCAGGGTAAAAGTAAGAGACAAGAAGATGAAATACGCGATCGCCATTTGAAAACAGCAGTCAAGCTCGCAGCTGCAACCTTGCTCAATCGGCTGATAGTAATTAAGCAGATGGAAGCACACGGATTAATTAAACCTGCTGTATTAACCGGAGGTTGGCAGAGTCGGGGTTATCGGGAGTTTCGAGATTTTGCACCGGACTTGTGCAAGGATGAAACTGAGGGATACGGAACATTGCTGCAATTACTCTACGATGAACTGGCTCAGGAATTGCCTGGTTTGTTTGGCAATGTCGGAGTGACAGCACTATTCCCAATTCCAGCCAGTACCTTGAGAGCAGCAATTGAGGCTTTGGATGCAGCTGAATTAAAGGATGTTTGGCTGGATGATACAACTTTGGGGTGGGTTTATCAATACTGGAACGACCCAGAACGAGAAGCCCTAGATGCAAAACTAAATGGGGGCGGGAAGGTAGAACCCCATGAAATTGCCAGCAAAACCCAAATGTTTACAGAACGTTACATGGTGGAGTGGTTACTCCATAACAGTTTGGGGCAGATGTGGCTGGCGATGTGCAAAAAGAACGGTTGGACGGCTGAGGTTGAGGCAGATGGAACTTTAGCTCGTTTGGAAGCAAGGCGTAAAGAGTGGCGAGAAAAGCGCGAACAAAAAGAGGTAGCGTTAGATGCGTTAATGCCAATTGAACCGGGAATTGAACAAAATTGGAAATATTGGGTTCCCCAACCATTAACCGCAGATGCAGTCACTCATGCACCAGAGAGTGTGCGATCGCTCAAAATTTTAGACCCTGCCACTGGCTCGGCTCATTTCCTAGTAATTGCTTTTGGGTTATTATTTACACTTTACCAGGAAGAAGCAAGGCATCGGGGGGAAAATTGGAGCGATCGCCAAATTGTTGAGTCGATTCTAGAGAACAATTTATATGGTGTTGATATTGACCCCAGAGCAATACAAATTGCGGCAGCAGCGTTAATACTGAAGGCGCGGCTACTTTCTCCACAAGCAAGTCCTAAACATCTAAATTTGGTTGCATCTAATCTTCAGTTGGGTTCTTTACCAGCAGATGATCCGGCGTTGGTGGAGTTGCGGCGAGAGGTGACGGAAGCGACGGGAATTCCAGAAAAATTGACAAATCAGATTGTATATGCTTTGCAGGGGGCAGATTATTTAGGAACACTGTTGAAGGTAGACACTGCGGTAGATACAGCAATTAGCGAGTACGAAAGTCAGTTTCAACAGGTGATTCAAGGCAATATTTTTGCAGGCTTTGGTGAGCAAAAACCAGACTTTAATTTTCAGCAGACGAAAGCTTCTTTACTCGATAAACTTGAGCAATTTCTCTCGCGGTGTACCAGTGGCGATGATTTGGGCTTGCGGTTGCGGGGTGAGCAGTTAGCAGCAGGTATCAGATTTATCCGCCTTGTACGTGAAAATAGCTATAATTTGGTGATTGGCAATCCGCCGTATCAGGGGACGAGTAAGATGGCGGATGTTGGGTATATTACGAAGAATTACCCTAAAGGAAAGGCGGATTTGTATGCAGCTTTTTTGGAACGGGGTTTGCAATTAGCAAGAACTGGGGGTGTGTCTGCGTTATTGACAATGCGGAATTGGATGTTTATTCAACAATATACGCAGATTCGAGAATGGTTATTGGGTAATTCTGATTTGCGAATGATAGGAGATTTAAATACAGCCGCTTTTGAAGATGTACAAAACTCAGAAGTTCTTGCTGTCATGATGAGCATATTCTTAAATACGCTACCTAGCGGAGAAATGAGTATAGCAATGCAGGCAACTCCGCTAGGTGAAAATTCTTATGATAGAAAGCGAACAAAACGGAAACAGGCAACACTTTTATCACAAGCTGGGCATTTTGAATTTTGGAGCAATCGCTTTGAGGTTATCAAAGAAAAACCTCTTGTTTATTGGTGGGATAAAGATTTTCTCAAATGCTATGCTGAAACACCAAAAATGGGAGATGAAACTGATGTCAGAGTAGGGATGCAAACTGCCAATAATACCCGTTTTTTACGACAGCCTTGGGAAATTAAGCTTACTGAACTCTTAATTTGTGCTACAAATATTCCTCTTTTGAGCCTTCCTCGAAATAAATGGGTTCCTTATATCAAGGGTGCTGCTGGTAAAGTTTGGTTTGAACCACTTACAGATGTTTTACTTTGGGAACCAAATGCACTGGCTGTAAAGTTAATGGAGCGTGGTGGAGAACAAACTTCACGACCTCAAAATGAACAGTATTACTTCCGAGCAGGAGTTGCATTCACATCTACAGGTAGTATTTTTGCAGCAAGATTTCATAGATTTAAAAGTGTGTTTGATGTAAAAGGTCAATCAGTTTTCCCAAACATTACAAGCAACACAGTATGTTTGATGAATTCTAAAATTGCCCGTAATGTACTGATTGCATTAAACCCTAGCATTAGTTTTCAGGTCGGAGATGCAAAACGCCTTCCCCTTTTCCCCATCGAATCAGCAGACGAAATCTTCGCCCAACTTGACACAGCCTTCACTGAACACGAAGCCGCTCGCGAAACCTCAGTAGAATTCAAAAAACCAGGTACATCAGCTTGGAACTATGCCCAAGAATGGGCGCAAACAGCAGTAGACCGTGAACCTGGCACACCTTTACCAAACTACAAACCTGTCTACGAAGAACCACTCCCAACCAATTTCGTTTCCTATGCTATTGGCGTAGCATTAGGGCGATTTGGCACAAATGGCGAAGGTATCCTTTATCTTTCCGCCTATTCTGAAAAAGACAGTTTAGAACACCCAAGCTGTAAACCCATCCAAGAAACTTGGCACGAGTACGGTTCAATTATTGCCAAAGGAACCCAACTTCGCAAATGGTTGCGGTTATCCTTCTTTAAAGATGTTCACTTAGGAATGTACGAAAGCCGCCCAATTTACTTTCCCCTTTCATCCCAACGGAAAAATTTTGTTGCTTTTATCAGCATTCATCGCTGGGCTGATAACACATTGCAAACTTTATTAGCAGATTACCTCATCCCCGAACTCAGCCAACTAGAAGGCGAACTCAACGACCTGACCACAGCCAGACATCAAGGCGATAAAAAAACACAAGCAAAAGCTGAAGAACACTACAGCGAAGTACAAAAACTCCACGAAGAACTCAAAGCATTTATCAACCTAGTGAGACAGTGCGCGGAACAAGGGCCACCCCCAGCCAATGCAAAAGATATTAAGCGCGAAGTTGATGCCCGTTTCAAAATGGCTTTGGATGACGGTGTGATGGTCAATAGTGCAGCCCTCTGGCCTTTACTCGAACCCCAGTGGAACCAACCCAAAAAATGGTGGTTAGAACTCTGCAACGCCCAAGGTAAAAAAGATTATGACTGGTCACATTTAGCCGCCCGTTATTTTCCCCAACGGGTTGAGGGTAAATGCAAACTAGATCCTTCCCTAGCTATTGCCCACAGTTGCTTTTGGAAATATCACCCAGCTAAAGCTTACGAGTGGGAACTGCGCTTGCAAGATGAAATTTCTGAGGATTTCACTATTGATGAACAAAATTCTGATAGTCTGCGCCAAGCCTTTGCTAAAGAAAATCCTCAGCTAGTGCAAGAAATTATCGAAAAAGAAGAGAAGCGACGGGAACGCAAACGCAAAAAAGAAGAAACCCAAGAAGAAGATTTCGGCCCTCTGTTTGAGCAAGAAGAGGAGGAAGCCGCATGAGTCAATTAAGTCCAATTACCACAGTTTTAGAAGCAGAACTGAAGCGAGAACTGCGTCAACGCGGTATCGTTATTTGGCTAGATAAAGACGGGTACTACAACAGTTATGTTGATGAGTTAATCGCCCGCTATAACCGTGGTGACTTTTTTGCCCCAGTCGTTGCCTTTCGCGGCAGTTACTTAGAGATGGTACTTGCCCTCGAAACTTATGGCAATGGACTTGACCCCGAACCGTTGTTAATTCACATGCCCGGTCATACGGAAGAAACTATCCGCAAAACTCCTATTCTGGAACTTTACCGCGCCGGCTACCGTTTCCGCAAAGCCTTTGACACATTGATTCGGGAAGCAGTTACAGGCCACGTTAACCCTGCTAGTATCGAAAACTACCTTAACAATGGCATCACTGACTTACAATCTGCCGAGGAGTGGCTGCAAAATAACCTTTCCCAACCCCAGGACGGACTAGCAGCTTATTTAACAAGTCTGAGTTTAGAGTGGATTGTAGACGGTATCCTGGGCGAAGACAAAGTACTGCAATCGAGAATCAGCGACCAAACCGCTCTCAACACCTTAACAGAACATCTCTACCGCCACACAGGGATGAACACAGCCTTTGTGTGCTTTTTTCACGGCGACACACCCCTATCTTTCCTCGACCTGGGCGAAACATTTGCTGCTTGGCTGATGTGCGTTGAATATGTCCATGACCTCACTCGCCCACCTCATCTTGATGCACTTCAACCCCTGGCCCAACTTTCTCTACCCTTGCGAAAGACCTGCAAGCAACTTGTTGAATATCTGCGAAAACGCCATCCAGATATTTATGCAGCCAAAGCAGCAATTGTAGAATCCCATCTAGAACAAGAACTTAATCAAATTAGCCCCGAAGACTTAGGACAATTTGAAACCTTCCAGTGGGAAGAAACAGCCATTTTACAGGGTGCTGTAGAAGCACTGCTGACTGGGGAATTTCAGAAAGCCTTACACTGGTCACAATCTCACACCGAGTCTGCTTCATTTTGGCTAGAACGCGATCGCACTCGCAGATTAGAATGGTCATTAATCAAAGATGCAGCCACTTTGGGTTACATGATTCAAGGTTCAGGGCAGCTTCAGGGCAAACAAACCCTCAGAGAAGCTTTAGAATACTATACACAAACTGGCTCTGAAGTAGACAAAGCACATCGCCGTTTTGAGCAGCAGAGGTTAAAACTCCTAGAACCCACCTTACCCCACTTCGCCCAACTCCTAGAAGCTGCCGATAAACTTCGTTTTCAGTATCGCAATTGGGCTGATACCCTGGCACAAGATTTTGCCGTCATCTGCACCACAGAAAGCTTTTTACCCGATGATGGGCTTCAGCAACGCACTCTCTACGAGCAAGTAGTACACCCCCTCACCCAAGGTAATAAAAAAGTTGCTTACTTTCTGATTGATGCCTTCCGCTACGAAATGGCAACAGAACTTATCCAAGAATTTGAAGGGGCTGGTACTACCGTAACGTTGAAAGGGAGATATGCCGAATTACCCAGCATCACTGCTGTCGGGATGAACATCCTTGCCCCCGTTAACCAAAATGGTCGGGTAGTATTAGCGGGTAGTGATGGTTTCAAAGGTTTTAAAACAGGTGAGTATACTGTGCGAAAGCCTGATGAACGAGTTCGGGCAATGAGTGAGAAGAGTATTGATAATATCAGTGCAGGTCGTAGAAAAGTTCGGGGTCTGACTCTAGCAGAGGTCTGCAATTGGTCAACCACCAGCCTCAAACAAAGCTGCGCTAATACCAATCTTGTTGTTGTTCACAGTAGAGAAATTGACGATGCAGGCGAAGCTAATGTAGGTTTAGCAACCTTTGAAACCTGGCTGCAACAAATCAAGTCAGCCTGGAACCACCTCAAAAGTATTGGTATAAATGAGTTTATATTCACTGCTGACCACGGATTTCTCCTACAAGACCAAACCACCCAAGAAAAACCCTATCGTGACTCCAATCGCCGTTATATCCTTGCCAAAGAATCTCGCTCCGAAGAAGGAATGGTAACAGTTTCTTTAAATGCCCTCAAATATGAAGGACAAGAAGGTTACTTACTATTCCGTAAAGATACTGCTGTTTTTGCCACTGGCAATCCTGGTGCTACCTTTGTACATGGTGGGAATAGCCTTCAAGAGCGAGTTATTCCTGTACTAACAGTATCCCATCGTCATCAGTCTCATTTGGCAATGGTGAAATATCTCATCGAAGCCAAACCAGAGCCAAATATTTTAGACTGTAGCCGAATTCGGGTTAGGGTTAAGCCCGCGCCTGTTGCCCAAGGCGTTCTCAGTTTTGTGGGAGCCAGGGAAATTAATGTCGCTTTGCGCGTGCCAGAGCGACCTGATATCCAAGTTACGATTAAGGATGCCCCTGGTGCAGAAGTCAAAAATCAGCAACTCCAAATTGCCGTCGAAGGAGATTGGATTGAGGTGCTTTTTGACCTCAAGGGACAGCGAGATGAGCGTGTCCGTCTGGAAATTTATCACCCAGATAATGTTGAAGATGTAGAGTCAATAGTTCCTCAAACTTATTTCAATGTCTCTGGCTCATTCCAGGGTGAGGTTTCTACCGCTACCGAATTACCCAAAAATACTGACTGGCAAGATAGTTTCGAGGATGAAACCGTTCGGCGTGTGTTCTTCCACCTCCAGCAACACGGCTCGATTACAGAACCTGAACTAAACCAAATCCTTGGTTCAGCCAGACTGGTGCGACGTTTCTCCTTAGATTTTGAGGAACACCTGAAGAAGGTTCCTTTCTCAGTCAGGATTGAAACAACCAGTAATGGTAAACGCTATGTCAAGCAAAATTAACAGATTAATGTATAAAAGTAAACGTATTAATTAAAATCAACTATGGCAATCAGTGAACGAGATATTGAACATATTTTTGAGCGTCTTCGCTCCGGTGTTGTTCCAGAACGAGGGTTAGAAGCCTTTGCTGTCGGTATTGACAAACAGCGAACAGAAATTCATCGCCAATTCCAACTAGCAGCTAATAGCGAAGGTGTCTTCAAGTTTTTACGCGGTGGCTACGGCTGTGGTAAAACTTTTATGTCCCGTCTGGCCATCCTTGATGCCCAAGCTCAAGGCTTTGCCACCAGTTTTGTTGTCGTTTCTGATAACGATTTGCACTTTTACAAATTCGATGATGTTTATCGCAAAGTCGTTCAGGAATTGGGAACTAGTTCTTGTCCTAGAGGTGCTTTAAGCGATATTATCGATCGCTGGATTGCGCGTGTGGAAGATGCACTGATTGCTGGCGGGGCAGATGAAAACAGCGACGAGTTCGATACTTTAGTACAGCAACGCATAGAAGAAGAACTTGCTTCTCTCACGGGCGGTAAAGCTCCAGAAGATATGGCACGAGTTCTCCGTGCTATTTTTACTTTTAAGCAGAAAGGTGAAATTGCTGAAGCCAGCGCCTTGCTTTCTTGGCTAGCTGGTAGTGAAAATGTGGCTGCTACCGCTAAAAAAGCCGCAGGCATTAAGGGAGATATTGCTAGCCGAGATGCCCTAGACTACCTGCACGGTATTCTCGAAATTGTCAAAGCCGCAGGCTACAAGGGACTGGTTATTGTCATTGATGAAGTAGAAACAGTACTGCGAATGCGGCATGATAGTCGAGGTAAATCTTTAAATGGAATTCGCCAAATCTGTGATGCCGCCGACCGTTACAGAGGATTGTTATGGATTTATACGGGGACACCTGAATTTTTTGATACTAAACGCGGAGTTGCTGGACTAGAACCTCTGCATGACCGTATCCAATTTCTGACTCTTGCTGGCTTTGCAAACCCCCGCCAACCCCAGTTAGAACTCAAACCCTTTGATGCACGCCGTCTAAAAGAGGTGGCACTCAAATTGCGAGAAATTTTCCCCACAGCCAATCGGACTGGAATTGTCAATAAAGTCACTTTCGAATTTATTGAACGGCTAGTTGCCAAAGTTACTGCTGGCTTTAAGGGAGACGTGGGAGTAGTTCCTCGACAATTTCTGCGCCAGTTTGTCAACATCCTTGATTTAGCATCAGAAAATGATGAATTTGACCCGATGAGCGCAGAAGGTTTTGAACCCACAGATTTAAATGAAGTAGAATTGCTCATCCGTGAAGGTCGTACTTATTTTGACGAAGATCCTGCGGATATCCAAGGTTACGCAGCCGTGGAGTTCTAGCCATGACTTCAGCCTTTGCTCGCTTTCCTCCCCGTCTGCAAGCCGCTATTGTCTCCAACTTAGGGTGGTCTTCTCTGCGTCCTGTCCAAGAACTGGCAGGACATACACTGCTCGACGGTAATAATGCAATTGTTCTAGCCCCTACAGCTGGTGGCAAAACGGAAGCTTCTATATTTCCATTATTAGCAACGTTAATGGAACGCGAACCTGAAGGAGTTGGACTTATATATGTTGCACCAATTAAAGCTTTGTTGAATAATCAAGCTGAACGTTTGGGGCATTACACCGAAATGGTAGGTCTAAGGCGCTTTCTTTGGCATGGGGATATTAAAGATAAGGAAAAGCGTGCCTTTATTAAAGAGCCGACAGCACTATTGATGACCACTCCTGAGTCATTAGAGGTAATGCTGCTATCCGCCAAAGTCCCCCACACAAAAATCTTTGGCGATATGCGTGCTTTAATATTGGCGATATGCGTGCTTTAATAATTGATGAAGTTCATGCTCTAGCTGGTACAGACCGAGGTGCCCATCTCATGTCCGTTATGGAACGGCTAGTTCGTTACACCAATAATGATGTGCAGCGCGTTGGACTTAGTGCCACCGTTGGTAATCCGGTAGATATTTTGCATTGGCTCCAAGGTACATCAAAACGTCCAGGTTGCGTAGTCAATCCGCCCAAAGTTCCCTCGAAAAAGGATTTGCGCGTTTATCTGCGTGATACGCTAGGCGCGATCGCTCAAGATGCCAGCCAGATAACGCAGAGCAAGAAAAGCCTGTTTTTTTGCCAAAGTCGGTCTTTGGCTGAAGAAATTGCCGAACGGATGCGTAACCGAGGTACAGATGTCTTTGTCCACCATAGTTCTGTCTCCCTAGAAGAACGAACAGCCGCAGAAGACCGTTTTCATAGAGGGACAAATGCCAGCATTATTTGTACCTCCACTCTAGAGTTGGGTATCGATGTTGGCGATCTCGATTTAGTATTGCAAGCTAATGCCCCTTCTACTGTCTCATCTTTCCTCCAGCGCTTGGGCCGCACTGGACGAAGAACAGGGCAACAAGCTAATACTACATTTTTCTGTGAAAATGTAGAGACAGTTTTGCAAGCGATCGCCATCATTGAACTAGCTAGGAAAGGCTGGGTCGAATCTATACCTACTCAGACACGCGCATGGCCCGTACTTGTACATCAGCTATTAGCACTTACCCTACAATTTGGTGGCATTAGCCCAGAACTCTGCTGGGGGCAACTTTCAGTAGTTCCTGATTTTTCAGGCATAACCCACTCAGAATTTGAAATACTTATCAAACACATGATTCAGGAGGATTTCCTGTTTCTAGCTGGTGGGCTACTGTCAATGGGAGAAAAAGCAGAACGAGTGTTTGGGCGTAAAAACTTCATGGAACTCTACGCTGTTTTTAGTAGCCCAGTTCTCTATAAAGTTCAAACACCAGCAGGTTACACTGTAGGCTCTCTAGAGCAAGCTTTTGTTGATAAATTAGTTGCACAGATGAGTTCATTTCTTCTCGGCGGTCGGGCTTGGACAGTCATGCACGTTAGCCATGAGGAACGCACAGTTGGAGTTGTTCCAGCCCCCCGTGGTAAAAAACCAAGCTGGGGTGGCTTTGCCCCACAGCTACTAGGCTTTGAACTTTGTCAGCAAATTGCGGAAATATTGCAATCAGAAAGTACTATTCCTTACATTGATGCTAAGACGCAAGTTGTGTTAGATGAGTACCGTTCTGATCTCAGGCCATTAATAACAGAAGTTCAATCAAGCATCCAATTAGAAACAGATCGGGCGCTGTGGTGGACTTTCGCAGGTGGACAAATTAATCACACCCTCAAATACGGTCTGCAATTTCACCATGATTGGAAGATTACCTCTGACAACTTCAAGTTAAAAATTGAAGGCGATAGTGTTGGTTATGCAACTTTAAGTTTAGCGATCGCTCAGATGAGTACTCCTGCCTTTTGGGAAAATTCAGCTACCCAGCGCTTCATTCTTTCGCAATTACCAGAATATCGTCTAAGTAAGTTTCAGAGGGCGTTGCTAGAAGCGTATTCTCTAGAGATGGTTAGCAATTATTTGCTAGATATGCCAGGAGTAATTAAATTTTTGAATTTAAATAAACTTGAATAGTTTTATCTCAGTAACAAAGCCACTTTGAGCGAGATACCTTAGATTGAACTAAAATCAAGTCAAAGTTTAAAAGACTGTGGGTTGCGCTCATCATCACCTACGCTTGTTATCAAAATTCCCTGTCTGCAAAAAATCCTTTCCAGTTTGATTTTGGGAATCAATGGTTCCTATAAGGCTAAAGAGTGCCCAAAACATCTGTGTAAAATATTGTGACATCTGCACGAAAAAGAAATTTGTATCGAAAAAGATAAATTCCTCAGCAAGAGACTCGTATTTTCCATAGATTTGCTGTATCTTGTTTATTCCGTGCAATTATTAACACCCAATTTCTCCCAACTTTGCTGTCATCCAGATTTTCAGCCGATGCCTTTGGGGAGCAGTGAATGAAAACATTAACAAGATAGATTATGAAGATCATCAAAAAATCCGACAAGCTGACTCTGAAGAAAATGATGGAAATCCAACACACTGAAGACCAAAATCTTCAAGCTGATACCGTCAATTCCTCAGCCCCTGTAGTTGATGAGCAACCAGCAGCAATTCCAGTGGCTAGAGTTCCTGACTATATTCCATTCCTTGACAATCCTCCAGTACAGTCTGTTGGCAACTCTGGCTGGCAGATTTCTGACATTTGGCGGGATATCCGGGTGGATGATTTTTGTGGGTGATACTCCTGTTAAACATAGGTAAAAAACAATACTTTTGTCTTGTAGTGTACGTACTGTCACAAACAGGAGTTGCTCTTTGGTAAAGAAGCCTACCAAATAATCAACGGTAGCATTAAAGTTGAGTGCGTAGACGTTTAGGCGGCAAGGCGATAGACATTGCAATGGCTCAATGGGTAAACGAAAGAGAAAACATCAGAAGCCATCCTTCCCTTGGATGGTAGAAGAAAAGAATCTGTTCATTGCAAAGACTGGTAACGAAATAGTTACAGATGCAGGATGGGAGAAAATTTCATTTGAAGAAGCGCGAAAACTATTTAGTCCCGAAACATTTCAAGAATGGTACGAACTGTTCCTAGAAAATACAGATATCTCGGAAATACTTTCAGAATCTAATGTAGATATAGATTTAGATGATGAATCAGCAATAGATAACTTTTTACAAAGGAGCAACTGGACACCAAAACAAGTCAATTTAGTTGTAGCGAAGGCTATCTATAAAAGTCATGCCTGGGTGAGAGCATTGCTGATTTCTACACCTGATGTTGAAGAACCCTACTTTCAAAATTATGAAATGGAGGCAATTCGTTTAGGAGTCCAATTGCGGAAATACATCAAAGAAGATATTCCAGTAATTAATGACTGCAAAAATGCTGTCAGACATTTACATGGAAAATATGCCCTCATTGGCTGGCAACCAAGAAATTGTGTGACAGCAGCTCACAACCTAAAAATATCTCAAACAACTAAGGTTTACAATGAACTTCTCTGGGATGAAGATTGGGTAGATGAAGAAGACTGTTCAGGAGATTAACAGCTTTGATGATATCGTTGAAGTGACTTGGCTTTTGCTAGACAATGATTGCGTCTAGAAGCGATCGCAGCGCTGCAATTGGTAGAAGCTGGAAAAATTAACCTGGATGTCACCGACGAGTTTGTGAAGCCACTGATGTTCTTTCTTTTTGCGGTTGAGCAGGCATGGGTGAGGTTTGTTCAGCTTGGTTGGGTTCCATTAGACATCTCCTTTTGTGAATCATTGTGAGGTCTGATTGAGACTTGCAAGTGCAGCTGCGATTCGCCCAGATGCCTTTGGTCGTTTGTACATTTGTTCCATGTAGTCTACCAGCGTGGGAAAAGTGGCGAGTAGCTGAACTTCGTTCGCTCAATCAAGTGTGTAAGCAAGCACAAAATCAGCCACTGTGACGTGTTCACCCAGTACAAACTGCCGATCCAACAGATGGTTCTCTAAAACGACAGCCATACTGGTGAAGTCTTGCCGAGCGAGAGGTATTTCAGCAGGCAATCTCAACTCTTCTGGGTATATAAACGTGTGGCGAGCGATACGCCATAGCGGCTGTTCCAATTCGGTGGCAGTAAAGAGAAGCCAACGATAAAGCTGTGCTCGCAGAAGCAAGTCTGTGGGTACCAGGTTAGATTCTGGGTACTTCTCACCGAGGTACAAAGCAATGGCTACGGATTCAGTGATGATATGTTCGCCATCAATGAGTACAGGGAGCTTGCCAGTGGGATTGATGGTGAGAAAATCGGGTGTACGGTGTTCACCTGCCTGCATGTTGATGGAGATTGCTTCAAATTCCACCCCAAGTTCCTGAAGAACCCAGCGAACCCGAATTGATCGTGTGGGAGCAAATTCATAGAGTTTCATGAATCAACCTCAGTGATGTGCAAATATCTTTCATCTTGTTGTTGGTCAGTGGTCAGTGGCTATTTACAAAGGACAAAGGACGAATGACAGATGTTGGTATACGCTCAGATGGGAATGGCACGCTTGTTAATTGCAAAGCCCTGATATAACAAGATTTTGAGTGTGGGGAGTGTGGGGGGTAAAACTTCTTCCCCGTCCTCCCACACCTCCCACACCCTGCCAGCAAGGAGGTTTCAGCTTTTCAAGCGTGCCATTCGGCTCAGATGGTTTGTTCGCAGTTGATCATCCACGGTGTCCCAAACTGATCGGTCAACATGCCAAAGCGCGATGACCAGAACGTTTGCGCGATCGCCATCTTCACCTTGCCGTTTTCTGCCAGAGCGTGAAAAAGCCGTTCTGCCTCAGCGATTTGGGGAACGCTAATTTGTACGTAGAAACCTTGCGGTGTTTCAAAGTATCCTGGTGGGCAGTCAGATCCCATCAGGAGGCGATCGTCTAGTTCAAGGCAAGCGTGCATGATTTTGTCCTGCCATTCCGGTGAGACATTCTCGGCAGAAGGTGCTTCTTTGTGTGTCATCATCATAGTCATCTTGCCACCCAGACATTGTTCATAGAACTTGAACGCTGCCTCACAGTTGCCGTTGAACATCAGGTAAGAATTGAGTTTCATTGATTTCTCCTTTTGTAATCGATTCTGCGTCTTGATGAGCGGATCGTTCGCACATGAATATCATTTGTGCGGTTGCTGATGACGTTACTGTTGCTGCTGCGTTTCAAGTTGAGCGCGAATGCGGTCTTCCTGCTCCCTTAAGGCGGGTGTCAGGACTTCACCAAAATCCTCTGCCTCGAATACGGGACGAATCTCAATCTCGGAGTCTCCTGGCATAGGGTTAGGGCAGCGCTTTACCCAAGCAACTGCCTCGGACATTGAGTTCACCTGCCACAGCCAGTACCCTGCCACTAGCTCCTGCGCTGGAGTGAAAGGTCCCTGAGTGACGGTGCGATCGGTTCCTGAAAAGTGAACTCGCACCCCTTTTGAGCTAGGATGAAACCCCTCAGCGGCGAGCAAGATACCTGCCCTCGCTAATTCTTCGTTGTACTGCCCCATTTCAGTTAAAAGCTGTTCGCTCGGCATGACCCCAGTTTCGGAGTCTTGGGTTGCTTTGACAAAGACCATGACTTTCATTGTGAAATCTCCTGTTGAATGGTTTTGAGTTAGATTGCGAGGGGTTGAGTGTGCTGATTAGCGCAAAGCGCAACTTTGAAGGAACCGCTAATCAGCAGCGACACGCTTGAGTTCATCAATCTCGATCTTCTTCATTTGCAGCATGGTAGTGGTCACTTTTTGAGAGGTTGCCGCGTCGGGGTGGTTGAGTAACTCAATCAGAATGCGAGGAATAATTTGCCAGGAGACGCCGTATTTGTCTTTGAGCCAGCCGCATTGCTGTGCGGTTTCATCCCCACCGGCAGACAATTTTTGCCAGTAATCGTCCACATCCGCCTGGGTATCGCAAAAGATTTGGAAGGAAATCGCCTCGTTAAATTTGAAGGTCGGACCACCGTTGAGTGCTGTGAACGGCTGACCATCAAGTTCAAAGCTGACAGTCATGACGGCTCCGGCTGGTTTTCCTTTCATTTCCTGTCCAGCGTCTCCATATCGACTGACGTGGACAATTTTGGAATTGCGAAAAATCGACGTATAAAACTGAGCGGCGGCTTCGGCTTGATCGTCAAACCATAAACAGGGAGTGATTTTGGAATTGTTTTGCATGAGGGTTCTCCTTGAGTTCAAGCGGTTAAGGACGGTCAGGGCTGTGCTGGTAGTCCCGCAACTTCGATGACAGGACGGATTTCGACGGTGCCGACTTTTGCACCTGGGATGCGGGTGGCGATCGCAATGGCTTCATCCAAATCCTGAGCATTAACGAGGAAGAATCCACCCAATTGTTCGCGGGTTTCGGCAAATGGTCCATCGGTCACGAGTGATTTGCCATCACGGACTTGGACACTGGTTGCGGTTGCAACAGGATGGAGTGGAGCCGTCGCCAGAAATTGTCCTTGAGTATGCAAATCCTGGGCGAGTTGGGCAGATTCCCCATAGCAATGCTCCCGCTCGGTGTCGCTCATGGCGTTTTCGTCCATATAAATCAGCAGCAAATATTTCATTCGGTTGCCTCCTTTGTGATTAAGTCGAACGGGAATTGTCCAAATCGACACCTGAGTGCAAAAATTTTGTCTAGTACGATTGAACTTTATCTCTCTTTATCAGTCAGTCGAACGGCAATTGCTCAAATCGACACCTTGCCGAAAATTCTTTATGTCTTTTTGTCAAAGGTATGGCTTCAATCCCAAAAACAGATGTGGCTCAAGCAATTGCTGCCCTTTATCGAACTGAATGGGGGCGCATTGTCGCTATTCTGATTCGGCTGGTCGGAGATTTTGATGTAGCTGAAGAAGCTGCACAGGCAGCATTTACAGCGGCAGTGAATCAGTGGGAAAGCGACGGTATTCCCGATCGTCCCCGTGCCTGGATTATCCGAACTGCCCGGTACAAGGCGATCGATCGCCTCCGACGACGCACGAAACTGACCGAAAAACTAGAGTGGTATGCGGCATCTGGCTTAATTCCATCCACTGAAGAACCAACCTATGACAATACTTGTCGGTTAAGGGGAAAAGGAGAAGGGGAAAGAAAAAACCTTTAACCTTTACCCTTTAACCTTTTCCCCAAACCCAACTCCGAGTTAAAAATCCTTAACCGAGCAGTATTGCAACCTATGACAGTGATGAAATTGGAGATGATCGCCTGCGATTAATCTTTACCTGCTGTCACCCGGCACTGGCAACGGAAACTCAAGTAGCGTTGACCCTCCGAATGTTAGGTGGACTGGAAACCGACGAAATTGCCCGCGCCTTTCTTATACCGACTGCAACAATGGCACAGCGGTTAGTTCGTGCTAAACGCAAAATTCGAGACGCAGGCATTCCTTACAAAGTACCTGAGACGACTGATCTCGCTCCCCGGATAGAGGCATTCCTGACAGTCATCTATCTCATCTTCAACGAAGGCTATGCCGCAACCAAAGGAGATGCGATCGTGCGGGCTGACCTCTGCATCAAAGCGATTCGCTTGGGGCAACTGGTGCGGCAATTGCTGGCACCCCAACCCCCATCTGAAGTCACAGCACTGGTGGCGCTGATGTTATTGCACGATTCGCGGCGCAATGCGCGTCTAGATGAGGCAGGCGATTTGATTTTGCTAGAAGAAGATCGGGATCGCAGTCGTTGGAATCATCTACAGATTGCTGGGGCGTTACCTCTGGTAGAGGAAGCGTTGCTCTTTGGAACCGGAGTGTATGCCCTGCAAGCGGCGATCGCCACCCTCCATTGTCAGGCAACCCGCGCCGAAGAAACAGACTGGGCGCAGATCGTGCGGCTCTATGAGGTGTTGGAACGCTTGCAGCCCTCACCCATTGTGACCTTGAACCGAGCAGTGGCGATCGCAATAGCAGACAGTCCTCAAGCCGCATTTGGACTGATTGATAGCCTTGCTCCAGAACTGGACAGCTATCATCTCTTTCATGCCACCCGTGCAGATTTATTCCGGCGTGTTGGAGCATTAGAGGAAGCGACCCAGAGCTATACACGGGCACTAGAATTAGTGACAAATGACAGTGAGCGTCGTTTTCTGGAACGTCGGTTGCGCGAAGTTCAACCTAACATTCAGTCCGGCTAAGGGTTTACAACAGTTTAAATTGGGCAAGCAATGTGAAAGCTGTTTATGTTTCGCCTGTCTTAGTTCTGTTTCGGCTCATAATTCAAAACAACAACACCGCATTCAAAGGATGTTGATTTTACAGCACGAGAAATAAAAGAACCAGCACTTTCACTTCGAGTTCGCCAAATTGTTTCTACAAAAGACGAGTCAGATGGTCTTTCCTCAAAGATAAAGATCATGCTTCTGCCTCTTGGGTGCCAGGTTTAGATTAAAGCGCCAGGCATCCATGATGCCGTTGAAAAAGAAATGAAAAATCTTCTAACAGGGTGAACTTGTAACTTAACAAAAGGCAAAAGAAGACAAGTCGGCTTAGTACTTTAGCTAAAACAAAAAGAAGCCTCTCACCTACCCGAAGGGAGATGACGAGATGAATTTTTGGGTGATGACGAGTTGACCCATAACCAAATCAATCCTGCGGATTGACAGGGCAGGGGGTCGAGGAGGAATCGCCATTTTTGATTAAGAGTGAATCTATAAAATCTTCTATTACATGAGTCATGGTTTTATCGTTTTGAGCAGAATACAGACGTAGTTTGTTTAATCTACGCTCTGATACCCTTAAATTTAATGCTTTGTTTTTCATAAACGCCTACACAGTATCTTTACGTTTATGTTATTCTATTTGTAGGTCGAAAAACAAGGGACAAAGATGAGAATTTCATACCAATATAAAATTAAACCCACAAAAGAGCAGTCAGAGAAAATTGATAAAACGCTTGAGATGCTGAGGTATCAGTATAACTATCTGCTTGCTCAAAGGTTCGATTGGTATGAGATGAACCGATGTCCTATTGATAGATGCCCATTAATTTGTCACCTACCAGAGTTAAAAGAGCAACCCAATTACTACAACCAAAAAACATCATTAACCCAACTCAAAAAAGACCGTCCTTGGTACAAAAATATCCATTCTCAAGTACTACAGGAAGTTCCCAAGAAGGTTGAATTAGCTTTTGATAGATGGTTGAAAGGTGACGCTAACGGCAAAAAATCTGGTAGACCTAGATTTAAAGGGAAAGGGCAATATAAAACATTTACATATTCCCAATTTAAGGGTCATCATTTTGTCAACAACAGAATAACGCTCTCAAAGATTGGGGATATCAAGGTGATTGTTCATCGCCCAATAGCTGACGGGTTTGATATCAAAACTGTATCTGTAACCAAAAAGTCAGATGGCTATTATGTAACTTTAAGTCTTGATGACAAAACAGTACCAACAATTAAACCTGATTTTAGCCCTGATAATATTGTCGGGATTGATGTTGGTTTGATTGATTTCTATGTAGCTTCTGACGGGTCTAGAGTCAAAGCGCCTAAATATCTACGCAAATCTGAACGTAAATTAAAGTCAGCACAGCGTAAAGTATCAAGGCGTAAAAAAGGTTCCAACAGACGCAAGAAAGCTATTCAGAGATTGGGTAAACAGCACAAAAAAGTCGCTGATACTCGCAAAGATTTTCACTTCAAAAGTGCTAAATCACTACTAGATAAGTATGATGTCGTCGCAGTTGAAAAGTTGAACATCAAAGGACTTGCTAAAACATGGCTGGCTAAAAGTATCAATGATTCAGGGTGGGGACAGTTCATCTCAATACTTTCAAACAAAGCCGAAAATGCTGGTTTAAAAGTAATAGCTGTCAACCCAAACAGTACAAGTCAAGAATGTTCTAGTTGTGGTCACAAAGTTAAAAAGCCGCTATCTCAAAGAATGCACAATTGTCCTGTATGTCATGCAAACTTGTGCAGAGATTTGAATGCTTCTTTAAACATAAAGGCGCGTGGGACACACGCCCTCAAAGCTCAATTAATGTCTTCATAGAAGAGTCGTTGAGAAGCCCACACTCACCCTGAAAGGGGAGTGTGTGGAGTATGTCACTACTGTTATAATCCAATCGTTTCATCAAGTTGTGTTAGGGTGCAGCAAATCACCGATCGGCTCTCTAGCACATCCACATCAACTGATAAAGGATTCCGATATGGATAACAATCCCAGCATTCTCTCGCACGTTTCGATTGGTACTAATGATTTTGAACGAGCGATCGCCTTCTATGATGCTGTGTTGCCAACATTGGGCTGTAAGCGATTTATGGAGCATCCGGGGGCGATCGCCTATGGCAAACAGTATCCCGAATTTTGGGTGGGAACTCCCTTCGACGGGCAACCTGCAACGGTTGGCAATGGAACTCACATTGGTTTTATTGCTCCTACAAAAGAAGCAGTCCACGCCTTCTATGAGGCAGCATTAGCGGCAGGAGGCAAAGACGACGGTGCCCCCGGTGGCAGACCCGACTATAGTGAGCCGTATTACGGCTGCTTTGTGCGCGATCCAGATGGACACAAAATAGAAGCCGCCTTCTCTTATGAGCAGCTTGAGTAGCAACTCAACCAGAACAATGGTTGACCAGAGAATGACTCATTTTTAGAGGCAAGATAACACTATGGAATTCCATCGAGGTCGCCTGATTGACCATGTTCATCTACGGGTTGCTGATGTTGCTGCCAGCAAACGGCGGTTTGCTTAAGTAATCAACGATAACAAATGTACTCCCGGCTCCTGCTCATCGCCCCACTAATTCTGTTAAAATCGCGTCTTCCAGCACGTAAATTTTGAGGCAGTGCCATGTGTGCAAAGGAATTTGGGCAATCTCAACCTACTAAAATCGATAAACTTATTGAATCTGCGGTGCGTTATTGAAGCGAACGCGAGTAGCGTCTCGTAGAGACGAAAAAAGAGCGATGCCTCCGGCGGGCGGGTACGCCATCGCACCTACAAATGATTAACTGTGATGCATAAGTTGTTAGATTATTTCAGTTAAATATATATATTCAATAACCAACACAGAATCACCTATGAAACTCGCTAACCCGCTCAATTTGGCAAATCTTGTTGGTTCTATTTTACTATCTAGAATCGCTAACAATAAAACAGCTACTTCTAACAAGAGTGAAACATCAATTACTTTACCCAGTAATCCCATAAATATCAATTACCTGCAACCCTTTGATACTGCTGTTATTGCTTATCACATGATGGGTATTAGCAACTTTGAATAAAGCATAGTTTCAGTACAGCCTTTGAAAAGCTACTTTACCTCTCCAACCTTGGAGGGGTTTTTAATTGGTGCATTAATTCTTAAAATCAACATTATATTACTCCAGAAGATAGAGACATATTAGAAAAGTTAAAGCACACTAGTAAGAGCAACTTTAACTATTCAGTAATGGTGTGGCAATGTGGCTAAAATATGGTGTAAATGAAGAAGGTATCTTGATATGTATTGAAGATATTAATAGGGGGAAGACTTCACTTCAGTGTCCTTACTGTAATAGCAGTCTAACTGCTAAAAAAGGCAAGGTGAAAGAGCATCATTTTGCTCATAATGAAGAAACCTGCCGCCCCATAGCTAACCGAGAATTCCCTACTCTCCCACTCTATGACAATTTCAATGTTCAATTATCTGGCAAGGATTTGGCACAGTTAAAGCTGCTTTGGCAGGAGTACGGAGCCAAAAATTACCCTATTAGTTCTTACTTAATTACTTCTGGTTTACTCAAAGCAGGAGTGTTAAGAAAAAACCTATACTTAACCCCACCTGAATATTAATTTAGTGATTTGGGTAAAATTCCCGTTGGAGCGCTAGAGTTTGTGCGGTTCAATGATGTACAGGAGCCACTATTACTTAAAAAACTGCTGAAACTTGAGCTAGCTTTTAAACACGCCGAATACAAAAATGCTCCAGATTTAGCATATCGATTTACTGATTTGAAGCTGTATCGCGCTCAACTTCAACGTATTCTATCCTCTAGTCTGTATTTTTTAGAGATTGAAACTAATATTGGAATTATCTACAAAATAGGAGTAACCACTAGACCCGTTCTCAAGCGAGTAGCAGAAGTAAAAATTGATTTACTTGCTCATTATTCGAGTGTTGCTATTAGAGTATTAGGAACTTGGGAGCATAGAGGTAATGTTGAACTGTATTTCAAACACCGCTATCAGGGCTTTAATTATCCCATCGGAAGTTTAACTGAGTACTATAAATTTAATGCTGAGGATACCGAAATGGTACTGCGTGACCTACAACAAATGCAACCAAAAATACTATCTCAAGATGAAAAAAATATTCTTGAAGAGAATTCTAGCTGGGAGCAAATTGCTGTGTAGTATTCTCATAATCCCGTAGCAAAATCTAATTAATTACCAAATAAAAATAATTATTTTATTGCTATACCTCTAAATACTTTACTACTGATGATAAGGCGACTGCCGACTCTTGATACAGCAGTATTTACCGAGGAGCGATGGCGTAACCGCCCAGCGTAGCTGATCGCAGTGGTCAGGTGCATTACTTAAGACTATGCACTCATAGATTCAGAAGCCAGCAAACCCGACATCTCCAATACTCGCTGTGACCAAGTAGACGCAACAGATGCAATATCTGTAATTTCCATTGATTTGTCCCAAACATTAATCCAGTTTTGTAATAAGTCTTGGAGTTGATTTAATTCAACATTATTAATTTCACTTTTTTGTTGTATTAAAGACACGTACAACAAACTTTCTGACAACAATATTGGAACTAATTCACGAATTACACTCTTTTGTGACCAAGAGTTAAGGCGTGCCAAACTAGCTGCCAATTCTCCTAATTGTTGCGCGTGGGATTGACGTAAAAAACTCGCTTCAATTGCACTCCAGTTAGGCATTACAATCCTCCTAGCAATTTCTTTCAACCATTCAATTTCTTTCTTGAGTATAGTTAGCTGTTGACTACAAGCGTTGTAGTTTAAGGTTTTTCCCTCACTTGCATATAACTCTTTCTTCAGCCCCCAAAAGTGGTTGTACACATATCTGGCACAACCAATTGTCTTATTGATTAAGACTTCTTGATTGTGTGTGAGGATGAGAGTAAATTTAATGCTTTTTGGATGTGTGGCAATTTATTGAATTTGCTGAATACCTTTCAATTTTAACACAAAGTCATACTTAATATAGAGTGCCTAACTCATGACTGGAAGTCACGAGTGTGCGGTTTGAAGACATCAATTGAATTTAGCCCCAAGTAGCAATCAACAGGATCATTCCATAGATTAATGAATCACGCCAAACAATTGAAAACTGATGAATAAATTCAGGAAAGTTCGCTTATATCCCCCGAATTTAGCAAAGCGCATTCGGGGCCTTTACGCATCACCCATCGTAAAGCTATTTGCTTCGATAAAGGATAAAAATGATAAAGGCTGACTCATATTAGCAGCAAAGCCCAGAATTCCTGGATCTCGATGAGAGTAAAGTAACTGGCCTTTACTATCAAACAAAAAAGTTCCACCACGCTGAGTTAAGTAGGCAGAATTTGGTACATAAGTGTGCCAATTGCTCAGAACTTCCACCATATTACGTAGCCGTAGAGTTGCTAATTCAAAGGGACGTTGAAAACCATTTCCGCCAGCTAATCGGAAAAACGAGCCTTTAAAAGCAGGTAGAGGAGTACCTTGAATCATTTCATCATCATCAATGAGTTGAGGGGCTTGACGACTGTATCCCCGAAAAACTTCTCTTAGCGTTCCTGGACTTCCAAACCCTGCACACATTAACATTAGATTTAGCCAAGCTTGATGAGACACAGAAAGTCCAGGTAGAGAAAGATTCAGACCTGAATAAAGTTTAAGTTGGTGATGTAATTCTGCATTGGGTTCAACAAATAAATTTTCGGGTGGAAATCCTGTATATTGACAGAATCTTGTTCCAGAGGTGCGTGAGCCAATTCCCACTGTACGAATAGCGAGTTTTTCAGGAGGCAATTTTTTAGCTTTGCGCTGTAACCACCATGCATATTCAAGACTATCAAAATCCCCAAGTTGTGGCCAGACTAAAATCAGGATATGTGAGGCAGTCTCGCAATTTTCTAGTAGGGGTCGGGTCATGCCATCACTAACACACTGAAGTTCAGTCTGATTAAGGATATTGTAGGGATTCATTAAAAATGATTAACTGCTATTGAGCTATCCAATTTTAATTTACAAGAAGTAAGTTGATCAATATAAATTTGTGTATGAGAGCCAAATGTTAAAAGAACTTCACCTCCAACAAGTTGGTCCTGCTGCCCATTTTGATGTCGCATTTGCTGATAGGCTCAATATATTTACGGGTGATAATGGTTTAGGTAAAAGTTTTTTACTCGATATTGCATGGTGGGTGATGACTACAAATTGGGCGGAGCAACCAGCGTACCCACAGCGAGTCAAAGGTGAAAATCCACAAATTACAGCCGTAGTTAGCAATAAAAAAAATATAAGAGAGTATCAGAGCCAGTTTGATTTTTCTGAACAGCAATGGCGTAATTTACAAATGCCGCCTTTATTAAAAGAAGTAGTTATTTATGTGCGTGTTGATGGTAGTTTTTCTATTTTTGACCCTGCTCGCCAACGCGATATTGCTTATAATTTTAATCCAAATACACTTTGGAATGGATTAAAGTCAAAAGATAAAGTTATTTGTAATGGTCTAATTCAAGATTGGGTTACATGGCAGAATCAACCCAATAAATATCCATTTGAACTCTTTTCTAATGTTATTAAAAAACTTGCACCTCACCCTTCCGAATGGATAGAAGTGGGAGAAACAACACGAGTTTCTATTGAAGACGTGCGCGATATTCCTACAGTTAATCTACCTTACGGTAACGTTCCTGTTACTCAAACCTCAGCCGGAATGAAGCGTATTTTGGGACTAGCTTATTTACTAGTGTGGACTTGGTACGAACATAAAAAAGCTTCCGAACTGCGGCAACAAAAGCCAGTAAATCAGATAGTTTTACTAATTGATGAAATTGAATCTCATTTGCATCCTCGTTGGCAGAGGGTGATTTTACCAGCTATTTTATCTGTGGTGACAGAATTACAACCCAGGATGAAGATACAGGCTTTAGTAACTACTCATTCTCCACTTATTCTTGCTTCTTTAGAGCCAAATTTTCATGAGCAAGAAGATAAACTATTTTTATTTAAATTACAAGATAGCGAGGTTAGCCTTGACGAAGTACCTTGGTCAAAACAAGGGGACATAGTTGGATGGTTAACCTCAGACATTTTTGGACTCAAACAAGCCCGTTCCAAAGAAGCAGAAATCGCAATTGAAGCAGCAGAGGCTTGGATGCGTGATGATGATATGAATACGTTTCCAGAAAATCTGAGAATATCAACACAAATTCATCAGGAACTTCAAAGAGTTTTACCAGGACATGACCCATTTTGGCCCCGTTGGATAGTTACAACGGAGAAAAGAAATTCTGGGTTATCAGGGGTATAACACAGATGATAAGTAAGAATTCAGGAGTCAGAATTCAGGAGTCAGAATTTAGGAGCCAGAATAAATGAGACAACCAGCCAAGACATTCCAAGATTTGATAGTTTGGCAAAAAGCACACCAGTTTGTTTTATTGGTATATCAATTTACTAGTCAGTTCCCTAAATCGTAAATATATGGACTTACTTCCCAATTTAGACGAGCAGCAATCTCTATTGCAGCAAATATAGCTGAGGGTTTTAAGAAAAAGGGAGCAACAGACAAAGTACGGTTTATGAACATTGCACAAGGTTCTTTAGAAGAATGTCGCTACTATCTAATTCTTTCAAAAGACCTTGACTATGGTGACACTTCAGGATTAATGCTTCAACTTGAGGAAGTTAGTAGGCTACTAACAAGCTATGCTAATTCCATTCTGAATTCTGACTCCTGACTCCTGAATTCTTGCGATGATGCCATTTAATCCTCCTCCAGAACCGCCTGATTTTGATAAAAAAGTGCGACAACCAGGAAATGCTTGGTTGGCAAAAAACCGAGATCCCAAAAAAGGAACCAGAGATTATTGGTCGCCTTTCAAAAGTTATTTAGCTGATGGATTTAATAATCTTTGTGGTTATAGCGTTATGTATGAACCAGTTGGTACAGTAGATCATTATCGCAGCCGTGAAAATTATCGCGATTTAGCTTACGAATGGAGCAATTTACGCTTTGCTTCTGCTTGGATAAATAGTAGTAAAGGTACGCTTGATGATCAGGTACTTGACCCTTTTGATTTGGGAGAAGATTGGTTTGAAATTTTGCTTCCTTCCCTACAATTAGTATTAACAGATAAAGTTCCTCCGCAACAACGTCAAAAGGCGGAATTTACTTTGGAACGGTTGCGGTTACGGGATGATGAAAGAGTCTTGCGCCAGCGTCAACAGTGGTATCAACTTTATTTGGATGGGGATTTGACTTTACAAGGATTAGAAAAAAAAGCTCCTTTGATAGCGAGCGCGGTAAAGAAACAGCAGCAGGCTATTTCTCAATAAAAATAAGCTTTGCAATCATCAGATTGTGAAGGCACTTGAGCCACTCTCCGCACTATAAGTGGGGAGAATCGGGCAGAGGTCAAATTAGCTTTTCGCCCTTATTGGCTATCTGGCTAATAGATTTGTCCTCGACAGAGATCCGCTCTGAGGGTGAATAACTGGGTTATCTGCCTCGATTTTTGCGTTTAGTTTGAGTTTTCCCCAAACCAGTTGATTGTTTACCCATCGAATTCCTTGCTTGTTGGTTTTACCTTCTATACTTCTGAATCTGGAAGATACTTTAAAACGTACCTTCTTGGATTTACCTAGCAAAATTTGTTCGCTTGCATTAAATGCTCTTGTCACTAATTTATGGACTGCTTGAGCATCTATTTTCTCGGCTATCCATTTTGAATTTTTAGCTATTTGTGCAGCGTAAGTGTGTAAATCATAACACGATACGGCAAGATAGTTCGATCAACTTGTCACAGACTATTAAGGCGCAGATCGCGTTATATATTTCTGTTAGAGCAGTTTCTTACCAAAAGAGGTATTGTTCTATTTTTTTAACTCATATATACAAACGTGCTTGCATTCTCAACAGGCAGTATGTAACTTGGCAAGTGTGCAGTTTATTTGGAGATAGGTTGAAATGTAGGTGTATTTGAGTTGAGCTATACCTGTACTAAACTGGCATAATGTGTAAATTATTTTCTAATTTACAAACAGTTTAGTAATGTGCTAGTTTAATTCATTTTCAATTGATGTTGTCTTTCACTTGGAATTGAGTTTGATGATATGTGAAAACGTTATCTACACCCAAAAAACACTTGCCGAAAGATACGGGATTTCAATCTCCGCTTTACAAAAGTGGTATCCCTATGCTGGTATAGTAAAACCGCGAAAGCGGGGAGGATATTTTGATGCAGCAACAGTTGAGATTGCTGATGTTTTCTACGTTGCTACCAAAATTCGGCGGTTGACGTATAAGGAATATTTACAGCAAGTAATTCCTGCTGGTGGCTTAGATGCTTATTTACAAAAAGTCAATGGCTTAACTCTTTATAACTTTTTGACTAAGCATATATCTAATGAAGAAAAAAACAACCCAATTGTGCAAGCAGTAATTAGGAGAATTGAGCGCAATGAAGCATATCAACAAAGTGGCAGAGACTTTGCAGGTGTCGCCTGATGTAGTACGTACCTGCTGTCGGTTGTTAGATTTAGCTTTGCAGTCAAATGATACACTTGACGAAACTGTTGAGCAGCAATTAGTTCAACTTAAAGAGACAGCCTCTCGTGAAGGCAGGGCTATTTCATTCTAAAAAGCTGCTTGAGTGTGTCTAGTCCAAAAGAACATAAACGTTGAGCTTGTGCCATATTTTCAAACATATTACTGCGATATAAATTAAGTGAAAAATTGCGAGCAAGCGCAAAAATTTGAGGAAGAGGAGTAGTGCGAATTCTAGATTTATCTTCGCCTTGAGTAACGTCTCGAACATAGTGGACTTTATTCTCAACACCCCAATATCCTCTGATACGTTCAGCAAAGGCTTGCACCGTTTCGCTTAAAGATGAAATATAATAACGGGTTTCATTAGTTACTTCAATCACATTGTGTGAAAACCTGACGCTCTGATTTGACTTTAATCAAAGTGGTAAGTCCAGGCCAAGGACGAATACCATCGAGATTTTTACAAATACTGACATGACGCTTTTCGATTCGACCATGCCCTTTATTTATCTGCTCATAAGCCAATTCTGGCGTGAAATTTGTTTTGACATCTTTGAATAAGTTAAGCTGATTGCCTTTTAAGGCGGCAATATAATCATTCCCACTATTTATAATCAACTCACAAGTTTTTTTGAGTATTAATAGCATCAAAAGCAAAGATAACCCCATTGAGAGCCAGTTTGGAAATCAACTCAGGTAAAGCAATAATATCATTAGTTTTGGCATCAACTTGAAATGGCTCTAAAATTAAGCCTCGCTCAACAATATAAGAACTAACTAACATCATCGCTGGATGCGAATCCGAGTTAGGGTTATCATTTTCAATCTGATATGAACCCTTGAGGACTTTACCATCTAACCCAACAGTTTCTCCAGTATTTGGTTGTACATTAAAGAATTTGCTCAGACATACGGAATAATCTTCGTAATCTACGTGTAATAAGGCACGACGTACAGTGCTATAAGATGGTAGTCTATTTTTTGGCGGTTGAAAAAGTTCAATCCACGGCTCACGGTAGCTTGAAATCCAGTCTCCAATTGCTAAAAATCCTTTGTTCCCTGCTGCGATGCCTACGGCGGGCTGCGCCTACGCCAATGTGAAAAGTGCCAAAGATAATGGTAGATTATGTCTCTGTCCGGCGCGGCGACGGGGGTCTTTTAGACCTGCAAAAGCTTTGATAATTTCGATTTCAGACACGGTAATAGATGCTTGAAGTAGAACTGGCGCTGCACCTTACCATATCGCGTCTACATTTACAATGAAATAGCCCTGGATTAGTACCAACAATTAAGGTGTAACCCTTTTCGGTAAGAGGATTAATCCTGCGATATTCTCCTGCCCAATCGCTGTGTTCTCCGAACAAACAAAGACGGCCTGGAACAAAAATTCTCATTTGAAGTTTCCTGTTGTTAATCGGGGTAATATGCTATCCCGATTAACTTGAATAAACAACATGCCATCTAATTACTCTAATAGCCCCTAATATCAGCAAGGCTTTTGCTAATCTTGAGAGAATCTTTTGTTGCTGAGATGGACTACGCCTCGCCTAGCGATGTCTACTTTAAGGGGCTGTGACGCTCAGGCAAGACTTGCTAAGGCTGGGCTATCGGTGTTGCTCATTTCCTTATATCCCCAGATTTTCTTACTCCGCACCCTATCCCAGCAAGCATATCATGTTGGTCGCAAGGGCATCCGCGACTTTGGGCGGATGTCGTCTTTTATAATATTGTTTTATTTTAGGACTTACGCATTGACAGAATGACAAAATAGTGGATTGATAAGTATGGGTCGTCTACTCTCCAGGTATCAGACAATAAGAGAAATTACTAAACCATCCACAGCACAATGCAATCTAGACCTCTACACCTTATTTTTGCTGTCAGAGCCGAAGTTTGGGGGGTGCAGTAGGTTAGCAGAGATATTGGGAGATGTTTCACATGATAGCGTGAATCGGTTTTTATTAAGAGAGAGATACGAACCGAAAGATTTATTCAAAATAATAGAGAGAATCATCAACTTGGTAGGAGGGATATTAAGTGTAGACGATACAGTGATAGAAAAGATTTACAGTGACCCTAAAAGTGCAGAATTAGTCAGTTATTTTTGGTCGGGAAAATCCCATAAAACTATCATTGGTTGAAATTTAATTAGTTTATATTACAGTGAGATAAATGGTAATTCAGTACCAATTAATTACAGAATATATGGCAAAAAGGAGGGAAAAACAAAAAACGATTATTTTAGAGAAATGGTAAGTGAAGTAATCAACTGGGGAGTCAAGCCAAGAATGGTAACAGGAGATAGTTGGTATTCAGGAATAGAAAACCTAAAATTTCTAAGAAACCAGAAACTGGGTTTTTTATTCGGAATTGAAAAAAATAGAACTGTCTCAATTGAGCCACATAAGTATTGCCAGGTAAGCACTTTGGTGATTCCAGAATCAGGATTAAGAACTCATTTGAAAGAATTTGGATTTATAAAGTTGTTTAGGAAAGACTTTAAGAAAGAAGACTTTAGACACTATATTTTATATCTGACCGATGAGGAAAGAATTCAAGAGATAACCGAAGTGAATTTATCACAATTCATGATACCCATTGTGGCATTGAAACCTTTCACAGAGCCATCAAACAAGTATGTGTAATTTGTCGATTCATGGTTAGAGATACCTATGCAATCAAGACTCACATATTTTGCTCACTTCAGGCTTTTGTTAGATTAGAGTTTATGCGCTCTGAAAAAATAATTAGCAATTGGTATGAAGTACAACGGAATCTGTTCACTTTAGTTGTACGTGAGCATATTTTTGCTAACCTTAGCAGTGATATCGTTATCTAGAGTTCATAGATGATATTTTTTTTCAATGCGTAAGTCCTATATTTAATGTTGTAGCTCTTAATCTAAATAAATTGTGGCACACATGAGCGAAATACTTCTTGTAGTAGATATGCAAAACGGGTTTATGTCGGAGAAATGCAGACATATTATTCCTAGTGTCATTAAATTAATTGAGCGTTTTTTAGCGACTGGTAAACTCGTTGAATTCACAAGATTTATCAATACTACTGACAGCAATTATGTCAAACTAATTCAGTGGTCAAGGTTGATAAATGAACCCGAAACTAGCATTATTGATGAACTTCAACCATATATAAATAATATTTTTGATAAACATTATTACTCTGCGTTTACAGAAAATTTTTCGGCTTTTATTTTTCTTAATCAAATCAGCAAAATATATCTTTGTGGAGTTGAAACTGATAGCTGTCTTTTTAAGACAGCAATTGACTCTTTTGAGCGTGGTATTGAACCAGTTATTATCGAGGATGCTTGCTTTAGTGACGGTGGTCAGCAAGCACATGATGCGGGTATTTTTTTGCTGAAACGTAATATAGGAAAAAACCAAATTCAGATGACTGATGATATTCTTGAGAAGATGTTATAAGCTGTTCCACATCTAATTTGCATTTTGAGGATGGATCTCCCTAAGTTCTAGGTTGTGTTTGTTCTTGCTCGCAATCCATTCATATAGTTACCGAATCGGTTTTCTTGGCAAACTTTGCTAAACTTGCCACATAAACTGGATCGCTTCAATAGAGCTTTTTCGTCATAAATATGCTGTTCGGGTCATCTTTACGAATTTGCAATCGGCTCATTTCCTTAATTTGCTAAGTAATTTTACTCTATGAGCATTGATTTTCTTAAAGGCTATTTTAAAATGCCCAAAATGCAACAGCGATCGCAGCTTCTCCTTTTAAGGAATAGGGCTAATCTCGTATTTAATAATCTTTTCCGAGAAACTTGTTAAAATTGCGGCTTCGTAGGGCTGTAGTCTATTGGCAGCAATCAAGCGTTTAATTAGAGAGAATGAAAAATAAAAGCCGTCCCAGAAGGACGGGGCTTCATACCCATTTTTTCGGTGAGGCGATGCTGCAACATTTGATAAATCAACAATATTATTTCGCATTAAAGCTTTTCTCGGTACTGGGCTGCGGGCTAATAGCCGGAGTCTTCTTCGGCTTCTCAACCTTCGTAATGAGCGCCCTTGCTCGGCTGAAACCACCGCAAGGCATTGCTGCTATGCAATCCATCAATATCACGGTAATCAATCCATTTTTTATGACAGCGTTTTTGGGAACGGCTGTGGCTTGTATCTTTCTTTTAATCTCCTCGCTATTAAAGTGGCATCAACCCGGTGCCGCCTACTTGCTTCTCGGCAGCTTGCTCTACCTTGTTGGTACATTAGGCGTGACAATAGTTTTCAATGTGCCGCTCAACGAAGCCCTGGCGAAAGTCGAGCCGGACAGCACTGAAGGGGCGAGCCTATGGTCTAGCTACCTGACCAACTGGACAATCTGGAATCACATTCGGACGGTAGCGGCGCTAGCAGCAGCAGCATCGCTCACCATCGCGCTTTGTTTGGGTTCAAGAATTGTAGGGGGACTCGATAATACGGTTAGGTAACTCCGCTACTAATGGGTAAGTAGATCGGCGAAATTAAAGCTAACTGGCTAAGGCTGTCATTTGTCCTACCCTGCGGGTACTCCTTCGGAGAACTCGAAGAGTAGCCGCAGAAGCGTCTATGTCATTGGTCATTAGTAAAGGTTTTAAGCTTATTTACGTTTCGTAACATACTTAGTTTTTTTGTGAATAATTCAATTATTTGCTCAACCATTCCTGCCATTGTTGAGCAGCCTTGTCACGTTCTGCTTTTTGGCCTGCGGGATCATAACTTCCCAAACTCTGCCACAACTGATTCCAGTCTTGCCCTTGGGGTAGCTTACTCACTACAGCCTTAACAATCAAAAAAGCTCGCTCACGAGTGAGATCGTTTGGTGCTTGCAAAAGAGGAATTACCAAAGGTAAAACTTCTTTTCCACCCCGCATTAAAGGATACATCGAAGCTGTGTAGGGATTGTGCAGGATGTCAGGGTAATCATCAAGGGTAGCGACCAAAGCGGATAATGACCGTTTATCTCCTAATTGGTGTAGGGCAGTGGCAGCACGGGCACGCACTTCTGGATTAGTATCATGAGTGGCTTGGAACAAAGCATCGGCACTAGCGGGATCGGCAATTTCGCTCAGTCCCTCGGCTGCAAGCCGACGGGTACGGGGGTTGGGGTTAGTCAAAGCTTCCAACAAAACCGGGGTAGCTTTTTTGCCTAAACGGATCAATTCACCCAGTGCTAAAGCGCTAGTGTCTTGATCTGTGGAGTAGAGACGTGCTTTGATCTGCTCCATAGGTATCGCGGTAGCGTCTTGATTATTCATATACAAATTTCCTCCAATGGCCAGCATCACAACTATCACGAATATTCCTATCGTTCTCAAGATCACGGTGTCCCTCCTCCCCCTGCTGGAGCTGCTGCTGGCACATGCTCAAAGCTCAAGACGACTCGGCGATTACCCCGGCGATTTGCTTCTGTATCTTGGTTAGTAGTGGCATCAGGGGTAAAGTCTTCGGTTGAACCAGAGCCGATAGTAACAGCACTAATTTGAGCTTCAGCTACACCCTTAGCACGCAGGGCTGCTCCCACTGCCTGCGCTCTGCGTAAAGATAGATCCAGGTTGTGCCCAGATGCACCGCCACGCCTGTCAGCAAAGCCTTCAGGAGTTACTTTGACATCAGGGAATCGCCGCAGGTAGTCTAAGAATGTATCAATCTTGCCTGTTTCGCTGGAACTCAGTTGGTCGCTGTCGAAATCAAAGTAAAAAATGACTGGTTCATGTACGTAAAAATCCTGGTGCTTCTGCAAAGCTGCATCAAAGGTGGCGGATTGACCATCTTGTGCTGATGCACGATCGTTCTCAACTTTGCCAGCACGGATTTGGAAGCCCCAATGAAGCGCTCCGTAAGTTGTCATGGTGTCTTCTCCTTTAGCCACCGTCTGAAAGTCGAAGTTGAACTCACCAGCCCCTCCGGGAGCATCGGTTAGTTCTGCTGCTTTGATATCAGTGGGGTCATCGGAGCGTTTGTAACCAATAGTGGCTCCGCTTGCACCACTAGAAGAGGGCCGTGAAAGTCCAGGGGTTGCGGGATTGGGTTGGGCTGGGTCGTTGCCAAAGGGGTACTGGGCAGGTAATGCACTTCCGGCTGGGGCATTGGTTCCTGTACCACCATGAGCAGGTGCATCATTATGCAGCGCATCAGTGAAATATCCGCCTTCAACTCCCGTGGTTGCATCAGCAGTGGTACGGAGGCTAGCACCACTAGCAGCAGGTAAAGACTGAGGTTCGACATTTGTACCTGTAGCATTTGTCAGACGGACAATCTGAATCAGTCCAATCTGGTTAGAGTAGGGAGCAGTGGTTTTGGGTTTAAAACGAATAGTAATCGGTAGACTCGCGCCGTTGGGTGTGGCATTTACTTCAAAAATTCCGTGTGTCAGGTCGTATGTGGGGTTAATTGCCCGTTGAATCAATTTTCTCTGGGCTGTTCCTGTCTGCTGCACCACATGAGTCAGTTCATGGGCGGTTAATGCATCATTACCTGGTGACTTACCCGCACCAAAGAAAATGTTTTGCTGGTGCGTAAATGCCTGGGCATTTAAATCCTGATTCATTTGTACCGCTTGAGTACCTGTATGTACGCGTACTTGACTAAAATCTGTACCAAAACGTGGTTCCATGAAAGAACGCACTGTATCTGGTAACGGGCTTCCTCCACCTTCACTGCTGTTTAGGCGACTCTCAAAGTTGTCCCCAGTTTGGAAGCTGTCATTGGTAGCGAGTTGTAGCGATCGCTTAGTTTGTAATTCTTCTTCTGGTAAAATCTCTCTTTGGATAGGTGCATTAATAAGTTTCGTTTGTAGTTCCTCTTCCTCTTCTGGCATTGCCTCCCGTTGCACTAAAGGAGTTATGGCAGAGGCTAGAGGCTTAGTTTGCACTTGGTCTTGAGTCTGTGTATTCTGTAAACCTATTGGCTCTGGTTCAGCCATTCGCATAATCCGATCGGCAACTCGATCGGCTTCCTGCTCATAATGGTCGTCTGGCGCACCAACGGTGAGTTTTGCCTGGGGACGATGCAAAGATATGCGACTAATATCATGACTAAGGGGCTGTTGTTTGACGGCTTCTGGTTCCAAAAATTGCTCATCAGCAGACTGCACTTCTTGAAGCTCAGTTGATGCCTCAGTTAGTCTTTGAATTGGAGGATTATTTGTTTGTAAACCAAAGCCACGCATTGGAGAAGCCAGCGTGGGAATAGTTGATGAGGTAAGGGACGGATTTAGAACAGTGGATATACCTGCTTTTTGGTGCTGAACTATGCGTAGATGCCCAGAAGCTTGTTGTCCGTCATTGCTCATATCACCCTTCCTTCATTTATGGCTCAACCAAGGCATATTGATAACACACATCATAAAATTTATCTAATTGCGATCGCTATGGACTTAAGTGGAAATTATTTTGTAATGCGATCGCACATTTTACTAAAGCTATAAATTCACCCTAAAACGAGTTGGAACATTATTAATTGTCTGCACCACCAGAAGTAGTAATCCCAGCCGCCGTTGCTTGTTTCTCGATAATGGGTCGCCACCACCCATCACCATCTAAAGCGCAGACATATTTATCAACCTGGTTCGTAACTGCCTCTGTGCCAACAGGTTCTGTCGATGGAGGATTCGTCTTATTCTGTGCCCACGCTACCTTCATGGCAACACCAACTCCTTTCACCGCCTCCACAGCTAGCGAGGCAGAAGCATCAAAGAGCGGGTGGTCGGGAGCATCCTTGGCAAGCTCTGAGTGAGTGGGGCCAGTCAAACCTTTGGCTTTCGCCTCTTTAGTGGACTCCGCCACTTTTTTCTCAGCATAAGCATCTAATAGTTTTTGTCCTAATTTACTTTTCGCCACACTGACAACTGCTGCCAAATCCGCTGCAATTACTGGGAAGAGTGTAAGTAAGGTAGCCATAGTCCCGGCCGTAATTACAACCATACCACCTTTAATCGCAAAGCCAGCTGCTTTAAGAATGGCTTCGGCATCCTGTTCGCCCATTTCTTCACCTGCGGCTTTGCCTGCTCTAGCACCGGATACACCACCGGATACACCGCCAACTACACCACCAACTTGCTCGCCAATTTCTTCACCCACAACTTCGCCAAGAGTACCAAAAAGCCCGCCGATTTTCCGACCTGCCGCCCCGCCTGTTCTCGCACCGCTAGCAGTACCTTTAACTGCTCCTTCTACACCACCCACTACTGCACCTATCCCACCTTCAACAGTACGGAAGATTGGTTTAACTCCCATCTTCTCACCTAACTTATTGGCAAGAACATCTGCTGTAATGCCTCCTTTCATCATCAAGCCTTTTACTAAGGCTACAGTTAAAGCCCCACTCTCTAGTTCGGTTTTGAGTAATTCAATTTTACTAACCATGTTGTTAGCACCTGCAACATAAGTGCCACTGATAATTTGGGGTAGTCCTTTTTTATCTAATCCACCCACCGTTGCTGTACCTATCCCTAAAGTTGTCTGGGACATCTTAGCCATCAGAGGCTTATATTTAGCTGGGTTTTCCTTCGCCAGTACCCAGATGGCTGCTTCAGTAAAGTTGGTATGAGAAAAATAATCTTCTATAGCATGTAAAGCACTACTCATCTCCTCCCGTCCCTCTGATGTATCACCTTTTTTGATTGCCTCTACCAATTTTCTCTTAGCCATAAACTTGCCGCGCTCAATATAAGCTGGCAGACGATTCTTTGCTGCGGCAGCTTTGATCTCGGCATAGGCTGCATCAGCTGCTTCTTGGTCTTTCTTTTGGGATTCGGATAGTTGCTTTTTATTTTCATTACGAGCATCAACATCCTTTGCGGTGGTTGTTGAAGTCGGATCTTCAACGGTATTACCTCCGTCGGGATTATCCATGTGTTCTGAAGGAACATAGGTTCCCAGTTTACTCTGGTCGATTGGCTTGCCAAATTCCCCCATTCCCAGCAGTTCCACCAAAGGAAACATATCTGGGCCGAGTTGTGATAAATCACGCATCCAATTACCTAGATAAGCCTCTGCTGCTTCGTCGGCAGTGAAGCCAGCTAATATCAAGCCTTTTTTCTCTATTGAGCCATGTCCTGATTCCCCTGCCTGATAGCGCTGAATAACCTTATGGCTTGCTGCATCACCAGTTTGCTGCACCAAATGAGTCAATTTATGGGTAGGAGCCTTCCCCGCATCAAAGTAAACATCTTGCTTGTGCGTAAATGCCTGAGCATTCATCTCCGCTTCTTGTTCGTATTTGTCTCCAGGCTGACCAACGGTAAGTTTTGGCTGTGGACGACGTAATGATATGCGACTTATGTCGTGACTAAGGGGTTTTTCTTTGATCGCTTCTGGTTCTAATAATTGCCCATCAGCAGACTGTGCCTCTTGAAGCTCTGGGGCTACTTCAGTTACTGTTTGGAGCGGGGCAGTATTGATTTGTGAACCAAAGCCGTGTATTGGGTTCGCTAGTGTCGGAATACCTGGTGAGGCAAGCGACGGATTCGTAAAAGTTGATGCGGCTGATTTCTTGCGCCCAATTATGCGATCGCTCATCTCACCCTACCTTAGACTCACAAGGCGTATTTTTGAAACGAATTATACACTTTGTCTAATTGCGATCGCTATCGACTTAAGTGGAAAGTATTCTGTAATGCGATCGCTCATCTCACTTTTAGCTATACTAATACGACAAAAATTGCTTAAATTTTAGCGATTGTGACACGAAGTTCGTCTTATTATCGATAATAAAGCTAACCCTTCACCAATTTACCATTGTACTCTATTAGTAAATCGTAACAATATTTTTAACTATGACTACGCAAACACTACCTCCACTAGAAGTTTATCAAGGTCAGTTTGGGGAATTTACAATTACTCAGAGCGATCGCACTGGCGTAATGATCTACCGCGCTGGCTTAATGGTAGCAGCAGTCAGCTTTGCTATAGGCAGCGCTTTGATTTTGTTCAACAATAACCCGACTGTTGTAACTGCACTTACACCTTTATATGCTTGTTTTAGTCTCGCTCTTGGTGTAAGTTTATTTACCATTCATATCTACATAGCATCACTGCATCGAATGTTACAAATTTTTTGGGCGCTCGGTAGTATGGCATCAGTAATTCTGGCAATCTCTAGTACTCAACCTTTAGCTCTGACTGTTTACAATCAGCCTCTTACCTTATTTGGGGTTGGTTTTATTTTCGTTGCTTTGACAGGGATTTATTTTAAAGAGGCTTTTTGCTTCAATCGCTTGGAAACTAAAGTATTAACCCTAATAGTACCGCTGCTGTTATTAGGACATTTGGTGGGAATTTTACCAACTCAGGGGGAAAGTGTTTTATTAGGAATTTGGGCAACGTTGTTTTTGGTATTTGCTTTGCGAAAGACAGTACAAGCAATTCCTGCGGATATTGGAGATAAATCTGTATTTACTTACTTGAAAGAACAACGTCTAGCTAAAATTTAATGCAGGCAAAAAACCGTCGGCGTAAAAATTTTCCAAAAATAAAACTAATAAAACGCCAAGAAATGTGGACACTTACGGCTCAGGGGTGGGCGATTGCGATCGCTTTGATTGCTTATTTAATATTTTTCGCTATTACTCATGTACACTCATTTCTCGCCGTGACTTCCCCGATCAAATCAGCAGAAGTATTAGTTGTTGAGGGATGGCTACCAGATTATGCCATACAACAAGCTTTAACTGAATTTAAAAACGGTTCTTATAATCTAGTAATTACTACAGGAGGATCGATAGAAAAAGGAAATTATCTTAGCGAATATAAAAGCTTTGCAGAAGTATCAGCTGCTACCTTCGAGAAACTCGGTTTAGAATCAGAGAAGGTAGTAGCTGTTCCGACACCAAACGTAATCAAGGATCGTAGTTATGCATCTGCTGCTGAATTTTATCGCTGGCTATCCGATTCCAATTTAAAGCTACAATCAGTTAATGTTTTTTCTTTGGATGTTCATACCCGCAGGAGTTGGTTGCTATTCAGAAAAATACTTACACCTAAAGTCCAAGTTGGTGCGATCGCAGCTAAAACACATGATTACGATCCAAACAAATGGTGGGTTTCTAGCCAAGGTGTGCGGGCAATTATTGATGAAGGCATCGCTTATATTTATGCGCGGTTTTTGAGTTGGAAAGCCTAAAGGTGATAATTCGTAATTCGTAATTCGTAATTCGTAATTTCGAGTTACGAATTATGGACTTTCAAGCAAAAAATATTTAACTTAATCGGGGACTTTTGACAAGACACAAAATCATCTTATTTTTCCAGGATTTGTAATAATGCTTGTCGATAAATTTTTAGACCCTCAGCATTGAGATGGTCGCCATCGCTCGTCAAATTCTCTTTAAGAACATTATTCTCATACAATGGTGCTAATCCTGCTGCTGCAACTGGCACTTTTTCTTTCTCAGCGACTTGATTAATTAGAACATTAATTTGTTCAACTTTAGGAAGTGGAGCTGATACAGTTGGATCTAAGCTGGCTGCAACTGTTGAATAAAAAGCCGGAATTAGAAAAATCTCTTTATTTCCCATTGTTCTAACAAGTGCGATCGCCTCTTGGAGATTTTTGGTAAACAATTCATCATTAATTCCATACCAAGCATCATTACCACCTACGGCAATAATAGCTTTTTCGCATCTAACTTTAGTAGGAATTAAACTTTTCAATTGTTCCAGTAATGAGATTGTGCTTAGGCCATTTAACCCAAAATTAAAAGTGCCACTCCCAAGGGTATTACCAAGTCCAGCCGAAATAGAATCGCCAAATAAGCACCCTGAAAACTGTTTATCTTGGGCGGCGAGTATTTGATATTGCAGTGCAATTTTTCCAAAAGGTGAAGAACTTACATTGTCTTTCGGTGATGCATCAGCAGAATTAGAAGAGGAATTTGCTAGTCCAACTAGCTTAGAAATTTTTGACACGTCAACAACTAGTTGATTACTAGGATATGCTTCTAAAAAGCTGATTAATCCTAGACCTTCTGGTGATTTTGCTCCGATGATAATGGCAGAACGTAGGGCTTGTATACTGGCTCGATCGCGGCGGGCGATCGCACCAGAAGCAAAAGATAAAATTTGCTTGCCCATTCCTGTGTTTATCAGCTTATCTAAAGCCACAATATCAAGCGACATTTTCACTTGAAGGGCTTCTTGAAACTTCTCTTTCTCTTTAGCGCTGAGGTAATCTAAGAAAGATTGCAAATCGCTAGAAGCCTTTTGCTTCTCGCCATAGTTGCGTATATCTGCCACCGGGATCGATTGCTCAAACAGCCCGTATCTGACAGTAACTTTCTCGGCCGCCAAACTAGGCAATAAACCAAGACCACTATGCACCAGTAAAAATATTAAGCACCCAGATAGGCTTATTAAAAGACGATAGAAATATTTCATCACAGAAGATCGGAAGATAGATAGTCAATAGTTAATAGTCAAGAGTCAAGAGTCAAAAGTCAAGGGGAATTGGGGATTGAGCATAGAGAAGAGACAAGGTAGACAAGAAAGAGGGGGGAGACAAGGGAGAGATTTATTCAATAATTCTCCCTTGTCTCCCTTGTCCCCTTATCTCCCTTGTCCCCCTTGTCCCCACCTCCACATCAACAGCCAACGCTAATTTGGGAAAATTTGGGAATACTCAATCCAGTAGGCGTGAGGATGAAACCGTGGTACAAGAAGGCGCATATTGGATAGCTTGGGCGCAAATTTCGGGAATTGGCCCGGTATTATTGCGACGACTGCAACAGCATTTTGGCACGCTGGCAACAGCTTGGAACGCTACCAAGGTACAGTTAGGAGAAGTGGAGGGTTTTGGTTTTCAGACCCTAGAAAAAGTAGTACAACAGCGATCGCGTTTGCACCCAGAACAACTATTCACCAAGCACCAGCAAGAAAATTCCCATTTCTGGACACCAGCAGACACAGATTATCCCCGCTTACTGCTTGAAACTCCCAGTCCACCGCCGATTTTGTACTATCGCGGTGAAGTCGAACTCCAAGAAAATCTCGGACAAAAACCGATGGTTGGGATTGTCGGCACACGCCAACCCTCAGAATATGGCATCCGTTGGACTCGCCAAATTAGTACAGCTTTGGCTAAAAATGGCTTTACAGTTGTTTCTGGAATGGCAGAGGGAATTGACACAGAAAGCCACATCGCTGCAATGAAAGCAGGTGGACGCACGATCGCAGTTTTAGGAACTGGTGTAGATGTGATCTATCCACATAAAAATCGGGATTTGTACAAGCAAATTTTGACGGCTGGATTAGTTGTAAGTGAGTACCCCACAAAAACCCCACCCGATCGCACGCACTTTCCCCGTCGCAACCGAATTATTGCGGGTTTAAGCCGCGCCATCCTCGTAATAGAAGCGCCTTTAAAATCTGGTGCTTTAATTACAGCTACTTACGCAAATGAATTTGGTAGAGATGTCTATGCCTTACCTGGAAGAGTAGACGAGCATCCATCTCAAGGGTGCTTAAAGTTACTTAGTCAGGGAGCTTCTTTGATTGTCAAGGAATTAGATGAACTGTTAACAATGCTGGGAGCAATACCACAAATTGATAGAGTCGAGACTTCCACAGCGCCAGAACAGTTAATGCCAACTTTATCGCCAGAATTGCAAACGGTAATGGATGCGTTTACAAGTGATGCTTTACCCTTCGATTTTATTGTTGAACAAACCGGCATGGCTGCTGGCTCAGTTTCGGGTGCTTTGTTACAGTTGGAACTTATGGGTTTAGTTTTGCAACTACCAGGGATGCGGTATCAAAAAAGTTAAGAGTTAAAATTTCCTAATTTTGTCCACAGCCAACCTTCAGGCAATTCTATGAATTCGTTACTCATGTAAACTACAAACTCTTCTAAGTTTAACTTCTTCCTCCGTGTCCTCTGTGCCTCTGCGGTTTATAAATCATTTATTTAACCACAGAGGCGCAGAGAACGCAGAGAAAAGAGATTAAAGAGCAACTTATAATAACTCTTATTCTTTGCAAACGAGACAATATTCATAATCTAAATCAGCAACGTGAAAAAATAATTCCCATCAGTCAGAACTATAGAGATAAGTATCATGGTTTCCTGCCGCATCAGCAATGCCGAAGTCTAATGACCAATAACTAATCAATTCATAAGTTCATTACAACAATTGTTGCAATGATTTAAATGTTTCTTATATATGGAAGAGTATTTGTTGCAAAGTATTAAGCATTTGCTACAACTGATTATACTTTTGAAAGAAATACTTAAGCGTTTCTTATATATGGAAGAGTATTTGTTGCAAAGTATTAAGTATTTGCTACAACTAATTATATCTTTGCAAGAAATACTTAAGCGTTTCTTATATATGGAAGAATATTTGTTGCAAACGTTTGAATTTTGACAATTAGTGTTTGAATTTGAGCAATGACTATTTGGTTGATAGTTTCGGGTATAGCAATCTTATTTGATTTGCAAACAGAAATTGTAACTTCAATTGCGATCGCTAGCCTCTACAGAGTAGACTTTGTGATTTTAATTTAGTGCAGCGCTTGCATACCGCTAATTCCCCCAGCTCGCTGTCTTATCCAACGATACGCCGACCTACTTATCTTTGAGGATAATACTGTTGATTCATAACTGGAGACTGATAACCATTTGCCGGCACAGTACTTCCCATCCCATTAGGTACAGGACTGATAACAGGGGGCTGATAACCACTCATGGGTACAGTACCTGTCGTACTGTTGGGTACAGGATTCCCAATCTGGGGCTGATAACCATTTGCGGGTATAGTACTTGTGGTACTGTTGGGTGTAACAGCATTTTGGCTAAACTCTTGGTAGGCAGCACGAGAAATTGAGCTAATCAGTTTTTCGGCGCGAGGGTCGTTTTCGGGGCGTTGTACCATGACGCTAGCTATATAGCGCTTGCCAGTGGGAACAACAATTAAACCTGTGTCTGCCAGCATAGTACCGATATCGCCCGTTTTGTGGAATGCTCTTGCGCCTGTTCCCAAACCCGATGGTAGTAGAGTGTCCCTTTGGGTGCGACGCAAGATATCGAGCATGAGATCGCGTGATGGCATACTGACTAAATTTCCCTGACTCACAATAGCCATCAAATTCGCTAATTCTTTGGGACTAGTAGTATTTGTCCCTTGTAAATCTGGCAAGCTATTACGAATTGTTGTGGTTGTCAATCCCCAAGTGCGGAAACGCTGGTTTAACGCCTCCATCCCTCCTAGCCGAGCAATCAGCATATTTGTCGCCGTGTTGTCGCTGATTGTAATCATTTTAGTGACGACTTCCAGGGCATTATATTTGGTTCCGGCTGGTTTTGACCCCATATCTCCAGAACCGCCAGCGACCATATCCTGTTGCATGGTCAGCATTTCATCAAGGCGAATTTTCCCCGCATCCACATCCTGGAAAAAGGCTAGTAGGATCGGCACTTTAATTGTGCTAGCTGCGGGAAAACTGGTAGAGCCATTGACATCTACATAATTGCCAGTGTCCAAATCTACCAAGAAAACACCGGGTGCAAGATTTGGGTAGTTCGCTGCCAAATTTTGCACGGCATTTTTCAAAGAGATAAGTTCCTGAGATAGATATAGGCTCGAAGATGCAGTTGGGGGAGCTTGGGTAGGTTGTGGCTGCGATCGCGCCACATTACTATTAGATTGAGGTGCAGAAGTTGTACTGATGCGATTAGCCGGGTCTAATACTGACAATACCGTGCCTACAATTGCACCCATCCCAATACCCACAATCAACAAGCGCACAACATACAACATAGTTTTGGCCATTGGCTTTAATCGGGTTTTCCGCGATGTTCGCTTTCCGACCTTTGGCTTTTCCATCCGCACTGTTTTCACCATCACAGCACCTGGTCGAAAGGGAGGAATTTTCCCTTTTACAGTTGGTATTGGTTTTACTGCTGTTGGCATGACTAATCCCGATTTTACCCTACGTGTAGCACCAGGGCTTGGGGGGGGAGCAACGCGATTTTTGGAGCGTGCTAGCGCCGCTTCTCGTCCATTGGCAGCTTGCTGCTGGCTATTAGCTTTAACTTTCTTTTGCGCCACTTTTTGAACTTTTTGTGGACGTTGGCGGCGATTTAGGGGTTGTCGCCGCGAGAAAGCTGTTAGTTCGTCACTTGACTCTGACACAGTTACTCCTTGTGACCGACTTGACTGTTTTCTTGCAGACTCCTGACCCAAAACTTAATTTTTAAGCAATATTAATACTCAAATTCCACTTTGCCACTAAGTAGCGTTTTTGTGTTTAGTTTAAGCCATATTAAATATTTTGGGGGGTGATTGCGTATATATTAAACGAATAATTACAAGTTTTCACCATCCCTCTGGTTTTTCAAAGCCCATTCTACCTGCTGCAAAATTCCTCGCAGCATGGCTACTTCCCCAGTTTTCAGGTGAGCGCGATTATATAGTTGGCGAAATTTTCCCATGCGACTAGCTGCTGTATGAGGATATACATAACCAATTTTCAGTAATAGTGATTCTAATTGCTGGTAGTATCCTTCTAAAACATCTAAGGGTGCAAGTTCTGTTTGGGTTATGGTCTGAGTATCAAATTGTTGGGCAGATTGTGACAATTCATAACAACAGATTGCCACAGCAGTAGCTAAATTTAGGGCTACATAATCTTTACTGGTGGGAATACCAACAAACCTCTGGGCATAATTTAATTCTTCATTGCTTAATCCCCGGTCTTCCCTGCCAAAAATCAGCGCTGTGGGTTTTTCTGGTTCCTCCAGTAACCAGGGTAGTGCAGTACGTGGGTTTTCTAAAGGTGTTTCTAAACTGCGAACGCGACCGGTGGTAGCGATCGCCCGTACACATCCATGCAATGCTTCTGGTAAGGTTGCCACTAATACCGCAGATTCTATAATTTCTTGAGCATGAACAGCCATCATCAAAGCTTCCGTCGAGAGCGGATCGCATTGGGGGTTCACTAATACTAAATTATATAACCCGAAATTTTTCATTACCCTGGCGATCGCCCCGATATTTATCGGCCCAGCTGGTTCTACCAACACAATTCTTAATCCAGCTAAGCTCATTTTTTGCCTCCTGCGATCGCACCATAAAATATTTTTAGGTTAACTCTCAGCGTTGTAGTTCTGCTGAAGAGTTTTCTTGAAATCATTTTACCTGTTTGACGCACTCACCCCTAGAAGGGGTGGAATTCAACCACTTATGTGAGATGCTAATTGATGATTAGTGAGTTTTGCCAATGTCTGTTGTTTCTGCCATCACTGTTACTGTTCCCGCCACAACTGCTAATTTGGGGCCTGGTTTTGATTGCATCGGTGCAGCTTTAAAGCTTTACAACGAGTTCAGATTCACTCGCCTAGAAGAAGGTGGACTAATTATTCATGTCAGTGGTACAGAAGCTGAACGAGTCCAAACTGATGAAAGCAATCTCCTCTACCAGGCGTTTGTCAAATTCTATCAGCATATAGAGCAAACGCCGCCGACTGTGAAAATAGAGATTAAGTTAGGTGTCCCACTGGCGAGGGGTTTGGGTAGTTCGGCGACAGCAATTGTTGGTGGATTAGTTGCTGCAAATCAACTTGAAGGTGCTACTCTTTCTCAGTCGCAGGTGATGGAGTTAGCGATCGCAATGGAAGGACATCCTGATAATGTAGTGCCAGCTTTGCTGGGAGGATGTCGTCTGGCTGCTACCAGTGGCACAGCTTGGGAAATTTGTGATGTTCCCTGGCATAAAGATGTTGTACCAGTTGTGGCTATTCCTAATTTTGAACTTTCCACTTCAGAGGCGCGGGGTGTTTTGCCAACTGAGGTGAGTCGCGCTGATGCGATTTTCAATACGGCACATTTGGGGTTACTGTTGCGCGGCTTGGAAACTGGTAACGGACAATGGTTAAAGACAGCTTTGCAAGATAAGTTGCATCAGCCCTATCGGAAAGCTTTGATTCCTAGTTATGATGCTGTCAACATTGCCGCTGTTAGTGCTGGTGCTTATGGTATGGTAATTAGTGGTGCGGGGCCGACACTGTTAGCTTTGGCGGATCAATTACACTCAGAGGCGGTGGAGGCGGCGATGTTAGCTGCTTGGCAAGAAGAAGGAATTACAGCCGAGGTGCGATCGCTTTCTCTCGATACCCAAGGCGCAAAAAGTTTTTAAGATTTTACTCAGCACTTAAAACTCGATTTATGGAGCAAATTCAGGCTGAAGTGGCGGCGCTTAACTCTCAAATTGAAATTCTTTTAGAAGAACGCGCTGCACTCACTATTAATAATGTTATCTCTAGCGAGAATGATTCACCCCAGGCAATGGTTGAAGCATATCGCCGTCAAGCCAGGGAAAATGCCCAGTTATCAGTTGAACTCCAAGGCATTGATGCTGCGATCGCAGCTTTGGAAGTCCAAATCAAACAAAAACAAAATAAATTAGTGCGTTGGCAAGTTGAATCAAAACAACTTACCCAACAGCAGCAGCTAGAAGAAGCAAAAGAAGTGGCACAGGTTCATGCTCAACGCATTAATCAACTGGCTGGAGAATTGGCGGCAGAAGTCCGTTTTCTTAAAGCTTGTGCCAATGAACTGAGTCCAATGTATTGGCAGATTTATTACAAGCCTTTCATTACTGGGTTCAAAACAATCTCCGTTCCTTATGTCCGCTCTGATTTAGAAGTGTGGACAATTGTCAACCGGATTGTTTAATTCTGTGAGCTACAGCATTAAGCGAAAACACATCTAATTTGTATAACCAAATTTAATCAAACTTTTGTGGGTTAGGCATATTACTCTATTGGCAAATTGGGCGAGATATTCTTCAACAACAACAGGGATGGGGTGCAAAAGTTATCGAACGTCTCGCCAGAGATTTAAAACAAGCTTTCCCAGAGATGAAGGGATTCTCAGCACATAATCTGAAGTATATGCGGGCTTTTGCTGAAGCTTACCCAGATGAGCAAATTGTGCAACAGCTTGTTGCACAAATTCCTTGGGGGTACACAGAAACGTTAATCGCCTCTGGAGACATCGACAAGAGCATGGGTGGAGAAATCCCTCCAAGTAAGTCGGGTCGTGGAAAGAGGAAACCCAAAGAGCGATCTTTGGAATCCCCCGCTATATCAGGTACTCCTGATTAGCGGTGGGAGGATGTCAATGCTTAATAAATTTCCAAGTTCCGCTACCACTATCTCTATCTGCGCCAGCAGCCGTTGAGACACACAACAAATTTCCATCACAACCTCTACCTCTGGTATCTAAGTAACCTCCTTGACCATTACCATAACCATTCACAAGTTGAACAGGCTGATCTTCACGTAAGTCATTTGAAGATTTGTATTTAGAAATTATTTTCCAGGTTCCGCTACCACTATCTCTGTTGGGGTTGTTGGCTGTAGAGACACACAGTAGATTCTCAGAACAGTTTCTTCCCCGCGTGTCTAAGTAACCACCAGCACCTCGATCGTATTGATTTTGCAGGTAAACGTCATCGAGCGACTCAACAACTCCTGTTTTGCCAGTTTTTGATAGAATCTTCCAAGACCCACTACCGTTATCTCTGTTGGGGTTGTTGGCTGTAGAAACACACAGCAGATTCTCAGAACAGCCTCTTCCCCGCGTGTCTAAATAACCTCCTTGCCAATTGTCGTAACCATTAACGAGCTTGTATGTTTGTCCATACCTGAGTTTTTGGTTTGCTGAATGTGCCTGACTCGAATTAACATTGGTAACACTGAATATACCTGTTGTTAACAATAAGACAGCACCCATTGTTGCTTTGACAAGAGTAGATTTCTTCATAATAAATTGCTCCTTGTTTTCACTAATAATTGTTTCAAGATTTTCTGAAAGGTCTGCTTGTTTTGGCTTTGACAAGAGTCGGTTTTTCTTGAACACTTTCACTCTATTAGTAAAATTTCTAGGAGTCGATGAGGATAAGTTAGGGAAAGTTAAGGAATTGATTTTTGCATTTCGCCTTTGTATAGCACCTTCACACTACCCCAACATAGAGAAATTCGTACTTGATTTATTACTACTTTATAGACTACCGTTAAGTAAGAATATCCTTGCTACTGTTTGGTAAGACTATGCAAGTTGAAAAATTATCAATTTCTTTACCAGCGTCCCTGGTGCAATTTATTGAAGGTTACAAAGTAGCTCATGACTGTAAATCTCGCTCCCAAGTCATTGAAAAGGCATTGCAGTTGTTGCGAACACAGGAACTAGAAGAAGCTTACCGAGAAGCATCTGCTGAAGTTGAGAATGATTGGGATATCACGATTACAGATGGATTAACCGATGAAGCGTGGTGATATTTATTACGCTAATCTCAGTCCGGCTGTAGGCTCTGAGATGGATAAACGCCGCCCAGTGCTGATAGTCAGTAATGATGCCAATAATCGTGCAGCTAGCACGGTAACAATTTTACCGCTTACATCCAATGTTAGCCGTGTTTACCCGTTCGAGGTTTTACTGAATCCAGAGAATAGTGGTTTACCATTAGCTTCCAAAGTACAGGCGCAGCAGGTACGAACAATTTCTAAGCGAAGGATTGTGTCAGAGGTGGTAAATAGTTTAAATGAAGAGTTGATGCAATTAGTAGATGCTGCTCTCAAACTCCATTTAGGGTTGGAGTGAATGCCAAAGAAAGTTGGAAAGGATTGTATCTGTAGGTTTATTGTAGAAACTGGACGGTACAGTGCCAATTCGTATGTACCACAAAAAATTTTATGCCGTACTTTTATGGGAAATCAACTAAGATTTGTTCTGAAACTGCTTTTACTATCAGCTTTGTTATCACTATTAATTAAGTATGTGGGGCCAAGTCTATCAATTCCGACGACAGGAACCAACGCGCTAATTATAGTATTGTTGCCGATTGTGATTATAGCGATCGCGCTACTATGGCGATTTCAAGCACAGAAACAAAATTAACTGAAACGATCTACGCACAAGTGACTAAAATCAGCTAACCTAGCTGAATTACAACAAAATTGCATCTCGCCAACCGTTGGGAGTTAGCCTGTGAACCTCGGTCAATGGATCGGCTTAATCGCCATAGTTCTTTCTTTATACATCCTGTGGCAAATCCGGGAAGTGCTTTTGCTCATGTTTGCCGCAGTTGTGTTAGCCACGACCTTGAATCGGCTAGCAAAACGCTTCCAACGCTTTGGGATGAAGCGTGGATTCGCCGTTCTCCTGGCAGTAGCTATCTTTTTCGCAGGCATTGTGGGTTTTTTCTGGCTTATTGTCCCACCATTTGCACAGCAGTTTCAAGAACTAACCTATCAGGTTCCTAAAGGGTTTGGGCGCTTTAATACTTGGCTTGATGCCCTGAGAACTCACATTCCTAACGAGTTAGTTCCCTACATCCCAGATATCAACAGCCTCATTCAACAAGCACAACCATTCGTCAATCGTCTGCTGGGAAATTCCTTCGCCTTTGTATCTGGCTCTTTGGAAGTCGTTCTGAAGATTTTGCTGGTGTTGGTTTTAACAGGAATGATGTTAGCCGATCCTCTAGCCTACCGGAAAGTATTTGTGCGGCTTTTCCCCTCATTTTATCGGCGGCGGGTGGAAGGAATTTTAAATAAGTGCGAAGTCTCTTTGGAGGGATGGATTACAGGTGCTTTCATTGCCATCTGTGTAGTGGGGGTAATGAGTTTGGTTGGTTTATCAATTTTGGGTGTAAAGGCAGCACTCGCTTTGGCGATTTTAGCGGGATTTTTTAACTTGATTCCCAACCTAGGCCCAACGATGAGTGTAATCCCAGCAATGGCGATCGCTTTCTTAGATGAACCTTGGAAAGCGATCGCTGTCTTGATTCTCTACTTTATCATTCAACAGGTTGAGAGCAATTTCATTACACCTGTGGTGATGGCGCATCAAGTTTCATTGCTGCCCGCCATAACCTTAATTGCCCAACTATTTTTCGTTACTTTCTTTGGCTTTTTAGGATTATTTCTAGCACTACCCCTGACTGTTGTAGCTAAGATATGGTTGCAAGAAGTTTTAATCAAAGATGTTTTAGATGAATGGGGAAATAATCAGAAAAAAGAGACTGAGTTTGTGATGGTTTCTGAATCTCCTGAAGTAGAGGACTATTGGATAGCAGATAGTCCTGATGTTAATCGGGAGAAACGGATTGATGATGATATTTTACAAAAAGAAGATTAACCAATTTTGGATTTTGGATAAAGGTAAGTAGCTAGGCGGAAATAAATTAAAGTTTCTATAGGACCCATGTCGGTTAACAGATTGTTTGTCGCTTTAACAAATTAATGTCGTCCGATATAAACTGTTAAAATCCAGTCGGCTTAAGAGCTGATTCGTAAAGAAAATCTTAAGGATACTCATCTCGTTACTAGGTCGGAGTTTCAGCGAATAACTGCTTGATTGACTCAAATTTCTGCAACCCGTGCAAGACAAGTACTTTACTTGAATTTACAAATTAGCTCTAAGGAGTTGTAATTTTTTGAGCATCGCTCAAGACACGGATTAGCGAGTGCTTCAACAACTGAAAACCATATGATGTAAGATTTTTCTTTCGATGACATTAGTTTGTTAAGACGACAAACAATGCGTTAACCGGCAATTGGGACTGGTTCGGCTCATTAGATACACAGGTGGCATCTTTGGGGAGTATAAAATTTATTACACGGGGGCGTTGAGAATTGGGAATTGGTTTAATCCTTTAGCTTCTAAAATGCTAAATCTGAAACAGAAAAACATAGTAGAGCCTGTTAGAAACCTATTATGTTTACTTTTACATTCAAGTAGGGCAAAGTATGATTGCTTTGAGATATTTTGCATTCTTTGTACTACTATTAGCTGGACTATTATCAGCAATTAAGCAAATGAGTCTTGCTTTGGATGAAGGAAATATTGAGCAGTTCACTCTTTGGACAGGTGTTGCCTCTATCATTGCAGGTTTACCAACTATGTTGTGGTAAAGCTTAGGTAAGCACATAATATTTTTCAACTAGGCATATTTAGAATAGCACCTAGTAGTGTACCAAGGTAACTTTGCTAAGTAAAACCTCTAATTGGTAAAATAGCCAAAAACGGGGTGTAACATGGCAAAAAAGTACATTGTTGACTTGAATGAAGATGAAGTTTCCCAACTGCAATCGATAATTAAGAAAGGTAAGCATAAGGCAAGAACCATAAGCCGTGCAAACATTCTTTTGATGGCTTCCGAAGGAGAAACGGATCAAGCGATCGCTAGCATAGTTAGAGCGCATGTTGCAACAGTGCAACGAATACGAGAAAAATTTGTCATTGGAGGGTTAGATTTTGCTTTAAAGGATGAAGTTCATCCACCAAAACATAAAAAATTAGATGAAAAGCAAGAAGCATTTTTGATTGCAACAGCTTGTTCTAATCCGCCAGAAGGAAGAGTGCGTTGGACAATGCAATTATTAGCAGATCATTTAGTGAACGTTGGTATCATAGATTCAATCTCAGATGAAACAGTACGTCAAACTTTAAAAAAAATGAAATTAAGCCTTGGTTGAAAGAACAATGGTGTATTCCTGAAGTTAACGCAGAATATGTTTTCCGAATGGAAGATGTGCTGGATTTATACAATGAGCCTTATGATCCTAAACGCCCTGTAGTCTGCTTTGATGAACGTCCATACCAATTAGTAGAAAAAGTAAGACTTCCTTTGCCACCACAGCCAGAGCAACCTGAACGTTATGATTTTGAGTATAAACGTAACGGGACAGTAAATTTATTCGCATGTTTTCAACCCTTGGCTGGATGGCGGCATATCGAAGTTACAGAACGTCGAACTAAAGCCGATTTTGCTAAACAAATGAAAAATTTAGTAGATGTTTCCTACCGAGATGCCGATGTTATTCGTTTAGTAGTTGATAACTTGAATATTCATACACCCAATGCATTATATGAAGTTTTTCCACCAGAAGAAGCACGTCGAATTATTCAAAAGTTAGAGTTTCACTATACTCCTAAACACGCTTCTTGGTGAGCCAGTGCGTTGGGCGGGTTCCCCGACTTGAAGCAACTGGCGAACCCGAAGGGCTGAATCAGGTAGAAATCGAATTATCTGTTTTATCTCGCCAATGTTTAGAACGGCGTATTCCTAATGCAGAAACATTAACTTCTGAGATTGCCGCTTGGGAGAAAAAACGTAATCAGCAAAAAGCTAGTGTTTATTGGGGTTTTCAAACCAAAGATGCTCGCCGAAAAATGGAGCGTTTATATCCAAATTTAACATAGCAAAGTTAGCTTGGCAGACTACTAGAGGAAGCGCAAACCCCTAATATTCTTGGATAAAATGGTGTAGGGGATATTGATAAATAATTAATAATTAAGTAATTTTACTTAATAAATTGCCGGAAAGTTTGTCTGTTTTCGAATTACTTTTGGGGTGTGACAGTTTTGCTTCCAGAAGGTAGGTTATAAATACGTTTGATGATGGAGAAAAACCAATTATCGGGCAACAATTTACGCAGCATAAGCAAAATGGGCGCAGGTTGACCGACGCAATAGCGCATTTTATAACTACGATCGATGGCTGCTTTAAATATTGCCTGAGCAACTAATTCTGGAGGCTCTCCTTTTCTTCCCGCTTCTTGGGATACCCTTTGTGTAGTATCTACTAATGGTTGATACATCGGCAAATCATCACGCACGATCGCTCGATTATTTTCGTAAAATTCAGTTTTAATCACACCTGGTTCAACAATTTTAATTTTGATATTGAATGGTTCTAATTCATAATGCAAAGCTTCACTAAACCCTTCTACCGCCCATTTTGAACTGTGATAAATGCTATATAAGGGGAAAGTAATTCGTCCTCCCATACTGGCAATTTGAATAATAGTGCCACCGCCTTGTTGACGTAGATGGGGAATGATCGCTTGTGTGATTCGCATCAAGCCAAAGACGTTGGTATTGAATTGTTTGGCGATTATTTCATCAGTCATGGCTTCAAATACACCATCTACGCCATAACCAGCGTTATTTACTAAAACATCAATTTGACCAAAATCTTGGATGGCAGAAGCGATCGCAGTTTGAATACTGTTATTATCTGTAACATCTAAAAAATATACTTTGATGTTAGGAAATTCACGGAAATTCTGGTCTTGACTGGGGTTTCGCATCGTGGCTGCAACGTTCCAGCCTTGTTGCGCGAAGTATATGGTGGTGAATTTCCCAATTCCACTGGATGTTCCGGTGATGAAAACTGTTTTGGGCATGGGTATTAAGGGGTTGAGTGGGATGTAGAGAGGCGAAGTTGTGCGTCTCTACATACATGATTTTTTAAACTCGGAGGGTTTACGCATATTGCAAGCAGAACTCGCAGGAGGTGTGCGGAGGGTTTGTGGTTTGTAGCAATCCTCCAAAATTCACCAACAGATATTTCTCAGGAACCCTGTAAAATATGGATTTTGAATTTTGGATTGGTATTAGGGACTTCCAAATTAAAAAACATTCAAAAATCTCATACAACAATCCTCTCTCTTCTTCATCTCTCTGTGTCCTCTGCGCCTCTGTGGTAGCCTGCGGCAAGCCGCTGACGCTCCTTTGTCGCTACGCTTTCTCTACGAGAGGCTTGTCTGCGACACGCTCCGCGAACGCCAACGCTAATGCGTCTACGTCTTCTTGGATAACTTATTTCTTGGAAATCCCTTAGACGCTGTTTTGTTTGATGATATCGCGGTATAAGTTAGCGGCTGGGGTTGGTTGGCGTTTGAGTTCTGGGTCTGTATCTAGGTCAATGTGATATAGTCCAAAATCGCTATCTGGGCCAAATTTCAGACCCCACTCGCGGTTGGAGGTGATGCACCAGGAGACGTAACCGATGACGTTTATCCCGTCTTGACGAGCGCGTTGCACTTGTTGGAGATGCTGGCGAATGTAGTCTTCGCGCTTGACGACTTTATCGGCTACTTCTACACAGCCATTCTCAATAATCATAATTTCTTTATCGGGGAATAACTGGGCGTGGAATTTGAGCATATCGTAGAGAACACCAGACCAAACTGGCGCATTACTAAAACGTCCAAAAGCAGCATCCATTAATTGTTGAATGCGGTTGAGTCGAAGATTGCTAATCCCCCAGTAATAGTCAAAACCAACAAAATCTTGTTGACCTACACATTCTTGAGGACAGAGGAATGTGGGTAATTTCCCAGCCATACCTAAGTGCCACCAGTTACTTGTCAGTGATGTGGAAAGTACGCTGAAAATCTTGAAAATTGGGTCAAAGATGCGGGTGAGCGATCGCAGTACGGGTAAGCGTTGTTGGGTGGAAACGGCGACAAATTTCACTTTGCTGGGATCGCCAAAGATTTGCTTGGCGATTAAACGCGCTAAATCAATCTCTAAGCCGCTAAATTCTCCGGTTTTGGGGTCGCGGTAGCCAAACCCAGGTACGTTTTCTTTGACTGCGACAACTAAATAACCACGGTCTTGAATGCGTCGCAGTGGTGTACCGGGTTGAGGCTGTCCGATAGTTGGACTAGAAGATCCGCCTGTGGTGATGTCAGCTAGGGTTGAACGTCTGCCGATTTTCGGTACAGGTGGGACGGGTTGATTAGGGAAGTAATGACTATAGCTAGCTTGCCAAGCCCCGGATTCTTTAAACTGTCGCACTACTGTATCTACAATATTCAAGAAGGCGCGATCGCCTTTAACTACAGCTGCGCCATAGTTCTCTACTGTCAGCCCTTCACCATTTTTACCCACCAGTCGATATTGCCCTGGTTGTTGTCTCATCAGACCCAAGAGAATTGTGTCATCTGCAAGAATGGCGCTCACTTGCTCATAATCCAAGGCTTGCAAGGCATCAGCGTAATCTTCTACTACTTTGACTTCAACTCTGGGTAACAGGTATTCTATGGTAGATTCTGCCGTCGCACTTTTGATAACTGCTACTGTTTTCTGAGCCAGATTTTCTGGTTGCTGAATGGGACTGGTGGCTTTGACTAAGAGAAATTGCCCCGCCTGATAATAAGTTTCCGAAAACGCTACTTGCTGTTGTCGCTCGGCGGTAATAGTCAAATTAGCAATGACAACATCAACTTTTCCTTTTTCCAACAAACTGCGCTCAGTAAAACGTTTACCCTGAGAAATCATATCTTCGGGACGACGCAGATTAGTGACATTGTGATCCACCAATTTCTGCAACCATAGAGGCAGACCCAATAACATGGGGTTTGCTCCCACTTGAGCATCTGGGTTGTACTCTTTGAGGATATTTCTGGCGCGTGTATGGGAGACAAACAAATTCCGCATGAGTTTCTGCACGGCGGTCATTTGATCGGCAATAGTTGCACCGCGCTCTAAACCTGGGGGCATAAAATAGGCTCTTTCCCACCAAGGCTTGATGTAACCGTAAATTAATTGGCTAGGTTCGTTAAAGCTAATCCAATAACGTGCCAAATGACCCAAACGCTTGGCGACTTCTGTGGCGTAGTTAGCAAAAATAGCTGGAAATTCTGGCGCAGTTAAACCCCCCCGTGCTTCTACATGGATGGGATGGGTGAAGTGATGCAGAGTTACAATTGGTTCTAAACCATGCGATCTGATAGTTTCAATTACTTGGCGATAATGTTCAAAAGCTTCTTCACTGAACTTACCGGGTTCAGGTTCTACCCGTGACCAAGCGATCGAAAACCGGAAAGACTTGCAACCAAGGGACTGAGCTAAGGCAATATCTTCAGCGTAGCGATGCCAAAAGTCAGTGGCTCGACCCCTGACCGTAATACCGCGACGACGTTCCCATACATCCCGAATATCTTCAAACTGGGAATCGTAAGCTTCACACTGATGGTCAGCAGTTGCAACACCGAATAAGAATGATGAGGGTAAAGGCATAAGGCGATCGCTCATGTTAATTTCTCCTGAAAAGTTGTGAAAGAAGGCAGAAGGCAGATCGCTTTTAGCGTCTCCCTTTGGGAGAAGGCGGGAAGGATTCAAGAGAAAATTGCACAACTAAACATGAAAATGTATTTTCCCTACACCCTTAAACCTTTATACTCCACTCAGCAGAGGTTTAATTTGGAATTTACGGTTGGTAAGTTTCCCAAATATTGCCCCAGAAAAAACTACCAAACTCTGCCAATAATGTAGTTTTCTCTGTCAGTGACTTGGCGTTAGTAATTCGCCACCCGGAAACGCACTTGGCTACGTCACCCACATCTAGGGTTAAAATTCCTGAACCAATAATGGGACTGTTGTTATCTGTACCTTGATGTAGGTAAGTATAGATAGTTGTCATGTCTTGCCACAAATCAAATCCCGGATCGTTATGCAGTTCTTTCTTGCCTACTAAGTAGTAATCTTGATTACCATGTTCAAAAGCAAGTTCATAAGTAATGTATTTATATCCGGGATTATGGTCATGAGCAAACAGGTTAAACACGCCTCTTTTGAAGGGAATGTGTTCGCCAAAATTCGCAAAACTAATGTTACCAGCAATACTAGCAGTAAAAGTAGTATCACCCAAAAAACGTTTTAAGTCACAAATGTTAATGGTCAGTTGCAATGAGAGTGAGGAATTGTGCGCTTTGCCTTTTGCTGCACCCTGAATCGGGTCAGTCTCATTTAAAACAAACGCACCCGCCATGCTTTCGCGGAAAGTCATTCCTGGCAAATTATTGTGCATTCGGGTCACGTCTGGCTGGAAGGGCAATCCTGCGGGTGACATGGTTTGCAAATATTGTTTAGCATCGGCGTAACCCATATCAACCAAAGTTGCACCATCAATGTTTCCCAAATAGTAATCAGGATCAAGAGGTAAAGGATAAGCGGGTTTGATGAGGTGGAGTTTGATCGGTTGGGTATGTCCGTAGACTGTCTCCCCTTGCAAAATTCTCTGGTTGATTTCATTGATGCGATCGCACTCTTCAAAAAATGCCCCGTTCGCACTCAGTTCCATCATGTGGACATATTGATTAAAAATTCCCGTTTGATATTCGCTACTATTGCCAATGCACCACAATACCCAAAGTTCATCTGCACCCCGGCGCACCGCTTCCATGAGATTAACATCTTTAATCCACACGGAATCCATGTATAGATAATCACCTTTTTGTACAGGTGGCATAAAGATGGGGAGAGAAATCCCTGCAACCAATAAATCTAAATCTAAGCGATCGTGGGGAATGACTTCATTAGTTTTGTGGGTAAAGTTGCAAACATTAAATGTACCTTGCATTCCCTCCGAGGCATTGATTTTGCTGATATCAATTCCCAAGTGGGGGAAAACGCGATCGATAATGCCATCTGCATCTCCCATAGATAACAAATCCCAGGCTTTGAGGTATTTTTCTAGAGGGATAAAGGAGACAAAATCTTTAACATTCAAAGTCTGCCAGCGATCGCACATCTCAATCGGCGATAGTCCAGATAGCAGCATTGCTAAATTCATCGTACCGCCGGAAGTACCATCCGCATGATTAAAACACAGTCCTGATTCGATTAAGGCGCGGATAGCTCCAGCTTGGTAAGCTACACGCATTCCACCACCAGCTAAAATCAAGGAACGTTTATTCCCTGAGTATGTTGGTTCAGGAGTGCCGTAAGGTTTATGCGGTTGGTTGCTCATAAGTGTATCCTGGTGTAAAAGTACGCAAGCGAAACAAGTACCAGAAAATTAATACTCCTGATAACAGGTCAAAACCAGCAATTAGCAGCGCGAATGGGGAAAAAATTAGCCTGATAACAGCCAAACAAACGGTTATTGAAGCACCAAATTTTTGTAATCCTGCCCAAATTAAGACAATAGGTTGGGGTTGTGGGCTGATTAATGCTTGTAACAGTGCGCCGTTAAACAGCAGCATAAACATACCGATGATGGCAAAAAAATGCTGGCTAGTCGGGGTTACTTCTGCTGAGACAATGTAGAGTACCAAACTAGGCAAAACCATTTGCAACAATCCACTCACAATGGTGAAAATGGCAATGCCAATTAATGATAAGTGGAGTACTTTACCGTTATTCATCATATTTTTGATTAATTTTTAATTGGTACTACATACATCTCGGCTTGATCATCCTTGGGCAAAGCCTTTGGCGCTGGTAGCCATTCTTGACCCAAACCTAAATTAACTACACTTTCTAAACCTTCTGGTTGTTGTGTGGGGGGTGTGTCGTAGCCAAGAAACCAACTCTCCAAATGGTCATCTAGCATCCCTGTGATTTCCGGGAAAAAGCCTGTAAATATAGGTTCGGGGCTAATCTCTAGGTGTTTTAGTGATTGGATACGGGGATGATCGCCTATGGTAAGTTTGGCTGAACCTGGTTTAAACAGCGAAAATCCCAATTTCCCTTGAAAGTAAATCACGGATTTCATCAACATTCCGCGAAATGCACAGTAGTTTGCTGCACCCATTTTCAGGGGAAACCAAGCTTTGGCGGGTTTGGCAACTTCAATTTTCATCACTAGTTGCCCATCTAAATCATATTGACTGCTGACAGTGCGATCGCCAATCACAAAGTCCAAGTTAGCTTGATGTTTGGGCATTCCCCAAATTCCTTTACCCCCTTTGACAGAAATTTCGGTACTAACAGGTAAATCAAGTACATACTGCCCAGTGCCGTACTGTTGCATCAATAAACCAGGTAGTAATGGCGGGGCTGGTTTTGCGCCATGAGTGCAGGCGATCGCAATACTAAATTCGATGTATTTACCAATGTCAGTAATCTGATAATTAATCACTGTGATTACTAACAACCCCTGATTATTCCATAGTCGCAGAGGATGTACTTCTTTGGCTAGGATCAATTCTTTAGCGCGATCGGCGTTAATCGGAAATACCGCCATCAATGCTGGTGTCTGTTCAGAATTAACGGGTAACTGAAAAGGTATGCCATCAACTAGGGCATAAAGTCCTGTTTGTTGTTTTAAACGTTGAGGTATCATATTTTTTCACACATAATTAAATTTATTGGTGGAGGGAGGTAACACAGGTCTAGAGAATGGAATCTGCACTTTTCAAACAGTCTTTTCTAATTCTGCAAGCATTAAGGGAAACACATCTTTGGCTGCATTCTTACCCATAAATATGTCTAAATGACTGTAGTTATCCAGAACGTGTAAAGCATGGTAACTAGGACGCAGAGAGTCAAAATATTTAAAAGTTTCTATCTGACTTTGTGGGAGAAAGCAACGGTTAAGTTGCCCAGCAAAAAATGCAATACGGGCATCGGTTTTTGGTGGTTGGGCAATAAAATCTTTTGGGAAATTGGGGAAGTTATCAACAGAAATTAGATGTCCACGATTGATGCACTGAGACATTTGTGCGAAAAAACTGAGCGGCACATAGGCGAATTCCTGCTTTAGCCATTCGTGGGTGGCTTCGTTGAGGTTGGCGTGTTCCCACAATGCCGGGAAGCCAGTCCCATAAGTAAAGCTAACTTGTTTACAGACTGAATTATTACATTCGTGATGGGTAAGACCCACGACCAGAGAGATGATTTTTGCAGCTAGACTTGGTGAATCTATTTGCCATTGTGGGTTTAAATGATCGGTGAGGAAATTGACGGCTGGTACTGCAAAATTAATTTTGAAAGATGACCATGAAGGTACAATCGGATGCAGTGAAACGGCATTGCTGATAATAGTTTTGACTTGTGGGACTAAGCCAGCCACCACAGACATCATGAAACTAGTAGATCCCTGACAATGGATGATAGCTTTGATCTTTTCATAACCCGTCTCTTCGACAATTGTTTTCACCGCTTGTGGATGGTCATTCACTGCGGCTCGGTCAAGTGTCCAATGATTAGGATTTAAGTCAATACTGGCACGCCAGTTTTCTAACCATACGTCATAACCATGAGCAACTAAGTAATCAACTATATTAGTATCCACAGGAGCGCGAAAGATATTTGCTCTGACTCCTGCACCATGCGCTAGTAATACAGGCGATTTAGAAGGAGGCTTTTCACCTCTAACGTTAATTAAGTTACATTCAAAGCCATCTTTGCTAGTAAAAGGTACTATTCTTTCTTGTAAAGATTGAGTATATGTTGTGGTGTTCATTTTGATAGATTTGTTAAAAGATTAGGGCATTGGGCAAAACAGTTCCGTTAGCGATAGCGGGGCGTTTAGCCCGTGCTATTAGCGGATAGCTAAGGTTTAGCCAATGAGGAGTGCTGTTAGCGGATAGCTAAGGTTCAGCCCGTGAAGAGTTACGAATTACGAATTCTCCCCTGCTCCCCCTGTTCCCTGCCCCCTGCCCCCTGCCTCCTGCCCCCCTATCTCCTAAAGTTAAATGTAGACTTCCGCTAAAGTGCCGGCAAAGAAACGACTGAATCTATCTATTGCTTGTAGGCGTTCCCCAATAGTATCTGCGTTGGTAACTTTCATAGTGGTCATTTGTTTGATGAAGTCCATCGGCTGAATTTTGAGAATGCCTTGACCAACGATGGGATCATTTTCACTGTCGCCCTCATAAACGGTGATGAATAGTGTGGTGGTGTCAGACCAAACATCGAATCCTGGGTCATCATGAATTTGCTTGAAGCCTTTCAAGTAATAACGTTGTCCTGATTGCGTCATCATGTGTAAGCGATAACGCATTTGTCTGGTGTTTTGTTGGCCTTGTTGGACAACAAACAAATTAAAATCGCTATTGGTGACGGTTAGGGCTTCTGGTGATAAAATGGGGGCTTTAACTATACCAACTATTTTCCCTAGGTGTTCGGGGTCATTGAGTAGTTTGTCTAAGTCATCGGCAATTACTGTAACGGTGAACTCTAGAGGCGAGTTGTCTTGTTTGCCTTGCCAGAATGCAGGCTGATAGTTGTCGTCTTTGACTGCGGTAGAAAAGTAGCCGCGCATGGTCTCGGTGAATTGAATACCGACTGTGGTAGAACGGGTAGTGTCACCGTTGACTATGGGCGGGGTAGTCAAATCATAATTAATCGTCCAACCCCGGTCTTTAGCAATGAGGGTACAGCAGCGTTCCGCTAGAGCAGAGATTGTCAGTAATGGATTTACACCTAATGTCCGAGGAACTATAGAACCATCAGCGACATATAAGTTTTCGTAGACGTTTGTTCCTTGGTTGCTAGCAAATACTTGTCCCTTATGGTTGACAACACCGTGTTCAGCATCTTCCGCTAAGATACAGCCTCCTAGTGGATGGACTGTAACTAAGTCATGACCAAAGGCATCAGACCAAATGGGGTTAGGAATTTGTGTACCACCTAGGGGTTCGGTGGCTTCTGTAAGACGATTATTGACTCGTTGAAAAATGGGTTGGCTTCCTACATCTTGCCATTTAATGCGGAGACGGTCATTTTCTAAGTACATCTGTCCGGCTGCATCATCATGGGTCATGACTAAGTAGGTTTGGGTGTTGCGGACTGCACCAGTGTAAGCACCATGAGTCAAACTCTCAACTTCGCGGATTTTTTCTTCGATGCGATCGCCTAAACCAGAGTCGGTGTCTTTACCTAAAATTTTGGCAGCCGCCGCAAGGGTTTGGGGTAATATAGCAGCCAGACCTCCAGGAATTGAGCCTTCTTCAATAACTAGTCCGTTATCTAATTGGGGCTGTTCTCGCATATCTATGATACCGGTGATGCATGGCCCTACTGGTTCTTGGGCATTCTCCGGGCGATCGCCAAAACCAATACCGTTAATTACTTGCTCGGTGTTATAGCCAAAAGCTAGAACATCTCCATTGCCTGTAAAATTATGTCCCAATTTCTCAGATACCGCTAAACCAGCAGCTTGAGAACGCAGCAAAATTTCTGTAGATCCCAATGTCCCAGCCGCCAGAATCACAATATCAGCACTGACGAACATTGTGGGAGCGTTAAAGCTTTCTTGTCCCGTGTTTAATAATTGGTAATGGACTAGCCAGCGATTCCCCTGACGTTCAACTCGTCGCACGGAAACTTGTGTATAGATTTCTGCACCGTGGTTTTTTGCATCTGGGAGGTAATTCATCAACACGGTGTTTTTGGCTTTATTATTACAGCCAGAAACACAATCACCGCAGAGATTACATTTGTTTTGTTCTACACCGACATGATTCACCCCATCTTGGAATGTCACATTGATGGGGGGACGATAGAACTTTTCATTCAAATATTTAGACGACTTTTCTAAAGCTTGTAATTTTGGTAGTGGAGGAAAATTTTCAGGGTAGGGAGTAGGTTTGAGCATTTCCTCTGCACGACGATAACCTGCGGCTAATAAAGTCCCGACATCATCACGCAATTCCTTTGGCCAGCGTGAATCTGCAAATACACGCGGTTCAGCTTGTAATGACACATTGGCGTTAACTAAAGATGTTCCACCTAGTCCACAACCAATAAAGACATTAATGTCTTTATTCACATGAAAGTCATACAAAGCTGTGTGCGAACCTAGATGATGTTGTGGCAAATCTATCTGCATTTGTGCCAATGCTTTGCTTTGAGTTTTGGGATATTCACCAGGTTGAAATTCTTTCCCTCGCTCTAAAATACACACTTGCTGTCCGGCTCGTGCTAAACGCGATGCGGCAATACTACCACCATAACCAGAACCAATAACTACAACTGTATAGGAACTTTTTAAGTTTTCAATCGGGCTGGATAAACGAGTCATTGTATTCATCCTTAGCAATTATGGACATGAAAATATACACTTCATCTAGATTACAGATGGAGGCAAAAGCTAATCTAATCAAGATTTCTAATGATGCAGCAGGATTTTTAACTACTAGTATTGGAATTCAAAAGCAATCAAAGCTTTTCCAGAAAATTCAAGAAAAATGGTGTCGATAATAATTTGTTGTCGTGTACAAATTGCACTCAAACATTACCCCTAAACCCTTCACTAAAAGGTAAGGTTAGTAAGAATCAGAGCCTCTATCCCTATGGACGGGAGGTTTAGAAAGGGGTTATATGAATAAGTTATGTGTGGCTTTAATCAAAACTAAAGCCTGATTAATTTGGATTAAACAACAAATTTCAGTTATACGATTCAGTTATCGGAGCTAATTGGGTATTATATGCAGGTTAACAAAAAAGTTAATATTTTTTTACTTAAATTAACCCAGCTAATGATTAAATTAACTCTGAAATTTATACATATTTATAGTATGTACAATTTCAGTCACAGCGTAGCATTGCAGACAATTTTTGGCAATGTTAAATTCGATTTTGTTTACGGGTTAAGTAAGTTGCCAGAATAAAATCAAACTATGTAAAGAAAAATGAAGTACGCTAAAACTGTTATACCTATTGCCTTATCCTAACGACAATTATTTACGTTCACTTACTTTAAAGCATGGTGCTAGTAGTCTGCCAACCCAAAATTGCTGGGTTTGGTCTGGGTAAAGGGTAAAGGGGAAGGGGCTAAATTTGAAAAGCGAATTGAGTTTGGCTGCTCGGAAGGGTGAAATAGGAACGCCATTGTTTTATCACCTTTCTGAGTTGCAACAGAATTTAAGGTATACGGCGAGATTGACAAGCAAATTACAGCCGCACGTCAACAAGAAGAAAGTGCGATCGCACCTTCTAACACTTGGGTAAGACAACTTGCTGAACTTCGTCAAGATTTTGATTCAATCCTCCGTTACATTACCAAAGCAACAGAAAATACAGTGATTTGAAAAAGCGTAGTAAGTGGTTCTAGTCCTTTTTTGCTGGCATAGCGGATATGCATAATTTTTAAACTTTGCAGTGAGAAGTACTTTAAGTTACTTAATGCATCAATCGCTACCTACTTTTATAGTTAGCGCTAAGATAGCTATGTATTTTTTGGAAGTATAAATATGGCTCAAACTTTTTATGTAAATCCAGTATCAGGTAGCGATACCAACGTTGGTAGCCAACAAGCCCCATTCAAAACTATTACCCAAGCCCTTAAGGTAGCTACTGTTGATACCAAGATTCAACTAGCAGATGGTAATTATAATGTTGCTAGCGGTGAAGTCTTTCCGCTAACGGTTCCATCTGGCGTGACAGTGGTGGGTAATGAAATAAACACTGGTAAGGGCATTTTGATTGAAGGTAGTGGTACCTACTTGAGCCGTACCTTCGCTGCTCAGAATGTCACATTTGTGTTGCTGGATAAAGCCGAACTCAGGGGGGTCACTGTAACAAATCTGGCTAGCCGTGGTAGTGGTGTCTGGATTGAATCAACTGCTCCTACTGTTGCTAATAATACTTTCACCAACTGTAAGCGGGAGGGAGTATTTGCTACAGGTGAGGCGAACCCAATTATTTTAGGTAATTTGTTCAGTGAGAATGCAGCCAATGGAATTGCGATCGCTAAAAATTCCAAAGGTCAAATTCAAGGTAATACCTGCGTCAAAACAGGTTTTGGCATTGCTATTAGTGATACTGCATCACCCATCCTTCGAGATAACAAAATTTACGAAAACCGTTCTGGGATTGTCATCTCTGGTAGTGCCCGTCCTCTATTACGTAACAATGTCAGTGAAAATAACACCGATGATGGTATCACAGTAATTGGAACTGCCCTACCGGATATCGGCAGTACTAATAACTTAGGAGGTAATACTTTACGCAATAACGGTAAATTTGATTTGCAAAATGCCAGTTCCAACAAGCTGGTTTCTATAGGAAATAAAATAGATGCGTCTAAAGTCGCGGGAAGTATAGAGTTTGCAGATAGTTCGGTTCCCACGCCGACACCAACGCCAACCCCGACACCAACGCCAACCCCGACACCAACGCCAACGCCAACACCAACGCCAACCCCGACACCGACACCAACGCCGACACCAACGCCAACGCCAACACCAACGCCAACACCAACACCAACACCAACACCAACGCCGACACCAACCCCCACACCTACTATCGAATTAACCGATATTAGTAATCATTGGGCAGGTGGGTTTATTCGGGAATTAGTCAAATTAGGGATAGTTAATGGTTTCCCCGATCGCACATTTAAACCCGATGCTACGATGACACGGGCACAATACGCCGCATTATTGGTAAAAGCTTTCAACCCATCGCCAAATCGCCCCGTGGTTAAATTCAAAGATGTACCCGCAGATTTCTGGGCATCTAAGGTTATTCAGCAGGCATATCAAGGTTTATTTCTCTCTGGTTTTCCTGACAATACTTTCGGTCCGAACAAAAATATTCAGCGCGTGCAAGTGATTGTCTCCCTCGTGAATGGGTTGGGGCTATCTGCTGATGGTACAGCATCTATTAAAGCTTTCGATGACCAAGCCAAGATTCCTGAATATGCCAAGGATGAGGTAGTAAAAGCTATAAACAAGGAGATTATTGTCAATCACCCGAACCTCAAACAACTCAATCCTACCCGTGATGCTACACGCGCTGAGGTAGCGGCGATGGTATACCAAGCCTTGGTAGATGCTGGTCGTGTAGCGGCGATCGACTCGCCTTATATTCTGACTGCTTGATTGTTCAACTAATTTATTTTGCACAATCGGATTATTTTTGTAGGGGCAATTCATGTAGCCACGTTCGCAGTTACATGAATTGCCCCTAGAAAATAGTTATAAATTAGAGACAGATCAAATTTATACTTCATTTCAAAAAACGCCGTTTTTAGTTTCTACTCCAATGGAGGCAAATTATTCGGATCACTTCAAATTATCTAAAGCATAACTTTGGCTACAATTAGTTACACAGCCTTAGCAATCTCTGGGGCATATACCTGTGAAGCTTAGTTGGCAATCATTCTGTCAATGATAAAGTAGCAAAAGTGCATCCTAATATTCACTTTCTCGAAAAGCTCTCACTTGCCCACGATGAATTAGAATAAATCTAAATATATAAGAATATTAAAAAAATCCAAATAAAACTAGGACTTACGCAAAAACCCTCTAAAACTCTCATTCCTCCGTGACCTCTGCGCCCTCTGTGGTAGCCTGCGGCAAGCCACTTCTCTACGAGACGCTACGCGAACGTGTCTACGTTTTCCGTTACCCGTGCGTAAGCCCTAAAAACTTTTGTTTTGTTAAAAAAACAATGCAGTTGAATCGAAGTAATTTTCTCAGGTCTCTGATCCAGCCAGAGCAAGGAAAACCAGCAATATCCAACGGCTTGCGAGCTGCATTAGCGTTGGGAGTTCCGATGCTAATTGGGCAACTGATCAACCAAAGGGAAAGCGGATTATTTGTCGGTTTAATGGCTCACTTTGTCAACTTAGCAAATGTTGGTGGCCCTTACCAGATCAAAGCTAAGGCAATGGTGGCGGCTACTTTGGGAATGGCTGTTTCAGTATTTGTGGGTACTCTAGTCGCTAAAATTCAAGGATTATCTGTAGTACTTACATTTCTTTGGGGACTTGCTTCAGGTTTTGCGTCGATATATGGTAATGCTGGTGCAAATGTCGGTCTGGTTGTAGGGGTATCATTTATTTCGACGATCGCACAGCCAGGAAATCTGGAAGCCGCACTTATGCGATCGCTGCTATGTCTGATTGCAGGTGGATGGGCGATGTTACTTTCTTTAGTAATGTGGCCTTTTAGACCTTATGACCCACTAAAAATAGCTTTGGCTGATTGCTTCAGTGGAATCGCCAGATACATTCAGGCATTTCTCGGTAAGGTGGCAACACCTGAAAATATTCTCGAAATTAGACAGGCATTAGAGACAGCACGGACTACTTTAGGTACTGCACGGATTGGAAAGCCGGCTCGGAGTTGGATGGATGAGCAGTTATTGGTGCTAATTCAGGATGGCGATCGCTTGCTTGGCTCAGTTATTGCTTTAACAGAGTTACTAGAAACACACTTCCAACAACAGCAATATCACGCAGTTCAGCAATTAGTAGACGATGCACTCGAACAAATATCAGTCGTTTTGCAAGCCATAGCGAAAGTCATATCTCGCAAGCCTGCTAGCATCGATTTGGGAAATCTTAACCGCATTTATGAGGCACTAAAAGAACAAGAAAGTCTGCAAAGAAAAGCAATTGCTGGGAGTGAGACAGACTACACAACCCTCGTTGCTTTCACTAACCTGGTGCTGATGATAGAAAAACTGATCAAGCAGTTGCAATATACGGCTCAGACAGTTAAATCTCTGGTAGAACATAACAAGATAAGTCGCCGAGATATAGATAAACTTCTTGTAGTTGAAGATGAACAGCGATCGCTCTTAAGTTTACTCAAAGACAACCTCACCTTAGATTCAGCAATCTTTCGTCATGCTCTCCGCATTAGTGTAACTCTCACTGTAGGCGTAATCCTATACAGCATTACTAATTTACCAATGGGGTATTGGGTGACACTGACAAGCATCCTAGTCCTGAAACCGAACTTAGGTGCAACTTTCCAGAGGTTTTTTCAGCGAGTTGGCGGGACGATATTGGGAGCCGTGTTAGCAGCTGTTTTAGTTGCAACTATCACCAGTAAGTCTGTGTTAGACATCATCATTGTGTTGACAGTATTTTTTGGCATTTCCCTAATCACTGTCAACTATGGGTATTCGGTGATTTTCTTATCAATATTTGTCTTACTGATTATCGATATTGGTCATCCCATTGGTTGGCAATTTGCTGGCTTCCGCGTGTTGAATACATTTATTGGGGCGGGACTGGCTTTTGCAAGCCATTACTTTATATTGCCAAATCGGGAACGCGATCGCTTACCCAGCCAACTCGCCACTGCACTGCGAGAATGCCACAAATACTTTCGGGATGTGATGGCTGTTTACCAGGGGACAAAAGAGCGTGACTCCACCATTATCAGTCAACGGCGACAAACGGGATTGGCAATTGGCAATGCTCAAGCCTCATTTCAAGGATTGCTGCGCGAACCCCAAATGCCCAAAGAATTAGTAGAACCAGTAATGACGCTGTTGGTGTACATGGGACGTTTTACTAACTCCGTGACAGTTTTAGCAGTACATCTCGAACATTTTCGAGGAACAGTACCACTGCCGGAATTAGAAACTTTTGTCCGCCAAGTTTCGCTAATGTTAGAGCAGTTAGCTGATTCAGTACAACTGGAAATTACCCCACCGCCCTTACCTGGCTTGGAAGAAACGCTGCAAAAAATCCAACCGCACCTGCAAGCACTGCGTACAGCCCGAATACAAGAGTTAGCTGTCAATCAAGGACATACACCTGTTCGTCAAGCAGTCATTGATTACAGCATATTAGATTTGGAGATCAATCAGATTGTCCGTCGGTTGACTGCTATGCACTCAGCGATGGAACGGCTAATTTCCACGAAATAAAGCGCATTTTTTTATCAGCAAGTCCCGATTTTTCGCAAATCAAATAAGACTGCTGTAGGACTCATATTTGATTTCTGAAAAAATTCAGTACAACTCAAAGAGCCTTCTTGACTGTTGCCTATTGCCTCCTACACAAATAAGTTTATAAATCAAAGACGCTCGATAGCGCATCGTTAGCGACGCAGGAGCGTCTGACTCGCTACCGCTTCGCTATCGGATTGCTATATATTATTTTGTTCCTTGCTAATCTTTCAAAAATGGATTAATGGCAAAAATTTCATAATATTTGTTACTTGCCTTAAAGTTTTTAATTCTGGGATATCTGGTTTTAATTGTTCTGCTATCGCTAATTTTTGTTCAGCTTGTGCAGGTTGAAAGTTATATAAATAAACAACAGCTAAATAAAGATATATGTAAGGATTTTTAGCATCATATTTAGTTAATTCTATTAAATTTTGGATTAATTCTGGCACTTGGCGCTGTAAAACTTGTGATAAGACTAGAGTATAACGCCAATTTAAGTTATTTGGCTCTCTTTGCAGATGATAATTAGCCGCAAATCCAATCTGTTTTAAATAATCTTGAGTAGGATCGTATAGATTGAAATTATCTATCTGTGCAAATATATTATTTAATTTACCCTGTTGTAACTCTTGTGCTAGTTGTGAAGTTCGAGTAACTAAATCTAAAGGCGGGGATTTTTCTGCTGTTCCTACATCTGTCACATCTACAGTAATATCTGGAATACTTAAAGATGTGGCTTTGTTGGTTCTTCTATCTAAATATAGTGCTGATAATTTATATTTTCCTACTGGTAAAGTTTTAGGAATAAATGTGGCTAAGGATTCTTTCACCTGGAAAGTTCCTTTAGGATGACATTTGATACCACAGTATAAATTTCCCAAGCCAATGGCATGATCGTGATCCCAAGATGATTGACCATTTTGCCATTTTAATAGTAAAATACCATTTTGCAAATTATCCCATGAACCTGTTATTTGATATGTTACAGGGTTATTCTTATCTAAAATTAATTGTTGAGAAATCTCAACTTTTTCTAGCCTAATAACAGATTCACTATTGCTGATTTTTTGAACAACTACATAAGGATTCTTACGGTTATATAATCGAAGTTTATCTCCATTAGGTAATATCCAATCACCCTGTAATTTCAAATCAGTAGAAGATTTGACTAAAGAGTTTAATTTTCGTTTAATCTCTCCACTATTTCCTAGTTGGTTTGGTTCATTATCTCTAATGACATACCAAGAAAAATATTGTAAATCTTCCTCTGCCTGAGATAAATTATATGTGAATTTTCTGCCATATACGCGAAAATCTGCTAATGCGCCAAAATAATCTAAAGTAAACTCATTTACCTGAGATGTAGAAACGGGAATTACCCCTAAAGTTGATCTTAAATATATATTTTTTTCAATGATTTTATTTATTACTTGACCCAAAGGATATTCGTTGCCATCATTATTAGGAAAATGTTTACCACCCCATGCTTGAATTAGGGGTAATGGAAACAAATTATTGAGTAACAATATACTACTTAATACCAGAGTTGCTAATCTCAGCCTATCAAAATATATATTTTCAATTAGGTTAAATAAATCTGCCAATATTAAACTAATAATAGGAAAGCACGGCAGAATAAATCTAATGTCTTTATTTGTACCTAAAGTACAAATTATATAGCTACTTAGTAAGGTAGCTAATAACCAAATTCGAGCTGATTTATGAATAGATATGGGAGTTAAATCAATAGTAAATTTATATTTAATAAGATAAACCAATAAAATGCCAATACTCACAGATAATATTGGAAAACCAACGCTTTCTGGGATAATCTTTGGATAGAATAACCATCCAGCAATAGTTGTGGCAGAAGGATCGCCTTCCCCTTTTCCAACTTGGTTAGCGTTTAATGCCGATGTAATAATTGTTAACCAATTTAAGCTATACCAAAAACCACAAATTAACCAAGCTATCATCAAAGACAAGCAAGCTTGTATTAGCTTAATGAATTTACGTTTTATAATAAAACTAATTAATGTCCAAATACTAGGAACTAAAATAAAAATAAATCCTGTAGGTTTAGTCAACAATATTAAACCTATCCCTACGCCCAATATGAGAGTTAACCCCCATGATAAAAACCCAACATAACTATCTTTCCAAATTGTCAAAATTGTGAAAGTTACTATAACAATTGCTGTTAACCCATAATCTAATAAATAATCTGTTCTGATTATTCCTAAAATAGGAAATAATAAACAAAATACGCTGGCAGTTATGCTAGTTTTTCGGTTTTTAAATAAAAAGTTACCTAAATGATATACTGAAAGTATAATCATTGCAGTATATAATAAGTTGACCAAACTAGCCTGGTCATACCCACGCCCAAACAACATCAAGAATGGTACAGTGCAAATATATAAAAAAGGAGCGCGATAACTTGGAGTTAATTGCCACAGAGATAACCACCAATTTTCTGAGAAGATATTAAAGTTTTGAAAAATCCTATAATGATGTAATGCTGTCGTTAAATGTGCGCTTTGATCGTAGGATGGAATCGAATTATCTAATAAAAACCAAGTTCTATCTATAACTAATGCTATCAGCCAAATTATTAAAAGGATGATATAGTCTTTTCTACGCTGATAACGCACAAAATCATTCATATTTATTGCTCACTAATAAAGCTCAACTAATTATATATCTGTCATGGATCGCCGTTTCAATAAATATTATGTTCGCTTAACTACCTTCTTAAACTCTAAGAACTCTGCTCCTTGATCCTGGAAAGGATTAAGAGATGGGCTGCAATAGACTTTTTGCAGAAGTGGGGGAAAGGGGAAGAGGTACAGCATGGAATTTTCCTTTAACCTTTCATCTTTCCCTAATATCTTGCAAAAGTTACTTTTGCAAGATGTCTAATGATTGTGGGAATTATAACTGCTCTTTTACATATACTCACTGCCATGTGGCAATTTGTATGTTTTTTGTAAGACTTTTAGACCTGCTGTACTCTCTCGTATCTTTGTTCAAAAATCAAAATAGAAACGTGGGGTTTAAATAGATGAAAACCGCTGTAACCAATAAAGCGATCGCATGGTGGCGGATATGATCTTCAATAAAACTGGCGATGAAATAATAACTGTGGTCATAGCCTTCTTGGTAACGCAAGTTTAGCGGCTGCTTAACATCTGCACAAGCTTTCTCAAACACTTCCGGTAGTAATTGTTCAGCTAAAAATTTATCAGCAGTCCCTTGGTCAATGAGAATTGAACTGTGATATCCTACTTGTTTGACTAATTCACTAGCATCATAAGCGCGCCAACTTTCTTGATTTCTGCCAAGATAACCACCAAAAGCCTTTTGTCCCCAAGGACAACGCATAGGTGCAGTGATAGGTGCAAAGGCTGATACTGATTTGTAAAGTTCTGGGTTTCTCATTGCACAAACAAGCGCCCCGTGTCCCCCCATTGAATGACCGAAAATACCTTGTTTTTCAGGTTGGGTGGGGAAATTTGCGTTAATTAAAGAAGGTAGTTCGTGGACAACATAACTATACATTTGGTAGTTTTTACGCCAGGGTTCTTCTGTCGCATCAACATAAAAGCCTGCACCTGTACCAAAGTCCCAATCATCATCCTCGCCTGCAATGCCAGTATGACGCGGACTAGTATCTGGTGTAACCAGCATCAAGCCGTACTCAGCCGCAAACCGTTGCACTCCCCCCGCCTTCACCATAAAATTCTCTTCTGTACAGATCAACCCAGAGAGAAAATAGAGAATTGGCACAGGTTTATGAGTTGCTTGTGGTGGTTGATAAACAGCAAAATGCATTTCACCATTACACGTGGAGGAGAAATGACTGTAAAAGCCGAGTTTGCCACCAAAGCTTTTATATTCTGAAATGACGTTAACGTTAGGCATTGACTATATTCTCGAACTACCCGGTAATTAGCACTATATACCGCCGTAGACATCGCATTTCAATCAACCCTGTGACTAGGTAACTTGGCCCCGCACCTTTTACAAAACCCAGCATCTATGTCATGGAAAGCCAATCCACAGTTGGAACAAACCATTTCTACCTGATTAGCAGTTTTCACAACTTGCTTAATTAAATCCCCCACTTGCCAGGGAATCAGTGCAATTCCTGTAAAAATCATCAATACCGTTAGCAAACGTCCTAATTCAGAAATTGGAATAACATCGCCAAATCCCACAGTTGTCATTGTGACAACAGAGAAATAGAATGCATCCAAAAATGTACCGTAATTTTGAGGATTAACCGGATGCTCTACTTGATATATTAAGCCAGAATAAATAAAAACAATTGCAAATAATGTAAATAATATTCGCGTAAAGATCATGCCATCTTCGGTGCTGATAGTAGCGAATAAAAACTTTCTATCTATAAACCTGATTAATCGTAAAATCCGAAACCATCGCAGTAGTCGGATAAAGCTAATATCCACCATCCCTAGAAAGAATGGCAAAATTGCCATTAAGTCAATAATCGAATAAAAGCTAAAAACATACTGAATTTTGTTTTCTGCACTCCACAAACGGAGTAAATATTCCACCGCGAATATGATGACGATCGCAGTATCGACTAGATGTAATTGAAATCGCACATAATCAGGAATGTTATAAGTTTCTGCGACAAAAATTCCTGATGATAGTAGTACCAAAGCGGCAAGTGTTAAATTAATCGCCTTACCTATTGGTGTTTCTAGGTCTTTTAAGTAGAATTCTGTTTCTTGTCTGCTCAATAACATATTCGACTATTAACTAATCTTAATTCCCATTTATAGCATCATAAATACGATATTATTAATCACTATCCTTATATTAACCTCACTTTCTATGATTCCAGAATATTTTATGCGTTTAGCTTTGGCGCAAGCAAAAGAAGGAGATACGCCTTACGGTGCTGTGATTGTTAAAGATAATGAAGTTGTTGCCGTAGCTCATAATACTGTCAGCAGAGACAACGATCCATCAGCCCATGCTGAAATCAACGTTATTCGTAGTTTAACAGCTAAACTTAAAAACCATTTTTTAGAAGGTTATAGTATATATACAACTTGCGAACCTTGTCCAATGTGTGCAACTGCTTGTGTTTGGAGTGGTTTATCAGAAATTGTATATGGTGCTTCAATTCAAGACTTAATCTCGATAAATCAATCACAAATTAATTTATCTTGCGAAGAGGTAATCGCTAAATCATTTAGAAACATCAAAGTCACCAAAGGCATTTTAAAAAATGAATGTTTGGAGTTATTTAAATAAACTACAACACATTTAACTTTTTCATTAGGTTAAGTGCAAATCATTGTAGCGACCGTCTTGAAAGTGGCTACGGGCATTGGTTGGAATATTTTTGTCCCCAACATCGTTATCTGTGAGGTTGTATATAAGCGGCTTCAGCCCCCTTGCTTTATCAAGGTTGGTTTTGTGCAGCTTCACTCACATGTAAATAGTATAAGTAACCGCAATATTGCAGATTTAGGTAAACGATCGCGGAAATTCATTTGAAATCAAATCCTCTAGCTTGCTTGTAACTTGGGCTTTAAATAAGCAAAGCTGATGAGTTCCATCAGGTTTACAAAAGTGAGATAGTTGATTAAAAAATGTAAAGCATTGTAAAGTGTATTCACAGGCAAAGACAAACGAGCCTGATTCATAAATCACTAACCGCACTTATAAAACAATGACAACAACCTTACAACAGCGCTCAAGCGCCAACGTATGGGATCGATTCTGTGAGTGGATCACCAGCACCAACAACCGCATCTACATCGGCTGGTTCGGCGTAGTCATGATCCCAACCCTGCTAGCCGCCACCGCTTGCTTCGTAATCGCCTTCATCGCTGCACCTCCCGTTGACATCGACGGTATCCGCGAACCAGTTGCAGGTTCCTTAATCTACGGAAACAACATCATCTCTGGTGCAGTAGTACCTTCCTCCAACGCCATCGGCTTGCACTTCTACCCAATTTGGGAAGCAGCATCCTTAGATGAGTGGTTGTACAACGGCGGTCCTTACCAATTGGTAATTTTCCACTTCTTGATTGGCGTATTCTGCTACTTAGGTCGTGAATGGGAACTATCCTACCGCTTAGGTATGCGTCCTTGGATTGCGATCGCATATTCTGCACCTGTTGCAGCAGCAACCGCAGTATTCTTGGTATACCCCATCGGACAAGGTTCTTTCTCTGATGGTATGCCTTTAGGTATCTCAGGAACATTCAACTTCATGATCGTGTTCCAAGCAGAACACAACATCTTGATGCACCCCTTCCACCAACTAGGTGTAGCTGGTGTATTCGGCGGAAGCTTGTTCTCTGCAATGCACGGATCTCTTGTAACATCTTCACTAGTTCGTGAAACCACCGAAACCGAGTCCCTTAACTACGGTTACAAATTCGGTCAAGAAGAAGAAACCTACAATATCGTTGCAGCTCACGGCTACTTCGGTCGTCTAATCTTCCAATACGCTTCCTTCAACAACAGCCGTTCACTGCACTTCTTCCTCGCAGCATGGCCTGTAATCGGCATCTGGTTCACCGCCTTGGGTGTAAGCACAATGGCGTTCAACTTGAACGGTTTCAACTTCAACCAATCAATCATTGACTCTGAAGGTCGTGTGATTGCAACTTGGGCGGATGTAATCAACCGCGCTAACCTCGGTATGGAAGTAATGCACGAGCGTAACGCTCACAACTTCCCTCTAGATTTGGCATCTGCACAATCTGCTCCTGTTGCTCTTTCTGCTCCTGCTATCAACGGTTAATTCTCAAACATTAACTCTATTAGCTAAATAATAAAGCGCTCTCCCAGCTCGGGAGGGCGCTTTTTAGTTTAAGTTAGCAATAGATAAGGTATTTACTCGATACCTGTCTAAAAATTACGGGAGTTCATCGGGGAATACTAAAAGCTGAAACCTCAAGAATTCAGCAGTATGGCTAGTACCCAAGTCAGTATGAGCGGATATCACATTAGCGAACAACTTTACAACGGTTCAAGAACCCTGGTTTATCGCGGATATAAAAAGACTGACCAACAGCCTGTAGTCATCAAGCTGCTGAAAAACCCTTATCCCAGCTTCACTGAACTGTTGTCGTTTTGCAATCAGTACACCATTGCCAAAAATCTTAACTTCCCTGGGATCATTCAAACCTACAGCTTGGAAACTTACCAGAATGGTTATGCATTGGTAATGGAAGACTTTGGGGGAATTTCTCTGAAGCAATTGGGAACTGTGCCAACTCTCATGGAATTTTTGCCCTTAGCGATCGCCCTGTGCAATATATTAGATATTCTCATTCGTCATCGCATTATTCACAAAGATATTAAACCTGCCAATATTCTCATTAATCCAGAAACTCGCGATGTCAAACTGATTGACTTTAGTATTGCATCTCTGCTGCCACGGGAAACCCAAACCCTAAAGAATCCCAATGTATTGGAAGGAACACTCGCTTATTTGTCGCCAGAACAAACCGGACGGATGAATCGCGGCATAGATTACCGGTCTGATTTCTATTCTCTAGGCGTAACTTTTTACGAGTTACTAACGGGACAATTACCGTTCCAATCAAACGATCCGATGGAGTTAGTACATTGCCATATTGCCAAACTACCGCCACCCCTAGAAGGCAGAAGGCAGAAGGCAGAAGGCAGAAGGCAGGAGGCACAAGGCAGAAGGGAGGAAATTCCCCAGGTACTCTGTGATATCGTTATGAAATTGATGGCGAAAAATGCCGAAAACCGCTATCAGAGTGCATTTGGGCTGAAATATGATTTAGAAACTTGTTTGCATCAACTCCAGCAAACGGGCAAAATTGAAAGTTTCTCGATTGGGCAACGAGATGTTAGCGATCGCTTCATTATCCCTGAAAAGCTCTACGGTCGGGAAGAAGAGGTGAAAACTTTGCTAGAAGCATTTGACCGCGTTACTAATCATCAAACGGAACTGATGTTAGTCGCAGGGTTTTCTGGTATTGGTAAAACGGCGATTATTAACGAAGTTCATAAGCCGATTGCCGAACAGCGGGGTTACTTCATCAAAGGCAAGTTTGATCAATTTAATCGTAATATTCCTTTTTCTGCCTTTGTACAGACGTTTCGAGATTTAGTAGGGCAATTGCTGAGTGAGAATGATACCCAATTATCAGCTTGGAAAAACAAAATTTTAGCAGCACTGGGTGATAATGGGCAAATCATTATTGAGGTGATTCCAGAACTAGAACAAATTATTGGTCAACAACTACCTGCGCCCAATTTATCTGGAACTGCGGCACAAAATCGCTTTAATTTACTATTTCAGAAGTTTATTCAAGTATTTACGACCAAAGAACATCCCCTAGTGATTTTCTTAGATGATTTGCAGTGGGCAGATTCAGCTTCTTTGAAGTTAATGCAGTTGCTGATGGATGATTTAGAGGGAGGATATTTATTATTAATTGGAGCTTACCGCGATAATGAGGTTTTTGCTGCTCATCCTTTGATGTTGACAATAGAAGAGATTGCTAAAGCCAAAGTCACAATTAACATTATTACACTAGCACCGTTGAGTGCAGCAAGTTTAAATCAACTAGTTACCGATACCCTCAGTTGTTCGCCAGAAGCCGCACAAATATTAACTCAACTGGTATATCAAAAGACCGCAGGTAATCCATTTTTTAGTACACAATTTATCAAAGCACTGCATGAAGATGGGCTGATCCAGTTTGATTTTGCTCGGGGAAATTGGCAGTATGACATTTCGGAAGTGAAAGCGTTAGCTCTCACGGATGATGTTGTTGAATTCATGGCATTGCAGTTGCAAAAGTTGCCAACAGCAACGCAGGAAGTCTTGAAATTAGCGGCGTGCATTGGTAACGAATTTGACTTAGCAACCTTAGCGATCGCGCGAGGTGCAAGCTCTAAGAATGTATCTGAAACGTCAGAAGCCGAAACCGCAACAGCCTTATGGAAAGCTTTACAAGAGGGGTTAATCTTACCTCAAACTGAAGTTTATAAGTTCTATGTGGGTGAGGAAAGTCAAACAATTGCAGGGCAAAGCTCACAAGCAGTTACTTATAAATTTTTGCATGATCGCGTCCAACAAGCGGCTTATTTTCTAATACCTGAAGATGAGAAACAGACTACTCACTTAAAACTTGGACAGTTACTGTTAAATAATATTTCTGCGGACGAGCGACAAGAGAAAATTTTTCAAATTGTTAATCAATTAAACATGGGGTTGGAGTTAATTACTCAACAGAACGAACGCAATCAACTAGCTCAGTTAAATCTAGTAGCTGGACGAAAAGCTAAGGCTTCCACTGCCTATACTGCTGCGGTTCAATATTTTATGCTAGGAATAGAACTGCTAGCAGCAGATAGCTGGCAAAATCAGTATCTTCTAATGCTGGCGCTGTATGAAGAAGCCGCAGAAGCAGAATACTTAAATACCCACTTTGAACAAGCTATAACTCTAACAGACCTGATATTGCAGCAAACCACGCATCTGTTGCACAGAATTAAAAGCTATGAGCTAAAAGTTCAAGTTTATATTGCCCAAGATCGGCAAGTTCAAGCTATTGAAACAGGGTTAAAAGCACTAGAACAGTTAAAAATTTCGTTGAGATTACCTGGTGTAGAGCAGGAAAATTATTTACAGCAACTACCAGAGTTGACAAGTTTAGCCAATATTCCAGAGATGATCGATCCTGAATCTCTGGCTGCACTCCGGTTGCTGATTAGCATTACTCCTCCTGTTCATCATGTCAAACCAGATATGTTTCCGTCAGTAGCGCTGACAATGCTCCAGCTTTGTCTTGAGCAGGGACATTCATCCTTGGCTGCTTATGTTTATGGAATTTATGGCTTATTTCTGTGTGCTGTAATCAAAGATGTAGATACAGCTTATCACTCAGGTCAAATATCTCTAAACCTCTTAAAGCAATATCATGCCAAAGAACACAGTTCCAAAATTTATATGCTCTTTGGTGTTTTTATCTGTGCTTGTAAGGAGCATGGTCGAAATACACTCACATTTTTACAAGAAAGTATGCAGTGTGGACTAGAGGTCGGAGACATCGAATACACTAGCTATTCAATAATGGCTGAGTCTGCACATTTATTCCTAATTGGAGAACCTCTAGATTCTGTTGAGAAAAAGCAAACACAATATATCGATCTACTTTTAAACTTTAAACAAAAGCATTGTGTTGATTATGCCAAGATTTGGAAGCAACTCACTTTAAACTTTCTTGGACAAGCCTCCGATCGGTTTCACCTAACTGGTACTGATTTTAATGAAACGGAAATGCTACTGCATTTTCATAGCACCCATAATCATCAGTCACTATTTGCAACCTATGTAGCCAAAACAGTTATCCTTTATGCCTTTGAAAAGTATGAACAGGCTGTAATCTGTGCAGAGCAGGCTACTGAGTTTGTAGATGGAGCCTTTGGTTTACTACTTGTTACTGGACATAACTTTTACTACTCTTTGTCCTTACTTGCATTATGTTCAGCTTGTCTAGAGGAGGCAGATTGTAACCAGTCGGAACGTTGGCTCAACCAGGTATTTACCAACCAAAAACTTATGCGCGACTGGGCTGATAATGCTCCTGCTAATTACCAGCACAAGTATGATTTAGTTGAGGCAGAGACAGCGCGGGTGATGGGAGATACGCTCAAAGCAATGGAGTATTACGATCGCGCCATTGCGGGTGCTAAAGAAAATGGCTACCTTAACGAAGAAGCACTGAGCAATGAGTTGGCAGCCAAATTCTACCTCAATTGGGGCGGAGAAAAGGTGGCTCAAGCCTACATCCAAGAAGCCTACTACTGCTACTCTCGTTGGGATGCCAAAGCTAAAATCGATGACTTGGAAACACGTTATCCGCAATTACTACAACATATTCTGCAACAAAAGCAATTCACTTTCCAGCCCTTAGAAACCCTCGCGATACCTGCCCGCACGATTCATCAACCGACGCAAACATCTAGCTCCAGCAGTACTTCTATCTCTGAAGCCTTGGATTTTGCCACTATCTTCAAAGCCTCCCAGAGCCTGTCTAGCGAGATTCAATTAGACAAATTGCTGATTAGCTTGCTCAATGCAATCATGACCAATGCTGGAGCTAGCAAATGTGTGCTGATCTTGATCCAGGATAATGACTTGCGAGTAGAAGCGATCGCTCAACTAGGACAAGAACCCAGCGTTGGGCCAGGATTGCCAATCGATCGGAGTTTTGATATTCCTCTCAGTCTGATTTACCTTGTCAAACGGAGTCTAAAATCCCATGTCATCGCTGATGCTAGTACAGAGGCGACTTTGGTAAATGATTTATACATCAGAAAGCAGCAGCCCAAAAGCCTACTATGTAATCCCATTGTGCATCAAGGTAAACTGCTGGGAATTTTGTATCTGGAAAATAACCTAGCTACAGAAGCGTTTACACCAGACCGTTTAGAAATTGTTAAGCTTCTATCATCCCAAGCTGCCATTTCGCTCGAAAATGCTAATCTCTACAATACTCTCGAACAGAAAGTTAGCGATCGCACTCAACAACTTTCTCAAGCTCTAGAAGAACTCAAAACTACTCAAGATCAGCTCGTAGAATCCAAAAAAATGGCTGCTTTAGGTAGCCTTGTCGCAGGGGTTGCTCATGAAGTCAACACCCCTGTTGGAACTAGCATCACATTGGTATCAACCCTGATTGATAAAACTACCGCTCTCATGGCGACAGTTGAGCAGGGGAAGCTGAAACGGTCTGATTTGACCAACTACCTAAACATTGCTAAAGAATGCGGAGACATTATTTTGACAAACCTTAATAATGCCGCAGAATTGGTGCAAAGTTTCAAACAGGTTGCTGTCGATCAAACCAACTTGGAGCAACGCACTATTAAGGTTAAAGTCTATCTGGAAGAAACACTTTTTAGTTTGGCACCAAATTTAAGACAAACACTACATACGGTGACTGTGACGGGTGATGATACTGTAACCATCAGCAGTTATCCAGGAGCATTGGCACAAGTTGTCACCAATTTGGTAATGAACTCCCTCATGCACGCATATCAGCCCGGAGAAGCTGGGCAGATGTACTTTCAGGTCTTGCAGCAAGGCGATCGGGCGATCGTTCAATACAGTGATGATGGCTGTGGTATCCCTGAAGAGCATCTAAGCCGCATTTTTGAACCTTTCTTCACCACCGCCAGACATCGCGGTGGAACAGGGTTAGGACTGCATATTGTCTATAATCTAGTCACCCAAAAATTGCAAGGAAGAATCAATGTGCAAAGCGAAGTGGAGAAGGGAACTCTATTTATAGTAACCCTTCCACTTGAACCACAGGTTACTCCATAAACGCCAAAATTAGGGATGAGAGGATCGAGTATGTCGAGCGAAAATCAAAGGGTTTCCAACTCAGCAACTGACGCTCTTTTCGTCTTTGCGGACAACAATGATGCGTTTATCTTTGCAGATGACGATGGTAGACAACCAAGCAATGAAGATGATATTACTTCCCAAGCGGTTCCAAACTCTCCACCAGCGCCTGTAGCAGTTTGGAAAGTCTTGATCGTGGATGATGATGTATTAGTCCATCGAGCCACGACCCTAGTTCTGGAAGATTGCACCTTTGAGAGTAAACCACTGATGTTTTTCCATGCTTACTCTGGTACAGAAGCGAAGTCTTTAATCCAGGCACATCCAGATACAGCATTAATTTTGCTGGATGTCGTTATGGAAACACATGATGCTGGATTACAGGTGGTTCAGTATATTAGAGCAGAATTGCACAACCACAAAGTACGAATTGTTTTACGTACAGGTCAGCCTGGAGAAGCGCCGGAAGCCTCAGTTATTCTGGGCTACGATATTAACGACTATCGCCTGAAGACAGAACTGACACGACAAAAACTGATTACAGTGGTGATTTCTTCCCTCCGTTCCTACAGTAATATCCTCACAATAGAAAACCAAAATTCTAAATTAACTCTAGCCTTAGACCATCTTCAAAAAACTCAAGCTCAACTGATTCAAGCTGAAAAAATGTCGTCTTTAGGGCAAATGGTTGCAGGAGTTGCTCACGAAATAAACAATCCTGCCAACTTTATTTATGGCAACTTGTTTCATACTGAAACTTATGTGCAGGCTCTGTTAAAACTCATCAAAACCTATCAACAACATTATCCCGCTCCAGTGAAGGCGATCCAAACTACAACAGAGTCTATTGATTTACCGTTTTTGATGGAAGATTTACCTAAACTATTCAACTCAATGCAAGCTGGAGCTGAACGTATTAAACATATTGTGGACTCACTGCGTAACTTCTCCCGCCTAGATGAAGCGGGAATTAAACCAGTAGATATTCACTCCGGCATTGATAGCACTCTGTTAATTTTACAGCACCGACTTCAAGCTAATGATAATCATCCAAAAATTACAGTAATTAAAGAATATGGTCAACTGCCTTTGGTCAAATGCTATGCCAGTGACCTCAATCAGGTATTTATGAATATTTTAAGTAATGCAATTGATGCTTTGGAAATGGGGACACAACGACCGGCTCAGTGCATCGCTGGCGACGGGGAAATCACAAGTGAGATATTTTCCCAATGTCCGCTCCCCATAATTCACATTCGCACTGAAATTCACGATGCTAATAAGGTACTGATTCGTATTGCTGACAATGGTCCAGGCATGAATGAGTCGACACTAAACAGCATATTCAATCCTTTTTTCACCACTAAACCTATAGGCAGTGGTACAGGTTTAGGATTATCGACTAGTTACTCGATTGTGGTGCAACAGCATGGAGGCAATTTAAGCTGCTCTTCCATGCCAGGTAAGGGTACAGAGTTTGTCATCGATATTTCAATACAAGACCCAGTGAAGGTTAAAATCTAATTTATAGAGATGTGTATTATCCCTCTCCTAAGAAACAAGGCAGGAGGCAGAAGGCAGAAGGGAAGAGGATTTGACTTGTTTCTTCCATCCATAACGGAAGCGAGCGCGTCCGTAAACAGCTTCTGTCACTTTCCGAGTATTCTTAATAAAAGGATTAAAAGAAAAAACTCTCTTCAGGTAAGCCAGGGCAATGGATGTAGAATTACAAATCCTGAAACATTTAGCTAGAGATGCCCACCCAACAGTTGCGATGGCGTAACCGCCCGCTGGAAGCGATCGTAGATGAATATTGTGCAGAGTATCAAGATTTATTTAAAGAGGTGAGAAATTATGAATGCTTCAAATATTTGCACTTAGGAATAATCTCGCCAATAAAAATAAAATCATTACCAGAAATAGCTAAGTTGTGAGTATAACTCAGCGAGCGTCATTACACCATTTCTTAGCCAATTCAAATTGGTCAATAAATGAATTAAAAATCCGAAGATTAAATCAAATCAAGAGAGCATTAAGTGCCCTGACCTGGGTTGACGGATGAATACAGTCTCCTAAACGGGATAATGGCAGCAACCATTTCACCAATGTCATAACCGTCTCAACCCTACAACCAAGCTTCTGTACGGGCGACAAAGCATCATTGGGGGATCGGTCTTAACTGTCAGGACACAATAAAAGTGTAATTTTTGGTGCATCTTAATTTTGTTTCTTCCATCCATAACGGAAGCGATAGCGTCTGTTAACAGCTTCTGTGATGCTAGAAGAACTTTTATTAAATTGCTTGAAATACAAAGGTGGCTCCCGCTTTTTGAGCGCTCCACCACAGGGCTGATTGAGAATGCTTTCACTGTTCTCTTGTTTGACAAGAGAACAGCTTTAGCTCTCGCTAGAAATTACATGGGGCTTCATAAATTCAATGCCCCGGTTACTGTATAAGTGGTTCGGTATGTAGAAGATATACAGCTTGCATGGTGGCTTCTTCCGAAAAAGAATGGATTATTTACAGAAAATTCATAAATCGCACTACGCATCTGGAGTTAACTTCATACCTAGTCAGCGTTGAAAAGAGTGAACTGTGCAGTCATTTTTGTAGTATCCATGTCTTTTCTTTTTTGGGTAAGAAACCATTGCACTTTGTTTCTTACTGCATATATATTCTAAAGGTGCCTGCGATCGCTCAATTGTTACAATCAGAACTTACGCAGAAAAACTGTTTGTCGAGACTGGGTATAAGATTATAAGAGTTTTTTTACCTACACCCCTTGTCCAAAGCCTTGATTTTGCTCATTGCTTCAGTGAATAACAGTTTCGAATTTTATATTTTGGTTCAAAATTATGTGTAGCAAATCGAACTAAACCATAATGCGCTCTTGGTTAAACAGTACACTTCGCATTCGCTTAGTACTTCTCGTCCTTTTAGCTGTTGTTCCAGCACTAGGATTAATTCTGTACACTGCTTCCGAACAACGGCGTACCGCTACAGTAGAGGCACGAGAACAGACACTACGGCTGGCGAGATTGGCGGCTAATAACCAAAAACAGGTTGTAGAAGGAACCCGTCAACTGCTGATGATATTGGCACAGCTGCCAGTTGTCCGTCAGGGTAATTCAGCAGAGTGCAATCAATTGTTGACCGATATCCTGAAACAACACTCAGCTTACGCTAATTTTGCCGTACTTGATGGTCAAGGAAACGTGATTTGTACTGGGATTGCCTACTCTGGCTCTGTGAATCTCAGAGACCGCAGTTATTTCCAACGTGCTTTGCAAACTCGGAAATTTGTGGTTGGTGATTATCAAATAGATCGCGTCACTAAAAAAGCTACCCTGAATTTCGCTTACCCAATTTTAGACAAAGCAGGGCGAGTGCAAACTGTGGTTGTAGCTGCACTTGATTTAGCTCAGTTAAATCAGTTGGCGGCGCAAATAAAAATGCCTCAAGGCTCGGTGCTGAGTTTGGTTGACAAGAAAGGAACACTTTTAGTCCGCTATCCCAATACGCAAAATTGGGTAGGTAAATCTATATCGCCGGATGCTTTCGCCAGAATGAAAATCGCTCAGGTTGAGGGGATCGATGAAGTGACTAGCCTTGATGGTGTGCCGCGAATCTTTGCCTTTATTCCTTTGGGCGATAATCCAGTCAAGCCGGATGGATATATCAGGATTGGTATTCCCAAGTCTGAAGTTTTTGCTAATGCTGATAGTTTATTATTCAGAAACTTAATTAGTTTAGGTGCAGTTACTTTTTTAGCGATCGCAGCTGCTTGGGTAGGTGGAGATGTATTTTTTCTCAACCAGATACAATCTTTAGTGCAAACAGCCAAGACCTTGGGTAGTGGTCAACTCAACACTCGTACTGGACTTGCTCATATATCGGGAGAACTTAGTCAACTGGCGCAAGCGATTGACAAAATGGCCGCAGCACTAGAAGCACGGGAAATCGCGATCGCTTCTCTGAGCCAAAATATGCAAACTTTATTTGAGTTAATTCCTATTGGCATTCTGATCGCGGAAGATATGGAATTTAAGGAGGTAAAATCTAACCCAGCATTTGCTGAGATTTTAGGTATCTTGCCTGAAGTTAATGTTTCCTCTACTCCCGTTAATGCTCCGCCTCCATCTTACAAAATTTTGCGGCAGGGAAAGGAACTCTCACCAGAAGAATATCCGCTACGTTATGCAGCCATTCATAATACAGAAGTCAAAGGCACAGAAGTTGATATCGTTCGCGGTAATGGCACTATATTTAATTTATTTGGTTATGCTGCTCCCCTACTTGATGAACAGGATAATCCTAGAGGATCGGTAGCTGCATTTTTGAATATTACTGAACGCAAGCAGGCAGAAGAATGCACACGTAAGTTGATGAGCCAGGTGCAACATCAAGCCAATATCTTAAATGCGATTCTCTCTGCCTCAGTAGATCATATTTATATTTTTGATCGGCATGGTCATTATCAGTATGTCAGTGAAGGTGGGGCTGCGGTTTAGGTTATCAGCCAAAAGAGATAGTCGGTAAGACTTGGCAAGAACTTGATTTTGCCCCAGAAATGTTTACTACGATGCGTCGGGTAGACACCCAACGAGAAACAGTAATGACAACGGGGCAACCCATCAGAGCAGAGACCGAATATAATACCGTTGATGGAGTGCATTGTTACGAATATATTTTGGCTCCTTTATATAATCCTGAGCAAGCGATCGCAGGTGTAATTGCTGTATCTCGTGATATTGGCGAACGCAAGCGAACGGAGCAAGCATTGCGACAAAGCGAACAACGCCTCCAAATGGCACAAAGAGCAGGAAAAATTGGGACTTGGGAGTGGAATGTAGCTACTGGTGAGGTATTTTGGTCGGAAGGAATCTGGGAGATTTTGGGGTTGGAAATAGGTACAGAAGAACCTGGTGTGAAACCTTGGGTTGATTTTATCCATCCTAACGATCGCCCACGGGTTATGGAAGGAGTAGAAAAAGTATTAGCTGAAGGTAAGGAATATTACGACGAATTCCGCATTGTCCGCAGAGATAATACAGTTATTTGGGTAGCATCGAAAGGGCAAATTATCCGAGATGCAGAGGGACAAGCCGAGTGTTTTTTAGGAGTCAACATTGACATTAGCGAGCGCAAGCAAGCCGAAGAAGTGCGGCAAGAAAGTGAAGAACGCTTTCAGGCATTCATGGCACATAGTCCTGCTGCTGCTTGGATTACAGATGCAGATGGTAAAGTTATTTACCTTAGTCCGACTTATGTAAATACTTTTCAGCTATTTACTCAAGATGCGATCGGCAAAACTGCATTTGAATTGTTTGATCTTGAGATTGCCACCCAATTATTAAACAACATCCAAACAGTGGCTAAAACTAATCAGGTTTTAGAGACAATTGAAATGGCACCTCGTCTGGATGGCACAATAGGCGATTTCCTCGTTTATAAATTCCCCATTGCTCATTTATCTGGGCAATCTTTGGTAGGGGGAGTAGCAATTGATGTGACTTCCCGCAGGCGAGCGGAAGAAGAACGCGAAGAATTACTGCTACGCGAACAAGCTGCACGAGAAGCAGCTGAAACTGCCAACCGCATTAAAGATGAATTTTTGGCGGTGTTGTCTCATGAATTGCGAACGCCGCTAAATCCGATACTTGGCTGGATAAAATTGCTGCGGACTCACCAATTAAGTGAGGAGAAAAAAGCGATCGCTTTAGAAACAATCGAACGCAATGCTAAATTACAAACTCAACTGATCGCTGATTTATTAGATGTCTCCCGCATTCTGCAAGGCAAATTAACGCTGAACATTTCTTCAGTTGATTTAGCTGCAACTATTGCAGCTGCCAATGAAACAGTCGCTTTAGCAGCAGAAGCGAAATCGATTCAAATTCACACTGAGATTGCACCAGATGTCCAGCTTTTTATGGGTGATGCTAGTCGCTTGCAACAAGTAGTGTGGAATTTACTTACTAATGCGGTGAAGTTTACCCCAACTGGCGGCGAGGTAAAAATCAAATTAGAGTCTACCAATACCTACACTCAGATTCAAGTTAGCGATACAGGCAAGGGGATTACACCAGAGTTTTTACCTTACGTGTTTGAAACATTCCGTCAAGCTGATAGTGCCACAACACGCAAGTTTGGCGGCTTGGGATTAGGATTAGCAATTGTCCGACACATTGTAGAAATGCATGGTGGTACAGTTCACGCAGACAGCAAAGGAGAAGACCAAGGAGCAATATTTACAGTTAGATTACCGCTCATCACTACATTTTTACAACCAAATCAAAATAAAAGTTTACCTAAAATCTCGTTGAATTTGCGCGGTGTGCGGGTGCTGACAGTAGAGGATGAGCAAGATACGCGAGAACTACTGGTATTCATGATTGAGCAATATGGTGCAGAAGTGACAGCCGCCGCATCCGGTCGTGAGGCATTAAAGATATTAAAACAATCTCAGCCAGATATTCTCATCTGTGATATTGCTATGCCAGAGATGGACGGATATATGCTCATCCGTCAGGTAAGAAGTTGGCCAAAAGGACAAGGCGGACAGATAAAAGCGATCGCGCTGACAGCTTATGCTGGAGAATCCGATCAAAAACAAGCTCTCGCAGCAGGTTTTCAAAGACACTTATCCAAACCGATTGATCCCGAAGAACTAGTAGAAGCGATCGCTAGTTTAATATGAGCTGCCAACGAACGACTTTCGCGTTGGTCTGAATCAGCATACACTGATTTTGGACTAATCAAAGTGGTTGCCCTTATAAGAACGATGAGCGAAAGTAAGATACCAGAAATCCTGGAAACCTTTGAGGCAGACTTGCTGTCAGAGTGGACTCAGGAGTTAGCCAATGTCAATATTCGGAAAGGCTTGATTAAAGAAGCCGAGCTAAAGGAGGAGTGCCGGGAATTCCTGAGCTTGTTTCGGAGTGCCGTTGGGCAGGGCAAGTTGACCAATATTCAGGCAGGGGCGTGGGAGGATATGCGAGAGATACTAAACAGCATTTCTCGATCGCGATCGCAAAAAGGCTTCACACCGGCGGAAACAGCTACATTCGTCTTTTCGTTCAAGCAACCCCTTTTCAAGCGGATGCGTCAGCAATTGCAAGACCCCATTGAGTTGAGTGAGGAGATATGGCTAGCCACCAACTTACTGGATCAGCTGGGATTGCTGACAATTGAAGTGTATCAAAAGGCGCGGGAAGACGTGATTTTGCGGCAGCAGGAAGAGTTGATGGAGCTATCTACCCCAGTGATTAAACTTTGGGAAGGAATTTTGGCATTACCCATTATCGGCACCCTGGATAGTGCCCGCACGCAAATGATGATGGAGTCGTTGTTGCAGAAAATTGTTGAAACCGGGTCAGAAATTGCCATCATTGACATTACGGGGGTTCCCACCGTGGATACCCTCACCGCTCAACATCTGCTCAAGACCGTTACTGCTGCCCGTCTCATGGGAGCCGATTGTATGATTAGTGGGATTCGTCCTCAAATTGCCCAAACGATCGTTTATCTCGGCATTGATTTGACTGATATCACAACGAAGGCAACCTTAGCTGATGCCTTTCTCATAGCACTAAAACGTTTGGGAGTGAGTATTACCCCCTCTCAACCCAAATGAGGTAGGAACCAATGGAACGTATTCCTATACTCAAAATGGGCAATTTCCTACTTGTGACAATTCAAGTGGATATGTACGATCGCCTCGCCATGACTTTACAGGATGACTTGACCAACCGCATCACTCAAACTCACGCTCACGGTGTCTTGATCGATATTTCTGGATTAGAAATTGTCGATTCCTTCATTGGGAGGATTTTAGGCAACATTGCCAGAATATCACGGGTGTTGGATGCCCAAACAGTTGTCGTTGGGATGCAGCCTGCTGTGGCAATTACCCTGGTGGAATTGGGGCTGTCGCTGACGGGTATTCGCACTGCCCTAAACGTAGAAAAAGGTATGGCACTCTTGCGATCGTCACTCAATGAAACTACAAATCAGGTCATTGCCACTCAATGGCGTGCAGATGACGATGCAGAAGACTGAAACAATCGACATTCAATCTTCTACAGATGTAGTCTTAGTTCGGCAAGCCGTGCGCCTGCTGGCCGTGGAAATTGGCTTTGGCTTAGTAGACCAAACAAAAATTGTCACCGCCGCCAGTGAGTTAGCCCGCAATACCCTAGACTATGGGGGAGGTGGCACAGTAAAACTAGAAACGCTTCAGGAAGGGAGACGACGAGGACTCCGGCTGACCTTTGAAGATCGGGGCCCGGGAATTCCCGATATTGATCTGGCGCTGAAGGATGGGTTCACCACGGGTAGCGGATTGGGTATGGGATTGAGCGGTGCTAAACGACTTGCTAACGAGTTTGAGATTCAGTCTGCGGTGGGAGAAGGAACACGGGTAATAATTGTACGATGGAAATAAAATGAGAGAATCTGTCGCCATTACAATTACTGAATCTAGCCAGACCGGGGAAGCGCGACGGGTAGCGATCGCTTTGGCAACTCAGCTCGGCTTTCAGGAAACGCAACGGGGCAAGCTTGGCATTGTGGTGACAGAGGTTGCGAGTAATCTGATACAGCACGGTAAGGGTGGAGTGTTGTTGCTAAGATTGATCGAACACAATTCAGCTATTGGTATTGAAGTCTTGTCCCTAGATAAAGGACGGGGAATGGTTGATGTGGATGAGTGTTTGCAAGATGGCTTTTCCACCGCCGGAACCTTAGGCAATGGACTGGGCGCAATTTCTCGCCTGTCTGGTTTATTTGAAATTTACTCCATTCGCAACCAGGGGACGGCGCTCCTCGCCCACCTCTGGTCAACCTCCGCACCCCATGAGCCTGAAAAAATCTTAGAAATTGGGGCGATTTGTTTGCCCAAACGAGGTGAGGACATTTCAGGAGATGCCTGGGCATATCAAGTCGATCGTTGCCGCAGCCTGTTGCTAGTAGCCGATGGCTTAGGGCATGGGCCTGCGGCGGCTACTGCTTCCTCAAAAGCCGTCAGAATCTTTCAAGAACACGATCGCTCTCCTGGTGCGATCGTCGAAGCTGCCCACGCCGCCTTGCGAAGTACGCGAGGAGCAGCACTCGGCATTACTGAAATCGACTTTGAACAACAGTCTGTCCGCTTTGCCGGAATTGGCAATATCGCTGCTAGCATCTTCTCCTTTACTGAACGCCACCATCTGATATCTAACAACGGCACGGTGGGACATGAAATTCGCAAAATTCAAGAGTTTAGCTATCCCTGGTATGCCAACGGACTTTTAATTATGCATTCTGACGGATTAGACAGTAAGTGGCAGCTCGATCGCTATCCAGGCTTGAGTCAAAAACATCCCAGCCTGATTGCAGGTGTCTTATACCGAGACTTTAACCGAGACCGAGACGATGTGACAGTGTTAGTGGCTAAAGGAATGAGCAATTAAAGCAGGGGGCAGGAAGCAGGGGGCAGGAGGCAGGGGGCAGAATATTTAAGAATTTTGAATTGGAGTGAAGCGACTTGACAACTATTTTCATCCTCGAAATCCAGAACGAACAAGATGTTGTCCAAGCTCGGCAGCGAACTCGTGAGATTGCCGAGCAATTGGGCTTTGATACTCAAGATCAGGCACGATTGGCAACGGCAGTTTCAGAAATTGCCCGCAATGCCTTTCAGTATGCCAGAGGTGGAACGGTTGAATTTTCTGTGGCAGGAGAACCTCAAGAGTTTCTGATTCGGATTCAGGATCGGGGTGGTGGCATTCCTCATCTGGAAGACGTTTTGGCAGGACGCTACGCTTCTGATACAGGAATGGGGCTAGGCATTGTAGGCAGCCAAAAGCTGATGGATTTCTTTGAGATAGAATCGCTGCCGGGACAGGGAACAACGGTGGTGATGAGTAAAAGGTTATCAAAGCGCACACCTAATTTCACCGATTTGCAATTGCAGCAGATTCGAGAAAGCGTGATGGAGCGATCGCCCCAGAATCCCTATGAAGAGATCCAGCGACAAAACCAGGAATTACTGCGGGCAATGGCAGAGTTACGGAAGCGGGAGGAAGAACTAACCCAGCTGAACCGGGAACTGGAAGATACCAATCGCGGTGTGGTTGCCCTCTATGCAGAATTGGATGAAAAAGCAGACTCTCTGCAAAAGGCCAACGAGCTAAAAACCCGCTTTCTCTCAAACATGAGCCATGAGTTTCGCACACCGCTCAACTCGATTCTGTCGTTATCTCGGATGTTGCTGGCACGAATGGATGGTGATTTGACCGCAGAGCAAGAAAAGCAGGTGACATTCATCCAAAAGGCGGCGAGCGGATTATCAGAACTGGTCAACGACTTGCTGGATTTAGCAAAGGTGGAAGCTGGAAAGATTGAAGTGCGTCCCAGTTCCTTTGAAGTTAGTGATTTGTTTGCCACGCTGCGGGGGATGCTACGCCCATTATTGGTTCAAGGCTCCTCTGTCGCGCTGAATATCGAGGAACCTGAAGGCATTGGGCAGATATATAGCGATGAGGGCAAAGTCGCGCAAATTCTAAGAAACTTTATCTCCAATGCCCTCAAATTTACCGAGCAGGGAGAAGTGCGTGTAACCTCTGTGCAAAGGGGTCATACCGTGATATTTTCCGTATCAGATACGGGCATCGGCATTGCGACCGCCGATCGAGAGCGCATTTTTGAGGATTTTGTCCAAATTGAGTCTTCTCTGCAAAAGCAGGTCAAGGGAACCGGGTTAGGATTGCCGTTATCGCGCAAGCTAACGGAGCTACTGGGCGGCAGCATTTCAGTTACAAGTAAGCTGGGTGAAGGCTCCACCTTTACGGCATCGATTCCGATTATCTACCCATACGCGACCGAATTTCCCACCCTACTGCAACCGATGACCTCCGGTCGGTCGGAGACCATCGCATCACTTGAACCAACTGGCCTGCCCATTCTGGCGGTTGAAGATCATCCCGAAACGCTATTTATTTACGAAAATCATCTTCAGCAGTCAACTTATCAATTGATTGCAACCCGCACCTTAGCTCAGGCAAGGCAAGTATTACAACAAGTTCGACCAGCGGCGATTATGCTAGATATTATGCTAGAAGGGCAAAACGGCTGGACGTTCTTGCGAGAAATCAAAGGAGATGAAACGACCCGCAATATACCTATAGTAGTTATTACCATCATTGATAACGAGAAGCAAGCACTAGCACTAGGAGCCAATGGTTTTTTAATTAAGCCGGTAGACAGATTGCAGTTATTGAACAAACTTAATACGCTAATTAATCAGAACAAGCCTCAAAAAATCTTGTTAATTGACGATGACCCTGCCTATCGGTATTTGGTGAAGCAGTTGTTAATAAATACACAATTGAGTATTTTAGAAGCCATGAACGGATGGGAAGGATTAAATTTAGCACAACGCGAGCAACCGACCGCGATCGTTCTTGACTTGGAGATGCCAGAGTTGAGTGGGTTTGATGTGCTTAAGCAGCTTAAAAGCAATCCTGTCACTCAGTCGATTCCTGTGATCATCTACTCATCGGCACAACTTGATGCAGAAACTCAGAGCCAATTAGCAAAAAAAAGCATCGCCATTCTTTCCAAAGAAACAGGCTCTCAAACAGCAGCGATGTCTGACGACAAGCCGCTAGCCTGCGGCAACGCCAAGGGCGAACGCGTCTACGCCCAGCTTCAAGATGCGCTGATCAAAGCCGGACTTGTTCTAGATTGTGGGCAAAGTCATGTTTGAGCCACAGGTTATCATCCTGCATGTTGACGATAACGAAGCCAATCGTTACATTGTGGCCCGGATTTTGCAAAATGCAGGCTTTACCGTTGTGGAAGCGGCAACCGGAGTAGCAGGATTAAAAGCTGCTACTGAACATCAGCCTACTCTGGTGATTTTGGATGTCAAATTACCAGATATCAGCGGCTTTGAAGTCTGTCGTCAAATTAAGGCAAATCCCGAAACTGCTTTTATTCCGGTGCTACACCTTTCTGCAAGTTTTGTCCAAAGCCAGGATAAAGCAGAAGGCTTAGACAGTGGTGCCGATGCTTATTTGGTACAACCTGTTGAACCCATTGAACTGCTGGCGACGGTGCGATCGCTGCTGCGAATTCGACGAGCGGAGGAAGCGGCTTTATCCTCAGCACGAGAGTGGCAAAGTACCTTTGACTCTATCAAGGACGGTGTGTGTCTCGTAGACACAAAAGGTATAATTCTGCGCTGTAATCTAGCGATAACGCAGATTTTTTGCAAACCCTCCCACGAAATTTTAGGTTGTGCTCACCATAATTTGATGGCCGCAGAATTGGGAATTGGTGATGGCACCTGCTTTCGCCGTGCTAAAGAAACTCACCAACGGCAAGTTCTAGAATTTCAGTCCACAGAACGGTGGTTTGCCAAAACTATCGATCCAGTACTTGATGAGCATGGAACTCTCACAGGTGCCGTTTTCATCCTGTCCGATATCACCGAACGGAAGCGAGCATCAGCCTTGCTGCAAGAGCAGAACGATCGCCTCAATCAGCTGATGATTTCTTTGCAGCAACAAACTGAACAAGCGCAACAAGCCAATCGGATTAAAGATGAGTTTCTGGCAGTGCTATCTCATGAATTGCGATCGCCCCTGAATCCTATTTTGGGATGGGCAAAAATTTTGCAAACGAGTCGGCAGGACGCAGCCAAAACTCAGTATGCACTCGAAACGATCGAGCGTAACGCTAAACTGCAAGCGCAACTGATCGAAGATTTGCTCGATGTGTCGCGTATTCTCCAAGGCAAGTTGAGTTTGAATACAGTTCCAGTCGGTCTAACTTTTACCATCAAAGCTGCTCTGGAAACCGTGCGCCTCGCTGCTGAAGCTAAATCCATTCAAATTCAAACAATATTTGAACCGAACGCTGGGCAAGTGTTGGGTGATTCTGGTCGCCTGCAACAGGTTGTTTGGAATCTACTTTCCAACGCGATTAAATTTACCCCACAGGGTGGCCAAGTAGAGGTGCGGTTAGAAAGGATCGAGAATGAACTAGATACTCATCCTTCGGAATACACTCAAATCTCTGTCAGCGACACTGGTATGGGGATCTCTGCTGACTTTCTGCCCTACGTCTTTGACTACTTCCGTCAAGCCGATGGGACAACGACCCGAAGATTCGGAGGATTGGGATTAGGGTTAGCGATCGTGCGTCATTTGGTTGAATTGCATGGAGGAAGCATTCAGGCAGCAAGCCCTGGAGAAGGTCAAGGAGCAACGTTTACAGTCAAGTTTCCACCGATCGCTGCGGCAAAACTAAATCAAGCTGATACTGCGTTCCATAATTGCTCAGACTTCAATCTGAATGGATTGCAAGCCCTGCTTGTAGATGATGACAGAGATTCACGGGAATTCATCGCCTTCCTGCTAGAACAGTATGGGGCGCAAGTGACTGAAGCTGAATCAGCACATGAAGCTCTAAGCACTTTGGGGCAAGCAAAATTTGATTTGCTAATCAGTGATATTGGTATGCCCGATATGGATGGCTACACACTAATTCGTCAAATTAGAAAGCAGCCGTCTGATCGGGGCGGAGAAATTCCAGCGATCGCTCTTACCGCTTATGCAGGAGAGATCGATCAACAACTGGCACTAGCAGCCGGATTTCAACAGCATATTTCTAAACCAATTGAGCTAGACGTACTAATGCAGACTATTTTGACTATAGTCGGCGTATAGCAACGATTGGTGAAAAATTCCGCCATAGCTCATATTTGATTGCGTGAAAAAACTCTCTACAACTCAAAAAGCCTTTTTTCATATTGCCTATTGCCTTTTCATAATCATAAGTGATTGACCGGACTTGATATTAAAAATGTACAAAGCGAGCAGTATTGGATTGTGAAGTTGAAATTTTTTCAACTTGCTTCGGAGCTTTTATTTCAGTAAATAGCTGAATTCCTTGATTAAAATTAAATTTACTTTCATCAGGCTTTGCCATCTTTTGATAAGTTAAACCTAATTGATAATAAGCTTCAGCTAGATCGCACTTAGCACCTATTTTATCCAACAGTTCGATTGCTTCTCTATGATGAGTCAGGGCTAACTCAAAATCTGCTTGTTCTCGATTGATTTCTGCTAAACCATTGAGTGTTTTTGCTTTCACCTGCATATAGTGGCTTTCTTCAGCAAAGGTTAAAGCTTGATGTAATATTTGATTTGCTTGATAAAACTCTCCTAAATTGACGTAGGTTTGACCCAAAATTTGCATGAAATAGACAAATCGCCCAGTCTGTTCTACCAGTTTTTCGTTCGTAATATTCTGATAAGCTACATCTGCTAATGCAAAGGAGGCATCACGCAAACCTAAATAAGAATAGACCAAAGCTAAACAAACTGATGCTTTCTCTGCCCAGCGATGATGCTCAGTATTTTGGGCTAGATAAATTACTTGTTGAAATAAATTCGTGGCTGCCTCTAGTTCCCACAAATCTATTTTGTAAAGACCAATACTTAATAAAGAATCTACCTCTAGCATCCTCAGATAGTAAACTGGATGTTTATTTTCTGGCTGATGTACAAGTGATTTGAGTGCTTGGGTTGCCAGAGTAATAGCCTTTTCTTGACAGGCGATCGCTTGACTAATTTTACCTGTTATCCAATATAGATCGCCCAGTATATTATAGAGTTCGCTGAGATTTTGGTTATTTTCTAGATTGTTAACAACTCGATCAATTGCTGCAAGTATCGGTTGAATTAAGCCCATCCGATACAAGGTACTACCAAGAGGCAAAAATTGCTGCCATTGATTATTTCGGCTTTTTAAAATTACCTTACCTGCTAACTCAAACTCATGAATTTCTATATAATGATAATATGCTTCCAGAGCTTGCAAAGCATCCTTAAAGGTTTCAATTTGTTTAATACTAGCTGTCCAAAATTCTGCGGCTTTGTGATTGGCAATTTCCCATTCATCGCTGCGGCGTAAACGTGCGATCGCTTCTTTTCGAATCACCGGATGCAGCCAGTATTCGCCTTTATCGCACTCCACCAAAGACCGATTTCTCAAGGAGGCGATAATTTGGCGATGTTGATCGGGTGGCACATCCCAAAGTAAACAAAATAACCCCTGTGATGGGATGGTGGGTATATCTTGGTAACGATAACATCCCAAACGGCAAAGCAGGCGATAAGCTTGAGGGTCGAGGGCTTGCAGACGATTAATTTGACTAACCGCTAAATTTTTTAAGTCCGTTGCTGCTAACGGATCGGCATGATTTTCTTGCCAATAAAGAACCATATCACCGCCGAAATCTTCCTGAATCGAACCGCAGAGAATTCCCATTGCTTTCGCATTACCGCCATAAGTGCGATGCATGATTTGCAAGGTTGGCGAGTCGATGGCTAATCCACGGTTGCTAAAAAACTGTTGCCATGAGCTTCGATCCAAGCCAGGAAGCCGATAGTGATTCACATTCAACCCAGGTTCACAAAGGCGATCGCGACTGGTAATCAAGGTAACAGATTGCACCCTTGCATCAGCCAACACCCGCAATAGTTCTACATAGTTGCGGTGAGAGGCAATCAACCCACCTTGTCGATCCAATGCAGGTTCTAGATTGTCAATTAACACCCCAATCCGCCGATTGTGGAGTTCGCGCTTGAGTCGTCCCAATGTAACCCCAAATTCTACCCCAGGTTCTCGATCAAAGTCTTGTTTCAGCCATTCCTCTACTACGCGTTCGGGGGGGGTGATATTCTGCGTTTCCTTCGCCATCAGTAGTTCTAAAACCAAGTCAAATCCCTGAGTTTGCAGATATTGCTGCGCTAGAGTGGTTTTGCCTAAACCTCCCTCACCTTGGATGACAATGACTTTCGATCCCTGATTTACCAAAGTATTGAGGTGAGCGATCGCTTCTGTTCGTCCAATAAAATTGGTATCCTCTAATTTTGGGGTGGGGTGTGGCGATCGCGAGTAATCAATCAGACTTGATGATATTGCAGTAGTTTTTCTCAACACTCGCTCCAAAGTAGCGCGACAATTACTTTTGGTTATCTTTTCTCGCAAGACTTTAGAAAGCAGCTTCCATAACTGAGAACCAGCATCCTTGGCGTGTCCTTCCGTACAACCGTAAGAATGAGCGATATCCAAATATTTTCTACCCAACCAAACTTGCACAAGAATCACTTTTTGCAAATCGCTCAACCGTTCCCCAGTCTGAGGGGGAATTATGGCATCTAACCATGCTAATGCTGCTTCAGCGTCCATTGTGTAACGACAAGGATAGTTCAGATTTTAGGGACAACTATAAATTACTCTACAGTTATGTTGCTGGAGTTTTCGGATAAGATTCTGTAAACCCGACTTTTTTCCCGACTTTTCCGAATAAAGCCTTCTGGTCTAATAAAATAAAGGTCATTAGGTCATCTCAGCACCATCATTACTTATGGTGAAATTAGACCCCCGCCAATTGCCTAGTAGTGCTGAACTTCCTTGTTCAGACGATACCCTGTGGATAACGAAGACCAGAACTTTATTCCCAACCTGCTTCTCTTTTTGTTGCAATATATTTGGGCAAACCGTAATGACTGGTTTTTCAGCGTGGATATGGGCGTTTACCATACCACAGGGGTTAGTCCACTTGTGCCGATTGTCCCAGACGGATTTTTGAGCTTAGGTGTAGAACGCCGCAAGGAAGGTAAATCTCGTAAAAGTTATGTTGTTTGGGAAGAAAACAACATTGTACCTATCTTGGCTTTAAAAATTGTCTCCTTAACTCCGGGTGGAGAATACGACAAAAAATTAGAAACTTATGCCAAGTTAGGTGTACTGTACTACATTATTTATAATCCAGAGTATTGGCAAAGAGACCGTCATCAACCTTTTGAAGTTTATCGCTTAGTAGATGGTAGCTATCAATTGCAAATTGGTGAACTCTTTTGGATGCCAGAAATTGGTTTGGGAATTGGGCGATCCAATACGTATCTGGTAATATCCAGCGTCAGGTTTTGTATTGGTATGACCAACAAGGAAAGCGCTATCAAACTCCAGAAGAACAGCTTGAATTAGCGCAAAAACAACTTGAGCGTTATCGTCAACAATTTGGGGAACTGCCAGAATAAGGTAAGCATTAATCTTTTCAAAAATTCCTCATTTGCTCCCTGAAATCTGTTATCGCTTAGAAGTGTAATTTCATACTTCAATTCATTAACATCGGTAATCTATTATTAGACCTTAAAATTGAACCTCAATCTTCACCATTTATTAACATAAAGTTAACTATTAAAAATGGCATTGCCGCATGAATTATCTTTGCTAGATAGAGGTTGGAAACGATTAAGAAGTCAAAACCCAATTTTTGACTAGTTTTCAATCGATGAAAGCCCTAATTTTAATGCTTTTGCTGCATAAACCAATCCATTATAAATTTGTATATTTTTTACATTTCCTTAATGCCTTAAATAATCTTTTTTTAACCTCTTATTAATTTGAAAGAACCTGCTCCTCCTAGATAATTGAGGCTGTCTATTTGCAACAAATTAAGCCTCGTCCAAAATATCAGGGAGTATATATTGAATCTATCAAGACGTCAGTTTTTTACCCTGGCAGGGGCATCTGCTACAGGTGCTGTCCTTCTATCTCCTTTGCAAGCATTCTATGCTAAACCCGCGATCGCTGCGGGTCCCTACGGCAATTTAGTGGCCGACCCCAACGGAGTATTAGATTTGCCAGCTGGATTCACCTACCGCAGACTGTCCGAAACGGGCCAAACGATGAATGATGGTTACCAGGTACCCGGTGGTCACGATGGTATGGGTGCTTTTGCAGGATCTAATGGCAATACGATTCTAATTCGCAACCACGAACTCACTCCCACTTCTAGCAATGGACTGAGCGCTCCCAATAGCAGTAAGTACAACTCAAGTGCGAGGGGCGGTTGCACTAAATTGGTTGTTAATTCGTCCCGCAACCTGGTAGAACATCGGGGTGTTCTAGCGGGAACTATTCGCAATTGTGCTGGTGGTCCTACGCCTTCAGGATCTTGGTTAAGCTGTGAGGAAACTTTTGAAACCAATAACGGCAAGAAGCATGGTTATGTGTTTGAAGTTCCCAGTAGTGCAAATACTTTTGTCACCCCCGTCCCACTAACCGCTATGGGGCGTTTTAATCACGAGGCTGCCGCTGTAGACCCCAACACAGGGTATATATACATGACGGAAGACCAGGGAAACGGGCTTTTCTACCGCTTCATTCCCAACCAAAGCAACAACCTGAGTGCTGGCGGCTCGCTATACGCTTTAAGGATTACGGGGTCGTCTGGAATCAACACAGCTACGGGTTTCCCAAAAAATACGCCTAGGGCGGTGAACTGGGTACAGATTAGCAATCCCGATCCCACCACTGATACCGTCAGAACAGCAGGGTATAACAGCGGTGCCGCCAGGTTTTCAGGTGGGGAAGGCATCTTTTATGGTAGTGGTTATGTCTACTTCACTTGCAAGAGTGGAGGTAGTTCTGGAGATGGGCAAATCTGGCGTTATTCGCCCGCTAATAATACCGTTGAGCTATATATTGAACCAAACAATTCTGGTGTACTAGATAATCCAGACAATATTATAGTTTTCCCCAACCGCGACATCTTCCTCTGTGAAGATGGGGATGGAACGGATTACATTCTGGGTATCACTCCCAGTGGCAGTCTTTACAAGTTTGCCAAGAATGCCCTCAACACATCAGAGTTCGCTGGGGTCTGCTTCTCCCCCGATGGTCATACGATGTTTGTCAACATGCAAAGTCCAGGAATAACCTTTGCTATTTGGCCAACTAACGCTTTCTGGTAACCCTACGCCCTGTTTCAGTCCAGTCAGGGTAGAGAGCGATCGCCCTGCCTGGGCTTTTAGCGTTACTTCAAATTGGGAAAAAGAGTTTATCAGCTGATTTGGCAGCAGAACGCCTTATCAGTGTCAATAAGGGATTTCAAAGAATTGTTGTTAAAGTGAAGAGCTTTGTCACACAGTCTGACGTAAAAGATTTAGAACAAGTACTGGGTCAGTATGTCTGACGTTGCTGATCGAGAGTCAGTTAATCCTGGTTTGAAAATACTTTGATTGCAAGTTTAAGCATTTATGATTGCAGGTTACTATAACTACACTAAAGACTTTTTCCCCGACTCTTGCAACTCGATCACATAAAACTGCCGACTTCAGCCGACTGACAAAACAAAGTGGTAGGCGTAGCCAGCCGTAGGCATCGCTTAGTTGTCTATTCCAAATTTTCATCAGGGAATTATATTATGTCTTACTAAATATTAGATTCACTAATGCTTAAGTTACCTAATAATTATAGTATAATCGCGTAGTTTACCGCCGCAGGTCTTACCCTGAGCCTGTCGAAGGGCATCGTGTCTGGTTTTTGAAGATAAGGATGTGGCGATCGGCCCATTGCCTGCTTGAGTTGCAGAAGCACCTCTGGTTCTGCTGAACGACTGGCATCGACTCCGGTAATAACGGCACCAAGAGCTGCTTTGGTGGGTGTAATCTCAATTCAACTTGCTGTTAGTGTCACGATCGGGTCTCCTTTTTGTCCTAGACATCGCTGGGATTCTCCTTCGGCTTCAAATATTCTTACAAGCAATTACTTTTATTTATCGTTTTAACAAAAAAGAATATTTGCTTCTATCGGCGGAAAAGCTTAATTTTAAAGTATCAAGCCAAACACATACTGAATTAACTAAACAGGTGTAGCATGAATACGAGCAAAAAAATATTGTCAAATAACGTTGATGTAAAAGCACTTCAAAACACTCAAGTTGCACAGAAAGCTCCAGACGCATCGATAGAGCAATTAACGCGCGGACAACAGCTTGCTGATAAATTAGCTAACCATGTAGCTCTTGGAAATTTCTGATTTGCCAAAGTACCATTTTAGCGGGATGGGTGGGAATGAACTTGACACCAGGAGTTCCCCACTGGGATAATTCACCTTTCATCATGCTCAACTTAGTGTTTTCATTTGCTTCAGCCTACACAGCACCAATTGTATTGATGAGTCAGAATCGCCAGTCTGATACCGATCGCAGAAGTACCGAAATCGACCACCAAGTGAATCTTAAAGCTAGTCAAAATATTGAACTACTACATCAGAAATTGGATGACTTACACTCTCAAAGGCTAAACGAACTAACTCAAATTATCAAAGATCAGCAACAAATTATCAATGAGCTGAAAGTCACTTTAGTAAATAGTCCTAAAGATAATAAAGAAGCTAAAGTGGCTCTATTACCGGGCTTGCATATTCAAACTAATAGCAAATTTCCTAAACAACCTTCTAGCAATAAATCTTTTACAGTTGCTCAAGCAGTTGGAGATAATAATAAAGCTGTTGAAAAACTGACTCATCACTAATGTTATTTTAAAAATACATGAAAAATTTCCCCTTTGTTTTACAGTCTTAGTGGTTTTAATTAACTTAGTAGTAGCTTATCCATCTTGGGCAGTAACATAGCTTTCTTTAATCAATAATCCTAATAAATTTGAAAGTTTTACTAAGATTCAAGACTCAGCATTCCACTAAATCAAAACTTATACAGAAATATTTAAAAAGCTTCCTTATGTTAGTCAATAATTTTGCTTTTTAACTCTTTTACTCAAGTGTTAAGCAGCTAAGAGCTTACTTCGCTGATTACTAAAAATCTCAAACCAGGGAGAAAAATATGCAGTTCATCAAAATTATTCTTGTCGCTCTTGTGTTTATTGTGAATCTGACAATTGCTCAACCTTCTTGGGCAGGCAAAGATTTCACCAAAGGAACTGATTATGCTGAGGTAACTCAGGAACTCAATCAACTTCTCACTGTGAAAGATAACCCTGAACAAGCTGGCTATACACCTGAGCAATTTCAAGCCCGACTATCACAATTGCAGTCTCAGAAGTATGTAATCGAAACGGCCAGAAAACGAGCGCAGTGCTTTAATCAAACCGGTAAAACTTTGGGTATCTACGCCAATAAACCGAAAAAATATCCAACTCAACTCTACTTCTTAGCAGCAGGGCAAATTACTGATGATGATTGGGATTGTGATGGTATCTACCTACCCGCAGGTACTCAAGTAGTTTTAAGTCCTAATACTGAAGTACAAGAGTTAACCCAACCCATTGCAGTCAAGTTTGTCGATGGTACACAGTCCATTGCTAAAACTAATCCAGCTACTGGTGCAATTGAATTAAATGTTGCACCTGCCAAAGTCTTCAAAGCCGGTGAAAGCAACTGGTTGCTACCTACGTTATCTCAGGCAGATATTGACGCGCAAGTTCCTAGTCCACAAATCATTGACTAATGTTTGCTAGGCATTCAATTTTGATGCGATAGCGCGTCAATTCTAATTACACTAAATAATACTTTACCCCTCCTAACCAAGAGGAGTTTTTAATTAATGGCAGATTGAAGATTCGCAAAATGCCCTATAGCAGCAACAAACAGTGGAAGTAAATCAAGTAGCAATACTTCTCGGATGAGCCTAACAATTTTTCTTTCTTTTGGTCTGGGAAAAGGTTAAAGGGCAAAGGGGAAAGGTGAATTCAAATCTTTTCCCTTTTCTCCATTAACCGAAAGGTTGGGATCTTGCTGTTCGCCTCAATTACTTGCTCCTAACGGCATGATGAAAGGAAAAACATTTTCATAAGCTTTAGCTGCTTGCAATACCAGTAAATCTTTATATTTTGCAGCGACAATTTGTATACCAACAGGCAAACCGTTTTTGGTGAAGCCACAAGGTAAAGATGCAGCAGGTTGTTGTGTAAGGTTGAAGGGATATGTAAAAGGTGTCCAATCTCGGTGCTGAGGATCAATAGATGATTGAGGCCGATTTTGTCCAACAGGAAAAGCAACTATCGGCAAGGTGGGAGTAAGTAATAAATCATAGTTTTGATGAAATCTTTGCATTTCCCGTCCTAATGCTTCACGGGCATCTTGGGCGCTGAGATATTCTACTAAGGTGAGGCGATCGCCTTCTTTGGCTGTAGCTTGTAAACCTTCTTCAATTACAGCTTGTTGTTCTGGACTAAAGCCACGCAATAACTTAGCTGCACCAGCTTGCCAAAAGGTTTGAAAAATAGGGCGAGGATTCACAAAACCTGGATCGACTTCTTCGACAATCGCATCGAGTTTAGCAAAAACATCAACTGCGGCTTTAACTAAAGCAGCTACTTCTACATCAACCTCAGTGTAGCCAAAGTTGGGACTGTAAGCAATTCTCAATCCGGCTACACCCTTGTCTAAATCAGAAGTATAGTCTTGTTTTTCATCCGGTAAAGCATACCAATCACGCACATCAGAATGGGCGATGACATTTAATGTGAATGCGGCATCAGTGACGGTGCGAACCAAAACGCCAATATGAAACAATGATCCAGTATGAGCTGATGGGTAGCCAGAAACACGTCCAAAAGTCGGTTTAAAACCAAACACACCTGTTAACGCCGCCGGTGTTCTTGATGATCCACCACCATCTGTAGCGAGATGCAGTGTTCCCATGCCCAATGCAGCAGCAACAGCAGCACCACCGCTACTTCCTCCAGGAGTCAAATCTGTATTCCAAGGATTGCGGGTGATACCAGTAAGTGAACTGTCGGTGACACCCTTCCAACCAAATTCAGAGGTTGTGGTTTTTCCTAATAAAACTGCTCCCTGTTCCCGCAGACGATCCACCGCAGGTGCATTTTCTTCCCAAGATTGATGGGAGGTTATCGCTTTACTCCCTCGGAGCGTTGGTAAACCCTTGGTTAATAGTAAATCCTTGACGGTAAAAGGTATACCATCCACTAAGCCACGGGGATTCCCATTTAGCCAACGCACTTCTGAGGCTTGGGCTTCAGCCAAAGCAGTGTTTTCATCTACGATCGCAAAGGCGTTAACTGAGTTATTGTAAGTATTGATCCGTTCTAGGGCAGCTTTGGTTGCTGCAACTGTTGATAACTGGCGATCGCGATATAGTGATAACAGTTGAGAAGCAGAAAAATCAGCAATGTCTGACATATTTCGGTTTGAATAGATTTATTGAAACTATGGCTTAGTTAAGCAGTTTGGAGAAGGTTGCTAATTGTCAGATGTCACAAATTGGTAAACCCTCAAACAAGTCCATAACTAGAAAAATACAATTCCTACTAGCGTGACGACGTTTGGATAAAAGCGAGGTGTTTCATGTCGGTTGAGCCATAGTACATCCTTAAACTCTCCAGGTAGCCCATGTAATCGACAAACCGTATTGCACCAAACGGTGTTGTTGCATACTACTCGTTTAATTCGCTCGTGGACAAATTGGGATAATTCTGCTTTTTGAGTCATTAAATAGCTTGCTTCTAGAGAATGATGTATGGTAGGTTCCTATTTAGACCCATTACGGTAATCCTATCAACTTACCGTAGGTTATCTTATAACTCAATCACCAAAATCAGCAAATTAATTAAAAGCTGAATACAGGTAAAAATAAATTTTCCCATGCAAATCCAAACTGTTGGTATTTTAAGTCCAGGTGACATGGGGCAGGCGATCGCATCCGTTCTCAATCAAAATGGATTGAAAACCATTGCCGCCCTAGACGATCGCAGTGAACGAACTCGGCAATTAGCAGCCGCAGCCAATATCCAAGATGTGGGTTCCCTCACACAACTGGTAATTGAATCTGATGTGGTGTTATCAGTTTTAGTACCCGCCGCCGCCGCAGAGGTAGCAAAGGAGGTAGCTGAGGTGATAAGTAATGTGGCGAAACAGATTCTTTATGTTGATTGTAATGCGATCGCACCCCAAAAGGTAAAACGTATTGCCCAACTGATTGAATCATCTGGCGCAACTTTTGTAGATGCTTCAATCATTGGCCCACCTTCCAGAGTTCCCGGTCGCACGCGCATCTATGCATCAGGAAAACAGACTGATGAATTCCAGCAATTGCGGAATTATGGGTTAGATATACGAGTAATTGGCGATGAAATTGGTCAGGCTTCTGGATTGAAGATGTCTTACGCCGCCCTAACAAAAGGACTGACAGCGATTGGTGCAGAATTACTAATTGCTGCCCATCGTTTAGGTTTGGATGAGCAACTATGGGAGGAAGTATCTAGTAGCCAACCAGAACTTGCTGCTATTCTCACCCGTTCCATTCCATCCATGACACCAAAAGCACATCGTTGGATAGGAGAAATGGAAGAGATTGCCGAAACCTTTAAAGAAATAGGTCTGACTGAGCGGATTTTTTACGGAGCAGCCGATGTTTACCGCTTGGTGAAAGATACCTCTTTGGGTAAGGAAACACCAGAAGAATGCGAACGCAATCGCCCTTTGAGCGAAATCATTACTATTCTTTCCGACGAAACTGCACCAAACTAAACCTTGTAAATTAATTCAGGTTTGGTCAAGATGAGTAAAATCCGTGCTGTTGTTGACTTTGGATTTTTAGTAAATTCATGAACAAATTTAATTTAGTTATTTTTGATTGTGATGGTGTTTTGATAGATAGTGAGCGAATCGCAAATACTATTTTGTTGAAAATGCTCAAGGAAATAGGACTGTTTCTAACTTTAGAGGATGTGTTCGATATTTTTGTTGGCACATCAATGACCCGCTGTTTAGAAATAGTTAAAAATTTGCTTGGCAAATCTCCACCAGAGAACTTTGCTACCGAATTTGAGGAACGAACCATGCAAGCTTTCATGAATGATGTGCATCCGGTGCAGGGAATACATGATGTTTTAAGTAAGCTCAATCTTTCTTATTGTGTTGCTTCAAATAGTAGCCATAAGTGGATAGAGAAAGCTTTATTTGTAATAGATTTGCTTCCTTACTTTTCAGAAAAAATATTTAGTGCTACAGAAGTCTCACGTAGCAAACCATATCCCGATGTATTTTTATATGCAGCCGAGAGAATGGGATTTTCCCCAAAGGATTGTGTAGTTATTGAAGATACACCCACAGGTGTCAGAGCTGGAGTTGATACAGGTATGACAGTATTTGGTTATGCAGAACTGATTAACCCAGAAAAACTACGAGCAGTTGGTGCATCTGTCCTATTTAATGACATGAAATTATTACCAAAACTCTAGATCAGCAAAATCAATCTTTTATTAACAGTGGAAAGTAAAAGCACGATATCTAATCGCTATTGATGTTTCATCAGCACTGGAATGACGAACAGCCATGAATTCTGGCACAGTAATGGCAAATCAATGGAAAATGCCATAATTTCGCTTTTTTCAAATATTGCAATGTAGCGTTCAGACATGATTGGGTTATGAAGAATAAAACCTGTTTTGGATGCTCAGGTATCGGAGCGTATATGCCAAAGTTGTTGGTATTTAGCGCCTACGTTGCGATCGCTATTTCGGCTTTCTCGCTATCTGGTTGTATACGAGAGAAAACAAAAAAAATTGTCGGATTCTCGCAGACGGAGAACATCGGCCCGTGGCGCATTGCCGAAACGAACAGCATTAAGGAGGAAGCTGCCAAGCATAAGAAAACTTACGATTTTCTGATAACGGATGCACAGGGGCAGACATCGAAGCAATTTGCCGACATTGAGGATCTAATCGCACGACAAGTTGATGTTATATTTCTTGCACCACGTGAGTATGAGGGTCTTACGCCCGCCCTCGAAGCAGCGAGAGCGGCAAAAATACCGATTTTTCTGATCGACCGTGAAGCGGCGGGAAGACCAGGTGAACATTTCGTCAGCTTTCTTGGGTCGGATTTTATCGCCCAAGGCCGCCGTGTTGGGGAATGGCTGGCTAAAGCAACCGACGGCAAGGCATCCATCGTGGAACTTACTGGAACAGCCGGTTCATCGGTCGCAATCGATCGGGCTAAGGGGTTTCGTAATGCGATCGCTACTTATCCCAACATGAAAATCATCGCCACGCAGACGGCAGATTTTTCGCGGGCTGCGGCAGTGCGTGTAATGGAAAACATCATCCAGGCTAAGGGTTCCGATATTACCGCAGTGTATGCTCACAACGACGAAATGGCATTAGGTGCTATCCAGGCTCTCAAATCCGCAGGTATGAAGCCTGGTAAGGATGTGATGGTTGGTTCAATCGATGGCCAGAAAGCTGCGCTTGAGGCGATAATCCGTGGTGAGCTTGGTGTTAGTGTCGAGTCGAACCCGCGTTTTGGTCCACTTGTTTTCGCCACGATGGAAGAGTATTTTGCTGGCAAGAAAATTCCTCCTCGGATTATTCTTAAGGACAGACTCTTCGACGTGACCAACGCCAAGGATTTTGTAAATGAAGCATACTAATACCAATTCGTAATTCGTAATTAAGAAAGTCAGATATTGTTTGGGTTTCGGGGTTTGAATGTGTTGCCGGATTTTAGAGAATTGGTATAAGTAGTTCTCGCCCTAAAATAGAAAAAAGATAACCTGGAACTTTCCTGAACCACCACGATAGATAAATAAATATTACTTACTATGGTGCCAAGTCAAGGATCTCCACTATCGGCAATAAAGACAAAAACTAGGTAAAGCCGATGAATCAGGCGACTCGAAATGTCCTGTGGATGACAGGCATAAAAAAAAGTTTTTCCGGCGTGCCAGCGCTGTGGGGGGTGGATTTTGAACTGAAGGCAGGCGAGATCCATGCACTGGTTGGAGAAAATGGTGCTGGCAAATCAACGCTTATCAAGATTATGACGGGGGCTTATCGGCGAGACTCAGGTGTTATGGAGTACGACCAGAAAACCGTTGCATTCGAGAACCCGATCCAAGCGCAGGCGGCAGGCATTGTAGCCGTCTATCAGGAGATTCAACTGGTGGGTTTGCGAACCGTTGCCGAGAATATTTTTCTGAGCAGGGAGCCTAATCGCTTCGGCATCATTGATAGACGGGCTATGAACGCTAGGGCGGCCGATATCCTAAAGCGCCTGGGGTTGCATATCGACCCGCACTCAGTAGTTGGTTCGCTGAATATTGCCCATCGCCAGATGGTGGCGATCGCCCGCGCTATATCTTTTGGTGCGCGGGTACTTATCCTCGATGAACCCACGAGTTCGCTGACGAAAACTGAAGTTTCTGTTCTTTTTGATGTCATGCGGCGGCTAAAGTCGGAAGGGACATCCATCGTCTACATCAGCCACCGTTTTGAAGAACTTTACACCGTGTGCGATCGCGTGACAGTACTGCGTGATGGACGCAACATTGTGACGCGATCGCTGTCCATGCTCACTCGTCTGGAACTCGTTTGTTTTATGCTAGGTCGTAAGCCCGAAGAGGTAAGCAAAAGAGTCACGGCGTTCGCGAGACAGTCGCAAAACATGTTAGGTCAGCCAGTGCTACTCCAAGCGGAAGCTCTCAAATATAAAAAACGGCTCAATGGTGTTTCCATTGAAGTGCAGCATGGCGAAATCGTTGGGCTTGCGGGTTTGCTCGGCTCTGGTCGTAGTGAAACGGTGCGTGCCTTGTTCGGGGCTGAACCCCTTGAGGGTGGAACTGTAAAACTCGAAGGTAGTCTTTTATCTCTGCGCGATCCTCATGATGCGATCGACGCTGGGATAGCTTTCCTTTCAGAGGATCGCAAGGCGGACGGCATCATTCCTGAGCTTTCGGTGCGCGAAAACCTCACTCTTGCTGCACTACCGAACCTTACGCAATGGGGCATTGTTTCCAAAAAACGACAGAGCGAGCTTGCCCTGCGTTTCATGGAGCGTCTTGATATCAAGGCAGCCAGCATCGAACAGAAGATTCGGTTCTATACCAATTCAGGTTGTAATTACGACAGTAGCGATCGCGGGAGCTTTCTTCTGTATCCGCTCTACGCTTTTCGGCCGTCATATCGTTGCAGTCGGCGGCAACGAGGAGGCTGCACGGCTTGCGGGTATCCGTGCGGAGCGCGTGAAATATATAGTCTATATAATTAGTGCCCTGCTTGCCGGATTTGCCGGACTTGTCGAGACAGCGAGGTTTGGCATGGGCGATCCGAGCAAGGTCGGTGTCAACGCGGAATTTGATGCGATCGCGGCTGTTGTTCTTGGCGGTACACCCTTCTCCGGTGGACGTGCAAATGTCCTCGGCACTGTTGTCGGAGCCTTGCTAATGCAAGTGATCTCTACAAGTTTCAATATGCTGCTGATTCCGTTTACCTGGTCATTAGTTTTGAAATCCGTAATCATTCTTTTCGCCATTTTTTTGCAGCGTCCTAAGGAGGTTTAACGCGTCATGGCTGCCACAAAGTCTCTTGCGCTTGCGGGTTTGCGGCTGTTGAAGCGTCTTGCCAAGCTCCTCAACTCCCAGGGCGTGCTGCTCGCGCTCCTTAGTTTGGCTGTTTTCGCATCCTTTCGTTATGAAACGTTCCTGACACCTCTTAATCTTATGAACATCATGCGACAGAACAGTATGCTGGCGATCGTGGCGCTGGGCATGACTGTTGTGATTCTGAGTGGAGGAATCGATCTGTCCGTGGGTTCCCTCGTTGCTCTAGGCGGTGTTGTCGCAGCAATGCTTGCCCGACAAGGAAGCTTCGCGGCGATCGTCGGTGGCATTGCTAGCACTACGTTGCTCGGTGTAGTCAATGGTCTTCTAGTGTCTCGCGCGCGGCTCCAGCCGTTCGTTGTTACCTTATTCACTGCCAGCGCCGCCCGCGGACTGGCGTTGAGCATCACCGAGGAAAAGTCCGTTGCTGTATCATCGACAGCATCGGGACTTGTTTGGCTGGGTAGAGGGTTTATTGGTTGGGTTCCTGTACCCGTGCTGATAGTTGCACTCTTATATTTTGCTGCTTGGTTTATGCTGCACAGAAGCCGATTAGGTTTGCACATATTCGCTATTGGCAACAATGAGGAGGCCTCCCGACTCATGGGCGTGAACCCAAACCAAGTAAAGCTTGCAGTCTACACATTTAGCGGGTTGCTTTCAGGACTTGCTGGTATTATTCTCGCAGGTCGTTTAGGAGCGGGTCAGCCTGTGGCTGCCTTCGGCTGGGAGACAGATGCGATCGCCGCCAGCGTCATGGGAGGAACATTTCTCGCAGGGGGTCAGGGGAGCGTGTTTCCGACGCTAGTCGGTGTACTTTTACTAGGAATGATGTACAATCTTTTAAATCTTGAAGGAACCATTACTCCTTGGTGGCAGCTCGTACTCCGTGGTGGCTTCTTACTTTTGGTCGTGCTTTTTCAGCAGCGTATTGTCCACAGAGGCTGATGTCAGTAGCTCGAAAACATAGTCAAAATATCGATTAGCTTATGACGTTTTGTGCGATCTATTCGTGGATCTGACATCTGTGCAAAGTGGTCAGAAATTGTAATTTTGGGCTTGAGTTTCACGCAAACTCGGGCAATATTGCTACTTTTATAGCTATAGCTATGAAAATTAGGACGTAGACTAGATTAGTACACTAGCTATTGGATCATCTTTTTTGTGGAGTTCTCTAAGCTTCTGGTTATTAAACAAGAGGAGCAATATTTTTGAAAGGTTCAATTAAATATCTACGTCCACCGCCTCTATAAGGTACAGGGGTACTGGGAGTATTAGATTTGGCGATCTCTGAAAATAACTGTTGTGTTTTATAAGTAGGATACAGGGTCTGGGATAATTTATTTATCTGTATTTGGGAATTAAGACTTAGCAAACTGAATAGGAAAGTCCAAACTAAAATATAGGGTGTAAAAGGCATAGTTAATAGCTCTATTTTATCTCTATTAACTAATACACAGTATTTTTAAATTATCCGGTAAACATATCTAAATATAATGGCAAAAATATTTTCTTTTGGGGTTTAATATCGCAATATAACTTTGTTTGAATACGAATATTATATAAATCTTTGACAAAATGACTAATGAAAAAAGTCATGAATTTGACCATGACTTTTGGCACAAATGAATGATCGTTTTAGTCCATGATATTTTTTATCTAGAAATGCAAATGGCAGATCGCGCAGCGTGTCTGCGATACGCTGCGCGATCTGCCTCCTGCCTCACCTCGGCTGCGCTCGGCGACCACCTGCCTCCTGCCTCCTGCCTTCTTCAATGATTTATCACAACAGAATTCAGGAGTCAGGATTCAAGATTCAGTTAGCCTTCTTCAATTTAATCATCTGTGTAATCTAGAAATGCTAATCAATCCCGGATTCAGACAACTTGTCTGGTGTAATTGGTAGGTCACGAATCCGTTTACCTGTGGCATGATACACTGCATTAGATATAGCTGCTGCTACCCCAACAATCGGAAGTTCGCCCAAACTTTTGGTTCCTAGTGCATTCACATAAGGATCGTGTTCTTCAACAAATTGCACTTCCATATTTGGGATATCTGCATGAACCGGAATCAGGTAATCTGAAAAGTTAGCACCAACTATTCTGCCCTGATTAGGATCCATTACAGTTTTCTCCATCAGCGCCATACCGATTCCCCATGTAATCCCGCCGATAACTTGACTCCGCGCTGTCTTGAAGTTGAGAATTCGCCCTGCACCATAAACGCCTACGCAACGTCTAACTTTGATTTCTCCCAACAATTCATCAACTGCAACTTCCACAAATATTGCCCCAAATGAGTGTTTGGCGTATTCTTTGCCCTCTGGATTGATTGAAGATTCTTCTGTAACTTCTAAACTTTCTAATCCATGACGGCGGAGAATATCGGTGTAGCTGTCTCGCTTCGATGGGTCTTGTTTTAAAAATATTTGCCCTGACTCGACAATAATACCTTCTGCTTGCGATCCGTAAAGCAAAGAATTTGGATCTGCGATCGCCATTTTAATTATCTGATCCCGTGCGGCGATCGCTGCTTGATGTACCGCCGGGGAAACACTGGCAACGGTAATTGAGTTCCCTGTAATCGGGGCTTTAGGAAGATTAGTATCACCTAGTTCAAACTGCACTGGTAAGCCTAATACTTCAGCAGCTACTTGCGTCATCACTGTATAAGTGCCTGTCCCAATGTCTTGAGTACCACTTTGTACTTTCACTTCTCCAGTAGCAAAAATTTTTACCTTAACTGATGCAGTTTGAATGTTCGTGGGAAACGTCGCACTTGCCATTCCCCAACCAATCAAAAAATGATGATCTCGCATGGAACGGGGAACTGGATTGCGTTGTAACCAACCAAAAATTTCTGCTCCTTTTTGGTAACATTCTTTCAGGGATTTAGTTGACCAAGGTAATCCTTTGTGCGGCTCGATATCTGCATGATTTATTAATCTTAGTTCAATTGGGTCAATATTTAAGGTGTATGCCAGTTCATCCATTGCCGATTCTAAGGCAAACATTCCCGTTGCTTCTCCCGGGCCCCGCATAAAGGTTGGTGTGGCAGTATTGATGCGTGCCAAACGGTATTTAATTTCCAAATTGGGACAGGCGTACATCATTGTGGTTGCTGCACCCACAGGTTCTACAAAGTCATCGAAGAGGGAAGTTAAAGATGTACCAATGTGATCGATCAGGGTTAGTCTGCCCTCTTTGGTTGCACCTAACGTTAGCTGCTGCTGAGTTTGGGATCTGTGCCCGCAAGCAGTGTACATTTGCGATCGCGTTAGCACAACTTTTACAGGGCGTTTTACTTGACGAGATGCGATCGCAGCTAAAATAGTATGCGATCGCAACAATGCCTTACAACCAAATCCTCCGCCTAAATATTTAGAGATAACACGGACATTTTCTTGAGGAATATTCAGAACAGATGCGATCGCTTTTTGGGTTGCGGAAATGCCTTGAGTAGTTTCATACAGCGTCAAATTATCTCCTTCCCAGATTGCGATCGTTCCAGAAGGCTCTAGGGGATTATGATGTTCCATTGGCGTGGTATAAATTTGCTCTACCAGAACATCTGCTTGAGCTTTCCCAGATTCCACATCCCCCCTGGTGATTTTACCTGGCATCATGCCAAAAAATATTGATTCGGGTTCAAATATCTCTGCATCTGCTACTGTGACTATCGCAGTGGCTTCTTCGTAGATAATTTTAACTAGGGAGGCAGCGGTTTCGGCTTGTTCTAAAGTTTGGGCAATTACAATGCCCAAATGTTGACCATCGTAGTAAATATTATCGTCTTTTTCGGTTGCTTGAGGCTGGGGAGGTGAAAAGAAGGGGATTTTTACCAGAGATGGAGTTTGTTTGTAGGTAATGATATCTACAACACCAGGGACGGCGGTGGCGGCGGATGTATCTATTTGGATAACTTTACCGCTTGCGATCGCACTTTGAAAAATCACTCCATAAGTTAAATTTTCTATAGCAACATCGGCTGTATAGGGTGCTTCTCCGGTAACTTTGAGTTTGCCATCAACGCGATCAAGCGGTTTACCGATAATTTTATTCATAATTTTTCTGTCACAACTGAAAGCGCACGTACCAAAGCGCCTTTGACTAATTCAATTTTGAATTCATTATGTGTCTGCGGTTTTGCTTCTTTAACAGCTGCTTCTCCTGCGGCTGTAAAGGTAGCTTCGTTAATTGCTTTACCTTTGAGAAATTCCTCAGCATCCCTTGCACGCCAAGGTTTGGGTGCTACCCCACCAAAAGCGATTCGTGCTGATTGAATTATGTCCTGTTCTAACTCTACGGCAATAGCTACGGAAACGAGAGCAAATTGGTAGGAAGCCCGATCTCTAACTTTTAAATAATAGGACTTATATACAGAATTTGGGACTTCAATAGCAATGATTAATTCTCCAGGCTGTAATAAAGTTTCTTTTTCTGGTGTATCACCTGGTAAGAGATAAAAATCATGAATTGAAATTTGACGTTCTTTTTCTACCCCTTGGATGTAAATCATCGCATCTAATGCCGTTAATGCTACAGCTAAATCGGAAGGATGAACGGCAATACAATGTTCACTTGCTCCGAAAATAGCGTGCATTCGATTGTAGCCTGTAATTGCGGCACAACCTAAACCTGGGGTGCGTTTATTACAAGGAAAAACCGGATCGCGAAAGTAGCCACAACGGACTCGTTGTAGTAGATTACCGCCCACTGTTGCCATATTTCGTAACTGCGGTGAAGCACTTTGTAACAATGCTTGGCTAATTACTGGATAACATTCCTGAATTTTGGGATGAAAAGCCACATCACTCATACGAGAGATTGCACCAATACGGATTCCATTCGCAAGAGATACAATATCTGTTAAGGGCAAACTATTAATATCAATTAATATATTCGCTGTTTGGACTCCATCTTTCATTAATCCCAGTAAATCTGTGCCACCAGCGATAAATGCAGCAGTTTCGTTTTGTTCAACTGTAGCGAGCGCAGCATCTTGTGAAGTAACTTTAGCATAACTAAATGGCTGCATTTTCCATTTCCTCTAGCACATCCCGAATCGCCGCAATAATATTTGGATATGCTCCACAACGGCAAAGGTTTCCACTCATTTTTTCTCGAATTTCTGCCTCAGATTTTGGTGGTTCTTCTAATATCATCCCTACGGCTGATACAATTTGACCCGATGTGCAGTATCCACATTGAAAAGCATCATGGGTGATAAAGGCTGTTTGCATGGGGTGGAGTTTGTCATCTTGCGCTAATCCCTCAATTGTGGTAATTTCAGCGTCGATATGCATTACTGCTAGAGTCATACAGGAGTTAATTCGGCGACCATTGATTAGAATAGTACATGCACCACATTCACCACGATCGCAAGCTTTTTTAGTGCCCATCAAACCCAGCTTTTCTCGGAGTGCATCTAGTAAAGTAACGCGAGGTTCTAGTTTTACTGAGTAGGAGATATTATTGATATTCAGCGATAATTCTACTTCTTCGGAAGCAAATATTTGCAACTTTTGGGTAAGAGAGTTTGAAGTGATTGGAGCTAAAAACTTTTCTTCCATGTTGAATATGATACTAATATTTTTTCAGATGTTTATTGGATTTGATCTCGCAGTCCGCTTTGATTTTAGAATTGATTTGCATTGGCGGGCAATAGGAAAAACTTGGGGCTGAAGAAACAAGTCTGAAAAGTAGTCAACTTCCACCACAGTCTATTATTACTTTTTTGTAGCTCAGATAGTTAACCTCACATTATGAATATAAACCCAACAGAGAAATTATCCCAACCCATAGTAGAAAAAGTTGCCATTGTTGGTGCTGGCCCAGGCGGTTTAGCTGCTGCTATAGCACTGAGAAGCCAAGGGATAGACGTTCAAATATACGAAAAAGCTCAAGAGTTTCGTCCGGCTGGAACTGGGCTAGGGCTAGCTCCCAATGGCTTGAATTTTTTAGATGCGATCGCACCGGGAATTGTCGAAACCCTCAAAGGTTCAGGGTGTGAGGTTCACCACACGGTTTTAAAGAATTTTCGGGGAGAAACAATCCGGGCTAATGCAAGTAAATACCAAGAGAAATATGGACAGCCATTAGTGACTGTTTGGTGGTATCGTCTACAGCAAGTCTTAGCATCTAGACTACCATCTGATATAGTTCATCTCAATCATCGCTGTATCGGCTTTGAGCAAGATGAAAACGGTGTGGAAATTCGTTTTGATGGCGAAAAATCGGTATATGCAGATTTACTGATTGGCGCTGATGGTGTTAACTCTGTAATTAGAGAAATTTTATTTGGCGAGGGTAAGCCTAATTATATTGGTAGTATGTGTTGGCGTGCCGTCATCAAATATCACCACGAGCTATTTAATGACTATGAATTAGTGTTCGTCAAAGGCAATCAACAGTTCATGTACCTTCTGAATGTGGGCGGCGGCTATATGAGTTGGATTAGTCGTAAGTTTTCTCCTGAATACTCTCTTTGCCACAGCGCCGATGAAGTCAAATCTCGTATTCTCCATGAATTGGCTGATTGGGATGAATCCTTTCAAGTGGTAGTACAAGCAACACCAGCCGAGCAAATTTGGGAAGGGCCGATTTGCGATCGCCCACCATTAACTCACTGGAGTCAAGGCAGAGTTACACTTTTAGGCGATGCTGCCCATCCGATGGCTCCAGCTATGGGACAGGGAGCGAATACTACTTTTGAAGATGCTTATGAATTGCGAGAGTGTTTTTCTCAATCAGCTAATCTCCAAGAAGCCTTAACTAGCTACGAACAGCGTCGTATGCAGCGCACAGAAATTATCCAAGCTCGTAGCGCTTTGGGTGAGATGCGCTACTACGAATCTAACACCGTGGCATCAAACGGGCAACGGGAACAGACAATGAGTGTTAATGATGATTTTCATAAATGGCTATATGATTACAAGCCATCTGCAACAATTAAATTCTAGTGTTACAACAAACAAACTCATTTTTTAACTTCTTACAGAATTTGCTCAAGAATTTAGAGACAGCATACAAAAACTTTTTTGCTGACTTCAAGAAGATCCAAGGGAAGAAGGGTGTAGGTTTTCCTAAATTTAAAAAGAAGCATGGGTGTAAACGTATACAACTTGACTGTTACTTGAACGTACTGGGTCTCTATATATTCCTTTTGCCTTAATTTTCTTGCCTTTACGGCGTTCAATCGTATCATCTATTCCTATGATCACTGACCCGCTTGGTAAAAAAACTGTTACCATAAGCATTAATAAAATTCGGCTTGCTTCCAAACTTGACCATACTGCGCGATTTAATACACAATGATAATTCTGGAAGTGTTCCTCCTGATTCAGTCCCATGACTACAAGTACCGAAGTAATGGTACGTTTACCTGTTGTTAAAATCGTTCCCATTACTAAAGTTTGGACATGACACCAGACTGGCTTGGTAAACAGCGCCCTAAACGGTAGTAGGATACTGGCGATTTCAACTGGTATTGTTGTATTCACGGGAAGATACACACAATTCTCCTTCAGTCTCAGTGTATTGCTCGTTTCAGCAGTATTCACCACGACTGTATTGAAATGTTATGTATGCAACAAAACCCACATCTTTTAGCGATCGCCTAAATTTGTGATGACCCGTAGAGAAAAATGGATAAAGTCGAGCTAAGGACAGTAACAATGGAAATATTAAGAAATTATCAGTTGATACTGGAAACGGGTAAAACTACGACAGAAAAAGCTTTAGAATTGTTTGACACCCTTGAACCCGTAAATTTAGGCTTTATGTTTGGTCGTTGGCACGGGTCTGGACTGCATACAAATCATCCAATGGATGGCTTATTGGAAATTTCCAATTGGTATGGTAAGGAGTTCATAGATTCTGAAAATGTTCATCCTTTATTATTTTTAGATAGTCGAGGAGAGATTTTTCAGGTTGCGCCTAACCCCACTTTAATGAACTGGGTTTTAAAATTGCCGATCCCAAAAAATAATTCTTTCAAACCATTGCTGATCTTAATTAATTCTTTACTTAAAACCGAGAAAAGTCAAGCCAGACTGCGAATGATGGAGTATAGAGAAAAAGTGACTGCTACAATGATTTATGATTATTTGCCAATCAATGATTCTTTTAGAAAAGTAGATGAAAATACTGTGTTAGGAATTATGGATTATAAAAACATATCCCAACCTTTCTTTTTTATTCTCAAGCGATGCCTTTAGCCTTTTAAATCGCCTCTATATTATCCACTTTATCTCGAAACACCCATAACCCAAAACCGTAACACTCCCAGTGTTCCAGATTTTATAGAAAAATTGCTTTGATTGCTCCTGAGAACGAACGCCTCCAAGAGCTGCCATAACTTGAGGATCTTGATGCATAATGCACAACTGGTCAAGATGTTCAAGCTGTAAGCGATCGCCAATGAGGTGAGTAGTGAAAAATGTTTCTATAGATTGCATATCATCAGGATTTGACTCTTACCGAGTAAATATCATTTAAAGATGATCCGAGTATCTCCATAACTGTTAAACAATTTTTACCTAAGTCATGAGCAATAGCCATTATAACAGTAACAATAAATGAGCTTAAAATTTTAACACAAAAGCTATTAAAATTATCTTGCATATTTTATCGCAATTTACCTAAAAATAATCCTGTAGTTCCAAAGCAGTAACACTTGAAATAACCAAAAATTAAATTTAATATATTTTGTAATAGTTACCAACAAATGCGATCGTTAGCGCACTTGATAATATAAATATCCGCTCCGTGCGGGAGTTTGTATTATCTTTTATCAGAACAGAATTCAGAATGAATTCTGTTCTACTGGCAGATAGCGCAGCGTAAAGCCTTCTCTTCTCTTTTAGAGACGCTAACGCGAACGAGAGGCTTCGCCAACGGCATGGCTTCTCTACGAGACGCTAACGCGAACGCTTAGAGCGAGTCTGCGAGCGTCTGAATAAACTGGTTTGAGACCAGCCACTGATTGCATTCTGACACCTTGGCAGAGCGTCACCGACTCCGCTCCTGTTAGCGTAGCGGGGCCCAGCCCATTCTGGCTTCTGAGTTCTTCTTCAACGGCTCAAAAAGGAAAATTATGCTTAGTTTAAATATCACGTGGACCATACCTTTAATCTTGTCTACACTAAGTTTTGGGTTGAATATAAAAACTGTATCAGCACAGTCTACTGATAATAATATTTATACATTTTCCTCGGACTACAATACATCAGTTGTCATTGATCCAAACTTTAGACCAGACCTAGGTATTGTCAGGGCAACTATTACAGGCGAAAGCGTCGAACCCGCTCCTTATGGGTTGAATTCATTTACCAGCAATACTTATGGCAAGCTTGAGCCGATTGTCAATCCATCCATCAACAAATATACCTTTAATTCAGATCCAATCGTATTTGGCTTAAAGGATGAACCAATACTTTTTGACAGGTATTATGGCGGTGCTAATGAGTTATTTGGCAGAGCTAGTGATACTGCGGAAATTAACTTTGCAGGGCAGACTATCAAGGGTGGTGGTACTATAACTATTTTTGGCGGGACAGGCTTGTTCAAGAATGCTACAGGCGCAATAAGTTTTATTGAAGAAGATAAACTTAGCCCACCAGGAACTCCTTCTAAGGGTTTAGCTAAACTGACATTCTCTTTGCAAACTGCCCAGCAGGTTCCAGAACCAACATATACTACTGCCCTAATTGGCATAGGCGTAACTGGAGCAGGTTTACGATTAAAGCAACAGCGTCGTAAAGCTTCTTTAAAAGAACAAAACTTAGACAGAATTGGAAAGGAAAACGGGCTTTATATCTGACTTTGAGACCTATGTTGTGTACTTCATAAACTTGAAATCTGCTGTATATGTTTGACCTTTTCCCAATAATCTCTTCTTTTATTCAGGACTCTAAGAGTCCCTGCTTGGGTACTCCGCTTTGCTTTTTTTCCGATTTAATCCTAATTTCTGTAACGCACGACACATTGCATTTCGACCTATCCAATTGCCAGTCTTGTCTGCAAATAATTCACACAACTCTATCAATGTTGCATCTGGATATGATTCAACTAATTCTCTTAACTCTGTGTCGGCATTTGTTAAATGGCTAAATTGTGGCTTTCCTCGCGGCTTGGATTGTAAATTCCCTTCAAGTTTTTGTTGTTTTACAACCTTACATCATCTATATTTAAAATTGTGAATATATATTTTTACTCCTTATTTCTGTAGAAAAATATTAATATCTAAAAATCACTATTGTGGAATTAATGGTTTTAAAAAAATAGCTTTAATTAAACCAAAAGTAAACCTCTGCATAAGATTATAGAGGCTTATAACTAAGTTGTTAAACCTTAAATCAGCAAAAGTCTTCGAGAAATTAGTACTTATTGAGCATTTTTTTTGTTGACAGGAGTACGAACAATATACTGATTGGCAGGTAAATTAGTAGAAATTGGTTCTATCTTTCCTTGGGAAACTAAAGTTTTATAAACTAAAGCTGTAATCTCTCCTCTAGTTGCAGGTTTACTTGGATTAAGAACTTTAGGATTTGGATAGTTGACCACTATATTTGCTTTAGTTGCGGCTGCTACATCTCCAACTGCATATTGCGGAATATTATTGGCATCTGCATAAGTGTTAGTAATAATAAATGATGCAGGACGGTTAAGATTTATAGCATTAGCTACTACGGCTGGGGCTTTTGATATTAATAAAGGCTGCATTAAAGTAGTAAATGCTAGTGGCATTATACGTCTTTTTACAGCTTTTCCTGTGCTTTTTTGGGGAACTACTCCCTGTATGACTGTGGGTACAGTAACTGCTGATGTACCAGTAGTTAGATTCAGTCCTTTGTTTAAAGCAACTATAGCCTCAACCTTAGAAACCGATTGATTGGGACGAAAGTATCCACCTGGATAACCCGTCATATTTTTACTACCTTAACTTTCAGTCATTTTACTATGTAATAATTCTACGAACAAAAATTAAGTGTTAATTGAATATGAGATACATCTTTCAAATAATCTTTCTTTGGATAGTAGAGTTATTGTCTGAAAAAGCAAGATGGTTAGCGGTAGGAGGGTAGAATGCGTCAACTCATTATCCAAGTACCACGGGGAAATGGAAAAGCTGTTATCGATATTGCCAAATCTCATAACGGCGCAAATCTGGCTAGATTTGAAGGAAATGCAGAAGAACCGATTGATGTAATGATTGTTCATGTTTCTAATCGAGAAGTTGGCAAAGTTCTGGAGAAGTTGCAAGAATTGCCCAAAGTACAAATTACGCTAATATCAACTGGTATGATGACTCTGCAACCCCCTGCATCGGAAGCGCCGCAACAAGTTGTAGATGTGGAAGAACGCAGTCCGATTGAGATTTTTCTTTCTGGTTTGCAAAGTGTTGGCTCTTGGCGAGGTTTTCTTGGTTATGCAGCACTGGCAGGCTTTATAGTCTGGATTGGCTTATATACTAATAGAGCTTACTTGCTGATGGCGGCAATGCTGATAGCACCCTTTGCAGATCCAGCAATGAATACAGCGATCGCCCCATGCAGTAGCGATCACAAACTCCTGGAACGGAGTATTTTACGATATTTTGCTGCTTTAGCAGTCACAATTGCCACCACTTGGTTACTTAGCCTGATATTACAGCAAGAAATTCCCACTAGTTTAATGGTAGAAAGTAGCCAGGTTTCAGCAGTAGCAGTGATTTTGCCATTAGCAGCAGGGGCGCTCAATTTGGTGCAGTCAGAACGGAGTAGTTTAGTATCTGGGGCAGCAACCGGGATGTTAGTTGCCGCTTCCTTAGCTCCACCTGCGGGAATTGTGGGTATGGCAAGTGCAATTGGCAGATGGGATATGGCAATTTCGGAGCTGTTATTATTATTTTTGCAACTATGCGGCATTAACTTTTCAGCAGCTTTGTTGTTCCGAGTGTTCGGGTTGTCTGCTCAAGAAACACCTGCAAATAAACAATAAAACCAATTCTCTAAAATTCGACATTAACAGGACTTACGCAACTGGCACAAATAGCGGGCAGGGCGCAGCCTTGACACGCGACAATTTAAATCAAACCAAGCACATAAGAATACTTGGGCATTTCAGTTGCTGAATTAAATAATTAGAAAGCAAGTTATGCTTGATTTGATAGATAGTTTGGCCAGTTCTATAGGCTAAATTCTTTAACCTAACCCAAACCAACATTGCACAAGCAATATGATTTCTTTGAAGCCTAGCTTTCCGGCACTGACAAGATTCAATGCCAGTTAGTTGTTTAATTTCCCTGTGAAACTCCTCTATGTTCCAACGAATTTTACACACCTCTTGTACAACATCCGTGGAACTTTGAGATAAATCGTTAGTGGCGACATAATCCGTTCTGTTGGTAGAAACAGTAACCCGGAATAGTTTCACTTTTTTATTAGCTGGGAACCCTTTAATTTTTATGATTTTACCACAGTCTAATTCTTCTTGGTTCCATTCTAATAATTCAATCCGTTTATATTTTTTTATCAAAAGTATCATCAACTAAACGATTATTTTTTAAAGGGCAATAATAAATTTTGTCTAAGCTATCAATATATAGCATTAAACTGTGTACCGCATACCATGTATCCATCAAAACAGTATCAAATGGTAAAAACTTATGATACACAAGGCTTTGGAGCATGTCTTTCACATGGTCTATCTTAGTTTTGCCATCGACATCAGGATTAAAATTCGATAATCTATGACCCAAAATCTTTGAAGTGTAGGGTTGACATACACGCAGTTAACTACACCAATGCCTTTAAGGATACCATGCTCATTACCACTATATTGTCTTCTGACTATTTCTATTTCTTCAGAATACCTTTTATCTAAAACGCTATCATCAAATATTATGTAACCATTGTCATCAGGTTCAACTAGGTCTTTCACGTTATCCCATAGTAAACGAGGTGTTAATTTCTCTCTTTTCAAATAATAGTTAATGGCATCATGACTAATACTCTCTAAATGCTCTGCCAAATTGGTAATTGTATAATTAATTTGACTACTTAATAAGTATTGGCAGTAACTAAGCTTAGTAAATCTCATTACCGTTAGCAAATTTATCTAATACAACTTCTACCTATTTTCTCATGAATATTTCATGCTTTGCTTCCAAGACAGCGACTTCTATTACGAAGACAAGGCTTTCAAAATCAGATTTAATTAATACTCATGTACTATCAACTGGCGATCGCATTGTGCCAGTTGCGTAAGTCCTGGCTATATTACTGGCGTGTTTTAGCCGTAACATTACTACTCAGACAAGCAATGCAGGTATAGGGTTTGGGATATTTTTGGCTATTGTTGGTATTTTATTGCTGTGCTTTCGAGTCTATTGGGCTTTGCGTTATCGGAAAATGGCTAAACTTTTACAAACACCAAATTCTCAAAACCATCCTAGCAAGGAAGACGTAATTCAAAATTTACGAATTGGATTACTTGGGAGTTTGGTAGGGTTATTAATAGCTTTTATTGCTTCTGAAGTGACGGTTTCAATCATTTTGGGTAAGGCAGTAGCACAACCTCAAGGTGTGGCAATTTATCAGCCAGAAAATGTAATTCGTTCGCTAGACATTTTTGTAATGTTAGCAAACGTCAACATGATTGGCGCTCACTTTTTTGGGGGAGTTACTTCTCTAGGTCTACTCTATTGGTTAGAAGAGTAATAGGCGCAATATTGATTTGATTTTGCCAGCTATGGCTATAGAAGTACTAACCTATATCTAAAGTAGTATTTGCCAAATGTATTACAATTCTCCTCGACTTTTCCACCATTAAGATTTAACCCCAAAATACAAACAGTCTGTTTTCATTTTCCTCTTTTGGTTGAGCAGCTCAACTTTACCTAAAATAGATAATCAATAATTTTGATTATTGTAAAAAAAGTTAGAGGTTAACTAAGAGTATTCTCTAATCTTTCACTAGATGTCACTATTTGAATTTTCAAATAACAAGCAAAGATGAAAATGTCAGGAGGTTTTTATGTACAAGTTAAATCGTTCTTCTTTAAACGCAGTTTATGAGCATTGACCTATTTGCGATCGGTTCAACATAGCTGACCGCTTTTTCTTTTCAGGCACTTTTTATCTGATCTGCTATGTCAATTTTTTAGCCATAATTATCTACGTGTTATTTCCCGATCGCTTATCTTTAGTCTAAACTCCAGTTGGTTGTGGCGTAGGTCAAAGTAGTTTCCCCTTCCATCAAAACCGTTACTGTGAGTCTGTTATTGTGCAGTTTCCTCTTTTGGGAGCAAATAATCTCTATTGCCTTGCCCTCGAAAAGAACAATTGTGTGTTCGTTCTCTTCTGAGTCGCTTAAAGTAACTTCGCAAGATTTGTTTTAACCCAAGATTGAACCTGAATCAACTTCCCACTGATGTTTGAGCAATTCTTGGTAAGTCGCTTCCCTAATTATCATCTGCTTATACAGCATCAGCAAAAACTCTTGAGCTTGTTCACGGGACATCTGCTGCACTTGATCGGAGAAAGTTCTAAGGCTAAATTCTTGTTCTAAAGATAATTCAATGGGTTGATTCATCGCTTTTATTACCTACTCTTTTATTCGAATTTGCTTATGTAAGCAAATATTGCTTTATATAAATAAATATTACGTTGACTTTACAAAAATCAAAGGGGTGTAAACCGTACCGGCGTAGGTTAGAAATGCCGTATCTGCTGCTAAAAACCTTACTATCACTCCATTGTGGCAACCCAAGTAAAAACCTAAGTTCTAATATTTCTTACTTTGAGGTTTTTAAAAGCATTTTTCGCCTCTGCTTGCGGCTGGCGATCGCCTACGGCGGGCGAAACAGCGCCATCGCTCAAAAGAAGAGATAGGCAATACAATTATTCTTTTGGGCAAGAGTGGTGAGCGTCGAGGTGTGATGCTGGAGTTTGAGAATGTGGAGATGACAAATTTGCTCAACTGGTGACAGATGCACCGTAGTGGACTGAGTGGATGGCGTGAGAAAGTTGGGTTTATTTCACATTATCTAGGTTAGATAACAAAATCCCTAACAATTTGATACTACGATTCTTAATCACAGAGATTGACTCTCCGGTAAAATAGCTAAATCGATCGCTCAAAAATTGCCCAAGTCAATTGGATGAAAGTTGGACAAAAAGTCACAGTCAATCCCCAAAGCTTCGCCGATACCGCCATCGAGGTAGTCACGCCCTTGCTGCCCGAAGAGTTGGTCATCACCCGTACCCCCTTCAAGGCGGTCATCGTCATTGCCGCCATCAAGATAGTCCTGACCTGCTTGACCGTAAAGGCGATCGCTACCATCTCTGCCATAGAGATAGTCATCTTCAGTACCACCATCCAGGAAGTCAGCGCCAGCACCACCATCTAGGATATCGTAACCTTGCTGACCGTAGAGGCGATCGTTACCTTCATTACCATTGAGTTCGGCATTGTCTAACCCACCTCTTGTTATTCCTTGGCGTGGGGCGCTGTTTCTACATCTGTTGACCGTAAGCGTTCTCTAATCTTCGGGCTGATCTACCTGGAGCTTAACCAACGTGATGCTAGAGTTTGAGGATGCTTAGAGCTTGTCACGAAACAACCTTTCTTCTTTTTAGTTAGAAATGCTTTCTTAGTAAGCTTTTTAGGTAGCAAATTGTAAAAGTTGTTTCTTGACAGGCTCTTACCCACAAAAGTTTGCTCAATTGGTGTCAGATGCGCCCGATTGGGTGGAGTAGATGGCGTGAATCATCTGTTGATTGCCGTGTTTGGCAGACATTAAATCTTTTGTTACTCAACTGTCAATACGGTGTAAACCTGTAACCCACAGCGTAGACCCGATTTAAGCCCCAGCAATAGCCGTTTCTACGTCTAAAGATACAAGTTTATTTAATTTTGAGAGATTGATCAGAGATTAATGAGATATTAAGTTGAAAAACTAATTCAGATAGAAACTTATGACAACCGAGCAAGAGCTTCAATCTCTTTTTAATACCTTAGATAGCGATCGAGACGGCAAAGTATCCATTAACGATCTTTTTTTAAGTCCTGGCTTAAGTGCAATCATTTCATCAGAAACAAATACTACTAGTCCCCAGGAATTACTAGTAAATTATGATTCAGACAAAGACGGCAGTATTACCTTTGAAGAGTTAAAGGGAGCAGTTGAGAAGGCAAATAATTTAAACTAGCAACCCAATACCCAAAAATCCCTCTCTAGCGCACGCTTTGAGGGATTTGCAATTTTCATGGTCAGCAAGAAGGGTGTTGGGGGTAGGTGTAGAGAAGATAGCATTGAACGGGGCTTGAAGCCCAGACCAATGCAATCGTGAGTGAAAAACGGGGCTTGTATCCCACGATGACAGTTGGGGCTATTTCTTTCACTACACCCGAACCTGTAACCCCGCCCCAAAAGGGCTTGGTCAAATGATTTCAGCTGCTCCGGATTGGGTGCAGTGGATGCAGTGAATTATTGGGTTCTGAAGGTATTGACAATTAAAGGACGCTTACGGAGCAAGTAGTATCTTGGTAAGCGAGATCGCTAACTGAAGAAATTCTGTCCAGCTTGGAATTGTTGTGTTTTGAAGCTTGAAGCTATAGAACTCTTACGTTTTTTCTATTCTCCACGATCTCAATTAAGGGTTGAATAATTAGGTCAATTGTACTAATCTAGTTTCAATTCAACTCAAAAGCGAAGGTCAATTATGATTGATCGCACTGGTGTCGTTGTGAGTGATTTTGAGCGAAGCAAGTCCTTTTATGCTGCGGCATTAGAACCAGTTGGACTCTCACTCATTGCAGAGTATTCAGCTTCTACCACTGGAAGTACCGATATTGCTGGTTTCGGTCAGCCGCCAGAAGCTGAATTCTGGCTTACTCACGGTAATCCTGGTTCTGTAAGAGTTCATGTAGCGTTCAGAGTTCACAACCATGCTGCTGTTGAGGTATTTTACAACGCAGCTTTAGCTGCTGGTGGTCGAGACAATGGTGCGCCTGGTTTTCGGACTCACTATCATCCTAACTACTATGCTGTCTTCGTTCTTGACCCAGACGGACATAATATTGAAGCAGTCTGTCATCACCCTGAATAATGGAACGACGATGAACTCACTTGGATCTAAGTCGAGCGTAGAACTAATTGAGCAAGGGATGTATCCTTTGAGCCACTCAAAAGATTGGTCATGGCCATTCTGGCCTGCTGTCCCACTATACCCCTACGGTAGGCGGCGGACACTTCGCAAGGAAATAGTTTTTGACACTATCTGGACTTTCGAGCAGCTTCAAGGCATTCTCTACACCATAGTCCCGATTCGTATGACTGTTGTCAAACTCGCTGCCGGAGGTCTTCTGGTCTATGCACCCGTTGCTCCAACAACTGAGTGTGTGCGCTTGGTTAATGAGTTGGTAGCAAAGCATGGTGAAGTTAAGTACATCATACTGCCAACCAGTTCTGGTCTGGAGCATAAAGTCTTTGTTGGCCCCTTTTCTCGCCGCTTTCCTCAAGCACAAGTCTTTGTTGCCCCGCACCAGTGGAGTTTCCCGTTTAACCTGCCACTTAGTTGGCTAGGCTTTCCAAAAAAACGAACTCAAGAACTCCCAGAAGACTCAAGCCTTGCCCCCTTCGCTCTCGAGTTTGACTATGCAATCTTGGACATGAATTTAGGACGAGGTTCTTTTGCAGAAGTTGCAGTGTTTCACAAGCAAACGCGCACTCTACTTGTAACTGATTCTATCCTTTCTGTTCCAGTTGACCCACCAGAAATCCTCCAATTAGATCCTTATCCCTTACTGTTTCATGCAAGGGACAATGCCTTGGAGACTAGCGACGACAATGAAGACAACCGCCGCAAGGGATGGCAACGCATTTCATTGTTTGCACTTTACTTCCGTCCAAGTGCGCTGGAACTTACTCCAATCGGACAGATGTTTCGTGATGCTCTCAAAGCACCACAGCGAACCCTAAAAACGTACTTTGGTTTATTTCCTTTTCGCTGGCGAGAAACTTGGAAGCAGGCATTCGATGCTCTACAAGGTCAGGGGCGGCCATTTGTCGCACCGATTCTGCAAATCCTTATTTTTCCACAAGCACCAAGACAAGTCCTCAACTGGGCTGATACAGTTGCTAATTGGGATTTTCAGCAGATTATTCCCTGTCACTTTGACTCGCTAATTTTTGCAAATCCGCGTCAATTCCGGCAAGCTTTTGCTTTTCTTGAAAAAAATCCCTCTGTAAGTAATGACTTTTCCTCTAGCAAAAGCCAGCCTCTATTGGAGGAAGACTTAAGATTTATTAAGGAACTGGAAGCGAGTCTGGTTAAGCGCGGTATCGCAACCCCAGCTAAAGAGAAGGTGTAATTAATACCCTAGCTGTAGAGACGTACAGTTGTGCATTAGTACCAACTTATAAGTACTCAGACAAAAGAAAAGTTTGGTCAGATGATGGCATATTCTTATTGGATAAAATTATACCTTTGTTTCAAAATCTCTCCTAATCTGGCTTTTAGCCTATTTTAAGACAATCGATCTCAAAACAATTGGCTTTTCTGTTGCTATTGCTGATGGTGAGCCTTACCGGAATGCTGATCTGGGGCAGTGGCTCCTTTGGATTAACTTTGAGAACGGGTGTAAGTCGGTGGTGTGCGATTGGCTGGTGATGGTTTAAGTCATTGCTCCCGTTGGAAAAGTGCCAATATTGGTAACTCACTAGCTAGCTTACCGCACGTCTGATTCTCTTGGAGGGAGATTATAGCAATATAGTTCTGCTACCCTACTACGCTAATGCCTGAGATGTAATTTCTGTCTTTGAGTAGAAGGTTTGTGATTATTTATCCATTAAACTCTTCATAAAGATAGATTATTTCATAACTAGCGGGCAATTTCTTCACATTTGCAACTATCAGAATAATAGATGCCAAAAGCTATCTGGCTAAATTTTCTGGAATAAATTTTTATTTTATTTATAAGTGCGGGGGTACAAATACCGTGTCTTCGTCTAATACTTTTGTAGAGCAGCAGCCAAAAACTCGGATTGCACCTAATTTGGAGTTTTTGAAAGAAGTAGGTCAAGTAGCTGGTGTTACTCTCCTCTCAATTACTATGCTGGCAAGTTCTGTGATTTCTGGAGGACTGGTTGGTTTAGCAGTTACTTTTCGTAACTTGCCAGATGTCAGACAACTAAAAAACTTCTTCCCAGAAGAAACAACTTATATCTATGACATTAAAGGTAAGCTTTTAGCAGGTATACATGGAGAAGCTAATAGAAAGATTGTACCGCTAGATGAAATTTCCCCGAATTTAAAACGAGCAGTATTAGCAAGTGAAGATAGCCACTTCTACAACCACCACGGTATTAACCCCGTCGGTATTGGACGTGCTGCGTTAGTCAACTGGACAGCAGGTAGTGTCCGGGAAGGGGGTTCTACAATCACCATGCAGTTGGTGAAAAATATATTTCTATCTAAGAAGCGTGCTTTCACTCGAAAAATAGCAGAAGCGGTACTGGCAATCCGGTTAGAGCAAATTCTTGATAAAGACCAGATTTTAGAAATGTACCTCAATCAAGTGTACTGGGGGCACAATAACTATGGTGTACAAACCGCAGCCCGAACTTACTTTGACAAATCAGCAGCAAATTTAACTCTGGGCGAATCTGCAATGATGGCGGGTTTAATCCAAGCGCCAGAGGAATTTAGCCCGTTTGTGAATATGAAACTGGCAAAACAAAAACAAAAAGAAGTGCTTCGACGGATGCTGGAAATGAAATGGATTAGCCAGCAAGAATATAATGATGCTCTCCAGCAAGAAATCAAACTTGGCAAAATCAGATCATTTCAAGGTAGTGCCCTTCCTTATGTAACCAATACCGTAGCCCAGGAAATAATTAAAAAGTTTGGGCGTGATGTCTTGCTCAAAGGTGGAATGCGGGTACAAACTACAGTAGATGCCAACTTCCAACTAATGGCAGAAGAAACTATTAAGGAGTGGCATAAAACCCTAGAAGGGCGAGGCTTACATAAAAATCAAATGGCTTTAGTAGCTATCGATCCCCGGACGCACTTTATCAAGGCCCTAGTGGGTGGTATAGATTCAAAAAGGAGTGAATTTAACCGGGCAAATCAAGCCCAGCGTCAACCTGGATCTGCTTTTAAGCCATTTGTTTACTATACTGCTTTTGCTAGTGGTAAGTTTACACCAAGTACAACAGTAATCGATGCTCCAGTTAGCTATCGAGATGGTGATGGTTGGTACTATCCACGCAACTACGATGGTGGCTTTATGGGTGCAATGCCGATTCGTACTGCCTTAGCATTATCTCGTAATGTGCCTGCGGTCAAGATTGGCAAAGCTGTGGGTATGAATACAGTCATCGACACCTGCCGTACCTTGGGAATAAACAGTCCAATGGTTGCCGTAAGTTCTTTACCATTAGGCGCAATTGGTGTAACACCACTGGAAATGGCTAGTGCTTATGCCACCTTTGCTAATTATGGCTGGCAATCACCTCCAACAGCTATTGTCCGTGTTACTGATAGTAGTGGCAATGTATTGTTAGACAATACTCCTAAACCTCAGCTAGTTCTTGACCCTTGGGCATCAGCCTCATTATTAGATGTGATGCAATCGGTAGTTACTGATGGTACTGGTAAAGGTGCTGCACTAGATAGGCCAGTTGCTGGTAAAACGGGTACAACTTCTTCAGAAAAGGACATTTGGTTTATTGGTTCTGTACCCCAGTTAACAACTGCTATTTGGGTAGGAAGAGATGATAACAAACAATTAGCCAGTGGTGCCACAGGTGGAGGTATGGTTACTCCCGTCTGGCGTGATTTTATGCAGAAGGCGCTTAAGGATGTACCAGTCATGAAATTTAAACCGCCTTCTGAATTTCCTCGACCTAAGCCAGTCAAAATCTAGGACTCCTATTTGATTTTTGAAATTAACAAATCGTCATACAAAAAAAAGAGCCAAGCCACAGGCTGAAGTTCTTGAGAATTTGATTTAGAAAGCAGACTTCAACAAGGGGCAATTGTTACCTGCTGTACTGTTACTGGAAAATCTCCTGACTTCAGCGCATGAAACCGTTGTCCTTTCTCATTCCAGGCATAATCGTAATCTTCTCGATTGTCCATACCTGCTGAACGTCTCCGGTTTCAGAGATTCCGACATGAAGAATTAGATAAAATCTTCAGTTCACTGGTGGATTTTCAAGAGCAAAACCCACGAGTATATCAATTCTTGTGCGAACACAAACGGGATTTTAGTTTGGCAGATGTAGTACTCTCACTTGCACAAAAGCGTCCGAGGAAAGCGATCGCATTCCCTATGGATGTAAAGAAACATTTCTGTTTTTTAGAAAGAGGAAGTTTTAAAACCAGACGAATAGCTCAGGCGCAAGACTCTCATAACTTTTCAAACATTCTTTTACGGGTGGCTTGGTGCAGAAAATTTCCACACCGTAATTCCGTCCTGTGTTCCACTAAACAAAGTCTTGCCATCCCTACTAAATACCATTGCCCCCGACCAGTTGCTAACATCGGGCAGAGTTGCTTCCATATTTCCTGTTGCCAGATTCCAAACCCGGTATGGTTTATATCCTCCACCAGCAATTAAAGATTGCCCATTGGGACTAAAGGCGATGGTGATCTGCGGAAAATAGAAGCCCCCAAAATCCTGCAACAATTTTCCTGTTGTCAGGTTCCACACTTTTACCTGCTTGGCGCTGCCACTAGCGAGCAGCTGACCGTCACGACTAATGGCTAAAGCAGATACTACACCATAATGTCCAGTCAAAGTGGTGCGTTTTCGTCCAGTTACCAGATCCCATACAGTGATGTGATTGCTCGAATCGCCACTAACCAAAGTCTTGCCATCCGAACTCAGCACCAAAGTTATTACAGCATCCGGTGTTTGTGCCAATGTGCTTGTTAATTGTCCAGTCGCCAAATTCCACATCTTAATGGTCTTGTCAGAACTGGCACTCACAATTGTTTGCTGATTGGGTGCGATCGCCAGTGCATTTACAACTTCAGAATGTCCTTTGAGCGTAAATTTGAGTTTTCCCGTCGCTAAATTCCACACCTTAATCGTCTTGTCTAAACTCCCACTCACCAAAGTCTGACCATCAGCAGAAAGCGCAAGGTCATAAATATCATTGGCGTGTCCTTTCAGGGTTAATTGCGGCTGCTGACTTGGCAGATGCCAGACGGTAAAGCTTTTGCCACCGCCGCCCACTAAGGTGTGAGCATCGGAAGAAAGGGCGATCGCTTCTGCTACTCCACTTAACTTCCGCACTACTGTCAAATCGCAATACTGGGAATGAGGCTGCGATAACTTGCAGATATTCTTTTCTCGGTAACTGCTCCAGAAATATGCTCCGACTTGTATCAAAAAAATCACAACCATTACACCACGCAGCAGCCACATCTGTTTTTTGCTCAACCAGTTGTCTAACATCAGCTCTGTTCTCTTTTCGGTAAATAGTTGAATCTGTTTTCATTAGTATGGCTTAGTCATGAGGGGAGCTTCTCTCATCAGACGGTAATTGACTCCACCGTAAACATTGATTGCTTGCCCATGAATAGCACGCGATTGGTGTGAAGCCAAAAATAATGCTACATCTGCAACTTCTTCAGGTTCCATAAAGTAAGTGTCATTAACACAGTTGCCGTCTGTTTCCTTTAATTCCTTACCCATATCGGTTTTTACTCCAGCCAGACATAGTGCATTCACCCTAACTTGATAGTGCTTTGCTTCATCAGCTAATGCTTCCATAAAACCAACTACTGCAAATTTACTAGCACAATATGCAGCGTTATATGAATAGCCATGTTTGCCTGAATCAGAAGCTATCAATATGATGTTCCCTTCCTGCCGCGAGTAGAACGTCGGTAGTACCGCTTTGGATGTCAGGAACACACCAAGTAAATTGACATCAAGTATTGCCTGGAATTCAGCAAGCGGCAAGTCAGCAACAAAATAACGGCGTTGAATACCTGCATTTGCCACCAAAATATCAATTTTTCCGAAGCTAACAAGTGTTTGCTCTACCATATCAGCAACTGACTGTTCTTGAGTGACATCAGTTATCAAAGCAATTGCTTTTCCACCAATCGCTTTAATTGCATCAGCACTCAGGCTGGCTAATTCCTCAGACTTATCAGCTATAACAATATGTGCGCCCTCAACAGCGAAGGCAAGCGCAATTGCCCGACCAATACCTTTCCCTGCACCTGTAACTATTACAACCTTATTTTCAAGTTGCTTTGACACTAAATAAATTCCTTCTAGAATATCTTGTCTATTACCTTACCCTGGTCTGTTCCCAGTTATATGATGTTTGGTAATTTAACTCTTGGTGGCAACAAGTTAAAGCTCAACGAAGCCGAAGGGTTAGATATTATGCTGCGATGGTAATTGAACGGGTAGAATATGGAGTTAATGCCGTCAAAAAGTTTCTCAGCACCTTGACAAGTGATAAGCGTTGGAGCGTAATGCTTGAGTTTGACGAGGGTACTTGAGCGGATGCTTGATAATCTGGCTATGATTGAATGATTGTAATGAAGAGTACTGAGTAGACAAATTCACCCCTTCACCCAATGTGCAACTCAAAATCAATCAAACGATAGTTCAACACATTAACAGCCTGTTGTTCTAGCTGAGTCGATAGAGTCTCAGCAATATCAATCATCTGATTTATTTCAGCTTGCCAAGCTAAATTTGTGCTAAACACTTCTCGATAAAACTGGATACACCCTCGCAAATGAGAAATGAATGAATGAGTTAATCTAGTTTGATAATGATTTAATGCAGATATATCAGGAATGCGATCGCTCAAAATTGCATCAATTACCGCTCCTGCCAATATTGCACTGCGTAATGCAAAAGGCGTACCTTCTCCACTCACAGGATCGATCTTAATCGCAGGTTCGCCCACCATCAGCCAACCCAAACCGCAGAGAGGCCATTCCAAGTAGGGGGCAGAAAAAAAACAATTTACCTTTTGCAAATCGTTGACAAACGTGCTGATTGTAGTGCTTTTATACAAACATTCTAATAACGCCCGTCGAGGATTGGCTGGAGTTATCGGCAAACATGCCTGAACCATAGCACCAGAGCCATTGACTGGAGCATAAAATAACCAACCTTCAGCCAGCGACTCCATATAACAGGTATATGCAGATTTGGGCGTGTCTTGTACCTCAGCGGTGACTATGACTCGTTGACCGCCAATCAAAGATTGGGAACTTTCCGACAAAGCGATGGCTACGCCCGCCGTTGGTGTACCACTTCCCTGCGGGACGCTGCGCGAACGTGGAAGCAAGCTACGCGCAGCGTTTTGCAGACAAGGCTCTCCAAGAGTTGGCATCCCACGTTGTTTGTGTTTGGTATAGACTGTCCAAGCATATTTCTGGGATATTTGTTGAGCAGTCAATTGACTAGCATCAATCATACGCGTGTGCTGCATGACCTTGGAGTTTCGTAGTAACTCTAGTAAAGAGTTGGATCTAATCGCCAATGCAGGCTGTTCTATTTGCACTGGCTGTGTGCCCCAACACACCCAACGATGAGTCAGACGTTGACTGTCAACACCCAGATTCACATCCGGGAAAAGCTCGGAAAGCAATGTTTCGCTAACATCATTGAGTACTAATGAAGGCCCGTAAAAGTTAGATTTTGTTGGGTAACATAGCAAATCGCAATTATAACCCAGCTTAGTTAAAACTGCGGCCACAGCATAAGCACTCAAACTATCGCCAACAACAGCCACACGAGTCACGTCGCTTCGCTCCGAATTCAAAATTCAAAATTAACATGCTTCCTGCTTCCTTCTTCACATCATCGTTGTTAGGGAAGAAACTTCAGACTGACTCATTGAAATGTGGTTTCGGAAATAGCATTATCAAAATGTGCAAGCACTTCATCAATGCTTTCATTGTGGGCTTTCTGCAAAACTTTAGAGAGAATCGGCTCTTTCAACACCTTTGATTCAGTTAATGGTGCTTTTTGGGCAAATTGAGCGATCGCAGGGCTTTGCAATACTCCTGATTCCAACAATTGTTTTTTGGCTGTATTTAACAAAGTTTGGGCAATCTCCTGCGATGTAACGGGAGGATCGCTTTCCCACCATTTAGGAATGGTAAACAGTGGTGTCAGTCCCTTTTCTGCTAGCTGAAAATTGATTGCGTTCAGCTTAAACATCAAAGAAATTGCTTGACGTAGCGATGCACCACTAATTTTTTCATCTTGCATAGCAAACGCCAACTTCAAAAACACTATTAACGTTAAATATACAGCGTCACTTTGTTTTTGCAGGATGAACCCTTCGCTGCCGAATTTTTCAACATGGGGAACACCATAGAGATTACTGTTAGGTAATTCCGGGTTGGGTTGATCGCTTAGTTGACTCCACTGACCGCCGCGAATATATTTTGGCAAATCACCACGACCCGCATTGTCATAGAAAGCCAAATTCTGCTGGGCGGTACTGAAACGCACATAGTGTCCTTCACCCTCATCAATGATCAGCTTAATGATTTCCACCGCCCGACGTTGCGTTTCTGGGTCTAACTCTTCTGGTGAAAGCTGTTGCAACGAGGTCTGAATCCCAACGTACATTCCATCCAACCCAGTTGAGGTAGAGCGACTAGGTTCTTCTACATCGATAAACCACTGCAACTGAGTACTGGTAAGACTTTGCAAATAGAAGGGTACTTCAAACCTGCGTCCAATCTTAGCAGCGCGTTTGACAGTCGTTTTGACTCCCAGTAACTTTAATACTTGGTTGACCCAGTGCAAATGGCGCATTTCATCAATAGCGATATTGAAAACCTCATTAGCTCCTTTCCAAATGCGGAATGTTTTCAAATCTGGCTCTGGCGGCTCCTCTGCTGGAGCATTTACAGAATAGTAGGCGTAGAGATATTGCACCGCTAGGGCGTGTTCTACTGTAGCTAAATAAGCTAGTAGTCTGCCAAGCTAACTTTGCTATGTTAAATTTGGATATAAACGCTCCATTTTTCGGCGAGCATCTTTGGTTTGAAAACCCCAATAAACACTAGCTTTTTGCTGATTACGTTTTTTCTCCCAAGCGGCAATCTCAGAAGTTAATGTTTCTGCATTAGGAATACGCCGTTCTAAACATTGGCGAGATAAAACAGATAATTCGATTTCTACCTGATTCAGCCCTTCGGGTTCGCCAGTTGCTTCAAGTCGGGGAACCCGCCCAACGCACTGGCTCACCAAGAAGCGTGTTTAGGAGTATAGTGAAACTCTAACTTTTGAATAATTCGACGTGCTTCTTCTGGTGGAAAAACTTCATATAATGCATTGGGTGTATGAATATTCAAGTTATCAACTACTAAACGAATAACATCGGCATCTCGGTAGGAAACATCTACTAAATTTTTCATTTGTTTAGCAAAATCGGCTTTAGTTCGACGTTCTGTAACTTCGATATGCCGCCATCCAGCCAAGGGTTGAAAACATGCGAATAAATTTACTGTCCCGTTACGTTTATACTCAAAATCATAACGTTCAGGTTGCTCTGGCTGTGGTGGCAAAGGAAGTCTTACTTCTTCTACTAATTGGTATGGACGTTCATCAAAGCAGACTACAGGGCGTTTAGGATCATAAGGCTCATTGTATAAATCCAGCACATCTTCCATTCGGAAAACATATTCTGCGTTAACTTCAGGAATACACCATTGTTCTTTCAACCAAGGCTTAATTTCATTTTTTTTAAAGTTTGACGTACTGTTTCATCTGAGATTGAATCTATGATACCAACGTTCACTAAATGATCTGCTAATAATTGCATTGTCCAACGCACTCTTCCTTCTGGCGGATTAGAACAAGCTGTTGCAATCAAAAATGCTTCTTGCTTTTCATCTAATTTTTTATGTTTTGGTGGATGAACTTCATCCTTTAAAGCAAAATCTAACCCTCCAATGACAAATTTTTCTCGTATTCGTTGCACTGTTGCAACATGCGCTCTAACTATGCTAGCGATCGCTTGATCCGTTTCTCCTTCGGAAGCCATCAAAAGAATGTTTGCACGGCTTATGGTTCTTGCCTTATGCTTACCTTTCTTAATTATCGATTGCAGTTGGGAAACTTCATCTTCATTCAAGTCAACAATGTACTTTTTTGCCATGTTACACCCCGTTTTTGGCTATTTTACCAATTAGAGGTTTTACTTAGCAAAGTTACCTTGGTACACTACTAGCTCCAGTTCGGTTTTGTTTTTGCTGGGCTTAACTTTATTCGCTGACAGAACGATTCCACTGTGACGAGAGAAGAATTTTTCTGGTTGAGTCGTCACAGAGTCAAAGATTTGTCGGTATGTCGCACTTTTGCGGTTAGGTTCCCGGATGTTGGGTTCTAGGGGTAGGTTTGCGGGAAACGTGTCCACATGGGCGGTGGCGATGATGCAATTGGGGTTTGCATGAAAATAGTTGTCTACTTTAATAATCCAGTTTTTCGGCATGGGTGGTTTCTGCATCTTAGCGATACATTCTCAATTATTCTTCTCGTGGGAAGAAGCTCGCGCTTAAAGATTATGTTTCGTAATTTATGTCTAAAGTTGTTGCAGTTGACTGGCAACGTCTGAACAGCTGGTGGCAGTCCCCTTATTTTAATTGAACAGCGCGAACGCTTCAGTTTCAAGCCGTTATTGTACGAACTACTAAGCGACGAAAACACTTGCGCCACTTGTGCTGAACGGATTATTCCCGGCTCATTGAACGGATGGCTTAACGTGTATAAAAACAACAAGAATAGTAGATGATAATCATGCCTTGGAACCTAAAGCAATTATCCCAGTAATGCAAATCCAAGGGTCTACTTTTCTTATTTCAGTAAATTTACTGCAACAGTATTTCTCTAGAAAGGCTGAAGGGGGGACAAGCACCCGAAAGCCTTTGTGCTGTATTAAGTTGAGCGAATTATGGTAAAAAAAGATAGGTCAGTATTGTCAATAAGACCTATCTGTTGAAAATATTACCTGAATTATACCAGAAGCATCTACAAAGTTTACTTTCACAGTCCGAATTAATATTTCTGACGCTGGTGATTAACGTAGTACAAAATATCAAAGATGTGAAACTAGAGAAAATATCAGAGTCGCGACCATTATTCATTCAATGCCAGTCGAGACGGAAGAAGTTACAAAGGTTTCTATCATTACCAATATTGAATATAGAAGAATTATGGTTTCCCATAATTGAACGATGGTTAGCTCAAACTTTCCTCGGAAATCACCGAATCTATTTAGCAATTGATAGGACGAATTGGAAAAGAAAAAATCTACTAATGATTAGTGTAATTTTTCAAAAAAGAGCTATACCGATATACTTTAAGCTTTTAGCAAAATTAGGTAGTAGTAACTTATCAGAACAAACTAAGGCATTATCAAAGATAATTCCCTTATTTAAAAACTATAAAACGGTAGTGTTAGGAGATAGAGAGTTTTGTTCAGTGAGCTTGGCGGAATGGCTTGATGAACAAGGGTTTGAGTTTTGTTTGAGACTCAAGAAAAATGAGAATATTGAGTTGAAAGCTCATTTATGGTGCGAAATAAAAGATTTAGGTTTAAAACCAGGAACATCTTTTTTTGTATCAGATGCAACGCTAACAAAAACTAAACAAGTGAAGGGATTTAATGTGGCTTGCAAATGGAAAAAGAATTACCGTCAAAACAAAGCCAAAGAAGGATGGTTTATTTTAACTAACATGAATAGTAAAATAACGGCGATTCCGGCATATCAAAAGCGCTTTGATATAGAAGAGATGTTTAGAGATTTTAAAAGTGGCGGTTACAATTTAGAGAAGACAAATGTGGAAGGTAAGCGGTTTATTGCTTTAGTTTTAATCATCTCATTAGCTTACACTATTGCTACATTACAAGGTCAGAATATTAAGAGTAAAGGAATTGCAAAATATGTGGCACGTCCCAAAGAATATGGACGTTCTCACAGAAGGCATAGTAACTTTTATATCGGTCTTTATGCACAGAACTGGGTTAATTTCATTGGTGATTGTTGGAGTTTAGTTCAAGATTTAATGCGATTAAGTCGTCATAAACTAGAGAATTATTTACAAGGGATGAGAGCTATGAAGCTTATACAGTCAGCTTTATAGGCTTCATGTCGCCCCTTCAGCTAGAAAGGTACATAAAAGTATAAGTTAACTTTCAGGAAAATTACGATGAATTTTACAGAGTCTATCAAAAATGAGCTAATAGAGTTGTCGGGAAATAAAAGATAAGTGAGGCAATGCTGGTCTTGTAATTGGGATTCTCTTAAGCAGCCATCAAGTAGAAGTTCCATAATCCTGCTGCGGTCAGCATCAAATGGTCATCAAAGTTTTCAATCCGATTACGATAAATGACACTGGCGGCGTTGTAGCGCTTCACACCAGCAAAGGCATTTTCGCAAACTACACGGGATTGACTCAATTGACGATTCTCCGTTTTTTGAAGGTCACTTAACTTGCCCCCTTTGGGCTTTTTGTGAGGAAGATGGAGATTGTCATACTGCTTCTGTAATCCCTGAAAGCCCGAGTCTACTTCAATCGGAATTTCATCAGGCACACTACCTGCAATGTCATCTTCGTCATGAAAACGTTTGTCATGCAGTTTGCCTTCTCGTGCTTTGCTTAAGATCAAGACCCGTTTGGTTTCATCAACTGCCGCCAAGTGTTTACGCGTATGACGTTTCTTTTTACCGGAGTAATTCTGTTGTTGTTGTTCTCTTTCTTGAGGTCGCGCAATTGGGCGTTCTGTCCCATCAATCATCACTCGTTGCACTCCTGGAAAGCGTGACAAAAATGCTTCAATGCTTTCGAGATGGCGTTCCGGCAGCGCCATCTTCTGTCCCAAAGCCGCTTCTAATATTGGCTGCAATCGATGCATCCACTCATGTGCCTGGGAGCGATGCATATCAAAGAGCAGTCCCGCCACATCGAAGGTCGGATAACATTTGAAATAGAAAAGGATGAAAAACAATTTGTCTTGGGCTGTAAGTAAGCGGGCTTTGCGTCCTCCACCCAGGCCACGTTGACGAGGCTTGGCCTGTTGAGTATCTAGGTACATCGTGGTAAACGTGGGCAAAAGGGCATCAAATGCTTTCCGGTTCAACCCAGTTAATGCCCTCAACAGTCGGTCTTGCTTCAGCGCACCTTCAATATTCAGCATCATTCTTCCCTACCACTGCTGTCTATTCTCTCTTATTTCCCGACAAGTCTAATTTCTTCAGGTATAATTGACCAAACTTTAAAGGTAGGAGATATTATTCCTAATTTCATTCTATCTAATGCTTTCAGCCAAGCAGTAGAATTACAAAAACTACTAGTTAGTGGGCCTGTGGTTATTTCCTTTTTTCGAGGTTCTTGGTGTCCTTTCTGTAAGTTGGAACTAACAGGACTCCAACAAGCATTACCTGCAATTAAAACATTAGGAGCATCAATAATTGCTATTTCACCTCAGACTACTCATTATACCATATCAACTGTAGAAAAACATGAACTAACTTATGAAGTATTGAGCGATCGCAGCAATATGATTGCTCGTCAATTTGGAATTGTGTTTCAAATCCCGGAGTATCTAAGACCTATATTAGAGTCAAAGGGTCATGTGTTACCTAGATACAATGGAGATGAGTCTTTTGAACTACCTATTCCAGCTACATTTGTAGTCGATCGAGACGGAAAAATCGTTTATGCTTTTGTTGATGCAGATTATACTAAACGGTTAGACCCAATTGAAATAGTGAGTATTCTAAGAAATATTCCTATAGTTAGCAAAAGCTAGTACCGCTTGGCGTAATTCGTAATTCGTAATACTTCTCTACGATACGCTACGTGTACTTGCTTCCACGAAGTGGTACGGCTACGCGGTTCCTGAGCGAAGTCGAAGGGCAGTACAAGTTCGTAATTCCGATACTGCAAGCCTTTCATTGATTTGGAATGGGTGTTTTATTTACGCCGTACTGTAGTAGTATATTAATTTTAGATTTAACTATTTTTTCCAATTCTTAGATAATATTCAGCTTTATATCATACTCGTATCAGGATAATCTGTAATTGTAATAATTAAAATAAATCAGGCAGGATTTAGAAAATATTTACTTATAAAGTATCTGTCTGATTTGATGAGTTTCATTTAAAATTATCACAAAATAGTTATCAAAAATATGCAAAACGCTAATCTACAAAAAGCGACATTTGGAGCAGGCTGTTTCTGGGGAGTTGAAGCAGCATTTCGTCAAGTAAAAGGAGTAACTTCTACAGCAGTTGGTTACAGTGGCGGACACCTTGATAATCCAACCTACGAAGATGTCTGTAGAGGCAAAACTGGACATGCTGAAGCAGTGGAAGTGGAATACAATCCAGCAATAGTATCTTACGATCAACTGCTAAATGTGTTTTGGAATAAGCACAATCCCACAGCATCAAACCACGAGGAGCTAAATGTTGGTTATCAATATCGGTCGGTGATATTTTTCCACACTCCAGAGCAGGAATTATTAGTAAGAGCCTCCAAGGAGCAGCTTGAAAATAGTTCTCGCTATCACAAAAATCCAATTGTGACGGAGATTTTACCTGCATCACAATTCTATAGAGCGGAAAAGTATCATCAGCAATATCTGGAGAAGCATGGACGAGCGTCTTACAGGATAGGCTAATCTTTCACTGGTTCAAGGGGATGTTAAAAGTCGAATGCTGTAAATCCCCTTACTTGCTATACATATCAGGGAACTTTGCTTGAAGTTTAGCCAGTTTCGGCAAGTCATTCACTACCACATAGCGATCGCTCGGATGATGCACTATATAATTCTGATGGTATGCCGCAGCCTGATAAAAACCTTTCAAAGGATCTAATTCTGTCACAATCGGCTTGTCGAAGACTCGCGATTTGTTGAGTTGAGCAATATATTCTTGTGCGGCCTGTTTCTGCTCATCGTTAGCAAAAAAGATCGCCGAACGATATTGCTTACCTGAGTCGGGCCCTTGTCGATTTAACTCTGTTGGGTTATGGGCTACCAAAAAGTAGACCTTGAGAAGCTGGTTATATGATATTTTTGATGGATCGTAGGTGATTTTCACTGATTCAGCATGATTAGTTAATCCAGCACTGACAAGTGTGTAGTCTGCGGTTCTTGCATCACCCCCAGAAAAGCCAGAAACAACATCAGAAACACCTAATAGATGCTCAAAAACCGCTTCCATTCCCCAGTAGCAGCCACCAGCGAAAACCGCTACTTGCTTTCCCTGCGGTGCAGCATTCGAGATATCAGTGGCGGGAGCAGAAAGCATCACACGAGATGCACCGTATAGGAGTACAAAAGTCAGCGAAATGATGGACAAGTTGCGTAATAACTGACGGGAGGGAGTAAAATTATGAATTGACATGAGGTTGTGAACTCCTTTATTTAATAGACGAAGAACCGAGTTTATTCAGCTATTTTGTCATTAGATAGCAATCTTCAAACCCAACTCGGCGATAAAAACTTTGGGCAGAAGTATTTTTCTGCTTATAGATATTCATGAGTTGTAATCTGACGTTGGCATAATATTAACCCAAACCAACCTTGAGGATCTGACCAGATTTGTAATGGCTGGAGTGCATGATTCTCTAAAACAGAAACTAAAGTTGGTAGATGAAATTTGCGGGATATTTCGGTACGAATTGTTTCCCCAGACTGGAGAGAAACCTGATAATCCAAAGCTTCTAGGACTGCTGTTTGATTTTTGAGACTTCGTAGATGCATTTCAATTTGGTGAGCTACTGGGTTGTAGAAAGCCCAATGTTCAAATTGGTTGACTTCAAAATTACCTTGAAAGCGTCGATTGAGATGGTGCAAAGTATTTAAATTAAAAGCTGCTGTTATAGATTGGGAATTATTATAAGCTGCCTCGATAATTTCTATTGGCTTTTGCAAATCCACCCCAAATAAAAAGAATTCTCCAGGTTTCAATGCTCGTTGAATTTGAGTGAGAAAGTCGTTACATTCTTGCTCATTTAAATTCCCTAGCGTACTCCCCAAAAAAATTAACATTCGATTCTCAAATTCAGCAGGTGGAAGCTGTGCTAGCGCTTGTTCGTAAGTTCCTGCTAAACCGCAAAGGTTTAATTTCGGGTACTGATGAAGCAAATCTAAAGCAGTAGTTTGAAGAATTCCGGCACTAACATCAATGGGGAAATATTGCAGTTCTTGTTGAAATTGACTGTATGCATCTAACAACAGGCGAGTTTTGCGAGAACTACCACTACCTAGTTCTATCAAGGTACATAAACCTGTCATTTGGGCGATTTCTAGGGCAGATGTTTCTAAAATTGCTTGCTCGGTGCGAGTTGGATAGTATTCTGGCAGTTCACAAATTTGCTCAAATAGTTCTGATCCTTGGTCATCGTATAAGTAACGGCATGGTAAGGTTTTAGGTTGATTGCTTAGTCCTTGAATAATATCTGTGTCTTCCTGAATTGATAGTTGAGACGAATGTAAATTAATCCAGCGAAAGCGAGAATGTTCTTTTTGTTGAATCCTCAATTTATTGCTCTCCTTGAGTTATTTTTGTATTGAGATATAGCGATTCCCATTCAAATGCAGTACAATGTTAAATTGCAAGGTATAGAGGCAATTCATGAATTGCCCCTACGGGTGTGCCTCACATCAATGAGAATCGCTATATAGAAAAGCTTGAGATACAGACTTATAGCCCAATACGGTTCATTTAAGGGCTACTGGTAACAATTTTGGGTTTTCGAGACGCGATAAATCGCCGTCTCTACAAGTATTTTGTTGCTCATTCTGAACGGTATTGACTTATAGCCCGATCTCCTGTTATGAAAGCAGTGATTTAGGCGGATTTATGCTATGGCGATCGCCTTTTTATCCTGCTCAATTTTTGGTTCCTGATGTTGTGCTTCATATTCACCAAATTGCTGAATAAGTTGAGCAACTAAACCTGTCCATCCAGTTTGATGACTGGCTCCAATTCCGGCTCCATTATCACCATGAAAATACTCATGGAATAAGATTAAATTCTGCCAGTACGGGTCATTTTGAAACTTCTGTATCCCACCATAAACAGGACGTTGACCAGAGGAATTTTGCAAGAAAATTCTAGTTAATCTTTGAGATAATTCACATGCAACTTGCCAAAGTGTCATCATCTTACCAGAGCCGGTAGGACATTCCACCTTGAAATCATCGCCCAGGTAATAATAGAATTTTTGCAAAGATTCAATTAGTAAGAAATTCACCGGAAACCAAATAGGGCCGCGCCAGTTAGAATTACCACCAAATAAACCACTGCTAGATTCAGCAGGTTCATAATCTACACGAAATTGTGAACCATTAACATCAAAAGTATAGGGATGTTCAGCATGAAATCTGGAAACTGCGCGAATACCATAAGGACTAAAAAACTCACTTTCATCCAGCATTTTTTGCAGAATACTTCTTAATTTATCCCGTGAAACAATTGCTAATAATCTTCTAGCACCAATTCCTTTTGTTTCCATACAAGCTACATTTTGCCGTAAGTCAGGACGGTTTTGGATAAACCATTCCAGCCGTTTCTTAAAGCCAGGAAGCATCTTTAAGGTTTCTGGTTCAATGCTTTCAATAGCAAATAGGGGGATTAATCCCACCATTGACCGGACTTTTAAGGTAATCTGCCGTTCATGTAAATGTAGCACATCGTAGTAAAATCCATCTGATTCATTCCACAAACTGGCTTCCATTTCGCCAATTTTATTCATCGCATCGGCTATGTAGAGAAAATGCTCAAAGAATTTGGTAGCAATGTCTTCATAAACAGGATTAGTCTTGGCTAATTCTAGAGCGATCGCTAACATATTTAAACAGTACATACCCATCCAACTAGTACCATCAGATTGGTCAATATGTCCACCTGTGGGAAGGGATGCACTGCGGTCAAATACGCCAATATTATCTAATCCTAAAAATCCTCCTTGAAAGACGTTATTCCCCTCAGCATCCTTTCGATTTACCCACCAGGTAAAATTGAGCATCAGCTTTTGAAAAACCCGTTCTAAAAACTGTCGGTCTGTTCGCCCATAAATCTTCTGTTCAATCTTATAAATGCGCCAAGTTGCCCAAGCATGAACAGGGGGATTAACATCACCAAATGCCCACTCATAAGCAGGGATTTGCCCATTAGGATGCATATACCATTCCCGTGTGAGAACATCCAATTGGTACTTTGCAAAATCTGGGTCAATCATTGCCAAAGGAATAGTATGGAATGCTAAATCCCAAGCCGCAAACCAAGGATATTCCCACTTATCAGGCATAGAAAGAATATCTTCATTGTAGAGATGGAACCATTCTTGATTTCTACCATTTTGCCGTTCTGCTGGGGGTGTTGGTGTGTTGCGATCGCCTTTCAACCAATCCTCTACAATATAGTGATAAAATTGCTTGCTCCACAGCATCCCAGCAAATGCTTGTCGTTGCACATTTCGCATATCTTCGCTGAGAGGATATGGAGTAATGCGTTGATAAAATTCCCCAGCTTCTTGTTGTCGATGACTAAAAATTGCCTCAAATTCATTACCAAATGGCTCAACTAAATTCGGTGCATTACTAAGCCGCAATTTAATAGTTTTAGTTTCACCTGCTCCAACTGTTAACACATAATCAGCAGATGCTTTTGTCCCAATTTTATCGGGATTTACTGCTGATTTTTGACCATTTATAATGTAGTCATTAATGCCATCTTTAACATAAGCCGAGGTATTGGGAGAACCAAATAATCGCTGATAATTTGTCTCGTTGTCTGTAAAGAGAACCTCTGTTGCTTCTTGACAATACAGCCACCTATTTCCTAAAGTTGGGTGAGATGCTTCGATGATATTGAAGCTACGATCTGATTTAATCTCTTTTAAAGTCGGTTTATCTGCATCTCCATTCCAACACCAAGTATTGCGAAACCAGAGGGTAGGTAACAGGTGCAATGTCCTAGCTTCTGTACCTTGGTTGACTACTTTAATTTGGATGAGAATATCTTCAGCAGAATGCTTGGCATATTCCACAAAAACATCAAAATAGCGATTGTCATCAAATACACCTGTATCTAGTAGTTCAAATTCTGATTCTTGACGATTTCGGCGTTGATTTTCTACAACTAATTGGGAGTAGGGAAAGGCTGCATGAGGATATTTATACAGCGCTTTCATATATGAATGTGTGGGGGTGCTGTCTAAATAAAAGTAATATTCCTTAACGTCTTCACCGTGATTACCTTCACTACCAGTTAGACCAAAAATTCTCTCTTTGAGAATAGAATCTTCACCATTCCAAAGAGCGATCGCAAAACAAAGCCGTTGATGATTATCAGAAATACCAAAAATTCCATCTTCACCCCAACGGTAGGCGCGAGAACGGGCTTGATCGTGGGTGAAATAGTCCCAGGCTGTACCGTTGGGGCTGTAGTCTTCGCGTACTGTTCCCCATTGGCGATCGCTTAAATATGGCCCCCATCTGCGCCAATGGGCTATCTGATTTTGGGCTTCTGCTAATCTGATTTCTTCTTGGGTTGGAGTTGTCATCATCTCACCCTCTGCATATCTGCACTTTATTTTAATTAATTTGCTATATTGAGTATCACGTTTTTATCAAAGATGGGGCTGATATTTTGATTAAAATTTGCTAGGTGAATTGATAAATAAAAATCTAGGATAAACTCAGGAAAAATTTATATTAAGTTTTATTAGTAATCTAAACTGTTTTACTTTGATAAGAGTGTACTTGTAATGAATATTATCTATGAGATACTGTCTACATAGATAAGCATCACTTATCATAGTTACATATATCAAAGCCTCTAATTGTTTTGTCCTGAGTAAAGTATGGTAAAGTTTTCATCACACATCGATCAAGAAAAACATAAATACGTAGAAATAACTGCTTCGTTTGCTGTTGATCCAGAAATTTCTGATCAGTTTGATTTAATGCTTGGCTTTCATCCCTATGAGAAACGTATTCTTGATGAGGATGAAGATAATATTCCCATAGAAGTACTACGTTTTCTGCGAAGAAGTGATTTACTGAACTTAGAAAATCCCTGTAACCGTGAAAAAATGGCACTTTTGTGGCTTAAGCTTTTTCCAGAGATTAATTCTATGATTAAGCTTAAATATGATGATATGTTGCATAATCTATGGCAGAAATGTTTAGAAAATACTCAAATTTTGCAACTAGCTTATGCGTTTTATCCTTCTAACTTATACTCAGAAAATGGAACAGAAAATTATCGAATAAATCATTGGACTCGTGACACAGCAGCAAATATACAGCAAGAGATAACGGAATCATCCAATGCTGATTCAAGAACACTGGGAAAGCTCCTTTGGACTTTGCCTTTTAATGCTGACTGCCAACTAGGGAAATTGGTTGAAGAAAAAGCTGGTTTATCAAAACAACTGAAAAAAAGAGTTGGTATCACGAAGCTTTCTCCTGGTTTATTATGCAATTATTTTTTACGTAGAAACATATTAATGGAAAACTTACTTGATCCCCATCAATTTGAAGACTTTATATCTGCAATTTTTGTTGAAGAAGGTTGGACTGTTGAGAGGATGAAAAAAACTCGTGATGGAGGTAAAGATATTATTGCAAGGCAAGAGATAGACGGTGTTCCCACAGTTGCTTATGTTCAAGTTAAAAGACAGCTTAATCCAGTTGGAGAGCCAAAGGTTAAGGAGTTTGTTGCAACTTTAGCAGGAGACAAAATTGATAAAGGCTTTTTCGTAACTACGTCATATTTTACAGAACCAGCTAAAAGATGGTTGAAGGATAAAGGTGCTTCACTTGCCACAATAGAAACGATTGATAGACAAAGTTTAGAAACTAAAATGCAACGCATAGCCAATCGAGAGATTGCTGCATATTTAATGCAGAGTTAAATGCAGTAGCGAAGTAGTATAACCGAACTAAATGAGAGTGAAACGCAAGTAATAATTTTTTTGAAGTAGAGCGTTTTATTACTAATTATAACATTAATGAAATTCATCTTTTAAACTTTTCAATTTGCTGCTGAAAGTAATCTCGCCAATCTGTAGGTAAAGCCTCAACTTGTACGGCGCGGTGTAAGAGTTCTAAGTCGTGTGTTTCCCGTGCATAAAGTCGGGTAATATCAGCAACAGTGACATTATTTGAGTCTCGACTGATTAACGACAAAGTATCACCATTTCCGACTTGACCCTCTTGCAGCACCGAAGAGTAGAACCCCGTTAGGCGGCTATCTAAAAACTGTTTAACTATATCAGCCCGTCCAAACTTGACTCCCAGTTTATAACAAGGCATTCGAGGTTGAGTCACCATTACCTCTGCGCTACCAATCCGAAAGCGATCGCCAATATTAACCTCATCCTCTAACAGCCCAACTGTAGTAAGGTTTTCACCAAACATTCCCCAAGGCAAATCCATGTCAGGTAACTTGCGCCGCCAATAGTCGTAATGCTCGAATGGATAAGCATAAACTGCCTTGTCTTTCCCCCCGTGGACACTCAAATCAGCTTGTCTATCTCCATCTAAGTTGAGCGATCGCATCATCACTCGTCCCTCAACTGGTTCTTTAAAAATCCCAGTTGTAACTGTTTTGCCCTTCCAAAGCACTTCACGGGGAAGTCCTACGTTGACTGAGATAACTTGCACAATTTCATATCTCCTCTAATAAAATTTTGTACCGATATTAAGCCTGATAGATAATATGCTTGATATTACTTGATTATTAGAGGAATTTATTAAATATCCAACACCAATTTTGACGTTCCAGGTTGAGAAATACAAATCAACACCGAACCCTGATCAGTTGTTGCAGTTGGTTCTTCTTGGTAAGCAACTACACCTTCGCGGATTTTACACATACAAGTACCGCAAACACCTACACGACAACTAAAAGGTGGATTAATATCATTGGCTTCGGCAAATTCTAGGATAGTGCCATCACTAGGTTGCCATGTCAAAGTTTTGCCAGATTTGGCAAAGACAATTTCTGCAAATTTATCATCTCCAGTTACCGTTTGAGTTTGTTTCTCAGACACACTTTTCATCGGTTTACCGAAAGATTCAAAGAATACTCTACTGTCAGGTACTCCCGATTCTTTTAATCCTTGCATTATGGACTGCATAAAAGATGGAGAACCACACAGAAAATACTCAGCTTCTTGTCGTACTAACTCTTGAATCAGAGCAGCATCAACATAACCAACACTGTGGTATTTACCTCTATCTTCAGGTGTAGGACGACTATAGCGAAAATGCACATTCAGATTATGATTTTGTCGAGAAATTTCCCTCACTTCATCCCGAAAAGCATGGAATTTACCGTCTCTAGCACCATGTACAAACCAAATAGGACGAGTAGGATTAAGAAGACTACAAGCTTTCGCCATACTAATCATTGGCGTAATCCCCACCCCATTGCTAATCAACACTGCGGGGATAGATTTCTGCACATCTAAAACAAATTTACCGTTTGGTGGTTTTGCTAAAATTACTGAACCTTCTTGAATGCGATCGTGCATAAAATTAGATGCTATACCAGGCATAACATCTAATCCGTTCGGTGCAGGTTCCCGCTTAATTGAGAGGCGATAGTATTCACAGTTTTCAGGATAATCTGAAAGCGAGTAAGTACGAATTACAGGCTTATCCTGTCCAGGTATATCAAGTTTGATGGTTAAAAATTGACCTGGTTGAAAGTTGGTAATTTCCCCTTTATCTTCAGGTTGTAAATAGAAAGAGGTAATTTCTTCGCTCTCTTTCACCTTACGAACAACAACAAAATTTCGCCAATCTTGCCAAACATGACTATCTAATGTTTTGAGGTCTGGAGTAGATTTGTTTCCACTTGCTTTGTTTGTATAAACTAAGCCAAATACTGCACCACTAGCTGTTCCAAACAGCGAGGAATAGACACCAAATTGATAGGCAGATTTAGCTTTGGCATTGCTTACTCCAATTACAACAGCAGCAGATAAGGTAATTACTGAACTAACTGTAGCTGCTGCGGCTATACTTCTGACTAATGGATTCTTAATTCTTCCCAGACTTTCTAGCATCGTTGTTTCCTGTCTAATACTTTTAGTGATGTTGGACTATATCTACGAAGATTCAGCAGGTGGAGGAATAATTTCAAGACCATACCTCGGAGCCGCAGCCAAAACTTTTTCGATGTCTGTGGGACTGACAGTAGGTGATGAAATCCTCTCTGAAACTGGCACACCCACTTCTATGAAAAACTTCTCTAACCCTGCCGGCGTTACCCAGCACAACAATTTTACTGGCTCTAAACTGATGTTTGTAAACCTGTGAAGTTGACCTTTAGGAGAATGAAGAAAGGTTCCAGGAGTTGCTAAAACTATTTGCTCATTAAGCTGAAATTCTAATTCTCCCTCTTGAATATAAAAAGCTTCATCTTCGTGACTATGTATATGGGGAGGTGTACCACTTTGTGGTTGAACGGTAATTTCAAATAGAGCGTAGGCTTGACTAGTATTTTCACCTACTGCCTTGAAAGTGTACAAATCCCCAAGCACCCAATAAGAAGAACCTTGTCCTGGTTGCTGTAATATTCCTTGGAGATTAACTGTCATGGTGATTTCCTCCTTATCATTTACTGTATTGACTAGGGATTAGGTAACTTGTCGCTTAACAACCATCTTTTATCTACTTCTGGGTGACGATAACCACAGCGAAAGATACAACGTTTGTTGTTGTGGTGATGGAGTTTAGCGCATCTTACAGCCCTTTTTCCTTTCAGCCTGATATAAAGTTCGGCTGCTAAGAGCATCCCTAAGAGTGGTGCAGTGAAATAAACCCAGATGGCTGTCCAATTGTGAGATGGAATTGCCGATGCTAGGGTACGGGCTGGGTTCATGCTCGTACCTGACAATGGTGCTTCTACCGTGATGTAAGTTGCAATCATTACTCCTGCAAATATGCCTGTAAATGGTGCTAGTTTGGGGGTATTGGATGCAAACAAAATCATCAGCATTACTCCAAAAGAAATCACTAGTTCAGCCAAAAATGCCACACCTGCACCACCCGCACCAGGAATTGTGACAATATAATTTATAGATGGATTGGTAACTGCATCTCTAAACACCACAACAGCAAACAGCAATCCTAGTAATCCACCTATAAAGTGAGCCAGGATGTAAAAAATAACATCCCACGGTTGAATTTTGCCAAGACGAAAGAAAGTGAAGGTGACAACCGGATTGAGATGTGCGCCTGATTGTTTACCCCAAGGAGAATAAATAATACAAATAGCGATTAATCCCATCGCCACGCCAATGATAAACCGTCGTAAAAGTGGGTCAGAAATTGCTTGTGGAATTGGTGAAGCTGGATGTTCTAACAAGGTAGTCACCACCACAGCAGAAATTAGAAATATCCCCAGTCCCGCAGCTTCCATCAAGTATTCTGGATAATGTTTCCGTAGTGTCTGCATCATAATAATTCGTAATTCGTAATTCGTAATTCGTAATTACTATTGCTCTTGATAGTTCCAAGGTAGTAGGGTGCGTTATGGATATTAGTCCTAACGCACTGAAAATCTCGGATTGTGCATAATAAATCTCCAGAAATGGGGTATTGGCTCTGAATACACAAGGCTTTTACATTCATTTTCGGAGATGTCTATAAGAGAGTGGCATAATTACAAAATTTTATTGATTTTCCCTATTTTCAAGGGCGCTATAACACCGATTTAGTATTTAGAGTTATGACGAAAAAGCTCGGTTTATTTGGGTTGTAACAACGAAAATTTGGTTTTAAAAGGCGTAAAAATTGGATATCTCAGTCTCGTTTTTTATTACTGAATCGGTGTTCTAGAGTCAAGCAAAATTGGAACTTAAGTAACTGGGGTAGCTTTCACCTCACCAGTCTGGGCATTACGACTTACTTGCAGGACGGTATCCATTGCATCTGCACCCATCCGCGCAGCTATTTCCGGGCAGGGTTTACTGGCATGGGTGTTAACTTGGATACTATCTTTCTTCTCCAGGCTGACTTCTTGTCGCCCATATTTCAGGACAGTTGACATCCAAACTAACTCGTCCATAAACTTTTCCATGCGGCGAATGTAGGTTGGTTTGTCAATCAAATTACCCGACTCATCAAATAGTTTTTGAACGTTGCTAAAGTTGAGGTCATAGAAAATAGTCATTAGCCCCAACTCCCGCATCACAGGTAAGAGGTTTTGGATTACCCTTGTACCACCAAAGGGGCCTGCGGAAACGCCGCACAGTCCAACGGCTTTATGAATGTATTCTTTAAGGCAGGTGTCAAGTATGTGTTTGAGTAAACCCGGATAACCGTGGTTATATTCTGGTACAACGATAATTAATCCATCTGCCCGTTCCATAGTTGCAGAAAATTGAGGGTCTTTGAGTGGTTCACCTGCATTATCATTAGCGATCGCTATATTTCTAATATCGATCAATTCAGTTTCTAGGCGATCGCGTGCTGCAACCTGCTCAACGATAAATTTAGCAACGTGTTCACTCTGGCGACCTTGACGAGAAGTACCAAGGATAACTGGAATAAATAAGGATGAATCTGACATAGTTTTTCCTCCCTACTGTTCTTGATAATTCCAAAGTAGTCCACCATCTACAAAGAAAGTGCTACCTGTAATGTAGTCAGCATCATCAGAAGCCAGAAACGCCACTAAAGAAGCAACATCTTGCGGTTGACCCAAGCGACCAAGTGGAATATTTTTTAATAGCGCACCCAACTTTTCTGGGTCATTCAACAGCTTAGTATTAATCGGAGTTTCTATTGCTCCTGGCGCAACATTATTAATCGTGATTCCCAAAGCACCCAACTCAACAGCTAAGTTACGAGCAAGCATTTTCATTCCGCCTTTGCTAGCACAGTAAGCTGTGAAATTGGGAAATGGTAGTTCTTCATGCACCGAACTAATATTAATAATTTTTCCCGTTCTTTTAGTTTCAATCAGGTGTTGTACAAAAGCTTGAGTGGCAAAGAAAACACCTTTTAAATTGACATTCATTACAGCGTCGTAATCTGCTTCTGTGACATCCCAAAATGGTGCGTGTTTTTCAATGCCAGCATTATTTACCAAAATATCTAGCTTGCCGAAATGGTTAATACTTTCTGCAATCAGTTGGCGTACTTCATCGACACTGCCCAAATCTGCCTGAACTGTATAACCATGAGATTTTGGACACTGAGCTATGTGACAATTACCACCAATCGCCTCCACCTTTGCTAAAGTATCCTCTGCTCCTTCTGGGTGAGAACGATAGTTAATTACCACATTTGCCCCTGCTTGAGCTAGACCGAGAACAATTCCCTGTCCAATTCCTTGACTGCTCCCAGTTACTAGGGCAACTTTTCCTTCTAGTTTCATAAACTTTCTCCTAGTGATTGATTTTTCAGTTGTTGGTTAATATTTACTGACTCAAACTAGCAGCGCCAAAAGTAGCATTAAACTTGCGACACCAGATAGCGGCAGATTTATAGTCTGCTAAATTGATATTTTGAGGAATAGAATATGTTTGAGCGCCACTATATTTTTGTAACGGAGCTATGATAAAATAATCTCCGTTTTTTAAAGGATACGATGGTGGCTTAGTTGAATTAATCACGTTATCTGAACGATGCAAAATTACTACTAAATCTGGCCCTGATTCAGAAGTCTTAAATGACTCATCAAGCTCTAGAAATGATTTGCCGTCTTTAGTGGTAATATTAACTTTCCCTTGAGTTTTTTGTTCTCCAGAAACAAATGTGCCTGACTTAATAGCAGTTGAATCTGGAGATTGTGCTGAGTTGGCTAACGGTTTCGCCTGAGTTGAAGACACGGGAACAGAGGCATTCACAGCTATAGGACTTTCATTAGCCTGGTTCTTTGAGACTTCGGGGACGCAGCCAACCATGACAAGAGAAGACAAGCCCAGTATTAATAAATGTCTTAATTTCATAATTTCAATTCCTCAATGCTTCAATCAGCAATATAGCTGTTAGCTTGAACTTTAAACTGATTATTGCTTAAATAATTTATCTAATAATTATGAATAGATAAGGATTGATATCTAAAAAACTGATATTTCCCTTAGAAACTTCTTACAGATTTCTCAGCAAAATTTAAATTTTTATCTTACAAGTAATTAAATGTAAAAAAATATACGTCACTTTGTCAGATATGATTTTTCAAATCTATAGCCAGCCAGATATAGAGCAAAACTTCTGTATAGGCACAAGACCTTGTGTCCCTTCTGACTTTTACTATAACTATGTCATTGTGAATAAAGCAGACTAAAGTCAAGTTATCTTAAGGCTATAGGATTGTTTCGCTTCACTGACCATAACCAACCTGATTTTCGCTTGCTATTTGTTATAAAAATTTACATTTATTTAAGTAAAAATTCATACTTTTTCTGCATAAATAGCACATTTATCTAGTAAAATTTCCCCATCAAAATTATTAGGATGTGCAGAGTTAATACCTGGAAAATCCAATATTTAATATTTGATTTTTTAACTTATTTTGCTAAACCATGCAACAAGCATCCATGAGCAAAGCCGATGATGAAGAAATGTTGTTGCAACAGCCTTGGCAGCGCGAACGGCAGATAATAGCACGTTTATCCTCTTTGAACTATCGCACTGGTGAAATAGGTAGCTATTTACACAACATTGCCTGTGGAGTCAGCGAACTGATTGCAGTTGATTGGACGGTTGTTACCTTTTGCCAAGAGGGGTTTGAAACTATTCTAGCGAGTAGTCTGGAAATGTCCGAAGATACACCTCGTGTTTATGCACTGCATGGTAGATTGATTGCCACAGTTTTGCAAATTGGGCGCACATTAGCTGTTGAGGATGCTGTGGCTAATCCAGAATATGGTAAACCTGCGCCAGGTTATCGAGCATATTTAGGGATACCTTTGCAAACTACTGAAGGTCAAGTCTTCGGTACTGTTTGCTCTTTTCATCGGCAAGCGAGGGAATTTACAAAAGAAGAAATCCAAATTGTGGAATTGTTCGCTGAACGTGCTGCTACTGCCATCGATCATTACCATCTTTACCAGCAGCAGTGCCAATTTAATCATATCCTGGAGACTGAGGTAGAAAAACGCACCGCAGAACTACAAGCAGCCCAAGCCAAACTTTTAGAACAGGAACGGCTGGCAGCTATTGGTGAATTTGCGGCGATGATTGTGCATGAAATTCGCAATCCCCTGACCACAATGATTATGGGATTGAAGTATTTTAAGAAAACTGTTCTGACTGAAGCGGCTTTTGAACGATTATCGCTGGCACTTAGTGAGGCTAGTCGGCTAGAAAATCTGCTGAGTGAAATTTTGCTTTATGCCAAACCCCAGGTATTGCAACTGTGTGAATTGGATGTGAATGAATTTATTTGTGAATTACTGATGCCAATATGCGAGATGCCAGAAGCACTCTCACGGCAAATCGAATTTATCCCAGCGTTACCTTCAGTCAAAATCTTAGGAGATAAAGATAAGCTAAAACAAGTGTTTATTAATATTGTCCGCAATGCTTGTGAGGCAGTCTCAGCCGGAGATGCGATTAAATGGGAAGTGGATAGTTCGTCTTTTGATAAAATCTGCATTAATGTCTGCAATGGTGGTGAGCCAATTCCTTCAGAGGTTTTGTCAAAGCTAACGCAGCCGTTCTTTTCCACAAAACCAAGCGGTACTGGGTTGGGGCTTGCCATTAGCAAACGTATCGTCAATGCTCATGGTGGAGAATTATCTATTGAATCTGACACCATGACAGGTACTAAAGTAAGCGTTCAATTACCTGTAGTTGGTCTTGGGAGCCTTTAAACGGATAGCATTTTTGACGGCTGGAGCAAATGAAGACAGAACCTAAAAAGTTTACAATTTTGTCAAGTTGCGATCGCTTACTATGAGACATACACTTATTCCTTTCCATCTGTGACATCATGGGTTGTTTGCAAAAAAGGTGACAGTTCTTTATTTAACTTACCTGCGCGGACAAACTCAGCGTATGTATCAGCTTCAATTGCCAGCAATTCCCCTCGCAGCTCTTCGGTTGTAAATTCTTGCAAATTCGGGTATTCATCAAGTAACTTGTCAATTTCTTCTTGCAAAAAGGTAATTTCTCCTGAAAGCAGCGTCTTCTGGTAATGATAAAACTCTGGCTGAATGCCGGGACGCTTTTGTGTTGTTTCTAAATATTCCAGCGCCCGTTGGAGAGCGACTTGACGGGCAATTGCTTCGGTGTATTTTTGATGTAGCGGTTGCGAACCTAAAAGTTGGAGTTTCTCTAATAATGGTTGAGTAGTTAAGCCTTGTACTAACAGTGTAAATAAAACTACTCCAAATACTGTAGCAATAATTTCTTCCCTTTGCGGGAGTATGGCTGGTACACTCAAGGCCAGGGCAATGGAAACAGAGCCGCGCAGCCCACCCCACGTCAATACAGTTTGTTCAGATAAAGGAATGTTGGATTTAGCTAACCAGTTGCTGAGACTACTTAAAGCATAAATAGATACTGCCCGTCCTACAACCATAGCTGCGATCGTCACTGCAATAGTTTTTAGGTTATCTCCTAAGACAGCAAAGCGAATTTGATCGCCAATTAAGAGAAATACAATCGAATTCACAAAAAAAGCTAGAAATTCCCAAAATTCAGTTACAATAAACCGCGTGCGCGGGTTCATGCCAATGCGTGAGCCAAAGTTGCCTAAAATTAAAGCTGTGGTGACAACTCCAATCACTCCAGAACCACCCAAATATTCTGTAATTAGGTAAGTGCTGTAGGCAGAAACCAGGGTAAGGGATTGTTCTACTAATGGTAAGTCGAAACGTTGGGTTAGATAGGAAATACCAAACCCAATTAGTCCTCCAACGCTGATACCAATGCCTACTACTTGAAAAAATTCTAATAAAGCAGACTGTAAATCAAGTTTGGCATTACCTAACGGCAGAGCAACTAATAAGCCAAAAGCCACAACGGCCATGCCATCATTAAATAAACTTTCTCCTTCCATCAGCGTTCTTAAACGTTTGCTTGCTCCTAGTTCCCGAAATAGAGCCGTTACCGAAACTGGATCGGTTGCTGATAGACTAGCTCCAACTAATAGAGCAATGCTAAGTTCAAGTCCAGCGAATTGATGAAGACCGATTGCTACTCCGGCAATAGAAATTATTACCCCTACTACTGCATACAAACAAATAGGGAACAAATCCCGCTTTAAGTCTGACCATTTCAAATTCCAAGCAGCTTCAAACAGCAGGGGTGGTAAGAAAATCATCAGAATCAATTCAGGAGAGAGATTAACCAATCGTACATTGACGAATGCTAACCCTAATCCCACTATGACTAGTAAGAGTGTATAAGGAATGCGGCGCAACCAACTAAAAATTTGTGGTAGTGTTGCTACACCCAATGAGACAGATAATACTAGTAGAAATTGCTTGAGTTGTTCTGCAATTACAACTTCGCTCGTGGTAGAATCTAATGCCATAATTTTCCTAAAACAATTCAGTGTTTTTAGAATAGTAGGATCAGTTCATATTTTATGATTTATGGTCAGAATTATCACAACTTAATATAAGAATTATTTACTAGTTGAAAACATAAAAAATTATTTTACTATTTTTGGCTCATGTTTTTGAACTTGTGTCACATCAATCGCGACTGTAATGTGTCAGTAGCCACAAAGCACACCGTTCCAACAAAACCAGTGTGGCAATAATGCCGACTGCCAAACCAAATAAAACTAAATTGTTTTCATTACCCGCCTTGAGAGCAAAACTCAACGAAGTGGCGACTGCGGGAGGATGAACGACATCTAACAATATCATTAGAACAATTGTCAAAATCATTGCACTTCCAGCCGATAAATACCCAGGCCCCAAAACCAAGTAGGTGAATAAGCCAATGGCCGCTGCCAACATTTGAGAGATGATAAGTGTCCGCACTGTATTAGTGCCGTGTTGCGGGTCTAAGTAAATTAGGAAGGCACTAGAAGCAAGAGAGGCGAATAAAAGTCGCTGACGACTAAGTACCTCAACCAGAGCTAGCACCGTTAGGATCGTCAGCGTTGGCATTGAAGCTAGAGCAAATTCACCCTTTAAACTTAATCTGCGTCTTTTACGGCTGTTTCCTGGTTTTATAGATTCTAATTCTCTAGGTTCGTTATTCATTCCTCCTTTTCTTCCTTGTCTATTAGACTTTTGTTAGGAGAATCTGGTTTTTCTCGTCTGACTTCTTTTACCTGACTAACTTCAAAAATCAGGGAAAAACGTTGCCCAATTTCTTTTTCAAGAAACGATTCTAAAAGGCTTACTTGCTTTGATGTTACAGGTGATTGTGCGCTAACGCTCAAGCGAACTTGAGGCGGATTACTCAGCCAATTAGTATCAGTTTTCAGTAGTTCCAAACGTTGAAAAGTTACAGTTCGGTTCAGGAGTGCCTTTCTCAAATGGGTTTCGAGTTCTGCTTGTCTAACTAATCGAGTAAAGCTCACAGTTAAAGGTATTAGTAAAGCACCTGTTAAAGCCAATGCCCATAGCAGCGCTTTTCGTGCGCGATCGACTGGAGAATAGCCGGTGAATAAAAATGTCAGCATACAAGCAAGGCTAATACCCAAAAGGTTAGTTAGATAGAGCAAAGTTGCTCCTAAGCTGAGTGACAAGTTAAATTTTGCTAGACCTAAACCGATGACGCAAATTGGGGGCATAAGGGCAACAGCTATTGCTGTCCCTGCCACACTAGCAGAAATTTTTGAATTGACTTTAGCGTAGCCACTGATACAACCTGCTGCAACTGCAATACCCAAATCAAGCAGGTTAGGTTTGGAGCGAGATAGCACTTCACTGCCGAAACTAGGTAGATTAACGATCCAACCTATACTGCAAGAAATTAAAAGTGCTAGTAATGTGCCTAAGAATACTGCTATTACGCCTTTACGAAATAAGTTGATATTTCCAATTAATGCACCAAAGGCTAAACCTCGAATTGGCAACATCAGAGGTGCGATAATCATTGCGCCGATAATTACAGCAGTGCTATTGGCAAGTAGACCAAATGTAGCGATCTCCTTCGGAGGAGCTTCGCTAACGCACATGAGCCAATAATCAAAATCAAATATGTTGCGTCGAGACTAGACTCCTCCAATAACTCATGTACCAACTGTTTTAGTTGTGATGGTTCAACCCTTTTGCGCTTAAAACCCCTAAAGCGATTGCGAATATTATTTATCAAAACTCCTCCAAATCAAATGATTTTAGATTCTGGATTTTAAACAAAAGCTTTAAGTAAGTCGGTGTAATTAAAGCTAACTGGCGGTGACTGTCATTAGTCATTAGTCCTTTGTCCTTGGTAAGAGTTTTAAGCATATTTATGTTTCGTAATATAATTTGGTTTATTCCCACCAACTTACCTAGCATAGAATATCGTTATCAAGATAAATAATGCACTAGATAGCAACATTTTTTCCAGAAATCACGATGAAAAAGGAAGTTGAACTGTAAATGTACTACCAAGCCCAGGTTGACTTTGAACGTGAATATTGCCTTTATGCGCTCTGGCGATCGCGATTGCGATGGCTAATCCTAAACCCGAACCGCCAGAGGTACGAAAGCGGTCGCGATCTACTCGGTAGAAGCGATCAAAAATTCGCTGTTGATGTTCAACAGCAATACCAATTCCTATATCTTCAACTTTAATCATGGCGTAAAGCTCACTCTTTTCTAAAAAAAACCGTGACTTTTCCACCGCTAGATGTAGCTTGAATTGCATTGGCAATTAAGTTGGAAATTAAGCGATAAAGCTGTTCTTCATTTCCCATCACATACAGTTTTTCTGAGACTTGCACCTGTTTAGAGAGATTTACTTTAGTTTCTACAGCCAAAAATGCTAATTCCTCAATTAAGTCGCTAATTAAATCATTCAAACAGCAAGACTGATATTCTCCTGTTAGTTGTTTTTGATCTATCCTCGTTAATAACAGCAAATCTCCTACTAATTGTGATAGTCGCCGATTTTGGCGTTTGAGTACATCTAAAATTCCACCATTGGATTTTGGTTCTTGCTGTAACTTGATAGCAGCTTCAATAGTAGAGTACATTGCTGCTAAAGGTGTGCGAAACTTATGGGCAGCATCAGCAGTAAATTGTTGTATTTGTTAGTAGGAAAGATATACAGGTTGCATTGCCCTTCCTGCTAACCACCAACTAGACAAACCAACGAAAATCATCGAAATTGGTAATCCCAACACCAAAGCTAATCTTAAATAAGCCAGATGTTGGTCTAAATCAGTGATACTACGCGCCACTTGTAGATAACCCGAAACTTGTTTTTGAGTATACAAAGGCAAAATGATTTCGCGGTATCGAGCGCCAGAAGAATCTGTTAAGATTTGCCAATACTGTAATTTTGAGGTAATCGGTAAATTGTCAAATTCCATGCCTCCACTAGCAAAAAGTTTTCCTGAGCGATCCAATAAGCGTATATAGTAATTAACTGGATTCGCCGCCTCTGTGATTGATTTTTTAATAGCTTAATTGCGCGATTGTACAGACAATTTACAAGAGACGGTTGAAGTTGGAATTTCAAGCGAGTTTACTCAAGACAAAAGCAGCAAGAAATCCAAAGACGACGATTAGTCCAGCAAAATTATGGGCTTGCTCGAAAGCTTCTGGAATCATTGTGTCTGTAATCATTGCCAAAATAGCACCTGCGGCGATCGCAGTAGTGGCGGCAATGATTTCTTGTGAAAAATGACTGAACAAAGCATAGCCTAAAAGTGCTGCTATACCAGAAATGATGGCAATTCCTCCCCACACACCGAAGATGTAAGCTGTTGAACGCCCTGCTTTTTTCATCCCAGCAGC